>JBGCDH010000083.1:0-42737 GCA_045105235.1 Planctomycetota bacterium | reverse complement strand
CCCGCCGTAGAGAATGCCGGCGATGATCCGCATGGTGCCGTGCAGTTCCGCGATTACTGCCGAGACCTCGCGACGAGTCAAGACGACCGGAATGCGCCGCTTGCGGCCGGCAAACTCCAAGTTCTCCAGCCACGGCAGCTGCACATTCAGCACGCGCCGATAGAGATAGAGAAGAGCGCTGAGGGCCTGGTTCTGGGTCGACGCGGCAACGCCGCGCTCCGAAGCCAGATGGTTCAAAAAGCGTTCGACGTCCGCCGAACCGAGGTCGCGGGGATGGCGAAGCTCGCAATATCGAATGAAGCGCTCGGCCCACATCACGTAGGCCTCGGCAGTGCGCGGGCTCTTGTGGGCCCGGCGTAGACTTAAGCGAATCTGATCGAGCAGTTTGGGGGCATCCGTCACGTATCTACGGTGCCTAGGAATCGCCAGGGGTTACGGGCAATCCGCAGATCCCTCCTGGACCTCCCCCGCTCCCCCTCCAGGCATGTAACGGTGACGCCGCAGACTACGCAGACACCACCGGCTCCAGCTCCGCACGCTTGTCCGTCAGCGCCGCGGCGACCAGCACATGCATGCCGTCGCTGCCGTTGGCGTCAAAGTGCGCCAGGAGCTCGCGGCGCATGCGCGGTTCCCAGAACTTCTTGATGTGGCCGGCGGTGCCGGCGACGGCTTCGGCGTGGTCGGGTTCGCTTTGGAAGTAGGAGGCGATCTGGTTCGCCATCGTGACGAGCTTTTGTGGGTTCATCGGTTTGCTCCGTTACTTCGCGGGCTGCTGCTCGGCGCCGTCGACGAAGGCCTTCTTGGCGAGGCGCTCCTGCTCCAGCGAGAACGCGTCGAAGCGCTGCTGCCATTCGCTCTTGTCGGTTTGCGCAGCGACTTTCTTTACCTGCACGGCAGTGACCTTGTATTCAGGGCAGTTGGTCGCCCAGTCGCTGTTGTCGGTTGTCACAACATTGGCGCCTGACTCCGGATGGTGGAACGTTGTGTAAACGACGCCCGGCTGCATGCGATCGCTGACGATGGCGCGCATGCTCGTCTCGCCCTGCCGCGACTGCAGCGTGATCATGTCGCCGTGCTCGATGCCGCGGTTTTCGGCGTCGTGTGGGTGGATCTCCACCACATCCTCGTCGTGCCACACCTGGTTGTGCGTGCGACGCGTCTGCGCACCGACATTGTATTGACTCAGGATGCGACCCGTCGTCAGCACCAGCGGAAAGCGCTTGTTGGTCCGCTCCGGCGTCGCTTGGTATTCCGTCAGCAAGAACTTGCCTTTGCCGCGCACAAACTCGTCGCGGTGCATGTAGGGCGTGCCGCCCGGCGCCTCGTCGTTGCACGGCCACTGGATGCTGCCCTGCTTCTCGAGCTTGTCGTAGCTGACGCCGCGGAACGTCGGCGTGAGGCGCGCGATCTCATCCATGATCTCGCGCGGATGCTCGTAGTGCATCGTGTAGCCAAGCGCTTCGGCAAAGCGCACGGTCACTTCCCAGTCGGCCAAGCCAGCGAGCGGCGGCATGACCTTGCGAACGGGACTGATCCGGCGCTCGGCGTTGGTAAACGTGCCGTCCTTCTCCAAGAACGAACTGCCGGGCAGGATGACGTGCGCATACTTCGCCGTCTCGTTCATAAAGATGTCCTGCACGATCAGGCACTCGAGCGACTCCAGCGCCTTCTGCACGTGCTGGGTATCCGGGTCCGACTGCGCAATGTCTTCGCCCTGCACATACAGCGCCTTAAACGACCCGTCGACCGCGGCATCAAACATGTTGGGGATGCGCAGGCCCGGCTCGGGCTGGATCTCGACGCCCCACTCCGCCTGAAACAGATCGCGCACGCCCTGATCGCTGACATGGCGGTAACCCGGCAGCTCATGCGGGAAGCTGCCCATGTCGCAGGAGCCCTGCACGTTGTTTTGGCCGCGCAACGGATTCACGCCGACGCCCGGCCGGCCGATGTTGCCGGTCAGCATCGCCAGGTTGGCGATCGTCATCACGCCAGTTGATCCCTGATGGTGCTCGGTGACGCCGAGGCCGTAATAGATCGCGCCGTTGGGTGCGGCAGCAAACAGCCGCGCAGCGCCGCGGATCTGCTCCGGAGGCACGCCCGTGTGCTCCTCGAGCCCCTCGGGTGAGTTGCGCGGATCGGAGATGAACTCCTTCCACTTCTCGTAGGCGTCGCCTTCGCAGCGCTCGGCGATGTAGTCCTTGGCCTCCAAGCCCTCGGTCACGATGACGTGCGCCAGCGCGTTCATGACGGCGACGTTGCCGCCCGGACGCAGCTGCAGGTGGAAGTCGGCCTTTACGTGCGGGGTCTCGACTAGGTCGATCTTACGCGGATCGATGACGATCAGGCCCGCGCTGCCAGCCTTGGCATTGGCGCGCAGCCGCTTCTTCATGCGTGAGGCAAACACCGGGTGGCCGTCCGTCGGGTTGGCGCCGATCACGATCACGCAGTCGGTGTGCTCGACGCTGTCAAAGTCCTGCGTGCCGGCCGATTCGCCGAGCGTCGACTTGAGGCCGTAGCCGGTCGGCGAGTGGCAGACGCGCGCGCACGTGTCGACGTTGTTGTTGCCAAAGCCGGCGCGCACGAGCTTCTGCACCAGGTAGGTCTCTTCGTTGGTGCAGCGCGACGACGTGATGCCGCCGACGGAGTCGCGACCGTATTTCTTCTGGATACCCTTGACGCGATCCGCGGCAAACGCGAACGCATCCTCCCACGACACTTCGCGCCACGGATCGGTGATCTTGTCGCGGATCATCGGCGCTTTGACGCGATCCGGGTGCGTGGCGTAACCCCACGCAAAGCGCCCCTTGACGCAGCTGTGGCCGTGGTTGGCCTTGCCGTCCTTGTGCGGCACCATCCGCACCACCTCGTTGCCCTGCATCTCGGCGCGGAACGAACAGCCCACGCCGCAGTACGCGCACGTCGTCGTCACCGCGTGGTCCGGCTGGCCGGCATCGACAATCGACTTCTCCATCAGCGTCGACGTCGGGCATGCCTGCACGCAGGCGCCGCACGACACGCACTCGCTGTCCATGAAGTTGGTCGGTCCTGGCGCGATCTTCGACTCGAAGCCGCGCCCCTCAACCGTCAGCGCAAACGTGCCCTGCGTCTCTTCGCAGGCGCGCACGCAGCGCGAGCAGACGATGCACTTGGTCGGATCAAACGTGAAGTAGGGGTTCGATTCGTCCTTGTCCTGCACGAGGTGGTTCTCCCCCTCGTAGCCGTAGCGAACGTCGCGCAGCCCCACCGCGCCCGCCATGTCCTGCAGCTCACAGTTGCCGTTGGCCGGGCACGTCAGGCAGTCGAGCGGGTGGTCGCTGATGTAGAGTTCCATGACGCCGCGGCGCAGGTCGCTGAGCTTCTTGCTCTGCGTCGTCACCTGCATGCCGTCTTCGCACGGGGTCGTGCACGAAGCGGGCGTGCCGCGCTTGCCGTCGATCTCCACCAGGCACAGTCGGCAGCTGCCAAACGACTCGAGCGAATCGGTCGCGCACAGCTTAGGAATGTTGACGCCTGCCTCGACGCCGGCGCGCATCACCGAGGTGCCCTCGGGCACGCACACGGGCTTGCCGTCGATATGGACGGTGACGGTGGTGTCGGAGACACGCTGGGGCGTGCCGTAGTCGGTGACCTTGTTCGAATACATGGCGTTGCAGCGGGCGGGGAACCGCCTGCGAGATAGTGCAATCGCAACCGCCTGTCGCGTCAAGACCAAGCGGGGCTGGCAGGCAGCTTCTCACCCGTCCCAAGCGATTCCATCGCCCCACGCTCATCCATATTGACACCAAGTCGGCGCGGCGGCCGGCCGGCCCGAGATCAAGCTGCGCCTCGGCCGCCGCAGGAGTTGCCGGCGGCGGCGGCGGCGGCGGCGGCGACGGCGGCGGCGGGCTTTCGGCAAAACATCGGATACCCGACGCCGGCCCACCGCCAATTCGCTTCGCGAAACGCCGCGTTACGCCTGGGCGCGGCGAGGCATGGCAATTGCGAAGGCGGCCAGAACGCCGCTGGCCTACGCTCGCGATCAGGAAGAAGACAAAGCATGCACAACCAACCATCCGACCAGATCTCTCACCGGCCCCTACGGCTGGCTGCCTGGACCGCCCTGGCCGCAGCCGCGCCGCTTGTCCCCGCGCAGGCTCCAAGCGTGCTTCGCGATCTCGACACCACGCCTCGCAACTTCCTCGACTCGACGCCCGAGAGCTTCGCGCAGCTCGGCAGCCAGGTGGTATTTGCCGCGACGCGGGCCGCCGAAGGGCGCGAGCTGTGGACGCTTGATCCAAGTACAGGCCAAGCGTCGCTACTGGCCGACATCGCGGCAGGCACGGCTTCAAGCTCGCCGCATTCGCTGACGACGTTTGCCGGCCATGTCTACTTCGTCGCCAACGACGCCAGCAGCGGCAGCGAGCTGTGGCGAACCGACGGCACGGCCAGCGGCACGATACGCGTATCTGATCTCGTCCCCGGGCCGGAAGGCTCCTTTCCGAGCGAACTGACGGTCTGCGGCAATCAGCTCTACTTCGCCGCCTACACGGCCGCACTCGGCCGCGAGCTGGTCGTCACGGACGGCACCCCCTTGTCCATACAAGTGCTCGATGTTGCCGCGGGCAGCGACAGCGCCGCGCCCGAGGAGCTCACCACCATCTCTGGCGAGCTGTGGTTTCAAGCCACGACGCCGGCTGAAGGCAGCGAACTCTGGCGCAGCAATGGCACCGCCGCAGGCACCATGCTCGTTGCCGATGTGCAGCCGGGGCCAAACGGCTGCAGCCTCAGGCAGCTGCACGAAGTCGGCGGCGGCAAGGTTGCCTTCGTCCGAGACCAGAACGAGATTTGGTTCTCGGACGGCACGCCGGCCGGCACCAACTTCGTGGCCAGCGGCAACTACCTGACCAGCAACGGCGCGACCGCCTACTTCACCGACGCAGCGACGCTCTACGCCACGGACGGCACGCCCGCCGGAACCCAGCTGCTGACCTCCGTGCCGCTCACCGGCTTCAGCACGGTCACCGGCCTGTCGACACTCGGCAGCCGCATCCTGATCCACGCATTCCGTGTGTTCCTGCAGCCAGGGCCGCTGACGTTTGCCTCGGACGGCACGACCGCGAATCCGGTGCAGCTGCCGCAGGCGATCCCTCTGGACTATGTGCGCGATGGCAACACCGCCTGGTTTGTCAGCGCGCCGCAGTTCTCGGCAGCGGCTATTTCTCGCAGCGACGGCACCGTCAACGGTACGAGTATCGCCCTGCAGATCGGCAGCGCAGGCGCAACCGACCAGCCAGACGAACTCACGTTGCTCGACAACCCCACCCGCTTCGTGTTCTCCGCCGTCGACGCGACAGGACGCGAACCCTGGCTCTACGATCCGGTCGCCAACACCGGCCAGCGACTCGCCAACCTCGGCGACAACAGCGGCGCCACCGCGGCCAGCGTGCCGCTTGATTTCGTCGACGCAGCCGGGACGGCCTACTGGCTTCGCGCAAGCGATCCTTCGATCCTCGTGAGAAGCGACGGCAGCGAAGCCGGCACGCTGGAGTTCGGGCCATCGAGCCAGCCAACACTGCCGATTGTCACCGACATGCTCGCGGTCGGCACGCGGCTGTTCTTTCGCAGCTATGCCGGAACGACCGGCTATTCGCTGTGGGTCAGCGATGGCACGTCGGCTGGGACCGTAGCGATCGACCTGGGCAACAACACCAATCCCGAAGACCTGCTGGTGGCAGAGGACCTTTTGTATTTCACGTGCGACGACCCGTTTTTGCGCACCAACCTGTGGCGCACCGACGGCACCCAGCAGGGCACGTTCCAGGTCGTTGCCCGGCCCGAATGGGGTGGTTTCGACGAAGTGCAGGCACTCGGCAGGGGCGTTGTCTTTCGCTACCAGACGTTCGCGATGGGATCGGAGCCGTATTTCAATGACGGCACGCCAGGCGGCACCGTGATGCTCGCCGACCTCGAGCCGGGCCCCAACAGCTCATCGCCGCGCAACCTGACGCAGCTTGGCGAACGGCTCTACTTTTTGGGCTCAGACGCCCAGCTGCATGTCACCGACGGCACGCCCGCGGGCACGGCCGCGGGCCTGCCCGGCGCCTCGGGGTTGCCTGCAAACATCTCGTGGCTCGCCAGCACCCGCGACCTCCTGTGGTTCGCGGACACAACCGTCGGTAGCGCGAACGTTCTTTGGGTGAGCGACGGAACCGCAGCCGGGACGAGGCCGGCGTTCGAGCTGGCGCCGGCAAGCAACTCCACACTGGTCGTCAACGGCTACTACGACTTCGGCGGCGGTGTGCTCGTCGACGCGCGCACCGACGGCGGGCGCTCGCTGTGGTTCAGCGACGGCACCCCTGCCGGCTCTTCGCTACTGACCCGAAACGTGCTCGACCAACCGCTCGTCACCGGCGAGCGGCAGGCGTGGTTTCTCGGCACCGACCGCGCGCACGGCCACGAGCTCTGGCACACCGACGGCACCCCGGCCGGCACGCGCCTCGCTGCCGATCTGATGCCCGGCCCTGCGTCTGCGACGCCGAGGTTCTTGACGCTGTCCGGCGGCAAACTGCTGTTTGCGGCCGAGCACCCGCAGTTCGGTGCGGAGCCATGGATTCTCGAACTCCACGCAACCAGCCAAGACGTCGGCTACGGCTGCACGCCGACGACGCGCGTGCCGCCGCAGCTTTGGTCAGATGACCCTGTTCGCGGCACCACCGCGACGATCCACATCGCGCACGCATCTACCCCCGGGCTCGGCGTCGTCATGATCAGCAACGATACGACGACCGTGCACCCGCTCGGCTCCGGCGCCTGCGACTACTTCGTCGATGGCGGGCTGGCGTTCCTCGGCTTCGGCGCAACAGCGGCGGGCCGGGTCACGGTCCCGCTCGGCATCCCCAACAACCCTGCGCTCGATGGCCAACGCTTCCGGCTACAGGCGCTGACGATTCCCGTCGCCGGGCTGCTTGCTGCCGAGCTCAGCAACGGCGTCACGCTAACCATTGGCCAATAGGAAGATCATGCGATCCCAACAGCAACTCACTCTCTCGCTGGCGGCACTGCTTTCATCGGCCGTCGGACTCGCCCAGGACTCTCGATCCTTGCTGCACGCTCCGACCGTGCTCGCACCGCTCGACACTCGCTTCCTGCAGGTCTTTGACGGCGATGGCGACGGCGACATGGACGTGCTCGCCATCACATACGACATCAATCACGGCACGCTGCGCGTTTACCGCAACGACGGCGGCGCTCTCGTCGACGTCTGGAGCGAACCGGCGATCGAAAGCAACAACGGCCAATTGCCGGTCGCGGTGGCGGACTTCGACGGCGATGGTCGCGACGACTTCGTAGTTGCCGGCCGCGCCACGGCCATCCGCTACACCGCGCAACCGGGTTTTCAGTTTCAAAAAGACTTCCTGGTTCAGGCCGTCACCCAAAGTGGCAAGCGCGCCGTCGCAGCAGGCGACTTCGACAACGATGGCGCAATCGATGTGGCGGTCGCCGCCGACAACGGCGGCAACTTGATCGCGTCGCTCGATGTCTTTTTGGCGAGCGGCACAACCCTCACCGAACCGCTGCCTACGAACTTTTTCACAAGCGTGCAGCTTGAGTCGCTCGATCTTGATGGCGGCGGCGGCGTGGACCTACTGTATTCCGACAGCGACAGCGGCACCGCCTATGCCTACGTCGTCAACGGCGGGCAGCTGCAAACCACGCAGAGCTTCGCCGCGGCGCTGCCGCCAACCTTCAACAACCCGTTTGCGTGGACCGGCGGCGACCTCGATGGCGATGGCGACACGGACCTGGTGTGCTTTCGAAGAGCACCCGGCACCAACGGCGTGGGCTACTACCGGGTGTTTGAGCGCACCGGTGCGGCAACGTTCTCGACCAGCGGCCACGCCATCGGCGGCCCGGCCGAACGCCTGGTCGACATCGACGGCGACGGCGATCTCGACGGCGTCGGCTACGGACTCGGCGGCACGGCGTTCCACTGGTCGGGGCTCTCGATCGAGATCAGCATCAACGACGGCAGCGGTGCGTTTGCGCCCGCTTGGACCGCGCCGGGCACCGGCTCGGGCAAGCTCGCCGGAGTAGCCGACATCGACAGCGACGGCGACGTCGACATCGTCGCAAGCCGGTTCGTGTTCTGGGGCGACGGACCATGGGATCGCGAGCCGATGCCATTCGCCGGCGGCAAGTCCGCAACAACCGTATTTCGCAGCCGGGACTTTGACGACCTCGACCGCGACGGCGATACGGACATGGGCCCCTTTCTGATCAACCGTGGCGACGGGCAGTTTACGACGGTGCTAGAGCCCGTCACCCCGCCAGCAGGCTTTTCACTGGGTCCGCCGGAACAGTGCGATGTCGACGGCGACGGCCATCTCGACCGCCTGATGGGGCTCTATATCCCCGGCAGCCCGCCCCAGTTTCAGCACATGGTCTGGGCCCAAAACAACGGCGCCAACCACTTCCACTACATCGGCGCCTGCAGTGCACCGGGCGTCGAAGTCGGCAACCCCGGCGTCAGTCGTGCCGACAATGGATTTTCGATCGATCTCGACGGCGACGGAGATCAGGAGCGAATCTACAACCAACAGTCACAGTCTGGCATCGGTGCCCAGAGCCAGGTCTTCTGGAACAACAACCAGACGTTCTCGCCGGGCACGCTCTGGAACCAGATCAGCGGCGGGCGCGTCGACCAAGCCGTCGACTTCGACAACGATGGCCTCCTCGATCTGTTGATGTCAGGGGTACAAAACGGCCTGCACGTTCGCCGCGCAACTGGCGTGGTGGGCGCATGGTTTGTCACCTCGTGGAATACCCCGCGGATGCCATTCGAGCCGGCTGCCATGGCAATCGGCGACCTCAACGACGACGGCCGAGTCGATTTTGTCCGTCCCAACAGCAGCGGCGAGCTCGTGCTCTTCCTCAACCAGTCGACCGGTCCGGGCAACATCGCCTTTGCGTCGTATCCGCTCGTCGGCGAGGAGATTGCCATGAATAGCAGCGTGCCCAGCCCGGCGCGACGCGCCAGCGTCACGATTGCCGACCTTGACCAAGACGGGAAAACAGACATCGCGTTCGGGCCGATTCCTGGTGCCCCCAACGTGGGCATCGTGCTGCGGCGCTTGTCGTGGTCCACGCCGCCGACGCTGGCCAACTACGACGTCGTGCGTCAGGCATTTCTCGACGGCTTCGCAGCTGACGGCGACGCCGACGGGGACGCCGACCTGATCGGCACGCTGATGGTGCAAAACCGTCGCTACCACGGCGCAAGCGCCGGCCGCCGCGTGCAGCGCTACGAAGGGGTGGCCGGCGAAGACGGCGCCGTGCCGGTGCTCGGCGCGACCGGGCCGTTCCGCGTTGGTGAGACCGAAGTGCTGACGCTCACCGGCGTGCCCGGCCCCACCGTCGCGGTGCTCGGCATTTCGCTCGGCGAACAGCTGCAGCCCAACGTGCCGCTGCCGGGACTCACGCTGCACCTCGACCTCGCGACGACGGTCGTGGGCACGCTGCCGATCCCCACCGACGGTCAAGGCCGCGCCGCCGCGTCGGCTTCGCTGCCGATCCAGCTCGTGCAGGGGCTGCAGGGCGTTTCGTTCTACGTGCAGGCCTTCGTGCTCGATGCAGCCGCGCCCCAGGGCGTGTCCAGCAGCGGGCTGCTGGTCAAGACGATCGGGGGGTAGCGGCCCGCGCTACGTTCCCGCCCGCAGCCGCAGCAGGTTGGTTTGCGAGTAGCCGGATGCCGCTGCGCTGTCGGCAACGAACGCCTGCACGAAAAACGTGAAGCCTTCGAGCCCCGCAGGGATCGGCAGCGGCACCGCAGCACTGGCGGCTGCGCGGCCCAAGCCAGGCTGCGTGATGGCGATCGGCAGCGGCAGCAGCGAGCCCGGGTCGAGGTAGAGCGTCAGGCCCGGCAGCGGGGTATTGGGCAATGCCGCTTCGCCGAGAGCGAGGCCAAGAAGCGCCATCGTCGGCCCCGGGATCCCGCGCAGCCGCAGGGTGTGCACGTTGCCGACGCGGTAGGGCCCCGTGCCGCCAAGCACCGGCACAGCGCCTGCTTCGCCGGGCACACCGGCAAAGCGCTGCTGACGCAGACCGGCAGCAGAGCCTTCGAAACGGCGGTTCTTGGCGAGGTATTGGCCGACAAGGTCGAGGTCGCCATCGCCGTCAGCATCGACGAGGAATCCGTCTTGAGCGGCAAAGCGCCGCACGACGTAGCTCCCGGCGCCCGAACCCTGGCGGAGCAGCACCGCAACGGTACCGACCTCGCCGAGAATCCCAGATACGGCGAGATCCGTGCGGCCATCGCCATCGACATCCCCCAGCGACGCGGTGACGTTGCACGGCGAGTTCTGCCACAGGTCTCCGATCGGCAGCGCAACGTCCGCGAACGCGATCGGCCCCCCCGGCGGCGTCTGGTTGACAAAGAGGTGCAGGGCTTCGTCGTCCATTGGACGAACGATGTCGGGCAACCCGTCCTCGTTGGCGTCGCCCACAACGGTCGCGCCCGGCATTGCCGGGATGACCCCCGCGACCGCCGCAGAGTTCCACGAGGGCACAAACCAACTGCCTGGCTGCCCCGTGCCGGCCAACACCTGCAGGCTGCTGCTCGCGCGCACCGCTAGATCGAGTAGGCCATCGCCATCAAAGTCAGCAACCCCGTCGACCGTTCCCGCCACCGGCAGCTGGTAGGGCGCAGGATCGGAAAAGGCACCGTTCTGATTCCAGAACAGCTCCATCGTCAGCTGCGAGAACACGTCTTCGTCGCCATCGCCATCAAAGTCCGCAACCAAAAAGTTGTCGGGGTTCGAAAGAGCAACCCAGCCGGAGAGCTGTTGGCTCGGAGGCCCAATGGCTCCCATGTTGTCGAAGTGCCCGCCACCGTTGTTGCGCTGCCAGACAAGGCCCGTGAAGATTCCCGTCGCCGTCTGCTGCATCGCGCGGATGCGATCGCGCGCACCGTCGCCATCGACATCACACGCCAACGGCTGCAGAACAAACTGCATCCCAGAAGGCGCAGCAGGCAGCAGCGGCGCAAAGTCGAACGAGCCGTCGCCACGGTTGCGCCCGCGCAGGAGGTCCGGATCACCATCCTGGTCGACATCGTCCAGGTCGTGAAAACGGAGCGGCTCGCACGATGTCGCGGCCCCTAAAATGCGCGGCAGCGGCTGCGCAGCCCACGGCCCGTCGCCATAAAAGACGCATCGCCCAGCGACCAAATCGACATCGCCATCCGCATCGAGATCGCCGACACCCGCCAGACTCTGTGAGCCGGCTCCAGGGAATCGGAAAGCCGGCGCAAAGTCGCCGCCGCCTTGATTGATCGCAATCTCGAACGTCGAGGCAAAGCCGAGCTCCGGCCAGAAGTTGTATGGATTGCCGCCGCCGCCGCCGCTGCCGCCGCAACAGACGCCGTCGAGGTCGCCGTCGCCATCGACGTCCGCTAGGTACTCCGCCGGCCCGCCGAGAACAGGCGCCTCGGGAACGTAGGCATTCGGTCCGGTACGTCGAAAGACGTGATAATCCGGCGGCGCAAGCGTTCCGCCGTAGAGCCGAAACGCCACGACGTCAACGTCCCCATCGCCATCGACATCACCGCCTACCCAACGCCAGCCCGACGCAGGCGCCGGATTGGAGGCGAACAGCTGCCGCTGGAACGTCAGCTGGCCGGCGACCACGTGGTAGAGCCGCGCATACGGATCCCTTGGGTCGTAGACCATCAGGTCGTCGCCCGGCTGACCATCGAGTTCGAGAGCCTGAACCGTCACGCCCGCCTCGGGAAACGATTGCACCGCCTGCGTGATGCCCGAACCAAAGTGCACCACCAGGTGGCTGTTGTTGGCCGAGGGCCACGCGATGCCTATCGCCAAGTCCGCGAGACCATCGCCGTCAAAGTCGCCGGCAGCCATCGACTTGAGACCTGTCACGGCCGGGGTCAAGGTCTCGGTCTGCTGCACAAACGTCAGCCCTGGCTGCGAAAAGAACTTCTCGATGCGCGACTGCGCGACCACCGCAAAGTCCTCGAGCCCGTTGCCGTCAAAGTCCGCGATCGCCAGCGGCAGCCGTGTCGGCCGCTGCGCACCGGCCGCAATGCCCGACCCTTCTGGCAGCGTCGCCAGCAAGACGAGAGAGAACGCGCCGGCGTCGTTGCGCCAGACGTAGATCTCTGAGCCCGAGCCACTCTGGTGCGCCCGCGTGCCAACGGCATCCAGATCGCCGTCGCCGTCAAGATCCACCAGCTTCTGAAACGGGGCCGAATCGACCGGTAGCACCGCCAATGGCGCATGCAGCACGGCATCGGATTCTTGGGCCGTGGCGTGGCTTGCGAGAGCCACGGACGCAAGCAGCAGGCCGGTTCGTGTGTTCCTTCTCATTTCCCTTTCTCTCCTTTCTCGCGATCATCCTATGGATCACGAATGTTCCGCTAGTCGTAGAAGGGTAGAAGGCACCAGCGCAGCGTCCAGCCCCAAACACTCCCATGACGTTGGCGCGTTCGCCAAATAGCGTAGGGAGCATAAGCCCAGCGCCAGCGTCGCAATCGCTCGTTCTCACCGGTCCGCTAGCGTGCCGCCGTAGCCCCTTCTAGAATCTGAGCTGTGCTGAAAACACCCGTGCTCATGACGGCGACGCTGCTCGCCGCAACCGGCCCCCTATTGTCACAATGCAGCAACCCATGGCTGCCAAACGCAGGCTGGGCCGGCGTGAATCGCGAAGTGTTTCATGCCGTGCACTGGGACTCCGACGGCTCCGGCCCCGCGCCGGAGCTGCTGGTTGTCGTCGGTGAGTTTTGGCAAGCGGGCACGATCGCCGCCGAAGGTGTGGCGACCTGGAACCCAACCACCGCGTCGTGGTCTGCGTTGCCACCGCTGCCGTTCATCCCGGACCGCGCCCTGGTCCTGCCTTCCGGCGAGCTCTGGGTCACCGCTCGTATCGGACAGCCCGGCGCCGTGGACTTCGTGCGCTGGAACGGCACCGCATGGCTCCCCGAGCAGGTCCCCCTCCAGAGCGTTCGCACCGCTTACACGCACCCCAACGGCAACCTCTTGATCGGCGGCGCCGGCGGCGTCCGTCGCTGGAACGGCACCAGCTGGCTCGCGCTGGGCACGCTTCCTGCCACGGTGAATGCCCTGGCCACGCTGCCCAACGGCAACATCGTGGCGGGCGGCAACTTCACCGTCGCCGGTGGTGCCCCGGCCGACGGCCTGGCCGTCTGGAACGGGACTTCGTGGACCGGCTTGGGACTTGGCCTGAACGGCAACGTCAACTCGTTGCACGTGCTCGCCAACGGCGACCTGGTAGCCGGCGGCCTGTTTACGACGGCTGGCGGCCAGATCGCCAAGCGCGTGGCGATTTGGGACGGCGCCAACTGGCTGCCAATGGGCGCCGGCATGAACGACAGCGTGCACACGCTCGCGCAGACGCCAAGTGGGGACATCCTGGCGGGCGGTCGCTTTACGCAGGCGGGCACGGCGAACGCCAACCGCGTCGCGCGCTGGGATGGCTCGACCTGGCTGCCTTTGCCCGCGAACGGCGGCGCCGACGAAGGCATCGGCAACACCCCGTTCGACACGGTCAACGTGCTCTCCGTTGCGGCCAACGGCGAGGCGGTGGCCGGAGGGCTGTTTGTGCGCGCGGGCAGCGTGGGCGTCAGCAACCTGGCGAACTGGACCGGCAGCACGTGGACGGCGCTGGGCACGGGCGGCGGCAGCGGCGGCGTGTTCGCTCTCGACGCAATCCCGAACGGCGGCGGCCTGGTCGCGTGCGGCACCTGCACGGTGCTGGCCGGCGAGACGGTGAACTACATCGGCCGTTTCGACGGCCAGTCGTGGGCCCCCCTCGGGCCACTTTCGGCCGCCGACGGCATCCCGTACGTGATGACCACATCCCCAAACGGCGACGTCTTCGTCGCCGGCCTGTTTGAAAACATCGGCGGCGTCGCCGCCAGCCACATCGCCCGCTGGGACGGCGCGAGCTGGTCTCCCCTGGGCGCCGGGTTGGACTCCGGCGGCACGGCCAACGCTCAGATCGCAACCGCCATGACGACGATGCCAAACGGGGACCTCGTCGTCGCCGGCAACCTGACGTCGGCCGGCGGCGTGCCGGCCAACGGCATCGCCCGCTGGAACGGCACGTCCTGGTCCACGCTCGGCAGCGGCATTTCGGGTCAGGTCTACGCGCTCGCCGCCATGCCGAACGGCGACCTGATTGCGGGCGGCAGCTTCACCTCCGTAGGCGCACGCGTGGCCCGCTGGGGCGGCTCGGCCTGGACCTCGCTCGGAGGAGGCGTCGCTGCGCCCTTCAGCGCCACCGTCTGGAGTTTGCAGGTCTTGCCCAACGGCGACCTCGTGGCTGGCGGAGACTTCACCACGGCCGGCGGACAGCCCGCCAACAACATCGCCCGCTGGGACGGCAGCGCTTGGAGTCCACTCGGCGGCGGTGTCGGAGCCTCGAGTTCCGAGTCCGTTTTTTCGATGGCGGTGCTCGGCAACGGCGACCTGGCCGTTGGCGGCCAGTTTTCTGCTGCGGGATCCGTGCCCTGCGAGCGGCTGGCACGCTGGAACGGCACCAGCTGGTCGGCCTTGGGCAACGGCGCGCCAGCAGGTCCCAGCGCCATGGCGACGCTGGCGGACGGCGACCTCGTCATCGCCGCGTTGAACCTGTCCGGCCAGGTCTGGCGCATGACGACAACGTGCCCGGCAACCGTCGCAGTTGGCGGCCCCGGCTGCCCAAGCTCTGGCGGCGCCAACAGCCTGGCCGCAACGCGCCTGCCGTGGATCGGGTCGACGTTTCTCGCCGAAGGCAGCGGCCTGCCGAGTCCGGCGTTCGTCTTTGCCGTGAGCGGCCTGACCCGCCTGGCCGCCGGCCAGGTGCCACTCGCGACGCTGCTGGTCGAGGGCATGCCGGGCTGCGACCTGCTCGTGTCACCCGACTTCGTCGCGACCACCTGGACCACGACCGGCAGCGTCACAACCGGGCTTGCGATCCCCGCCGACATCGCCCTGGTTGGCGCAAGCTTGGATCATCAGCTCATCCCTTTTGAACTCGATGCGCAGCTGGCGATCACATCGGTCACAGCCAGCAACTCGCTGCAGGTCGTGATCGGGCAGCTCTGAGCGGCCGCGGCGGACGGCGGGGGCGGGCTGGCGCAAGCGCCGCGCCGCGCCGCGCCGCACTGCCGAACCCCGCGCCGCCGAGCAATCAGAGAACTCAGACCGAAGCGGTCTGCAGCCCGAAGTCCTCGGGGAAGTGGTCGATCGCCGACAGCACCGGCAGCGGCGTCAGCCCGCCCATCGCGCACAGCGACGCGCTGGTCATGGTGTCGCACAGATCACGGAGCAGCAGTTCCTGACGCTTCTTGTCGGCGCTGCTCTCGGCCTCGACGATGCGCTCGACAACTTCCTTGCCGCGCGTGCTGCCGATCCGGCATGGGGTGCACTTGCCACACGATTCGATGGCGCAAAACTCCATCGCGTAGCGGGCCATCTTCGCCATGTCGACCGTGTCGTCAAAGACGACGATGCCGCCGTGGCCGAGCAGGCCGCCGGCGGCCGACAGCGCTTCGTAGTCGGCCACCGTGTCGAACTTGCTCTCCGGCAGGTAGGCACCCAGCGGGCCTCCGACCTGGATCGCGCGGATGGGTCGGCCGCTCGCGCTGCCGCCCCCGAAATCGTGCAGCAGCTCGCGAAGGGTCGTGCCGAACGGGACCTCCACCAAGCCGCCGTGCAGGATGTTGCCGGCAAGCTGGAAGGGCAGCGTGCCCTTGCTGCGCTCGGTGCCGTGCGCCGCGTAGGCGGCACCGCCGTGCTGCAGAATCCATGGGACCGCGGCCAGCGTCATGACGTTGTTGACCACCGTCGGCTTGCCCCACAGGCCTTCGAGAGCCGGCAGCGGCGGCTTGGCGCGCACGATGCCGCGCTTGCCTTCGAGGCTCTCGAGCATCGCGGTCTCTTCGCCGCAGACGTAGCTGCCGGCGCCGAGACGAATGTGCACGTCAAACGCCTTGCCCGAGCCGAGCACATTGCTGCCGAGCATGCCCGCCGCGCGCGCCCGCTCGATCGCGGTCGTGAGCACCACCAGCGCATCGGGATACTCGCTGCGCAAGTAGATGTAGCCCTCGGTCGCGCCGACGGCGAGGCCGCTGATGGCCATGCCTTCGAGCAGCTGGTAGGGATCGCCCTCCATGCACATCCGGTCGGAGAACGTGCCGCTATCGCCTTCGTCGGCGTTGCAGGCGATGTACTTTTGATCCGCCTCGGCACCGAGCACGGTCTTCCACTTGATGCCGGCCGGGAAGCCGGCGCCGCCGCGGCCGCGCAGCCCGGACTGGACCACGGCCTCGACGATGTCGGCCGGCGCCATGGCGAGCGCTGCCTCGAGACCGACCAGGCCGCCGTGCTGGCGGTATTGCTCGAGGTCGAGCGGGTCGGTGACGCCGCAGCGCGCGAACGTCAATCGCGTTTGCTTTTGCAGCCAAGGCAGCTGCTCGGTTGGCCCTAGACAGAGCCCTGCATGCTCGCCCGCCGCCGCCTTGCCGTCGAACATGCCGCCGGCGATGAGCCCCGGCACGGCTTCGGGCGACATCGGCCCGTAGGCGATGCGCTCGCCGCCCGCGGCGCCATCCACGGCAACTTCCACCAGCGGCTCAAGCCAGAGCATGCCGCGGGAGCCGTTGCGCACGATGCGAACTTCGCGGCCCGCCGCAGCGGCGTGCTGGACGATGGCATCGGCAACCTCGTCGGCGCCCATCGAAAGTGCGGCGCTGTCGCGCGGCACGTAGACCGTGACAGGAGCGCTCATGCTTGGCCTCCGTTCGTGGCGGCGGAGGAGGACGCGGCGGCGGAGGAGGACGCGGAGGCATGGTCTGCCTTGGCCCGTGCCAGCAACGCGTCAAGCCGCTCCGGGCCCACGCAGCCGTGCACCCGGTTGTCGAGCAGCACTGACGGCGCAAGCGCGCAGTTGCCCAGGCAGTACGCCGGTTCAACCGTCAGCTCACCGTCCTCACTCGTCTCTCCTACGGCGACGCTGTGGGCGTCTTCTAGATGCGCCTCGAGCGCGTCCTGCCCCATGGCCTGGCACGCTTCGGCGCGGCACACCTTGAGGATGTGGCGGCCGGGCGGCGCCGTGCGGAAGTCGTGGTAGTAGGTCAACACCCCGTGCACGTCGGCGCGCGTCCAGTTGAGCGCGGTCGCGATGCGGGCCGTCGCTTCGTGCGGCACGTAGCCGAGTTCGCGCTGGATCGCGTGGAAGATCTCAAGGGTCGCACCCCGCATGCCTTCGTGCCGGGCGATCGCCTGATCGATGACAGCTAGCTGCGCGGGACTCGCGGGTGTTGGACTCGCGGATGCGGGACTGGAAGAACGGGCTTGCATGCGGCTAAGGAACCGGCGGGGAATCTCGCCAGTTGTTCGGTCACGTTGTAGCAGACCTTTGTGGCGGAAACCCGGCTTTGCAGCCCACCTGCGCATCGCGATACCGCATGCTGAAGCCATGTCGGACAGCGAGTCGGACACGCAGCAGGCTCCAAAGCCACCCACCCAGGCAAGCGCGCGCGCCGAGCGCGCGGCGCGGCGCGCCGTCGTTGCACGGCGCACCGACGAACGGCAAGCGCAGGGCCGCAATCAAAAGCACCTCGTTGGCTTTCGCCGCTTGCGGCGCCGGATGGGGTCGGCCGTCGCCGAAGGCCTCGCGCCGCGCACCCTGGCGGCCATCGCCAAAACGTGGCGTGTTCACCGCACCGGCGCCGCGGGCCTGGAGCTGCTGAGGGCTGACGCACCGCTGATTCTGAGCCTCTGGCACGGCCGCATGCTGACCCTCATGCCCATGCGCGACCACGCCCGCCGCGGTTTCGAAGTGCTGGTCTCGCCAAGCGGCGACGGTTCCCTCGCCAAGCAGGCGCTCGACGCGTTTGGCTACCGCGTCATCCGCGGCTCGCTAAGCCGCGGCGGCGCCCGCGCCATGCGCGAAATGCAGGCCGCGATCCAGGCCGGTGGTCGGCTCGTCATCACGCCCGACGGGCCGCGCGGCCCCCGCCACAGCGTCAACGTTGGCCCGATCTGGCTGGCCCGCGCGACCGGCGCCCCCGTCGTGTCGATCAGCGTCGCCATGAGTCGCGCCTGGCGCTTCAGGAGCTGGGACCGGATGTGCGTGCCCAAACCGTTCGCCAAGCTCGCCGTGCACTACAGCGATCCGATCACGGTCGCGCCGGACGCCAGCGACGCCAGCCTCGAGCGCATCGCCGAGCAGATGCGTGCCCAGATGATCGCGAGCGAACGTGCCGCGTTCGAGACGCTCGACGTGCCCCACGACCACGGCGACGCAGAGGCTGCCGGCAAGTAGCTGCCGGCGCCTCCCGGCGGGCGCAGGCTGGCTCGGGCCGAAAGGCAGTGCCCCCAATGCAGAATGCCCCTGCAGTGCGCAGCACTACAGGGGCATTCTCGCGCCGGCTGACCGGAAGGTCGGAAACCTTCACCGCCGCGCACGCTCAAGAGCCGGTCGAACCAAAGTCGGATCGAATCCGTCTACCGGAGCAGGCAATGCATCAGAACCGGAAGGTTCCGACGCTCGGCCAGATATCCTAGAGCTAGAGCTTCCAGTCCCTGGATATCCAGTCTTCGAAGATCCAGTCCTCGAAGATCCTGTCCTCGAAGATCCTGCGGACTAGAGATCCTGCGGACGGAGCGTCTTGCGGCCGTTGGCCATGGCGCGGCCTTCGGCGCCAGCGATCATCGTGCGGACGGCTTCGTCGAGCGCGCCGTAGAACTCGGACGAGACGTTCGACTTCTTGACCGCGGCCTTGGTGCGCGACTTCGAGATGATCAGCTCGACCGGGCCCTTGGCGCGGGCGGTCCGCTTCGCGGCCTTCTTCTTGGTCTTCTTCTTGGCAGCCATGGAATCTCTCTGCTTGGTAGGGAATCGTTCGACCGGTCACGACGAAGTGTCGTGCCTCCCGCGAACAGGCGCGAAGTTTGACCGCATCCGCGAAGCTGTCAACCCTAAATCGCGACAGAAACCGTGATTTGGAGCCCGTTCTCGACGTTTGCCGGTCGCGATCAGGCCACCGACACGCGATTCATAGACGCCATCGCGCGGGTCGCATCGCCTGAATTCGGGCGGCTAGAGCCGCTTTCGAGCGGCTTCGTGCCAAACCCCCGAGAACAGCCTAGAACCGCCTGAAACAACGAGTTCTGCGAGGTTCGAAGTTGCACAACAACGTTGCCGTCCGGTTTCGCTACAGTGTTTGGCACATGAGTTGGCGCCGCATCCTGCTGTTGTCGACGGCCATCGTGGTCGTCCTGGGAATCGTCACTTGGGCGATGTTGCAAAACTCGTCCGTAGCTACGGATTTTGTGCGCCGAGAGCTGCAGCAGCGGCTGCGCCCGCAAACGCAGCTAGCGGCCACGAGCGTGCAGCTGCAGGCCGGCAGGCTCGCGGTCGAAGGTCTCGCAATCGCCGATCCGCTGTATCCCGAGCGCACCTTGCTGCGCGTCGCCCGCGGCCATGTCGACGTCCAGGCAGACCCATTCGGCAAGGGCCTCGCGCTGCGCCACATCGCGTTCGACGGCGTCGAACTCGAAGCGGGACCGGACTGGCCGACGGCCAACGACCTGCTGCAGCAGCCGCCCGCGGACAGCGAAAGCGGCGGCGATATCCCCGTGATCGAGATCCGCAGCGGCCGTGCCCTGCTGCACCTGTGCCCCGACGAGGGCCCGCTGGAGGTATCCGAACTGGCACTGACCGCCGCACCGCTCGCCAGCGACCCGCAGCGCCTTCAGCTCACCGGCTCGATTGGCATCGCCGCGCCACGCGCCACGTTTGCGCTAACCGGCGAACTCAACCTGCAGACCGGCGGCGCGTGGATCTCGCTCACCGGCAACGACGTCGCCCTCGGCAAGCCAGCCGTAGCGCGGCTGCTGCGCCTCGCCCAGCTCGAAGCGCAGGGCCTCGAGGTCGGTGGCCACATCGATGAGTTCGCGGTGCTCATGCGCATTCCACCGGCCGCCGCCGCCAGCGATCGCACCCCCACCTTCGAAGTGCGTGCCGAGTGCCGCGAGGTGCTGTTCGACGCCGAAGAGCTGCCGTCCCTGGTGCGGGCCGCCAACGTCATCCTGCATGCCGACACGCGTGCCGGCGGCGAGCTGCGCGCCGAGTTTACCCAGAAAAACGACATCGGCGACCTGCACGTGCTCGCCCGCGCCGACGGTCTGGCCGACGGCCTCGACAGCCTGACGCTGCGCGCAACAGGACGCAACGTGCGCATCGACGACGATGTCCTGCAGGCACTGCGAGCGTTTCCGATCGGCAACCGCGTCGTCGACGCACTGCGCCCGACAGAAGGGCACGCCGACATCGATCTCTATCTCGCCAACCCCCACCTGGGCGATGGCGACACCGGGTTCGACCTGCGCATGCGCGACGTCAAGATGGCGTTCCACGGCTTCGCGTCGGGTGACGGCCACCGCATCGGCTTCCCGATCCCGGTGGAGCACGCCAGCGGCCGCGTCATGCTGCGCGACGGCGTGCTGCTGCTGCAGAACACCAGCGCGTCGGTTGCCGCCGCAACCGGCGGCGGCGAGATCACGCTCGAAGGCCGCATCGATCTGCGTCAGCAGGCCGACGAGGGCACCACGCTCGACATCCACGGGCGCGACATTGCCTTCTGCGACGAGCTGCGCGATGCGCTGGCAACGCTGCTCGATGATGACGGCGACCTCTACAACAAGCTGGCGCCCGAGGGCCGCACCGAGGTGCACGTGCTCGTGCGGCCCCAAAGCGAACTCGCCGGCGGCTTCGCCGTCGACATTGCCCCGCAGTCCGCCGCGATGCAGTGGCAGGGCTTCCCGTACCGACTCGACCAGCTGACCGGCAGCATCCGCGTTCGCAAGGAGACAGCTCGCTTCGACATCGAAGGGCGACACGGCGACGGCAGCCTCAAGATGAACGGGCGCATCCCGCTGCGCGAGGCGCACAAGATCGAGGACAGCTTTGAGGCCGTGATCGACGTCGAGCAGCTTGCCGTCGACGAAGACCTGCGGCAGGGCGTGGCCGAAGTCGTCCAAGAAATCGACGAGCACTGGCGCCGGGCGCGCCCGAGTGGGCGTCTTTCCGGCCGCGTCAAGGTCTGGCGGCCGCAGGCGGCCGACGGGCTGTTTCACGACGTGCGGCTGACGCTGGACGGCGTCGACATCGAGCTGCCGGTCGCGCCCTGGCGCGCCAAGGGCCTGCGCGGCCAGCTGCTCGTGCAGGGCAATGGGCCCAACACCCGCATCGATTTTGACGCACTGCGCGGCCGCCTGCTGCACCAGAGCGGTGCCGCGGCCCAGCTGGCCCTGCTCGGCCACATCGAGACGATGCCCAAGGTGCACGATCTCGCCTTTGTGGTCCGCGACCTCGAACTGTGCGAACAGCTCGGCGCGAGCCTCGACGAACTCGGCGCCCTCGACAACGCAACCTGGCAGGCGCTGCAGCCATCCGGACGCGTCGACCTGGTCTGCCGCCATCGCTCCAACGCGTCCGCACGCGATGGCGGCGAGAAGCCCAATGGCGGCGAGCAACCTGACGGCGGCGAAACCACCCGCAACATGTCCGCCGAAGACCTCCAGGTCGTCGTGCAGCTTGTCGACGTAAAGTCGCGGGCCCCCATGCTGCCGCGCCCGGCCGAGCACATGACCGGCGAACTGCACGTTGAAGGCGGCGAATTGACGTTCCGCGACGTGCGCGGCGAGCTCGGCGGCGCCGTCGTGCACTGCGCCAACGGCAGGGTCCACCAGCTGCCTGAGGGCGATGGCCGCACCGAGATCTCGTTCGACGTGCACGCCAAGGACTTCCCCGTCGACGACGGCCTAGCCAACCTGTTCTCCGGCCCGCTGAAGAAGGCCATCCGCGAGCGCCGCATGCGCGGCCAAGCCGACGTCGACGGCCTGCGGCTGCGCTTCCGTATCCCTACCGCGCCGGAGTGCACGAAGCCGTTTGCGACCACCATTCGCGGCGCGATTGGACTCGACGGTGTCGACATGCTGCTCGGCGCCGACAGCGGTGCCGACGGCGGCAGCGGCATCCGTGTCGAGGACATCCGCGGACTGGTGACGCTGTCGGAAAGCACCGTCACGGACGCCGGCGGCCAGCTTGTCGGCACCCTCGGGCGCGGCTCCCTGTCGATCTTTGGCAACCGCTGCGAAGCACTCGATTCGGTCTTCACGGCCGACGCCGAACGCCTGCAGCTCGGATCGCTCAAAGCCCGCATCCACGATGGCGAGCTGCGCAACGCCCGCATCGACCAGCCGGCGCTGACCTACCTGCTACCGGCCCCCAACGTGCCGGAAGGCAGACTGTCGGCGGATCTGAGCTTTCGCGGCGTCGATGTCTTCACGCTGCTTAGCACCAGCGGCTGGAACAACCCGCCCTACACGGGCACGGCGAGCGGCCGCATGACCCTGAGCCGCCTCGACGGCAGCAGCGTCGTGGGCGCCGAAGCGACCGGCACGCTCAAGATCGAACGAGCCGATCTGGGCAAGGTGCCGCTATTCACTGCGATCTACGCGCAGCTGCCGGCCGTCGATCAGCCGCGCTTCAACCAGTTTGATTTGAGCTATCGCCTCGATGCCGATGCGGTGGTGTTTGACGACCTCGAGATCCGCTCCGAACTGCTCGCCGCGAAAGGCAAGGGCAGCCTAGCGCTCGACGGCTACCTCGACGTCGAGATGGAGATCGACAATCTGCTGGGCCAGTCCGCCGACCCTCTGGTGATGCCGCTGATCGACTATCTGGCCAAAAACCTGGTCAGCTTCCGTCTCTACGGCCATCTGCGGAACCTCCAGGCGCGCACCGGCTTTGTCGGCACCGGCGCCCCGGATCGATCGCCGGTGCTGCCGATGCCGCCGGCCCGGCCAAAGCCTGCGAGCCCCGGCTACTAGTCCACGACCCGTCCGCGGATTGGACCCGCATCGCTGCATGCTCCATGCTGGGCACATGTCCTCGGTGCACGCAGTGATCATGGCCGGCGGAGCCGGCACTCGGTTCTGGCCGGCAAGCCGGCAAACGCGACCCAAGCAGCTGCTGCCGCTTGCCCACGGCGAGTCCTTGATCGCGGCGACCGTGCAGCGCGTCAGCGGCATCTGCGGCGAAGGCAACCGCTGGATCGTCACCAACCCGCGCCAAAAGCGCGCGATCGGCAGCCTGCTGCTCGACTTCCCGGCGGACCACATTCTGGTCGAGCCAGAGCCGCGCGACACGGCGCCGTGCGTCGCCTTCGCGACGGCGACGATTGCTGCGCAGGATCCGGAGGCCACGCTGATCCTGCTGCCGGCCGACCACTTGATCGAACCCAACGCCGAGTTTGAACGCATGCTGAAGCGCGCGATCGATGTCGCCAGCGACGGCGAAACACTGGTCACGTTTGGCGTGCCGCCGACGTTTCCCGCGACCGGCTACGGCTACGTCGAGATCGGCGACGAAACCAACGGCGAGGCCCCACGGGTGCACCACGCCAAGGCCTTCCGCGAAAAGCCGGACCGCGCGACGGCCGAGGAGTTCGTCAACAGCGGCCGCTTCTGGTGGAACAGCGGCATCTTTGTCTTCAAGGTCAAGGCCATGCAGAAGGCCATGGCCAAGCACGCGCCAGAGCTCGGCGAATCGTGCAGCCGGATGATGACCGCCATCGCCAACGACAAGCGCGAAGACCTGACCCAGGCCTTCCAAGCGGCCCCTAAGACGTCGATCGACTTTGCCATCATGGAGAAGGCCGAGCGCATGGCCGTCGTCGAGTGCACCGCATCCTGGGATGACGTCGGCAGCTTCCCGGCGCTGGCCCGCGTGCTGAAGCCGGACGACTCGGACAACCACCTGGCCCTTCACGACGGCGCCGATGCCAGCGTGCTCGAGAGCCGCAACAACGTCGTCTATGCCGAAGGCGCGCGCACGGTTGCGCTGCTCGGCGTCGAAGGCTTGGTCGTCTGCGCCGTCGGCGATGCGGTCTTGGTTTGCCCCAAGGACCGCGCCGATGACCTCAAGAAGATGGTCGCGCACCTGAAGGAAACGGGCCGCACGGACCTGCTGTGAGCGACTCGGACAACCAAGAGGCAACGCTCGGGCCGCGCTCCCGCATCCTCGCGGTGGACTTTGGCGACGCGCGCACGGGCTTGGCGGCGACGGACTGGACCGGTTCGATCGCGGTGCCGCTGCCGCGCATCGACAGCAAGGATCGCAAAGACGTCATTCGTCAGATCGACGAGCTGTGCCGCGAACGCGAGACCCAGGGCGTCGTCGTCGGCCTGCCGTTGACCGTCGACGGCAAGGTCGGCGATCGCGCCAAGCAAACGCAGGAGTTCGTCGACCAGCTCAACGACAGCCTTGCCCTGCCGGTCGCAACCGTCGACGAAAGCCACACCACCGACGAGGCCCACGAACGGCTCAAGCAGGGCGGCATGAAGGCGAAAAAGCGCAAGGACTTCGCCGACAGCATCGCGGCGCTGGTCATCCTGGAGCGCTATCGCGAAGTGCTGCGACGACCGCAACGCTAGCGCGGACGCAGCGACACCCTGCGCTCAGTCGCTGCGCTTGCGGGCAACGACAAGCCGCGGGCCGCACCATTCTTTGCTCCACTGCTTCGGGTCAAAGACCGCATCGCTGCCACCGCTTTGTTCGCCACGCGGCCGCGGGCCCGGCCCATCTACCGGCGCGCCGTCGCACGCGGTGTAGCCAAAGCGCTGGTAGTCCAGCTCGCGCATGCGCTGCAGCCACTTGGAAAGCGGCATGCTGCAGTAGTCGACGGGCTCGGACGCCTCCAGCGAATCGACTGGAAGAACCGGCTCGCACTCGTATTCGCCACCGTTGCCAAAACCCGCGAGCGTGCCGCGCTCGCGGCCGTGCATCCAGAGATCAAAGACCAACGGCTCTGGCACCGCGCGGACCATCAGTGCGGCGTGGTCGCCGTTGAGTTCGAGCGGGACACTCAAACCGACGTCGCTGCCGCGAAAGCGAACCCGCACCTTCTCGCCGAACACTACCGCCAGGTCCCGCTTGTGGACGCCAGCCGCCAGCAGATCCCGCTGCAGCCGGCGCGCCAAGTCTCCGCACGTTCCGACCGAGCTGTCGCCGTGTTCGCGGTGCGCACGCTCTCGTCCCTGGGCGTCACCGTTCCATTGGATCCCCGAGCTTGCGATGGCGTCCGCGCTGGCGGCAACGCGTGAGCGAAGTCCCGCGGCCGACATCCCCAGCTCTGGCTCAACCAGCTCTGACTCAACCGGCTGTGGCCCAAGCTCGGGGGCTTGCGAGCAGGCGGCGAGCGCCAGAACCGCGGCCAGGATGGCCCGCGCGCGCGGCAACATTGGCACGGGAGTGGGCAGCGGATGACCCATCGGGCAGCCAGTCGAAGCGTGATGCATGGCCGCGCTGACGGCATCGATCGCTGTCGGTTCCGCCAGACTATCCATGTTGACAACAGCCGGCTGTGCCGCACCGCGCAGGTTCGCAGCGGACGCCGAACGTATGCGCACTCCCCGCCTGCACGACGCTACTACTAGCCTGCGCACCCGACGCTGCATCCGCAGCGCCGGGCGCGCACAGCCGGAACGAAGAAAAGCCTGGTCTCCGTAAGCCGGGTTCTGGTGCCGCTCGAAAGCGGTGACGACCATTTCTCTAGAGCCGCCCTCACGGACGGCCGCCAACGACCTACCCGAGGATCTGGCGCGGGCCGCGCGATCCTCCTATTCGGTCTTCCTCCGGGTGGGGTTTGCCGTGCCACCCCGCTCGTGCGGGGTGCGGTGGGCTCTTACTCCACCGTTTCACCCTTGCCGTCGCCTTTCGGAACGAGTCTTTGAAGCAGTCCGGCGGTTTGATTTCTGTGGCACTTTCCCTGTCCTTGCAGACGGTGGGCGTTACCCACCACCCTGCCCTGTGGAGCCCGGACTTTCCTCCCGCGGCATAGCCGCCGGCGGTCGTCCAGAGACCAGGCGCAGATCACCGTAACGTGCCTTGTAGTCGACCGCAATGACGACTCGGAAGGCGTAGAAAAGCCGTTCGCACGCCTTGCCGGAGCGATCGCTGTAGCTAGCCTAGCAAGTGTCAGGAACTCCTCGCCTCTCGCTCCCGACCGTCTCGACATCCGTGTCCTGCAACCTCAGAGGTCGCACGTGCGACTCTCCCGAAGCCTCGCCTCCCTCGTCATCGCAACGGCCCCGCTCATCGGCCTTGCACCTTGCTCCGCGCAGTCCGATCCACAGGATCCGGCCGGCGCAGCATCGGCCAGCCGCAAGGCAAAGCCTGCGGGTCCCGAAGATCTGCTCGTGCGCCAGGAGTTCGTTCACCAGGAGAAGGGCCAGAAATTGGCCCCTCTCGAAAGCGAAAACGAAGGCGCAACGGATTCGGGCGGAGCCACGCCCGTTCCCGAGCCGAGCACGCTGCTGCTCGTTGGAACCGGCCTCTTGGGCGCGGCCTTCGCTTCGAGCAGGCGCCGCCGCAAGACGGCACCGCGCGCCTGATTTGCTCGCTCCCTTCTGGATGGCTTCTTTCTGGCTGGCTCCATTCCGGCCGCGCTCCTGACCAGGCCAGCTGACCAGGCCAGCTACGGAGCAGCCACGCCGCTACCCGTAGCGGGGCTGATGCGCTGCGATGCGCTTGGCTTTTCTGCGCACCGCGAACGCCAGCCGACGCCGCTCTCGCTGCCCCAGTTCGGGCGCGTAGCCGCGCAGGAAACGCCACCAGACGCGGGTCGTCACCGGCACGGGCGACGACGCCAGCAGCGAGGCTAGATCCTTTACGATCCAGCGTCGGCGGCGCCAGCGGGGCTCGAACATGCGTTCGACGTCGATCAACGTCGGCGGCGAGTCGGGAAGGCGCGGATCGGCCACAAAAAGATGGGCCGTATTCAGGTCCCGGTGCACGACGCCCTGACGGTGCAAACGCGCCACCATGTCGGCCACATCCTGGCAGACGTAGGCGAAGGCTTGCGCCAACCAGCCCTCCCGGCGGGCATCCACGAGCCAAGCATCGAGAGATCGGCCAGAAACTGCCGCCGTCACGATCATGGCGCGCCGACTCGTAAATCGGCTCGCAATGGGGTCTGGAGCCCGAACGCCGAGCATCGGCAGCATATGGAGCCAGTGCCACTCGGTCCTCGCCCCCGAAGTCTGTGCCGAGAAGATCTTGGCATACGCGGTCCCGCGGGCACTCTGGACCATCAGCGTCCTACGCCACGGCACACAACGAACGGTGTGGCCGAGCGATCCAGCCCAGACCCCAGCGATGACCGTGCGATCCAAACCGTCCACGATCGACACTTCCCGACGAACTCGGGCGGCAGCTGTGTTGCTGGCGTGCTTCACTACCTTTACGTTCCCCGACGTCGCAGTGCCACGCAAGCGCCCTCTCCCGGCATGAACCCGCAAGCAAGCGAAGACAACCCTTACCAAGCGATGCAGGCTAGGCTCGACCTAGCCGCCGCGCGACTCGGACTCGAACCCAACCTCATTGCGATCCTTCGCACATGTGAGCGCGAGATCACCATCAGCATGCCGGTCGTGCTGGATGATGGCTCTGTTCAGGTGTTTGAAGGATTCCGGGTGCAGCACTCCACTGCACGCGGCCCTGGCAAGGGAGGAATCCGGTTCTCCATGGACGTCAACCGCGACGAGGTCCGCGCACTTGCTGCGTGGATGACTTGGAAGTGTGCGGTCGTCAACGTGCCGTTTGGAGGCGGCAAGGGCGGCGTCGTCTGCGACCCGTTCAAGATGTCGAAGGGCGAGCTGGAGCGCGTGACGCGCCGCTACGTAACCGGCATCCTGGACCTGCTTGGCCCCGACCGCGACGTGCCGGCCCCCGACATGGGCACCGACGGCCAGGTCATGGCGTGGTTCATGGATACGTATTCGATGCACAGCCGCAGCTACCTGCCGGCGTCCGTGACCGGCAAGCCCGTCAACCTCGGCGGCTCCCTGGGCCGCATCGAGGCGACCGGGCGTGGCGTCATGCTGTGCGCGCGCGAAGCCCTCAAGCACCTCGGCATGAATCCGAAGGAGTGCACCGCCGCGATCCAAGGTGCCGGCAACGTCGGCATGATCTCGGCGCTGCAGCTCGCGCGCATTGGCGTCAAGGTTGTTGCGATCAGCGATGTGCACGGCGGCCTCTACAACCGCGACGGCCTCGACCTCGCCGGCATCCGCAAGCACCTGCAGACGCGGCGCACGCTCGACGGTTTTGACGGCGGCGACCGCATCAGCAACGGCGAGCTCATCGAGCTGCCGGTCGACATCCTGGTTCCGGCGGCGACCGAAAACGTCATCAACAGCCGCAACGCCGAAAAGGTGCAGGCCAAGGTGATTGTCGAAGGCGCCAACGGACCCGTGACGGCCAAAGCCGACAAGATCCTCGACGACAAGGGCGTGTTTGTGGTGCCCGACATCCTCGCCAACGCCGGCGGCGTCACGGTCAGCTACTTCGAGTGGGTGCAGGACCGCATGTCGTTCTTCTGGACCCAAAAAGAGGTCGAGGAGCGCATGGAGCACATCATGGTCGACTCGTTCGCAGCGACCGTCGACATGGCGCAACGCTTCCAAGAGTCCAACCGCATCGCCGCCTACATGCTGGGCGTCGACCGCGTCGCCGAGACGACGCGCATGCGCGGCATCTACGCGTAGCGGCGCGCTGCGCGTAGCGGCGAATCTGCGCGTAGCGACGAGCTGCGCTGGGCCTCGACTAGCCTCGGAGCGCCACCGCCAGCTCCCTGAGCTGGCCAGCGTGGCGCTGTTCGTGAAAGCCGGCGAACGCGATCCAGTGGTCGAACTGCAGCATGCCGAACACGTGGTGCTCTTGCTGCATCGCCGACGTGTCGAAGTTATCGGTGCGGTCGACGAGGTCCTGCAGGCGGTCTCGGACACGCCGGCAGTTGTCGAAAGCTCGTTCAAAGTCCAGGGTCGGATCCGGCTGGGCAAACTCCGGCGCCTCGTAGCGCGTGACGCGATCGAGCAGCAGGTCTTGGCCGGGCATGGACTGCAGCACCGGCAAGGCGCTATCGCTCGCAGCCGGCAGATCGCCGGCGTCGTAGAGCATGCGCCGCAAAAACGCCGCGATCTGGCCTTCGGTGCGACCTAGGTGCGCGAGCACCTGCGTGGCGGACCAGACCGCCGGCGCGGGCTGGCGATCGCGGTCGGCCGACGCAATGCCGTCGAGCGCCGACAGCAGGCTGCTGCGGCCGCGCGCCAGGTGTTCGGAGAGTTCGAGGGTGCGCGCGTTCATATCGTGGTTCGATTCAGTCGTGCCGCTGCTGGCGGCCCTTCTTTAGGTCACCGCGACGTTTTTTCCCATCGAGCCTGCGGCGCTGCGAACCGCGCGTCGGCTTGGTCGCGATGCGCCGCTTTTGCCGCACGAGCGCGCGCGCGATCCAGTCGGCCATGCGATCCAGCGCCGCGCGGTAGTTTTGGTACTGGCTCTTGTGCTCGCTACAAACCGCGATCAGTCGACCTTCGCCATCGAGCCGGTTCTGCAGCACGGTGCGGATGCGCGCGACGTCGCGGTCGCCGAGCACCGCGCGCGCAAGCTCGAGATCGAGGCGCAGATCGACGCGCGACTCGGTCTTGTTGACGTGCTGCCGCCGGCCCCGCCGCTGCGCGAGAACGTCACCGCAAAGCAATCCTTGGGCAGCACGCGGCCGTCCTTGAGCACGAGATCAGAGCGCGACACGATGTACCCAGGTTTGCTGTGGCTGTAGATCGTTGGCGACGCCGTCGGCGAGCCACGCAGCTCCGGTGGCGGCGGCGTGCGGCGGCATCTCACGAACGCTCCACGCGCTGCCGTTGGCCTCGTCGGTTGGGGCCGCGCCGCCGCCGAACGCGGCCTGCAGCAGCCGCAGCGCGCCTTGGCGAAGCGATGGCGCGTTGTCGAAGACGCCGCCGCCAAACGCAACCGAGCACTCGGTCGGCCTGCGAAGCAGATCGTGCAGCCCCGCGCGCCGCGCGGTGGCATCCGCAAGCTGGACAAGCTGATGCATGCCCTGGATCAGGACGTCCGTGGCCACTCGGTCGTCGGCGTCAAACGCCTCGATCACGACCGGCAGCTGAGCGGCGACCGCGCGCGGCGGCAGCGATTGGGCCACTGCGCCAAGTCGCTCCGCAGAGGGTGCGCCAAACGCAGCCGTCAGCGACTCCCGCAACACGGTCTCGGGGCCGCGCCCATCGACCGCCTGCAGCACGGCGATGATGGCGCGCCGCACCAGATCGTAGCCACTGCCCTCGTCGCCAAAGGCGTAGCCTCGCCCGCCGGCCCGCAGCAGCTCGCCCGACTCGCTGCGTGCGACACAGAACGAGCCCGTACCCGACCACAGCAGCAGCCCCGGCCCTTCGCGCAGCCCCGCAGCCGCCGCCGCGAGCGTATCCCCCACGACGTAGAGCGGGGCGTCAGGCACGGCCAGGCGCAGACCGCGCTCGACATCTGCGCGCAGCGATGGATTGCCGACACCGGCAACGGCGCAGACGATCGCTTTTGGCGGATTCGACGCATCGGCACCGCGCTCGCCGCGCGCTTTGGCGATCGCGGCGGCAATCGCCGCAACCGCGGCATCGGCACCATCGACGGCCGGCTGCGCGGCCTCGGCATCGCCACCAGCGCCGAACGTTTCCCCCGAAGCATCTGAGCCAGCGGAAGCATCTGGAGCCGAAGCATCTGGAGCCGAAGCATCTGAGGCATCTGAAGCATCAGAAGTAGTCCACCACTGGTAGCGGCATTTGCTGCCGCCGATGTCGAGTCCGAGAGAAGCCATGGAGATGAGGAGTCGTGCGGCGAGAGTATGGCCGCTGCGATATCATGCTACGCGGCAAAAAGGCCCCTCGTTGGCAGTGCGTTGCGACCACGCTTTGATGGTCGCGAGAGTGCGCCCGAACCTCGTATCGAAGGAAATCGACCGTGTTCCTGATTACCAATCGCGCCGTACGCCGCAGCCAGGGCGATCCCACCATCCTCGGCAAGAAGCCGAACGTCAACGGCCCGAACGAGCTGCGCATCGTCGAGGCCAAACGGCGCGCGGGCAAATGGCAGCTTGAAGTGCTGCCAGACGAATCGACCGAGGCCATGCGCACGGCCGTTGGCATGCCGGCGCGGCCGCCAAAGAGCGAGCGCCACATCGCCGCCTACACCGCCCACTGCCTGCTGCAGCGCATCAATCCGCAGGCTGTGCAGCCTCGTTCGCGTCGCAAGGGTCGGGACCTGCTCGTCTTTGTGCACGGCTACAACAACGACGTGCAGGACGTGCTCGATCGCGCGGCTCTGATGGAGAGCAAATACGGAATCGAAGTGCTGCCGTTTTCTTGGCCGGCCAACGGCGGCGGCCTGATTTCCGGCACGGCCAGCTACAAGAGCGACAAACGCGACGCGAAGGCGTCGGTCGGCGCGCTCGATCGCGCCCTCTCCGAGATCGGCCGGCGGCTGCAGCGCGCCAACGAGGACCGCATGCAGCGCATCCGCTTTGAGGCCGCCGCCCGCTTCCCCGACAACATCGAACAGCAGCACCGACTGGTCGCGCGCACGCTCGAAAAGGAATGCCCGTTCACCGTCAACCTGGCGCTGCACAGCATGGGCAACTACCTCTACAAGCACCTGCTGCTGTCGACGGCGTCAGAGGGAACGGGCCTGATCTTCGACAACGTCGTGCTGTGCGCGGCCGACACCAACAACGCCGAACACACGCGCTGGGTCGACCGCATCCGCTGCCGCCGCCGCGTCTACGTCACGATCAACGAAGACGACACGGCCCTGCGCTTCTCGCGGATGAAATCCGGCAGCGAGCAGCTGGCACGGCTCGGCCACTACCCGTTCAACCTGACTTCGGAGCATGCCGCCTACGTGCAGCTCACCGGCGCCGACCGGGTCGGCTCGAGCCACGCCTACTTTGCCGACGACGCGCTGCGCAACCCGAAGGTGCGCGCGTTCTTTCGTCGCGTCTTTCGCGGCGAACGCGCCGACGAGCAGCTGCGCTACGACGCGGGTTCCAACACCTACCGGGTGTAGCGCGCGGCCGCTGCCAGACGACGCTGCCAGACGAGGCAGATGACGCTACAGCCAGTCGCGCACGGCCGAGAGCACCGCTTCGGGCTCGATCAGCTCCTGGCAGTGCGGCGCGCGGTCGCACTTTGGCAGGTAGCAGCACAGGCACTCGAGGTCCGGCGTGATCTTGCTGCCGCGGCCGTAGAGCTCGATCTCGGCCGCAGAGGTCGGGCCAAACAGCACGACCGCCGGCTTCTTGCGCGCCGCCGTGACGTGCACCGCAAGCGAGTCGCTGGTCACGACAACCCGGCAGTGATCGATCAGCGCCGCGAATCGGCCGTAGGAGTTGCGGTTGCCGCCGTCGAACACGGGCAGTCCCGATGACGATGCCAGCAGGTCCTTGTGGCGCCCTACTTCTTCGGGGCCACCGAGCAGCAGCACGGCCAGGCCCGCCTCGTTGCAGCGGTGCAAGAACGCGCGCTGGTGCGCCAGCGTCCACTGCTTGTAGAGCCAGCGGCCGCCGGCACCGGTGTTGAGTCCGATCAGCGGCCTACCGTCGACGGCCAGCGACGCGACGAAGCGCGCGGCGTCGCCCTTGTCGGCGTCCGACGGCTCGAGAATGGGCTCGCGGACATGTGCCCGCGGCAGCCCGAGCACATCGGCGACGAGGTGCTGGTAGGTCTCGGTGTTGGCCTTTTTGTTGTCGTCGCTGAGGCCCATCTGCAGCCAGCGCTCGGCGCCAGCGCCGATCGCCTCGATCGTGCCGTCCGGCTTGCGCACGTAGCCGCGTCGCTCGCGGCCTTGCGCCATCGCGGCCAGCACCGCGGCATCCGGATCGGCGTCCGGACACAGCACGACATCGAACTCCTCGGTCGCGAGACGGGCCGCCGTCGTGATGTCCTCGGTCACCAGGACTTCGTCGACCAGCGGGTTGCCGGCAAACAGCCCCTTGGCTGAGGACCGGGTCAGCCAGGTCACGTGCGCGCCCGGCCACTGCTCGTGGATCGCCGGCAAAAACGACGTTGTGCGCAACACATCGCCGGTCGCCGCCAGCTTGACCATCAGGACGCGATGCCCAACGGGGTCGTATTCGTCGCACTGCTGGCAGACCTTGCCGCGCTTCTTGTGAGGCGCACAGGGTCGATCCCACCGCACGTGGCGGCAATCCGTCTTGAGTTCAAACTCGGTCACGTCGGTCTTATCGGTCATTCGCGCGTTTGCCTGCCGCTCGGAACGCTAACGCCCGTGGCTACGGGGCTCTACTGTTCTGCGATGACTGCCCTCGCCGATCTCTGGCTGCCGATCCTGCTATCCGCAGTCTTCGTATTCGTCGTCAGCTCGATCCTGCACATGGTCCTGCCCATCCACCGCAAGGACTACGACAAGCTGCCCCATGAGGACGCCATATGCGAGGCGCTTCGGTCGGCGAACGTGCCGCCTGGGCAGTACATGTTCCCCGGGGCCGACTCGATGAAGGAAGCGATGTCCCCCGAGATGCAGAAGAAGTTTGCGCGAGGGCCGGTCGGAATCCTGATGATGCGCGGCTCGGGCATGCCCAACATGGGCAAGGCGCTGCTGCAGTGGTTTGCCTTCAGCCTGCTGATCGGGCTCATCAGCGGCTACGTCGCGGCCGCCACCCTGCCGCCGGGCACGGCCTATCTGAGCGTCTTCCGCATCACCGGGGCGGTCGCGTTTGCCGGCTACGCCCTGTGGTCGGTCAACGACACGATCTGGAAGGGCATCCCGTGGGCCGTGACGCTTCGCTTCGCCTTCGACGGCACGCTGTATGCCCTGGTGACGGCCGGTGCGTTTGCGTGGCTGTGGCCGGCCGCGATCTAGCCTGGCGCAGATAGCAGATAGCCGCGCAGCTAGCCGCGCAGCACGTCGGCGTAGACTTCGAGGTGGCGCGCTACGTATTGCTCCGGGCGGTAGCCCTCGTCGACGCGACGCGGCCCGGCTTCGGCCAGGCGCTGGCGCAGAGGCGCGTCGTCGATCAGCTTGCGCAGGGCAGCGGCCAAGGCCGCGACGTCGTCGGGCGGCACGAGCAAGCCCGAGACGCCATCGACAACCAGCTGGCCGAGCCCGCCAACGCGCGACGCGACGACCGGACGGCTCGCGCCCAGCGCCTCGAGGGCGGCGACGCCCATGCCCTCGGCGCGCGAAGGCAGGCAAAACACGTCGCAAGCGGCAAGCAAGTCCCCTGCGTCGCTGCGCGTGCCCAAAAACTGGACGCGATCGGACACGCCGAGCTGCGTCGCGAGCTCGCGCAAGCTGCCAGCCTCGGGTCCATCGCCGGCGAGCACGCAGAGAGCCCGCGGATCTTGCAGTTCGGCCACGGCGCGCAGCAGCACATCCAGCCCCTTGCGATGCACGAGCTGCGCCAAGGCCAGCAGCACGATGCGTTCCGGCTCGATACCAAGTTCTGTCCGCACCGCACCCCGCCCCAGAGACACTTCAATCCGCGTCGGATCCAGCGCGTCCGGGATCATCTCGATCCGCTCCGCCGGCACTCCGCCAGCAACGAGGCTATCGCGAACCGACGGGCTGATCGCAATCACCGCCCGCGCAACTCGCCGGTAGGCCAGCCGGTTGCGAGGCCCCCGCTTCACGCGCCGATCCATGCGGCGGGTGATGACCGACGGACAGCCTGCCCGCCACGCGGCCAGACTGCCGAGCCACGTCGCGCGGCCGGTGTGCAGGTGCACCAGCGAAGCGCCGCGCAGCACCTTTGCCAGCGCGCGCACCGAACCCAGATCGACGTTGTTGCGCAGCGCGAGTTCGACCACATCAAAGCCACGTTCTTTGGCGATGCGCGCCGACGCGCTGCCCGGCGGCACCACGAGCTGCTGCGCCACGCCGGCGTCGCGCAGGCCTTCCATCAGCAGAAACACCTGCACCTCGCCGCCAGAAAAGCCGCGCTCGCTGTCGACGTGCACAACCGGGCGTTCATGCAGGGCGCCCACGTCGCTAGCCGAATCGTTGCTCACGGCCGAACACGCTACCGGCATGCCCAGGCCACCGCACGCATTCCGGCCGGCGCCCGGTTGGCAGAGCCCATCACAAGACCTACACCGCACGGGTGAACCTCTCCCTCGCCGACCAGCTGTGGCGCGCCGACTCCGACCTCGCCGATGCCTGTCTTGTTCACCCGTTTGTGCGCGGGCTCGCGGACGGCTGCCTGCCGCCGTGGCGCTACCGCGACTACGTCGCCCAGGACGCGTTCTTTCTGCGGGCGTTTGGCGAGGCCTATGAGCTCGCCGGCAAGGCCGCCGTCGATTCGGCCGACGATGCCGCCGAAGATGCCGACGGACGCGCGCTCTACCAGCGCCTGCGCGAGGGCATCGACGAAGAGCTCCAGCTGCACCGCGCGATGGCGCAGCGCCTCGACATCGACCTCGAAACGGTCCAGCCGACGGCTGCGACGCTCGGCTATACGGACTTCTTGCTCGCGACGGCCGCACGCCGCCCGGAGCCGTGCATCGCGGCCGCCATGCTGCCGTGCTTGCGCCTCTACGCGTGGCTCGGACAACAGCTGCTGCCAAGGCTCGACGCCGACTCGCCCTGGGCCGACTGGGTGCGCACCTATGCAGACCCCGGCTTCGACGCGCTGTGGCGCCAGCTGGCACCGCGTCTGGAGAGCGAGAGTGTCGGCGGCGAAGAACTGGCGCGCACGCACCGGCGCGCCATGGAGCTGGAACTGCGCTTTTTCGACTCCGCGTGGCGCGGCGAAGGCGGAGCCTCTGGCTGCAGCATGGCAAACGAACGCAGCACGCGTTTGGCCCTGACCATCGCCGGGTCGGACCCGTCCGGCGGCGCGGGCATCCAGGCCGACCTCAAGACGTTCCACCGCTTTGGCGTCTACGGCCAATCGGTGCTCACGCTGCTTACGGCACAGAACACCCGCGGCGTCGACCGCGTGCACATCGAGCCAGCCGACGTGGTCGAAGCCCAGCTCCACAGCGTGCTCGCCGACCTCGGCGCGGACGCGATCAAGACCGGCGCCCTCGGCACCGCCGAAAACGTCGCATGCGTGGCGCGCTGTCTCGCCGAGCATCAAGGCGCGGACCGCCGCAGCCGCAAGCTGGTGGTCGATCCCGTGCTGGTCTCCAAGCACGGCCACGACCTGGCGGCACCCGACGTCGCCGACGCCCTGCACCAGCACCTGCTGCCGCAGGCGCTGCTCGTCACCCCCAACGGCCACGAAGCGCACCGCCTCACCGGCATCGACGTCACCAGCGAAGCCACCGCCGAACGCGCGGCCCGTGCGCTGATCGAACGAAGCGCCGCGCAAGCCGCCGTGCTCGTCAAAGACGTCCCGACGCTCGACGGCGACCTGCTCGTCACCGCCGAAGGCAGCCAGACCATTCCCTCGCCGAGGATCGACTCGCCGCACCGCCACGGCTCGGGCTGCACCTTCAGCGCCGCCGTCACCGCGTGCCTCGCGAACGGCCTACCGCTCGAAGCGGCCATCCAGCAAGCCACCGACTTCACCAACCGCGCCATCCACAGCGCCCCGATGCTCGGCACCACGGGACCGCTCAATCACTGGGCCTAGTCCATTGGGTCTAGGCCTGGATTCAGTCCACAGAGCCATCACGCGCGAGTTCCCGCCCCCGCGCGCGCCGTGCGCCGACGCGGCCGAATGTAGTGGCGCTGGCTCGGCAGCAAGAGCAACGCCAACGCGGCAATTCCCCACATCCAATCGGGGAAGCCGAGAGTGTTGGTCAGATACGCCACCGTGGTTCCGGTCCATACCAGCGCGACGAACAGCCAGCCAAAGCCGCGCGTGGAGTTGCAGCACACTGCCCACACCGAAAACGTTGCAAACACGTGGCCCAGCCAAAGCGGGTTGCAGTCGCAATCGCCGATGTAGACGCCCCAAAGCGTGAATAGCAGCCCGAGAACGACGGCAGCCAGTCCGGCGTCACGACTTATTACGTAACGCCCGAACATGCGCGACATCGCCCATGCAAGCAGCAGCAGATGCACCACAAGCATCCCGACCGGGAGGCACATGTCTCGGAGCTGCGTGAAGGTCGGTGATGGCAAGCCCGCCAGCTGCTCGGCGATCGCTTCCGGGATCGCCTCCACGCGGTCCCTGTGCTTGGCGATCGCACGCAACACATCGGTTTTGCGCCGGAAGCCTTCGAGCTGAGACCAGGCGTGATCGCGCAGCAAATCGGACTTGGTGGTCGCAGCAAGCCGCGCGTAGAAAGCCGCATCGAGAAACTCGCGTCCGTGCCCGTCGCTGGGACCAGAATCGATCTCCATGGCCGACTCATCGCCAGCCAGCAGGCGTGCGGCGCAGCGGTGCTTCACGCAGTAGACGCCAAAGTCGGGGAATTGCCGAGTGTATTCCTCATACCTTTTGGCGAGGCGCTGCCAAATCTCGGGCGCCACGGGCGTCGGCAAGAATGAGGCGGCGGCAACGTGCTTGGCGTTGTTGATCGCCAAGTGGTTCTCGGCGCTTATGTCCTCGATCGTTGCCGCGATCGCATCGCGCCACTGCTCCAGGCTCCAAGCGTCACCAGACTCAGAAGCCGGACGCGTCGTTGCGAGCGCAAACCACGTATAGCGCGCGCTCTGGTTCTGCTGCGTCCAGTAGGCACCGCCAAGAAACGCTACGATGCCGTCATCGGCATCGTGGTCGCCATCATACGTGACCGGCCAAACGCCGAACGGCATGCGCCCGTCCATCTGGGCTGTCGCGTTCAGCTCTACAGACGAGCCGTTGAGCTGCAGACGAGCCGTCCCCGCAAGGGCCATGGGCGAGTGCAAGGCCGTGAAGTCGCGTGGCAAGCGTTGGCCGACGTGTGCGGCTGAAAACGGCAGTTCCTCAAAAATTGGGTGGCGCCACTCCGCCTGCTCATTGACGGCGAGCAGCTGCTGGTGGCTCTTGAACAGGCGGGGCTCGATATCGCCATCTTGGACCACGAAGGTCGCTACACGCAGCAAACGACGATGCTGCTCGGGCCGGTTCAACGCGCGTAGCCAACGCGCCTGCGTCTTGGAGGCCGTCCACATGCTACGCTGCGGAACGGCGATGTCTGAGCCAACCGTGAGTTCGAGCAGGTGGTGCACTTGCGCATCGCTCGACTGACCGAGCCGCTCGATCAGCATGTCTACCGTCAGCGCGTCCGCCTCCATGTGCCAGCCCATCGCTGCCAAAAGCAGGTCGCGCGGGTCCGAGCTGCGATTCTGCATCTGCAGCGCGCGGAGGTGACTTGGCTTGCTCGACCCCAGCCCCGCATGCTCTCGAAGCCACGCCTTCGTCCAGCGTTCCGGTATCGGGCTCAGCGTGCCCACACGCTGAGCGTCTCGATATCGTTCGATCACAGCGTCGGTGCGGCCCCTGTACTGCTCGATTCGCGAGAGCCCTTGCAGACGGCTCCAAGTTGCCGTGAGCCAAGACAGGTCTGAGTCCGCTACCAGCCGCTCGTTGCCACCGTGCGGACTGTGCGTGTGCGTCTCCGTGAGGAACGGCAACCAGTCGCAACCATCGAACAAGGCCGCAGCGTTGCACCGCGATTCAATATGTAGACTGGTGTCCGCCGCAATCTCGACCAGGCGCTCTAGAAACGCGAAGTCTACGTATTCGTAGGGCGTCGAAACGTGCTGCCGGCAAAGCGAGCGCAGATGGCCGCGCAGGCCTGCGGGGAGTCGCTCGCTGGCGGGGAGCAAATACAACACGGCTTCTCGCTGGCGTTCGGTCCACGGCGCTTCCGACAAACCTATCTCGGTGATGCTCGCGACCGCGAACATCATGTCGGCCTCGCGCCCTGATTTCCGCCTGGCGGCCATCATCCTGTCACGAGTTTCTCGGTAGTCGAATTGGAAGGAGCTCAGGGCCGGACTCTCATGGATCCACGAGTTCATGCGCAGCCACTCCGTCCGGAACGCCTCCACGAGCCCTCGATCCCTTGCCGCTAGATCACTCCAATAGCGGTGTCGAGCCGGATCACCAACCAAGCGCTTGGCTTCGGCGCACAGCGCGTCGGCCCGATCCTGTTCGGCATCACTGCCATGCACCCAAAGGCGCGCAGCTTCGTCGTTGCAAGCGCGCAGATACCGGGCCCGATCCCATTCCGGAATGTCGCTTGGAGCAAAGCCCGCGTAGAGCTCTTCGTAGGCCGCAACTTCGCCCTGCACGCTGCCGGCCTCGCGCATTCGCTCGGCCAGCGCCGTCGTGCGGCTGCGCAGGATCAGCGGCAAGACAAACAGCCACGCCATCGCCAGCAGCACTGCGACCGGGACCAGCGTGCGCAGCAGCGCGGTGCGGTTGCGCCGCAGGGACCGCCAGCCCTGGGCAAACGTCGACGGCGAACGCGCCAGGATTTCCTTGCCGATCGAGAAGCGCTCAAGATCCTCCGCAAGCGCCTGCACGGTCGCGTAGCGCTGCTGAGGCTCCTTCGCCATCGCCTTCTCGCAGATCAGCTGCAGGTCAACCGGCACCCTTGAGTTGCGCTTGCGCAAGGGCATCGGCTCCTTCTCGATCACGGCGTGCATCAGCTGCGCCAGCGGCAGCCCCGCAAAGGGCGCCGCCCCCGCAAGGCACTCGTAGAGAATCACGCCGAGCGCGTAGACGTCGGTTTGTTCGCCGATCTTGTCGCGATCGCCGAGCGCCTGCTCCGGACTCATGTAGGCCGGCGTGCCGAGCATCTGACCCGTCAACGTCGCGCCAACATCGCAGCCGAGTTCGCGCGCCAAACCGAAGTCACAGACGAAGGCATCGCCGTGCCCGTCGAGCAGCACGTTGCCAGGCTTGAGGTCACGGTGCATCACGCCCTTGCCGTGCGCATAGGCCATGGCCGAGCTGATCTGCAGCAGCAGCTTGACGGCCTGGGTGGTCGGCATCGCGCCGTTTTTCAGCAGCTCGGCAAGCGTGCAGCCCTCGATCAGGTCCATCGTGAAGTAGACCAGGCCGTCGGCCTTGCCCACCTCATGCACCGACACAATGTGGCGATGGCGCAGCCGGGCGAGACTCTTGGCCTCTAGTTCGAAGCGGCGAATCGCGTCGCCAAACATCAGTTCCCCAGGGCGCAACACCTTGACCGCCAGCTCGCGATCCAACGATTTCTGATGCGCCCGATAGACCACGCCCATGCCACCGCGACCGAGCTCGCCCTGCACCTCGTAGTCCTCGGACAGCTGCGGCGGCGCCAGCTCACGAACCGCTGCCGCCTCCTCGCCCCCAAGCACCTGCTGAAACGCAGCCAACGCCTGCAGAGCCTTCTGCACCTCGGACTCCGCCAGCCCAAAGCGCTCCGCCAGCCCCCCAACATCAACCGACTGCCCCGCATCAAGCGCCACCTGCAGCTCATCACAGAGCTGCCCCATGCGCTCCTCACCATCCCCACTCACCCGCCCACCGCTCATCGACCCCACCCACACGCATCACGCTCGCCCAAAAGGGCAAACACCTCGATCATCGGCAGCAAAACGAAAGGCATCTCAGGCATAGAACAAGCTCCCCCTCGCTAGAGGAAACCAAAGCCCCCAGCGCCAAGAAAAACGCCCGAGCCCCCAAGCTTCCCCACCAGCCCCGCCCAGCCTCATCACGCAAACGCGCAACGCACACCCCTCCATCAGGCGTGGCGCAGCCACGCGAACCGCCACTCCCCCAACAGCCCCATCGCGCAAACCGCAGCGCGCAGCCTCATCGTGCAAACGCGCAACGCACACCCCCCCCGTCAGGCGTGGCACAGCCACGCGAACCGCCACTCCCCAACAGCCCCATCGCGCAAACCGCAGCGCGCAGCCTCATCGTGCGCAAATGCGTACGGCGAGCGTCGGATTCGTGTCCTGGCAAGGAAGGCAAGGTGAGTCCGCGCGGAAGCGTGGCTCTCGCCACGCTGAGCACGGCGAATCCGCCGCCTGACGCCGCCAGGGCGCGAATACGGCGCTCGCCACTACATGATGGCGTTTTCGCCGGTCAACTCTCGCCCGACGATCAGTGCGTGGATGTCGTGCGTGCCTTCGTAGGTGATCACCGACTCCAGGTTGCACATGTGGCGCATCATCTGGTACTCGTCGGTGATGCCGTTGGCGCCGAGCACGTCGCGGCCCATGCGGCAGCACTCGAGCGCCATCCAGCACGAGTTGCGCTTGGCGAGCGACACGTGGTAGTGCTGCATCGTACCGCCTTCCTTCATCTGGGCGAGCTTCCAGCACATCAGCTGCGCCTTGACGATCTCGTTGGCCATCCAGACGAGCTTGTTTTGCACCAGCTGGAAGCGGGCAATCGGCTTGTCAAACATGATGCGCATCTGGCTGTAGCGACACGCCTCGTCGTAGGCAGCCTGGGCCGCACCGATCGCGCCGAAGGCAATCCCGTAGCGCGCCTGCGTCAGGCAGCTCAGCGGCCCCTTGAGTCCCTTGACACCCGGCAGCAGGTTGGACTTGGGGATGCGAACGTCCTCGAGCACCAGCTCGGACGTGTCCGAGGCGCGCAGCGAGAACTTGTTCTTGATGCCCTTGCCGGTGAAGCCGGGGGTATCGCAGTCGACCAGGAAGCCGCGGATCTCGCCGTCGAGCTTGGCCCAGACGATCGCGACCTGGGCGATCGAGCCGTTGGTGATCCAATACTTGCTGCCGTTGAGCACGTAGTGGTCGCCGTCTTCGACGGCCTTGGTCAGCATGCCGCCCGGGTTGCTGCCGAAGTCGGCTTCGGTCAGGCCAAAGCAGCCGATCAGCTCGCCCGTCGCCATCTTGGGCAGGTAGCGCTCTTTTTGCTCATCGGTGCCGTAGGCCCAGATCGGATACATGCACAGCGAGCCTTGCACCGACACGAACGAGCGCAGGCCGGAATCGCCGCGCTCGAGTTCCTGGCAAATCAGGCCGCTGGCGACCGGCGACAGGCCGGCACAGCCGTAGCCGGTCAGGCTGGCGCCAAAGACGCCCATCTCGCCGAGCTCGGGGATCAGCTCCGTCGGGAACGTGCCCGCGCGGTTGTGCTCCTCAATCACGGGCATAAATCGGTCGGAAACCCACGATCGCACGGTGTCGCGGATCATGCGTTCCTCTTCGCTGTAGAGTTCGTCTACGTTGTAGAAGTCGAGGGCTTTGTACGGATCGCTCATATTGGGTCGGTTCGAAGGGCCGAACAGGATAGAGGCAGCAAGCCAACTAGGAAAGGTGACTCAGCCCGTACAAAACGGAATGTGTGCGCTCTGCGGCTACCGGCGCCCCAAGGCGCCGTGCGTGGTTTGCGGTGACGAAGCCGTGACGATCGGCCGCGGCAGCGCCGTGGTCGTCGGCCGGCGCAACCCTGTCATGGACTTCCTGCGCGGCGTCGATTCGGTGCGCCGCGCCATGCTGGCGATCCTCTATGCCCGCGAGTTCATCGGGATCCTGCGCGTCCCGGTGCTGGTCAATCTGGCCGCCGCCGGCCTGCTCGCGACGCTTTCGTTCTTCTGGCTGCTGCCGGCGTTTGCGACCTCGTTTGCCCGCAACGCGGCCAGCGACTCCTACAGCGGCCCCCATCTGTGGCTGCTGGCCGTGTGGTTTTCGGCGGGCCCGGCGCTGATGGACGTATTGACCTGCTGGGTGCTCGACCCAATCCGTCGCGCCACCGAACAGCATATGCTCGGCGCGACCCCGACCGAGACGGTGCGCACCGGGCCGCCGCTGCTCGATCGCCTGCAGATGCTGCTGCTGGCCGGCATCGCCACCCCGATCACGATGGCGCTTGTCGGCGTCCCCTACGTGGGGCTGCCGCTCGCCGCGATGATCGGCGCGGCCATCACGGCCGTGGTCTGGATGCAGCCGCCCATGGCCGTGCGCGG
>JBGCDH010000082.1:0-25183 GCA_045105235.1 Planctomycetota bacterium | reverse complement strand
CATGCGGCGCTCTTGTGCGCTGTGCCCGCGTGGCTGGTGGCTTTTTTCGGTTTGGGGTGCTGCGGGAGGGGCCAGGTCGGGGCGCGCGGTGGCGTGCCTCTGATATCGGAGGCATTCTGCGGGCACGAAGACGCCCATCACGGCGTTGCAGCTGCTCGGCTGAAGTAGTGAACATGCGTTCGTCGCAGCGCCTTGCGCTACGAGGACCAGGTCGGCGCGAAGCCTTCGCGGCGGCTACTTCTTGCGGGGGTCAAACTGCTCTTCGGCAACATGACGCACGGGCCGCTGCTGCGCCGTGATCTTGGCGTCGGCGGCCAGGGCTGCGGCGCGTAGTTCGGCCGTCATCATGTGGTGCTTCTTGGCCAGGTCCCACTGCTCGCCAATGTCGTGCTCCACGTGATACAGCGCGCCGGACTCGAGCCACAGCTTCCACGCGCCGCGGCGGATGCCGGCGAGCTTGCCCCTGCTCGTGTAGTAGAGGAACTGCTCGGTTGGCGATGTGGCGCCCGGTGCGCCGAGCAACAGTTCTTGCACGCTGTGTCCGTCGATCGGCCTGTCGGCGTTTGCACGCGTTCCGGCGGCGTCGATTTTGCACATGGCGAGCACGGTTGGCAGAACGTCCATCGCCGTGACCAATTCACGGCAGACGGAAGCGGGCGGAATGTGCTGCGGCCAAGAGGCAACGAACGGCACGCGCTGCCCGCCCTCCCAGTTGGTGCTCTTGCCGCCTCGGAGCGGCCCGGCGCTGCCGCCTTGTTCTTTGAAGGGCAGCCAAGGACCGTTGTCGCTGGTGAACAGCACGATCGTGTTGTCGCGCAGGTTGAGCTGCTCCAGCCTGGTGATCACGCGGCCGACGTTGGCGTCGATCTCTTCAATGACATCCCCGTAGAGGCCTCGCGGGCTGCGACCCGCAAATTCCTTCGACGCGTAGAGCGGGATGTGCGGCATCGAGTAGGGCACATAGCAGAACCAGGGCTTGTCGGTGCTTGCTTCGACAAACGCGATGGCTGCATCGGTCGTGCGCTGCGTGAGCAGTCGTTGGTCGGGCTCCCATTCGACGACGTTGTTGCCGCGTAGCCACGGCAGTCGGTAGCCGTATTTGCTGTTTGCCTTGCGGTGAAAGCGCGACATGTCGTTGGAATAGGGAACGCCCTCAAACACGTCGAAGCCCTGGTCGAGCGGCAGTAAGCCGGGGCGATGGCCGAGGTGCCACTTGCCGAAGCATCCCGTCGCATAGCCGGCGGCCTGGAGCGCGTCGGCAAGGGTTACTTCGTCGGTGTGCAGGCCGTAGTCGTACTGCGGGAACACCACATGCTCATGCATCGAGACGCGTTTCGGATAGCAGCCCGTCAGCAGCGCCGCACGCGACGGCGAGCACACGGGTGAGCCGACGTAGAACTGGGTGAGCCGCATGCCGCTCGCCGCCAGTGCATCGATATGTGGGGTGTGGATGGTCGGATGCCCCTGGCACGAGAGGTCGCCGTAGCCCTGGTCGTCGGTGAAGAAGAGCAGGACGTTGGGGCGCTGCGTCTTGTCCTGCTGGGCCGCCATGGTCCGAGCAGCCGGCAGCGTGGTTGCCGCCAATGCCAAGATGGCGAGTGGAGTGCGGTGCATGGCTGTAGCATGCGCCCGCTGAAGCTGTTCGGCTACTGAGCTCTGTGCGGCCGGGGCTCTATGCGGCGCGGGCTCTATGCGGCGCAAGCCGTGGCGCGCAGGATCTGGCGCGCGTGGTGTTGCGGTGTGCTAGGCTCGCGCTGTGGCCAACGAACACTTCTATCCCGAAATCGAGCCGTATGACCACGGCGAACTCCACGTTGATCCGCCGCACGCTCTCTACTACGAGCAGTGCGGCAATCCCGATGGCGAGCCGATCCTGTTTGTGCACGGTGGGCCCGGTGCTGGATGCTCGACGGGAGATCGTTGCTTCTTCGATCCTGGCCACTTTCGTATTGTCTTAGTGGACCAGCGTGGCTGCGGTCGCTCGACACCCGTTGGCGATCTCACGGCCAACACCACGGCCCACCTGATCGCAGACTTCGAACGCCTCCGCGAGCAGCTCGGTATTGAGAGCTGGCACGTATTTGGCGGTTCATGGGGGAGCACGCTGTCGTTGGCGTATGCGCAAGTTCACCCAGAGCGCTGTCGTAGTCTGACCCTGCGCGGCATCTGGCTGCTGCAGCAAAAAGAACTCGACTGGTGGCTCTACGGTATGCGCCAGCTGCAGCCGGAGCGGTGGCACGCGTTTGCCAGTGCTGTGCCCGAAGCAGAGCGCGGCGATCTTCTAGAAGGGTACTGGCGCCTGCTGCACAGCGACGATCGAAGCGTTGCCCTGGCCGCGGCGAAGAGCTGGGCGACCTATGAGATCCTGAGCTGCACGCTGCTACCGAATCCCGAGTTTGCAGCGCACTTTGACGAACCGGATGTTGCCTGGGCCGTGGCTCGGCTGGAAGCGCACTACTTCCGCAACGTGCGCTTCGATCCGGATGATCAGCTGCTGCGCCGCGTGGATCGCGTTCGGTCGATCCCCGGCTTCATCGTGCATGGTCGCTACGACATCGTGTGCCCGATCGAGTCCGCCTACGAGCTGCACCAGGCGTGGCCTGAGTCTTCGTATGTTGTCGTCGATGACGCGGGCCACTCGTCGCACGAGCCTGGCATTACGCGAGAACTGCGCGCAGCGACCGACCGCATCCGCGACCATGGCAGCCCGGTTGTGCGGCCGTAGGCGGCTGCGGGCCGGCGTCTCGCGCCAGCTCCTGTGCCGTGGGCGACCAGCAGCTAGCCGATAACGAAGGATGCGCCTTCGCTCGCGGCGAGCCCGAGAGTGCCGATGGTGGCGTCTGGGACGAACCACTGGGCGGCGAACTCTGCATTGAGCAGAGCGGGGTTGTTGGGGATGGCGAGCGTCACTTGCGCGCTGCCCGCTGCGTCGGTCGTGGTCAGTGCCGTCGCGTCCGGCGACGTCAAAAGGTTACAGCCCGTGGCTCCGAGTGGGGCCAGGTCGAAGGGCAGAATGCCGTTGGCCCACACGCTGCGGCTGTTGCCTGCGACGAGCAGTGCCAATGCCGATGGCGGCGCGTTTTCTAGGCCGACTGCGAAGGTGGCGTTGCCGAGTTCGGGCAGCGGCTGCAAGCCGGGAGCCGAGATCGTGGCGCCCTGTGCGGCACCGCAGCCCTCGCCGAATGGCACGATCGAAGCACTGGTCGCGAGGGCGACGCCGAAGTCGAGGATCGAGCTTGGCGAAATGTAGATTGGCTGCGGGCCAGCAATCTCACTCCACAGTGCAACCCCGTCGCTGTAGACGGCCGTGCCGAGTCGCGTGTAGCCGACCGTGGTGACGGGGCCAAGGCCATTGACGACCGTGCCGGTGGTCGCGCCCGTCACGATGTCGATACGCAGCACGTCGCCGCCGTTGGTGCCGATGAGCAGCTCCTGTCCGAAAGGCGATACGTCAAGCGAAAGCAGGCCGCCGTAGACGCCAACGGTGCGAACGGCCGACGTTGCCAGGTCGACTTCGAGGATGCTGCCGGTGCCGTTGACACCGCTGTCGGCGACATAGGCAAAGCCGCCAAGTGCGGCGATGTCGACGATCGATTGAATCGGCAGCGTGAGGATCTGGGTGCCGGCGTTGCCGACCTTGTCAAACAGCTCGAGGTCCGCCCCTTCGCCCGTGAGGACTTCGTTGTCGCCGACCGCGATGCGCACGGCCGCGACTCGGCTCCAGGGGCCCCACAGATTGGCGCCGATTTCAGCCGCTGGCCACAGCTCTGCTTGCCAGGTGCCGGCGAACGAGTTGGCGCCGCCAAGGTAGTAGAAGAACGTGGGGTCGGTGCGATCGAGTGCGACCGATTCGATCGGCATGAACACGCTTTGTCGTCGGACCTGTGTGGTGCCGCGGCCGAGAGTGTCGACCAGGCGGAAGTAGGCGGGTGCGACAACCGGCGTTTGCTCGAGGAGGAATGCGCTGTCGACCGGGATTTGTGCCGCGAGCGAGCTGGCTAGCGCGAGCGTCGCGACTGTGGATTGGAGCCTGTGGTGGTGCATGGCAACCTCGGGAAAGTGGGGCAGAAGCGGCCGCTGAAGGGGCGGCAGGCGAACCCCAGAGTAGTCCGTATCCGGGCGCTGCGGGCGCGCTCGGGAGAATTGCCGTGCGGCTCTTTGCCCGGCGGGGCGGCGGGCGGGATGCTGCTTGCGCGGTTGCGCAGCGCTACGCGAGTGCCGCGGCGAGGGCCCGGTCGGTGGCCGCGAGCGGTGTCGAGTGGGCAGGTCGATCGAGCAGGCGTTGAAGTGCCGGTGGCACCGCGACGCTGCCGCCGATCAACGGTTCAATCACGTCGGCAAACTTGGCGGGGTGCGCCGTTGCCGCGACCACCCAGGTGCCGCTGGCGTCTCGCGCTGCGCGGGTGGCTGGGCCGGCGGCTGGGCTGGCGGCTGGGCTGGCGGCTTCGCGCCGTCGCTGCAGCACCGCCAGGCCGCACGCCGTGTGCGGGCAGACAACCTCCCGCCAGGCGGTGTGCGCGGCGGCGACCGTTGCTCGGATCGTGGCGTCGTCGACGGAGTCTGCCGTGACGACGGCGTTCGGTTGCGCAAAGCGTGCGCGCAGCCGCTCCAGGTTGCTCGGCGCGCCCACGTCCATGGCATTCGCAAGCGTGGCGACGCTGTCGCGCGGCGCATACTCGCCGGTCGCAAGAAAGTCCGGCAGAGCGCGGTTGGCATTGGTCGCCAGCACGACCTCACCGATCGGCAGGCCGGCTTCGCGCGCGAGCAGGCAAGCGAGCGCGTTGCCGAGGTTGCCGGTTGGCACCACGACATGCATGAGGCCGCGCCCCTGCGCCTGCAGCTCAAGTGCGGCATGGGCGTAGTAGGTCATTTGCGGCAGCAGTCGACCCAGGCTGATGCTGTTGGCTGAGACGAGTCCGTGCCGCCGCGAGAGCTCGGTGTCGGCGAATGCCGCCTTTACCATTCGTTGGCAGTCGTCAAATGTGCCCGCAACGCGGTAGGTCGTGACGTTGTCGCCAAACGAACCAAGCTGGTGCGCCTGGCGCTGCGAGACGCGGCCGTCTGGATAGAGCACAACCACGCGAACGCCTCGCCGGCGCCAGAATGCGGCGGCGACCGCTGCGCCAGTGTCGCCAGATGTTGCGACCAGCACCGTGTTCGGGTGCGAAGGGTCCATCAGCCGTGCAAGGCAGCTCGCCAAAAAGCGTGCGCCGTAGTCTTTGAAGGCGGAGGTCGGACCGTGAAACAGTTCGAGCAGCGCGGTGCGGTCGTCGAGCCAGCGCAGCTGGGGGGCAAAGGACAGGGATTCGGCGACGATGTGCGGCAGTTCGGGGAGCAGAGCATCGCCGGCAAAGAACGGCGCCAGCAGCTTGCTGGCACGCCCGGCGAAATCGTCGGGCCAAGGCCCCTGGATCGAGGCGACAGCTGCGGGCATGTAGAGGCCCCCGTCGGGAGCTTGCCCTTTGGCGATTGCCTCGGACAGCGCCACCGGGCCGTGTCCTCTGGTGCTTTGCACGTTCATGAAATGACTGCGGCGCGCGGTCCGGCAACGGGGGAGACGAATGATTCGCTCATGAGGTCGACGCGGGCGAACGCCTGCTGCATGGCGCCGGCAGCCTGTTGGGCCGTCGCTCGATCTGCAAACCAGCCGAACACACTGGGGCCGCCGCCGGCGATGCTTGCGCCCAATGCGCCCGCTTCGAGCGCTGCAGCCTGCACGGCGCGAAAGCCCGGAATCAAGTCGGCGCGACGTGGTTCTGCCAGGACGTCGTAGAGCCCGCGCGCGATCGTATCCTTGTCCTGGCGATGGCAGCCGGCGAGCACCAGCGCCAGCCCCTCGAGCTGCGCCGTGACGTCAGCAAGCGCGTAGGGCTGCTGCAGGACGAGGCGGGAGCGGCGCGTCTCTAGTTCGAAGCGCGGATGCACGAGGGCAATATGTAGCCAGTCGGGCACGGGGATGGCAATCGGCGCACCCGCGCGCGGCGCGATGACGAGGCCGCCGAGTAGGCACGGAGCCACGTTGTCGCCGTGCGGCGCGCCGCTTGCCGCAGCTTCGCCGGCGCAGGCCGCCGAGTAGAGAACGGCCTCTGGCTGCGGCTCTGGCAAGAGCGCATTGGTGGCGACGACCGCGGCTACGGCACTGGCGGCGGACCCGCCCATGCCGGAAGCGAGCGGGATGCCCTTCTTGATCGCTAGCTCGACGCCCATGGTTGCGCGCGCTCGCAGGAGGAGCTCGTGCGCCGCGCGGCCGGCCGTGTTGTGCTCGGTGTCGGTCGGTAGATCGGCATCGGCGCAGTCGATGGAAGTGATGCGCACGGTGGCTCGAGACGCGTCGATTCGCGTGGCGGTGACCTGGTCGCTCGGGCCGGCTAACGAGTGCCCGAGAACGTCGAAGCCGCAGGCACAGTTGCCGATCGTTGCGGGAGCGGTTGCGGTTGCGGCTGCCTGCGCGCGGTTGCTTGTGGTGGCGCTCATGGTGACGACTCGTGTCCGAGGCCCTCCGTTACGCGCAAGACGTCGGCGAAGATCCCCATCGCCGTGACTTCAGGGCCGGCTCCTGGCCCGCGGATGACCAGTGGATTGTCGCGGTAGCGCTCGGTCGTGAACTGCACGATGTTGTCGGTGGATCGAAGCGTGGCCAGCGCGTCTTCGCGCGGCACTTCGACCAAGCCGACGCGGGCCGCGCCATCTGGGCGAAGGCTCGCGACGTAGCGCAGGACGGCGCCGTTGTCGGCTGCGTGTTGCCGCCGCTGTTCGATCGAGTTGTCGAGCTCCCCGAGCCGCGCCAGGAAGGTCTCCCGATTCACGTCGGCAAGCGCGGGCGGAACCAGGGACTCGAGCTCTACGTCGCGGAGCTCCGTGGCGAAGCCGTTTTCGCGGGCCAGGATCACCAGCTTGCGGGCTACGTCGAGGCCGCTCAGGTCGTCGCGCGGTTCGGGCTCGGTGTAGCCGAGTTCGATGGCTTCGCGCACCAGAGTCGAAAACGGTCTGGTGCCGTCCAAGCGATGGAAGAGGTAGCCGAGCGTGCCGGACAAGATGCCGTCGATGGCAAGCACGCGGTCGCCGGTGCCGAGCAGGTCCCGCAGCGTGGTGATGATGGGGAGCCCCGCGCCGACCGTTGCTTCATAGGCAAACGTGCCGCGCTGGGCGCGAACCGCGTGGTAGCGTTCGATGGGGCCAGCTCCCAATAGCTTGTTGGGGGTGATGACGTGCATGCCGCAGCCGAGCCATGCGGCGTAGCGCGAGGCGACCGCGTCGCTGGCGCTGCAGTCCACAATCATGGCGTGGGGGAGGTGCTCGCTGTGCACGTGGGCCACGAACGCGTCGAGATCTGCAGCCCGTTCGAGTGGAGCGTCCGGGTCGGCCATGCGATCTGCAAACAGGGTCATGCGACGCGATCCGGTGATGGCGCGCACGCGCAGGTCGAGCCCGCGTTGGTTGCGGAGCCGTTCGCGAGCCTCATGAACCTGTCGCAAGAACGCGCGGCCGACGTTGCCGGGTCCGATCAAGCCGATCGAGATCGTCTGGTTCGAGAGGTAGAACCCGGCGTGCACGGCGCGCAGCGCGCGGTCGGCGAGCGCTTCGTCGAGTGCGACCGAGATGTTGCGCTCGGAAGATCCCTGCGCAATGGCGCGCACGTTGACGTTGGCGCGACCGAGGGCATGGAAGAGCCGGGAGGCGATGCCGGGCGTGCCCGCCATGCCGTCGCCGACGGCGGCCAGTGCGGCGATCTCGCGGTCGATGCGCACGTCGCTGATCAGTCCGGACGTGAGTTCGGTTTGAAAGGCGCGGCGGACCGCGTGTTCGGCTCGATCCGCATCCTTGGCCCGGATCACCGCGCAGATTGAGTGCTCGGAAGATCCCTGCGAAATCATCACAACCGACACGTCTGCTTGCTCAAGCGCGGCGAAGGCTCGCTGTGCGGTGCCCGGAACACCGATCATGCCGGCTCCTTCCAGGTTGAGGATTGCCAGGTTGCGCACGGTCGTTACGCCCTTGACCGGTGGCTCCGGCTCGACGTTGGCAGCGATGCGCGTGCCGGGGTGGCTCGGGTCAAACGTGTTGCGCGCGTAGATCGTGATGTCGCGTTCGATCGCGGGCGCCATCGTCTGCGGGTGCAGCACGCTGGCACCGAAGTATGCGAGCTCGCACGCTTCGGAATAGGACAGCTGCGGGATCTCGACAGCTTCGTCGACAACGCGTGGGTCGGCAGAGAGCACGCCGTCGACGTCGCTCCAAACGTGCAGCTCTCGCGCGGCAAAGAGAGCCGCGAAGATGGCGCCGGAGTAGTCGCTGCCGTTGCGGCCGAGGTTGGTTACGCGGCCACTGGCGGTTCGGGCGACGTAGCCAGACACGATGACGTGTTGGGGATGTGCGTTTGGCGACAGCGCCTGGGCCAGCAGTTGGTGGGTGGCGTCCCAATCCACCGCCATGCCGAGGTCGGTGGGCGATACGACGAGCACTTCGCGCGCGTCGAGCCAGGTGCTTGGCACGCTGTGCGCCCGCAGCGCCGCGTGGATGAGCTGAGCGGACCAGATTTCGCCGAGGCCGCTGACCAGCTCGAGTAGGTCGGTGGATACGGCGCCGATGCGAGCCTGGGCGCGCAGGATTTCGCGCAGCGCCTCAAACTCCTCGCGCAGCTTGCCCATGAGCGGTTCGGCGCGCTCGCCAAGCAGTTCGCTGGCGGCCAGCTGGTGCTTTCTTTCGAGGGCCACTACCTGCTCTTGCCAGCACTCGTTGCGTGACGCCGTCTCGATGGCCGCAATCAGCGCGTCGGTTACACCGCCCATCGCCGACACCACGACGACCTTGCTTTCGGGGCGCGAGCGCAGGATGCCGACGACGCGGTTCATGCGTTCTGCGCTGGCGAGGCTGCTGCCGCCAAACTTATGGGCTGTTGGTGCGCTCGTCTCGCTCACGTCGTAGGACCGTTTTCGGTTGCTGGCTGGGCAGGAGCGAAGGCTTCTTGGTGCGGGATGTGAAACCGTCGGTGGGACCGGGGGTTCACGCGCCGGTATGGGGCGAGCCCTACCGCAGTGCGCGCGTATCGGATCGCATCGGAGCCTTTGGTGCGAGTGCGAAGGCGATCTGTCTGCCGGCTCGGGGGCTGCCTCGCTACGCGTCGTGGCAGCAGCTCTCACCCTGCAGGGCCAGGACCCCGCGCCAAATCAGCATGCCGGCCGCGAGCAGCATGGTTGCTTGCTGCAGGCGGCGAAGCGTTTGTGGACCGAAGCGATGCAGCAGGCGCCGCGCTTGGGTCTGGGCGAGCAGCAGCAGCGGCAGGGAGCCGAGCGCGAAGCCGCCCATCACAGCTCCTCCCGCCATGGGCGTGCCGGCGACGGCGGCTCCGGCGAATGCTGCCCAAAGCAGGCCGCACGGCAGCAGCGGTGTGCAGACGCCAAGCACTCCAGCGCGCGTTGCCGCCGACCAGTCGCGTGTCTTAGCCATGGCTCGCTGGAGTAGATTGCCCACGCCCGGCACCGACAGGGCGCCGCGTTCGCCGACCAGTGCCAGCACGATCAGTCCGGCAGCTAGCACAAACGCGACGTAGGCCGTTGGCGTTGCCATCGCGGACGTTCCGAGCATGCGCCCGGCGGTGGCGAGTGCGAAGCCCAGCAGAGTGTACGAAAGGGCGCGGCCGATGTGGTAGGCCCAGGCGCCGCGAGCGCCTCCCTGAAACGCGAGGGCGAGCGGTCCGCACATGCATGCGCAATGCAGCGAGTTGGCAGCGCCAAAGACAAAGCTGTCGAGCAGCACGTTCATGGTAGGGGGCCGCGCATGCGTGTGGCCGTCGAAGCTGTCAACGCGCGCAGGGTGTTGGCACTTTCGAACAAATGATGGCCTGGGTCTGCTGGCGCGGCTCGAACAAGTTCCGGATCTTGTGCGCGGCGCGCGATGGGGCAGTGTGCGCAGGGGAGCCTACCGCGACCTGTGTAGCGATTTGCGGCCGCGTTCGGGTGCGTGTCGGCTCGCGCGTCACATCTTGGCTTTGGTCAAAATGAGCCTCGACCTTGTCTTGGCGGAACTGCGAACAATGACGTAGTCGAGATGGCGATTCGCCTGGCTAGTCTGATAGCAGGTAATGGAAACGAATGTGCGCATGTAGGCATCCGGCGGAAACGCAACGAAACTCACGGCCGCGCGGGGCATTCACTTTGGTATGAGGCTCCGTTCCGTGGTCTCCGGCAACGAACGCTCTGCGAGCGTTCGCACTGCGCCGGGACAAGTGAATGGGGACGCGGCGGGCAGCGAGCGGTGTACGCACTGTGGCCTACTGGTGCCGGCCGATCGGCGCAGTTCGTCCTTCTGTTGTGCGGGTTGTGAAGCGGTTCATGGCTTGCTGCAGCAGGAGGGGCTGACGCGATTCTATGCGTTGGGCGGCGCGCAAAAGACGGCCGTTGGCACGGCTCCGCGCGTGCCGGCGTTTGACTGGCTTCCGGAGATGGAAGCATCTGCCGTCGCTGCGGCCGGCGGCGGCAGCGAAGTCGTGCGACTCTCTGTTGATGTTCAGGGGATTCGCTGCGCGGCGTGCGTCTGGCTGCTGCGCGCTCTCTGGCAGCGTGTCGCCGGCGGCGTGCGTATTGACGTTTCTCCGTCGCTTGGTCGCGTCACGCTGACATATCGTTCTGGCAGCGGCGCCGCGCGCGCCTTTGCCGAGCTGGCGGCGCGCTTGGGCTATCCGATGGCTCCGCCGTCGCGCCGCGTCGAACGCGATACGGGCCTGCTGCTGCGGCTGGGCATCTGCGCGGCCGTCGCCATGAACGCCATGATCTTGGCGGTGAGCCTCTACTTCGGCCTCGATTCGGTTGGCAGCGAAGCGCGCGAAGAGCACTTTTTGCGGACCATGTTTGGCTGGGTGCTGCTTGGCCTTGGCTCGGTCAGTTTGGTGGCAGGCGGTCCGGTCTTTTTCCGGTCCGCGCTGGCCGGCGTTCGGGCCGGAGTCGTGCACATGGATCTGCCGATCTCCGTCGGCATCTTGATGGCATACGGCGGTTCGGTGATCGGCCAGCTGACCGGCGGCGACACCTGGTTTGACACGCTGGCGATCTTTGTCGCCTTCATGCTTGGTGGCCGCTTCCTGCAGCAGCGCACGCTGGCGCGCAGTCGGGATCAGGTGCTTGCGGATGATGGTGCGGAACATCTGCGCGCGCGCTGCGTGCGCGATGGCGAAGTGCAGCTGGTGCCGATTCAGGAGCTTCGAGTCGGCGACGAGTTGATTGTGGCCCCGGGTGATCTGGTGCCGACGCGCGGCGTGTTGCTCGGCGATGCGAACAGCTTTTCGTTGGACTGGATCAATGGCGAAAGCGAACCGCGTCGCTTTGCGGCGGGCAGCGAGATTCCGGCGGGCGCCTTTCACGCAGGCCTTCGCGCGGTCCGCATGAAGGTGCAGGCGGGCTACGTGGAGTCGGGGCTTGCCGACCTGCTCAGCCAGGAGCCAGTGGATCGCGAAGACACCCACGGCCGCGTTGTCTTCTGGGACCGGCTCAACCGCTACTACGCCATCGGCGTGCTGTTGGCCGCCGCGATTGCCGCGGGGGTCTGGGCTTGCATCGATCCGGCGCGGGCATTGCCGGTTGCGGTCGCGGTGCTGGTGGTGACGTGCCCCTGCGCCATGGGGATTGCCACGCCGCTTGCGTTTCATCTCACGTTGGCTGGGCTGCGCCGGCGCGGTGTTTTCGTGCGCACCAAGAGCTTGCTCGACAAGGTGCGCATGCTGCGCCATGTCGTGTTCGACAAGACGGGCACGGTGACGTTTGGCGGCTTGCGTGCGACGGTGGACGCGCCGATCGACGGCCATGTGCTGCCGGTGCTGGCGTCGCTTGCATCGGCCAGCAACCACCCCGTCAGTCTGGCGGTGCTCGAGGCTCTTCCGAGTGCGCCCGTCGTCGCCGGCATGTCCGTGGCAGAACGCATTGGCGAGGGGCTCGAGGCGACCTGGGCCGGCTCCTGCTGGCGGCTCGGTTCTGCTGCGTTCGCGACGCGGCAAAGCGAGCCAGAGGCGCCTTCGGCCGCTCGACAGGATTGCAGCGAGGCCGACGATCGACAGTGCGTCTTGACGCGCGACGGCGAGGTCGTCGTGCGCTTTCGCATCGAGGAAGACTACCGCAGCGGTGTTCGCGAAGAGATGAGGGCGCTGCAGGAGCGCGGGCTCGACGTGCACTTGATGAGCGGCGACCAGTCATCGCGCGTGGCGCGCGCGGCCGATCGCCTGGGGCTGCCGCGCAACCGCGCGCGCGGCGGCATGTCGCCGCAGGACAAGGCCGCCGCCGTCGTCGCGCTCGGGGACGCCGACACGATGATGGTTGGCGATGGCCTCAACGACGCCCCCGCGTTTGCTGCCGCCTACTGCGCTGGCACGCCGGCGATGGATCGTCCGGTGTTGCCCGCGCGCTCCGACTTCTGCTTCCGCGGGGCGCAGGCCGGTGCCGTTGTTGCTCTGTGCGAGTTTGCGGAGCGGCACGCGCGCGTTGTGCGCACCAATCTCGCCCTTGCGCTTGCCTACAACGCGAGCGTGCTGTCGCTCAGCTTCCTCGGGGTGATGACGCCTCTTCTTTGCGCCGTGCTGATGCCCATCAGTTCGGTCGCGCTCGTGCTCCATACGAGCCTCCGTCTGAAACACCGGGAGTTCTCGTGAGCATCGTGCCCGTTCTGCTGCTCTGCAGCCTCGCCCTCGTGATCGGTTCGGTTGTTCTGTTCGTGTTTAGCGCACGACAGGGTGACTGCCACGAATCCGATCGACTCTGTCTCATGCCGCTCGAAGACGACGCCGAAATCGACGCCGTCGATCACGCTCGTCCCGCGAGTGGCTCGCTCAAATCCACCCACTCTTCCTCAACCGAAAACTGACCTCATGGACACTGCCACTCCTGCGCTGGAGACCCGCCGAATTACGTATGACGATGGCGTCGTGCGCGGCTTTGTATGGGCTAGCGTTGCCTATGGAGCGATCGGCCTGCTCGTCGGGCTTGTCATTGCACTTCAGCTGAGTTTCCCAGGGCTCAACCTCGATACACCGTGGTTGACGTTCGGGCGTCTGCGGCCGCTGCATACCAATGCGGTGATCTTCGCGCTCGTCGGCAACATGATGTTTGCCGGGATCTACTATTCCTCGCAGCGCCTGTTGAAGACGCGCATGGCGTCGGACCTGCTGAGCCGCATCCATCTGTGGGGGTGGCAGCTCATCATTCTGGGCGCTGCGATCACGCTGCCGCTCGGCATGACGCAGGGCAAGGAATACGCCGAGCTCGAGTGGTTCTTGGACCTTGCTGTGGTTGTCGTTTGGGTGGCCTTTGCGGTCAACTTCTTCTGGACGCTTGCGATCCGCAACGAAAAGAACCTGTACGTCAGCATCTGGTTCTACATCTCGACGATCTTGACGATCGCCGTGCTCTACATCGTCAACAACATGGCGTTGCCGGTTACGGGATCGAAGAGCTACGGGGCGTTTTCGGGCGCGCAGGACGCATTGACGCAGTGGTGGTATGGCCACAACGCCGTCGCGTTCTTCCTAACGACGCCGATCCTCGGGATCATGTACTACTTCCTGCCGAAGGCGGCGGACCGGCCGGTGTTTAGCTACCGGCTGTCGATCGTGCACTTTTGGTCGCTGGTGTTCATTTACATCTGGGCTGGGCCACACCACCTGCTCAACACGGCATTGCCGGACTGGGCGCAGTCGCTGGGCATGGTCTTCAGCTTGATGCTGTGGGCGCCGTCGTGGGGTGGCATGCTCAACGGCCTACTGACGCTGCGGGGTGCATGGCACAAGGTGCGCACCGACCCGGTGCTGAAGTTCTTTGTCGCCGGCGTGACCTTCTATGGGATGGCCACGTTCGAAGGTCCGCTGCTGTCGATCAAGTCGGTCAGCGCTTTGGGGCACTACACGGACTGGATCATTGGCCACGTGCACAGCGGTGCCCTGGGCTGGAACGGTTTCATGGCCGCTGGGATGTTCTACTGGCTCGTCCCGAAGCTGTTCGGCACCAAGCTGCACAGCGTCAAGATGGCCGACTACCACTTCTGGATCGGCCTGTTCGGGATCCTGATGTATGTCGCTTCGATGTGGGTGAGTGGTGTGAGCCAGGGCCTGCAGTGGCGTGAGGTGACGCCGGAGGGTGCTCTTGCGAACCCCGATTGGGGCGTGATCGTCAACAGCCAGCAAATCATGTATGTCGCGCGCAGCATCGGGGGCGGCCTGTTTGTCGTGGGCTGGCTGCTGATGATCTACAACCTGATCGCGACGGCCATGAGTGGCCGCGCGGTCAACGTGGAAACCGAGGTGGTCGTGCAGCCGAAGGCCGCGCCGGTTGCCGACGGCGAGCCAAAGGTCGCCTCGACAACCAGCCTTGTATTTAGCCGGCCGGTCATCGTTTGCGCGCTCGGCCTGCTGGCCGGCACGATGTTCGCACTGCCCGACATTGCGCTGTCGGTGCTTGGGCTGGTGCTGCTGGTGGCGGTCATCGCGTTCGCCGCCGGCATGCTCAAGAACTCGATGTCCGACGGGTCGCACTCGTGGCACGAAGCGATCGAGCAGCGTCCGCTGGCGTTCTCGGTACTGACGCTGGTCGCTGTGGTGATCGGTGGCCTTTACGAACTGTTGCCCGGGCTGGTGACGGAGAAGGAAGTTCCCTACGCCGCGAACGGTGAAATGTGCGTCGAGCCCTACACGCCGCTCGAGCTCGCCGGTCGCGACATCTACGTGCGCGAGGGTTGCTATGTCTGCCACTCGCAGATGATTCGCCCGTTCCTCAGCGAGCAAATCCGCTACGGCGATCCGAGTCGGATCGAGGAGTCGATGTGGGACCACCCCTTCCAATGGGGCAGCAAGCGAACCGGGCCGGACTTGGCGCGCATCGGCACCAAATACAACGAAGCCTGGCACTGGGACCACATGTGGGATCCGCGTGCGGGACAGCCGTTCATGCTCGACTCCAACCTCTCGATCATGCCGCGCTACCCATGGCTCTTCGAAGACATGGTCGAGAAGGAAGTGGTCCCAGACAAGATGTCTGTGCTGGCCAAGCTGGGCACGCCCTCCACCGAGGAGCAGATCGGCCGGGCGGTCGAGCTCTACGAGGAACAGGCGCAGAAGATCGTTGCCAACCTCGCTGCCGATGGCAAAACGTTCGTCGTCTTCGACCCAGAAGGCGAGCAGCGCCAGGTCTACGCCCATGCCGATAGCGAAATTGTGGCGGTCATCGCCTACTTGATGCGTCTGGGACGCAACCTCAAGCCGGCCACGGATGGCCAGGCGCAACTCGATGGAGGCCGCTGATGTTGAAGGGCATTCTCGAATCTAGCTCGATCTTTGATCTGCCGGTGTTGGCGACGCTGTTGTTCGTCGCCATCTTCGCCACGGTCTTGCTGCGCGTTTGCCAGCGTGCTCGTCAGACGGAATACCGGCGCATGGCGTCCTTGCCGTTGACCGACGAAAGCGAAGTCGTCGTTCTTGCCGGATCGGATGCTGCCGCGCAAGCGGCGGCCGCACCCCAGAACTCACGCGGCTCGGAGGGCCTGTAGCCATGACTGTAGAAACACGCGCACATACGTTTGACGGCATCCAGGAGTTCGACAACCGACTGCCGAATTGGTGGCTGTGGACGTTCTACCTGGCGATCATCTATTCGGTCGGCTACTGGATCCATTACCACACGATCGGGCTTGGCGAGCACCCGACGGAAAGCTACGTCGTCGAGATGAAGGCGGCGGCCGAAGCCAAGGCCAAATGGCTGGAGCAGAATCCGGTGACCGATGAGGCTCTGCTGGATCTGGCGAAGAACCCGCAGTTTGTCGAGGAGGGCAAAGCGCTGTTCATGGATCCAACCAAGTGTGCCCAGTGCCACAAGCCGGATGGCGGTGGCCTCGTTGGGCCCAACTTGACCGACGAGTTTTGGATCTACGGCGGCAAGCCAACGGACATCTACGAGTCGATTCTCAATGGCCGTCCAGGCGGCATGCTTGCTCACAAGATATTCGGGCTCGGCTTCGTGCAGCGCACGGCGGCCTACGTGCTGTCGATCAAGAACACCAACGTCAAGGGCAAGCCGCCTGAGCCCAACGCCAAGAAGGAAGGCTGAGCCCGAAATGGACACGCCGGCCCCCGAATCGGACCGCAAGGTTGTAAAGCCTGTCGTCAAGAAGAATGCCAAGGTGACGAGGCGGCCGGACCTGGACACGGTCTTTAGCATCAACGCGGACGGCTCACACAATGTGATCCATCCCGCGGACGTGCGGGGGCGCTTCCAGACGATCAAGCATCTGCTGTGGATCGGGCTGATCGTATTCTATCTCTCGCTGCCTTGGCTGCAGGTAGATGGTCGGCCGGCGCTGTTGATCGATATCGAAGCGCGCCACTTCTATCTGTTTGGGCAGACCTTCAACGCCGGAGACTTCTGGTTCGCGTTCTTCTTCGTGACGGGCCTAGGCTTTGCTCTGTTCGTGGTCGCAGCGCTGCTAGGCCGGGTTTGGTGTGGCTATGCGTGTCCGCAGACCGTCTTTCTCGAGGGGGTGTTCCGCCGCGTGGAGAGGCTGATTGAGGGCAATGCCGCGAGCCGCCACCGTCTCGACAAGGCCCCCATGCGCCAGAAGATCTGGCGACGGGGCCTCAAGATGGTCGTGTTCCTGCTGCTGTCGGGCGCGATCACGCACTCGTTCCTCGGCTACTTCATGCCCGTGTCGGTGCTGCTAGAGGCCGTGACGTCTTCCCCGGGCAAGCACCCGGCGGCGTTCGGGTTCATCGTCTTTTCGACGCTGGCGCTATTCGTCAACTTCACGTGGTTTCGCGAGCAGCTGTGCATCGTGATCTGCCCGTATGGCCGCCTCCAGGGTGCTCTCTACGACCCGGACACGGTCCTGGTGGGCTATGACGAAAAGCGCGGGGAGCCGCGCGGTCCATTGGCGAAGGGCGAGGCGGCGGCGGGTCCGCAGGGCCAAGAAGAGACGTCGGAGGGTTCGCCAGACAGCGGCGACTGCATCGATTGCTTTCGCTGTGTGGCGGTCTGTCCGACGGGGATCGATATCCGCAACGGCACGCAGATGGAGTGCGTTGGCTGCGCCAACTGCATCGATGCCTGCGACGAAGTGATGACCAAGATCGGGCGTCCCACAGGCCTGGTGCGCTACGACAGCCAGCGAGGGTTGGAGACCGGTGAGCGCCGCTTCTTCCGCGGGCGCGTGGTGCTCTACGTGGTGCTGTTGGCGATGGGGCTCGGCGTCTTCACGCTTGCAGTGTCCCGGCGGCGACCGTTCGACGCGCTGCTGTATCGCGGCCGGGGTGCTCCCTACGCCGTCGAAGAGGGGCGCGTCCACAACGTGTTCCAGCTGAAGATCGTCAACAAGCGACCCGGCACGCGGACGTTCTCGGTGACCGTTGTGGAGCCAAGCGGTGGCCAGACGATCGTGGCGCGTAAAGAGCTGACGATCGAATCACTGCAGTCGCAGCAGGCGCCGGTGCACGTTTACTACCCGGCCACAGATTTCCGCGCCGGCCTGCGTGCCGAGCTGCGCGTTGTGTGCGAAGAAGAAGACGGAGACCTTGTCCGCATCGCGAGCGCGCCGCTGCTTGGTCCGAGTGCGCGCTGACGAACCGGTCGGTCTGTTCCGATCATCCCGCCGTTTCCGGCGTATCGAGCGGCAGCCACACCGAAAAGCATGCACCGCCTTCGGGCGCGGTCTCGGCTAGATGAAGGCGGCCGCCGTAGTCCTCGACAATGCTCTTGCTGACGGACAGGCCGAGGCCGGTGCCGCCGCGTGCGCGCTTCGTGGTGATGAATGGTTCGAAGATTCGTTCGGCGACGCTGGGGTCAACGCCTGCTCCGGAATCGCGGACTTCAAGCAAGACGCCGTCGTCTTCCGTGGCTGTGCGTATCGCGACGTTGCGCTGTCCCGTCGGCTTTTGCATGACGGCGTCCTTGGCATTCATCAGCAGGTTGAGCAACACCTGCTGCAGTCGCTGCGTGCGCGCTCGCACGTTTGGCAGACTGTCCGGCAGCTCGACGCTCAGCGAGATCCCGTTGCGGGTCCAGTTCTCGTCGATCAGTTGGCGGGTGCGAGCAATCACCTCACGCAGACTCGTCGGCTCTGCAGAGTCGCGATCGTCCCGGGCAAACTGGAGGAGCGCCTGCACGATGCCCGTGATGCGGTCGCCTTCCTGCAGGATCATTTGAGCATGCTCGATGGGCTCGTCGCCGTCGACAATGAGCTGTGCGCAGTTGATGATCGTGTTGATCGGGTTGTTGATTTCGTGCGCGACGCCAGCGGATAGTTCGCCCACGGCGGCGAGCCGTTCTGCTTGTGCCAGCTTGGCCTGCAGCTCCTTGCGCTCGGAGATGTCGCGCACCAAGGCCGTGAAGAAATGCGTGTCTTCGGTGCGGCCTTCGCCAACGGAAAGGTCGATCGGGAAAATGCTGCCGTCTTTGCGCTGGGCGGCGACTTCGCGGCCGACGCCGATGATGCGTTTGATGCCGGTTGTCAGGTAGCGAGTCAAGTAGTCGTCGTGTTCGCCGCGGTACGGATCCGGCATCAGGACCTTGACGTTTTTGCCGACAAGCTCTGAGCTGGCGTAGCCAAACATCTCCTGGGCGGCATCGTTGAGCATCTGGATGCAGCCACGCGTGTCGATGGTGATGATGCCTTCGGTCGCGGTGTCGAGAATGGCGCGCCAGCGGGCGACGTGTTGGGCCGAACTCGCGGCGGCCTGCTGGAGCTCGCGCGCGGTCGTTGCGGTGGCGTCCGCGATGGCCTTGGCCTCTTGGCGGCGGCTGCGCGGCCGAAACAGTGCGAGAGTGGTCAGTGCCGAAGCCAGTCCAATCGAGCCGAGGCGCACTGCTTCGGACGGGGCGGCGGCGGTCAGCGCCCAGGAACCCGCGGCGGCGATCCATAGCACGGTGTCGACGTGTTTCTGCTGTGCCATATGTCTGTCGGGTGCCTTTTTAGGCAGAGGTCTCGGGCGAATCGTCTCGCCTTACCCGCTGCTGCTCTTCGGTTCCACTGCCGGTTGCGTTGGTCGGCGGAATCGGAGCAAAGCAACGCAGGTCACAGCTCGCCGGGCTGGTATGAAGTGTGTGCGCGGGCGATGCATGATCAGTCTGCGCCGTTTGCTGCTCCGCAACCAAAGCGCCTTCCTTGCCCTATGCCTCGCGTTGTTCTCCTCGATGACGAAGTCCGACTGCTCGGCACGCTGGCGCGCTTCTTGGAGCTGCGCGGGTTTGAGGTGATTCGAGGGACGAGCTTCGCCGCCATCCAAGAGCACCTGCAGCCGGGCGGCTTCGACGTGCTCGTCTCCGACATCTTCATGCCGGATTTCGACGGCCTGCAGGTGCTGCACGAAGTCGCGACGGTCCGAGGGTGTCAGGAGCCCGTGATCTTGATCACTGGGCAGCCCGACCTGGAGACGGCCGCGGAGGCCGTGCGAAGTGGTGCGTTCGACTATGTGCGAAAGCCGGTTACCAAAGATCGGCTGATCGAAGTGGTCGATCGCGGCATTCGCTATGTTCAGCTGCTTCGTGAACGTGACAGCGCGCGGCAGCGCGAGATGCAGCTGCTCAAGAACCTCGCCGAGATTGGTGAGTCGGCGTCCGTGCTCAGTCACGAAATCAAGACGCCGATCAGCGGCTTGCGGCACGCACTTAGCGCGGTTGGTAGCGAGCTTGGTGTCGAGCATGGGGTGCTGATTGATGAACTCGTCGAGAGTCTGGCCAGGATTGAGCGGCTGCTCGGCGAGACCCTGTCCTTTGCGAAGCCGATCGAACCCAGCGTGCGCATGGTTACGCTGCAGCACGTCGTCGACGCGGCTTTGCATGAGTGCCGTAGTCTTGACTTGTTTGCGGACATGCAGGTCGACGTGCAGGTGCCGGCCGGCCTGCAAGTGGAGCTAGACGCACAGCTCTTTGTGGATGTCTTTTCCAATCTCTTGCGCAACGCGGCCGAAGCGTGCGACGGCAAAGGCCAGATCTCCATCCTGGCGGCTCGTTGCATTTCGCAGGTGCCGCCGAGCGCCGCGGGCGACGTTCTGCCGGTCGCTGGGTCATTCGACAGCCAGCCAGTCGACAGCCAGTCATTCGACAGTCAGCCAGGCGAAACCCGTGCAGCGGGCGCGTCTCGCGCTGCTTGCCTGCGGATCGACGTCTGTGACGACGGGCCGGGTGTGCCGGCGAATATGCGCGCGGGCCTGTTCAAGCCGTTTCAGAGCTCCAAGGCGCAGGGGACCGGGATTGGCCTGGCGATGACTCGCAAGATCGTCGAGGCCCACGGGGGACAAATGGAACTTGTCGACGGCGGTGATGTGGCTATTTGTGAAGGGGGGCTGCCGGACGCGGGCACTTCGCGCGCGACTGGCTGCTGCTTTCGCATCGAGCTGCCCGGAGATGCTGTTTTTGAGGTCGAGGGATGAACATGAACGACTCTCCACGGATCCGCATTTTCCTGATCGACGATCAGGCGATTGTGCGCGCAGCGTTCAAGGCACTGCTGCAAAAGACGGGCAAGTTTGAAGTCGTTGGCGATGCGGGAGGCGGGCGCGACGGCATCGAGCGCGTTGCCGAAACCAAGCCCGACGTGGTCGTGCTCGACATCACGATGGCGGGCATGTCGGGGCTGGATGTGGTTGCGCCGATCAAGAAGGTGTCGCCGCACACCAAGGTTCTGATGGCGTCCCAGCACGAGGGCGTCAAGTTTGTGCAGCAGGCCTTGCAGGCCGGGGCGGATGGCTATCTGTCAAAGGACAGCAAGCCCGAAGAGCTGACCCTGGCGATCGAATCGATCTACGGCGGCGAGTCCTACCTGTCGCCGAAGGTCGCCAGCGGCTTCATGGCGCGTGTCGTCGGCGGAGATGTCGACGCCGACACGGAGGCCTCTGCGCTGACGGTCTTGACCCCGCGTGAGCGCGAAGTGTTTCAGCTGCTGGCGATTGGCAAGGCCAACAAAGAAGTGGCGGCGACCTTGGATCTGTCGCTTGGCACCGTCAAGAAGCACCGCGAAAACCTGCAGCGCAAGCTCGACTGCCACTCGGCTGCCGAGATCGCTCGACTCGCGATTCGCGAGGGCTTGCTCGACGTCTAGGTCGTGGTTGGCCGAGCCGCCGGACAGGAGAGCCGCCGGACAGGAGAGCCGCCGGGCAGGAGAGCCGCCGGGCAGGAGAGCCGCCGGGCTAGCCCGGCGTGCGCACCGTCAGCACCGGGCACTCCGCCAGGCGCACGACCTTTTCCGCGGTGCTGCCGAGCAGCGCATGGGTCAGGCCGGTATGTCCGTGCGTGCCCATGACGATCATGTCGGCCTCCTCGGACTTGGCGCATTGGAGCGTGACTTCGTGCGCGTCTCCGTCCTTTAGCAGCAGCCGCGCGTTGAGCTTGGGCAGCAGCGACTTGAGTTCTTCGATGCGTTTCTCGAGTTGCTCTGTGGCTCGCTCGGACAGCTCTGCCTGGATGTGCTGAAACGAGTGGGCCATGCCGAAGCTGCGCAGCGGGTAGCTCATTTCGGGGACGACGTGCAGCAGCAAGAGTTCGGCGTCGAAGGAGTCCGCCATGGTCGCCGCGTAGTTCACCGCATGTGCTGCGGTCGGCGAGAAGTCGGTCGGGCAGATGATGCGCTTGAGTGTGATCATGGCGAGCTCGCGGTTGTGGGGACTCCAAAGAACGGCTGCAGGCGACTTGGTGCAAGTACGCAATGAGGCCCGTTGCGGTCCGGGGGACGGCCCGGGCGCAGCAGAATTGTCGGTTCCGACGCGTTGCCGTCGACACAGGCCGAGGTCGCGGGTTCACTGCGGGCATGGATCGCGCCTTCGAAGACGACCTCGAGCCGGACGGCATCGTGCCGCCCGACGCGGATACCGCGGTGGGCGAGGATCCGGTCATTCGGGAGATCGAGGAGATGCTCGCGGACGGCCGTCTCGAAGAGGCTTTGGCGCGCATCGATGCAGCGCTCGCTGACGACCGCGGCAACAAGTCGGATCTGACGTTCCTGCGCGGGGATGCGTGCCTCGGCATGGGGCGGGCGGGCGATGCCGAGCGGCAGTTTCGAGCGGTGCTCGAGCGTGACCCGGACTGTCCGTCGTCGCGTTGCTGGCTGGCGATGAGCCTGTTTTTGCAGTGGCGCTTTGACGAGGCCGAAGAGGCCGTCGAGGCTGCGCGCGCGCTGTCGGATGCGCTGGTTGATGCGGACGTGGTTTTCGGCTGCTTGCTCGAGCGTCGCGGGGAGTATCGCGAGGCCGACGGCTACTTCGAACGGGCTGCCGCGGCCATGCCCGACAAGTATGTGCTGCCGACGCGCTGGAGTCGCCAGCAGTTCGATCGCGAGGTGCAGCAGGCGGCGCGGATGCTGCCGCGGCAGTTCCGTCAGGCGATGGACCGCGTGCCGGTGGTGGTGCAGGATCTGCCCGACTCGTCGTTCGCCGAAATCGGTGGAGAAGAGCTCGCGCCTGACATGCTCGGCTTGTTTGACGGCGTGCCGCTGCCCGAGACCAGCGAGTTCGATGGCGTCACGCTGCCGGCCAACACGATCTTCTTGTTTCAGCGCAACCTCGAGCGCATGGCCGACGGCAAGAAGGATCTGATCGAGCAGATCCGGATCACGCTATGGCACGAGCTCGGCCACTACCTTGGCTTTGAAGAAGAGGACATGGACGACCTCGGGCTGGCTTGACCTCGGGCTGGCTTGACGCGCCTACTTGGCTTCGGCGCGAACCGTCTCGCCCAAGAACTGCATCATGTCGCGCAGCTGATCGTAGTTTTCGTGCCGAAGGCGGAACCACGTGTTGACCAGCCAGCCGCGTTCGAGGCCTTTGGTTTGGGTGCCGATCTCGGGCAGCTCGTATTCGTAGATGGCGTCGCCGCACCTGCGCCAGGCTTCTTCTAGGCCGCGGTGCCCGATGTAGCTGCCGTCTTTGCTGGGGCGGATCTGGATCGAGCCGACGGCGAACCGGCGCGTTGGCGTTTGTTCGGCCGCGCGGCCCGCGATCGCCAGCGCCCACTCGCGGTAGACGTCAAACTCATTGCCGACGCGATACATGTCCCAGATCTTTTCGCCTGCCGGGCGAGCGCCGATCTCGCCAAACTTGAGGCCTTTGGGGCCAAAGAACCACTCCATGTGCGTGGCGCAGTTGCGCAGGTCGAGCGCCGTCACGATGCGGTCGTTCATCTCGCGCAGCTCGGCGTAGCCGTCCTCTTGCAGGCGATTGCTGACGGCAATCTGCGGCGAGATCCAGCGGTTCTGCGTCGCCTCGAGGCAGCCCGGATAGTAGTGCGATGCAAACTCGTGCTGGATGCCGTCGCTGCCGCAGAGGGTGTCGAAGAAGCCTTCGTGGCCCTCGATAAACTCTTCGAGTGCGACCGGTCGCTGCTGCGACGGCTTCAGGCGCTGTAGCGCGTCGCTCAGCTCCTCTTGGTTGCTGCAGCGGTAGGTTGCGAGCGAGCCGAAGCCGTCGATCGGCTTGGCGATCAGCGGGTAGCCGCAGCGCTCGGCAAACTGCATGGCGTCGGCGTCGGACGTCGCGCGTTCGGAGAGCGCGCACGGGACATCGTGTTCGCGTAGGAAGTCCTTCATCGCCACCTTGTCGCGGCACAGGCGCGCGATCTTCAGCGACAGGCCCGCGACGCCAAGGTGCTCGCGCAGCATCGCGGTCGGATCGACCAGCGGCTCGTCGATCGTCTCGATGCGGTCAAACTCCGGCTTCGCCATTTCGGCGGCGGAGCGCTTGAGGCCCGCCTCGTCGAGCATGTTCGGGCAGGATCGGTAGGCGTCGAGGAGCTGGCGTGCGGCCGGCGTCAGCTGCTGCAGTGGGGCAGGGCCGATGCCCGAGATGCGCGCGCCGAGGTCCTTGAGGCCCCGCAGAAACCCGTGGTTGTAGACGTGGGTATCCGGATTGAGGAAGAGGACGTGCATGGCGTGGCGGCGGCGGGCGTTCGGGTCGTGTTGAGGCGATGCGGCTTGCGGTGCGCTGTCAGTTCGGCGGACTGCGCGGCACGACGGTGCCGCCGCGCACGGTCAGCGGCAGAGTGATTGGGCCGTCGTTGACCAATTCTACCTGCATCGTGGCGCCGAATCGGCCCATGGCGACGGCCAGGCCGGCGCTGCGCAGCTGCTCTGCCACCCGTTCGTAGAGCGGTTCGGCGACGGCGGGCGCGGCTGCTGCCGTAAAGTCGGGTCGGTTGCCGCGACGCAGCTCGGCTGCCAGCGTGAACTGGCTGACGACCAGGCAGCCGCCGCCGATGTCGGTCACGGATAGGTCCGTGGGCTTCTGGTCGGGGAAGATGCGCAGGTTGGCAACCTTGCGCGCGGTGACGTCGGCGTCGGTTGCGGTGTCACCCTCTTCGACGCCGACCAGCAGCAGCAGGCCCTGGCCGATCGAGCCGACGGCTTCGTCGTCGATCAGCACGCGGGCGCGCTGCACACGTTGCACAACTGTGATCACTCGACGCCACGATAGCGGCGTCGATCGTGGGGTCACTAGCCTTGCGGCCGGCGCGCGCTATGCGGATCGGGCTCGCACGGCGATGCGTGACGGCTGCGCTTCGGGCTGCTTGGGCACCGTGACCGTTAGCACTCCGGCTTCGTAGATGGCGTCGATGCCGCTGTGCGCGGTGTCCTTTGGCAGCGAAATCGCCCGGGAATAGCGGCCGTAGCGGTGCTCCACTCGGTGCCACTTTCTCTCGGTCGGCTTCTGGTCGTCGCTTGGCGCGTCGCCGTCGGCGGGTTGCTGCGGCGTTGGCGGATCCAGCTTGCGCTGGTCCGGTCGTTCGGCGGTTACGGTCAGCGTGCCGTCGTGCAGCTGCACATCGATATCCTGCTCGGCGGCGATTCCGGGCAGCTCGAAGGCGAGCTCATACGAGGTCGCGTTTTCACTGATGTTGGTGCGCGGGGTGCCGACTTCGTCCGCGTCGTCCCGTCCGTAGAACTCGGTGAGGGCGTCGCCAAACAGGCGGCCAACCAGGTGCTGAAACGGGTCGCGGGCGGTGTGTGTCTTGCGAATCATCTTGCTTTGCTCCTTAGGCAATGGGTGTATGCCGGTGACGAAGCAAGGCGCGTGCCATATAGGCGGAGTTTTCTTAAGGTGTTGCTTGTCAGGTGTTAAGCATGATTCTGGATGTGTGCCCCTGGAGTTGGTTAGCGCCAGAATGGCGGGGTCTGCCATAATGGCGTCACCCTCCTGCGTTTCGAGGCTACCCGAGCAAGTCGCGCAAGCGCCGCCACG
>JBGCDH010000081.1:0-8042 GCA_045105235.1 Planctomycetota bacterium | reverse complement strand
CGCGCGGGAAAGTGCCGCGTCTCGGTCAGCAAGAACAAGCAAATCTGCGCCACGTGCGTGCCCGTCGTCATGTGCACCAGCACGTCTGCGCTTTCGGGATCGAGCGCGAGGGCGTGCGACTGCGACAGCAACATGTCGAAGACCTCCTCAAAGTCCCACGGGTCGCGCAGGCCGATCTCGCGCTTCTCGACCACCGTGTCCGGCGAGACCGAGGCGATGTCCTTCTCGACGATGTTGTAGAGCTTGCCGAACCGCCGCTCGGTCAGCAGCACCAGCCGCTCCACAAACAGGTCTTCGTGCATGCACATCGCCACGTTCGGCCGCCAATGATCCCAACGATCGTGGCGGCCACCTCGGTCAAGCTGCGTGCCGAGGAAGCTGATGACGGTGTGGCCAGAAGGTCGATCCATGGGGATCGTGTCGTATCCAAGAATCTAGCACCGGGCTAGGCCTCCCCGCACCGTGCCAAGCCCTTGGCCACTGCCCTGCGCCCATGGTCAGCGAGCGATCCCCCAGTATAAGATTGTAGATCCAAGGATCATACGATGGGTCGGCACGCGCTCGACGCAAAGCACCCAAGATCTCCATAAACACCTTGCCAACAGCGACTTGTCGGACCCCGAGGCTTTCTACCCTCGCTTGGCACGCAACTCGCTTTAGAGCCACCAACCCCAAACCGCCTAGGCAAGCCGGGGCAGACGCCGACGAAACACCTCGCCGGCGTCACGACGCAGTCCAACCAAGAGTCCCCCATGAGCAACTACGAGCAGTTCGAAGGCCACGGCGGCGCGCCGATCAAGGCGTGGGTCCGTGGCGTCCACACCGACGACAACGCCATCCGCCAGCTTCAGAACGTCGCGCGGCTGCCCATCGTGCATGGCCACGTAGCGGCGATGCCCGACGTCCACTGGGGCATCGGCGCGACCGTGGGCAGCGTCATCCCGACCAAGGGGGCCATCATCCCGGCCGCCGTCGGGGTCGACATCGGCTGCGGCATGATGGCGGTGCGCACGTCGATGACGGCGAGCGACCTGCCGGACAACCTGAAGGGACTGCGTTCGGACATCGAGCGGGCGGTGCCGCACGGCCGCACGCACCGCGGTGGCAAGGGTGACCGCGGCGCGTGGTTCAACCCACCGGCGCGGGCCGAAGACGCCTGGCGCAAGCTGCGTCCGGGCTACGAGCAGATCATCGAGAAGCACCAAAGCCTCAACCGAGGCGCGACCGTGAAGCAGCTCGGCACGCTTGGCGGCGGCAACCACTTCGTCGAGGTCTGCCTCGATGAGGCGGATCGCGTCTGGGTGATGCTGCACAGCGGCTCACGCGGCGTCGGAAACCGCATCGGCATGCACTTCATTGGCCTGGCCAAGAAGGACATGGAACAACACATCCACAACCTCCCCGATAAGGACCTGGCGTACTTCACCGAAGGCGCCCAGCACTTCGACGACTACGTGTTCGCCGTCGACTGGGCGCAGCGCTACGCACGCGTCAACCGTGACCTGATGATGATGGGCGTCCTCGATTCGATGAGCCGTCGCGACGACCTGCCGAGCTTCACGCACGGCGAGGTTGCCGTGAACTGCCACCACAACTACGTGCGGCAGGAGCAGCACTATGGCGCGACGGTATTCGTCACCCGCAAGGGGGCGGTGCGAGCGGGCGAAGGTGAGCTGGGCATCATCCCGGGCTCGATGGGAGCAAAGAGCTTCATCGTGCGCGGCAAGGGCAACCCGGAAAGCTTTGAGTCGTGCAGCCACGGTGCGGGCCGCGTGATGTCGCGTGGCGAGGCGTTCCGACGCTTCACCGTCGAGGATCACGTAGCTGCAACCGAAGGCGTGGAGTGCCGCAAGGACGGCAAGGTGCTGGATGAAACGCCGATGGCCTACAAGGACATCGACACGGTGATGGCTGCGCAAAGCGATCTGGTGGACGTGGTGCACACGCTCAAGCAGGTCGTCTGCGTGAAGGGGTAAGCGATGATGAAAACGAAAATGATTCGAATCGACGGCACGCACGGAGAAGGCGGCGGACAGGTCCTGCGCACGGCGCTCGGCCTGTCCGTGGTCACCGGCACGCCCTTCGCGATCGACAACATCCGAGCCCGCCGCAGCAAGCCCGGACTCAAGCGCCAACACCTAACCGCGGTGCTGGCGGCTGCACGCGTCGGCTCGGCGCGCGTCGAAGGCGCGGACCTTGGCTCGCTCGCGATCACGTTTGCGCCGCAGACCTGCAGCGCGGGCACCTACGAGTTTGCAATCGGCACGGCCGGCAGCACCACGCTGGTGCTGCAGACGGTGCTACCAGCACTTTGGGCGGCGGACGGTCCGTCGACGGTTCGCCTAACGGGCGGCACGCACAACCCGATGGCGCCGCCGTATGACTTTCTCAAGCGCACGTTCGCACCCGTTGCACACCGCATGGGCGCATCGCTCGAACTCAACCTCGACCGCCACGGCTTCTTCCCCGCCGGCGGCGGGGAGCTGCGCGCCCGCATTGCGCCGGCTGCCTGGACTCCGATCGAACTCCTCGACAAGCCATCGCCAGACGAGGTCACCGCCCAGATCCTGATAAGCAACCTGCATGCCCGCGTTGGCAACCGCGAACGTGATGCCCTGCGTCGCGAGCTGGAGCTGCGCCCCGACCAAGTCGACATCGTCGACGTGGATGCGGCCGGTCCCGGCAACGCGATCATCGTGCGCGTGCCGCTCGGCGTCGTCGAAGAAGTGGTCACACAATTCGGCGAACGCGGCGTGCTCGCAGAGCACGTCGCTCAGCGCGCTGCCAAACAGGTCAAGGCGCTGCAGGCGTCCACCGCGCCGGTTGGCGAGCACCTTGCGGACCAGCTGCTGATCCCCATGGCGCTCGCCGGCGCAGGCGCGTTTCGCACGGTGGAGCCAAGCCTGCACACGCGCACCAACGCGGAAATCATCGAACGCTTCCTGCCGGTCTCGTTCTCGTTCGTCGAGGACGAAGCGGCGAAGAGCTGGGTGGTCGAAGTGAAGGCGCGCTAGATCACGCGCGCTTGCGCAGCATGCGGCGCGTCTCGCTTCGGCTCATCTTGAACATCTGGAACCACGTTGGATGGATCGCCATCCAATCGAGCAGGAACATCGTCAGCGACTGCCTCACGGCGAGGCGCTTGTCATTCCATCGAAAGCCAACGCCAATCGTAGACGGTCCAGCCATGACGCTTCATGGTTTGAGCGACGGCAAACATCGAGGCATCACCCGACGCATTCTCGCCAACCTCGCTTCGCACTGCATCAAAGTCGTACGTTTGCCCACCAAGAAGTTGGTCAACGAGACAGACGCAGTACGAAGCGCAACTGCGACTTGCATCGATCCCGCCCTGCATCCACAACAGGGAAATCACACAACTAATTACCAACATCTACACACCACCCCTTAGTTCCGCTCGTGAGCAGACCTTTAAAGCCAGGCGGCCAGAAAACCGATGCTTCGCGATCCTCTAGCTCGACGCGATGCATGAAGAGGCCTCCACTTATGTGCACGTTGCCCACCTGACTACATTTGGCATAAACGTCTTTCACGCCCGCCGGCACCAACACTCGAGCGATCTGGGAGGGATGTAAGAGCTGGTAACCGTCGGCCGATGACGTGAATCCGAACGGTCGGCTACCGCGATCGCTCTTCGCAAGGAACGCAAGAGGAGGCCGTCGCGGCCCCACGAACCGCGCAGCCCCCTGCCGGAGGCACTGCACGAAGAGAACACTGTCGGTGCCTTCATAGACTGCAATGAGGCTATGTGGCAACGACTGACCATCGGCCAAGGCCACAGGCAAAGAGAGCTCGCCGACATGGAGTGCTACAGTATGCTGCACTTCCGAGGCAGTCCGCACCAGCGCCAAGGCCCGCCCACCCGACACAGAGAGCTGAATAGTTTCAATTGCCGAACTGAGAGCAATTGCCAGCACCCCCTCCCTGTCTGTCGATGCTAAGTGAGGACCTGAACCCGATGGCTCCATGGCCTGCCATTCTATCATTTGATTCGCAATTCGCTCCCCCAATTCATCCACTATTTGTAGAACTCTCGGCGCAGCTGATGTCGGATCCAAGTGCCCGACGCACGTCTCCTCACCTGAATCCACGCGAACGCGCTCTATAAACTCTCCCGGCTCCTTGAAGCGCAAATTGAGCAGATAGTCACCAGGAATCAAATCGCCAACGGCGAACTTGGCGCCGTTCTCGAGACGCCCGCTCCAAACCCTACGGGCAGTTGAACCCCCCTCAAGAAACTCTAGGGTGGCATCACACTCGCTTGCAACTGATCCCGAGATCCCACCTGGCGGAGCAGGCACAGCGCTCAACTCGACAATCTCCCCAACTGCCACATGCACTGGCTCACCCACCAAAGGAGTAGCTTTGCACCAAATTCGATAGTCGCCTCTCGGCACTCGCGCAAAGACAATCCCAGATTCGTCGTGTAGCACTTGGAATCGCGACTCTACTTGGGTTCCCACAATACGCAGTTGACCGTTTCGGGCCTCGCCAGCGGGCGCCTCAATACCCTTGACCTTCAACCGTCCCCCAAAGTCCCCAACAGGCATCACCTGGTAGTTCGCTATTGAGGGCAGTTCGAATTCTTGGCTCACCCCAGCATGTTCGGCCCAAAACACTACTTTCGACTCAGAACCTTCTTCAGGATCGATAAGCAGCGTCACGCCCCCCTTCGCCCCGGGAGTGTGACGAGAAACTTTGCCCCCCATTCGGCACATGACCTCTTCCCTGAGAGGAGACTGATCCTCAGAATCGACCAGTATGACGTGGAGGGGGCGCGCGAAATCCTCGAATACTATGCCCGCATAAAGAGAGTCTCCATGGGCCACCGCTTTAGCCGACGCACGACGTAGACGTCCACTCGGCAAAGCTACCGATGCCGTCACTTCGGCGCACTCCTGATCAAGCAGGACAAGCGATCCGGCGCCATCGACAAAAGTCCACGAAGATGCGGACATTACCGCGCCGTCCTGGTTCGACAGTTCAACTGGCATGGACACCGTGCCAACATCACGCGGGGTGTTGAGGTCTATCCGAACCACCAAGGAGGTCTTTGGTTGGAGATCAAAGACTAGCTCGCCCACAAATGGGAGGCGCACATCACGCCTAGCCTCGCGATACCCAGCCGCGCGACATAAGACCAACGCCGATGACTGCTCAGTCCTAGCTGCCATCAAAAGCCGAAAGCCGCCCTCCTCCCCAGACACGGTTGCAACAGACGCGCCAGGAGCAACAACATCAATTCTGGCATTGGCTATTGGACGCGTGCCACTCCTTACTACACCTTCAATCGAGTGCCCTGATCGCTGCCCAGAATCGTCAAGAACCGGCTCAAATCGAGACAAGGTCCGACTGCCCGGTGAGACCAGATGCGCATTCGATTCTGGCTTTGAAATCCGAGGCGGGTCATTGATGCTGGTGGCCGGAGCCGGCACAGCAGACTCAAGAGCAACAACAGCCGCGACAACTATCGCCGCAAACAGGAGCGCAGCTGGGTTCGCGATGCGAATGTGCATAGATCCGTCCTAAGGAATGGCCGCGACTATTGCTCCGTGCACTTATACCAATCGGTGCAGGGAAGTGTCCCGCCACCATTGCCTACGGCGGTGCATGTGCCACCAGTGCACTTCGAGATCCACTGCCCACTAGAGCAACCAGTCTGTGTCCATTGGATGCTGCCTACCAAACAGAAGCCAGCAACGGCATCGCCGCAGTCGTCAAGGCCAGCGCCGTCCGGATCGCAGGTCTTTGTCGTGGCTTCCGACTTGCAGTAGTAGACATTGGGAATTCTGATCCCGATTTTGCACTCCCCCCCCCACGCAGTCCCTCTGGGTTGGGCAATTGCCGCCGCAGCTGGTGAACCAAATAGGATTGGCTGTCTCACCCGCGTCTTTACAGTAATTGAACTCTCGGGACGTCTCAGTGCATGTCTTGTAGACTTTGCACCGATGCTCAGGCTTAACAGGCAAGTCAGCATCTCCGCCCGCAGGAGCGTCTTGCCCTTGCCCGCTCTGAGGTCCTTGCGGCATCAATGCGCCGCCAATGATACTCGACAACTCTTCTTGATGGTCGGCTACAGCGCCTCGGTTAGCGTGCTGATTACCGGTCGCGTTGAAGAGTGCCCAGCTCGCAACGAATAGAGCTACGAATGGTATGATGGAACGCATCTTTGGATCTCCTTTCTTAACGTAACGACTGACAGGGACGAACGCCTCCATTGCCCAAGGTCGTTCCTACCTCCCCCTGGTAGATTGTCAAGCCTCAAGGGGAAGCCTATGAGTAGATAGATGCCTGCCGGCGCGCCGACGACCTGGTAGAGCACGTAAGCGTCGCGGCACCTCAGCCGATGCGATAACCCCTCCGACTCGGAGGTTCTCGAGGACGTCCCAAACCACCCCCCATCGACTTCGGCGGATCTGGCCGCTCCTGCTCGGCCTCGTCGCGTCAATGCTGCACCAACCGTTCGCGCGTCCGGCCTTCGTCTGCTTTGGTCACGAACGCGAAGCGCCGGTTCCGGATCAGATCGCGCAAGCCCTCCGATCCGTCGCAGATCGCCTACTAGGAGTCCTCTGCGCCATGATTAAGAATCGGACGAACTACCGCACACCAGAGGTCGCAGCCACAGCATGACCACCGCGCGCGAATACGATCGCGCCTGAAATTGTGCAACCCGGCACATGGGTAACACTTTTGACCGGGCACATAGGTAACACTCGCCGTTCCGCCGTGAGAGCCTGAGGCAGACCAACCGCGTGGATCGGGAGGATCTGCAATCGGAGGAGCGAAGCGACGAGGATGCAGATCCTCTCGATCCACGCGGGGCGCCAGGGGAGGTCCAGGTCAGCCCGTCACAAGTCTGCGCGCCGAGCATCACGCCTCAGCTTGTCCGGGCACATGGGTGACACTCGGCCCAGCCTCCAGCGGAACAATGGTCCGCGATCTGCCGTGGAGCACGCCAAGCCGCAGCGGCCCGAGATGCACGTGCCAGAGTCCATCGTCGACGGCTTCGACGCCGACGGTCTCGCCGCGGAACGCTTCGCCGACGAACACCTGCGAGCCGGCCCACTTGATGGCACCGTCAGCCCGCACTCGCCGCTCTTCGAAGCCTTCTTGATAGCCGTGATCAGGCAGCGCTTCCGGCAGCTGCCGTGGCGACAAGTCGTAGACTTCCGCCGGCACCTTCATCGCGAGCGCCTCGTGCGGACGCTCCTCGTTGTAGACCTGCTGGAAGCCATCGAACGAAGCCTGCTGCGCTCGGATCGATCTTCTCGGCGGCGACGCCGTCTCAGCCTTCAGTGTCTCGTGAAAGCGCTCGTGCCGACCATTCTGGTCCGGTCGCCCAGGCTCGATCAGGATCGGCACAACGCCAACACGCACGAGCCACACGCCGAGCCGGGACAGTCGTCCGAGCCCGTTCGATCCGAAGGGTGGACCACCGTCGCTCAACATGAACCGCGGCATGCCGAAGGCGCGAAACGCGACCTCGAGCCGCTGCTTCACGTCGACGGTCTTCGGCGACACCAGCGCGTGACAGACCAGCGACGCGCGGCTGCAGACGTCATTGACGGTCAAGGGATCGCAACGCGTACCATCGCCGACACGAAACCAGCCTTTGTAGTCCATCGACCACACGTCGTTGGGCGCCGCAGCCTCGATCATCGGAGCCGACGACGGCTGGCGACGGCGTCGACGACCTCGTGGCTCGACCACGCCAGCCCGCTTCAAGATCTCGTCGACAGTGCTGCGAGCTGGCCACTCCTGACCAGGCTGCTCGCGATCCAGCTTCCACAGGATCTTCTTCGAACCCCAAGTCGGATGCGCCTTCCGCACCCGCAGGATCGCTCCCTCGACTTCGGGCGACGTTTGGTTGGGGTGCGATTTCGGCGCGCGCGACGCATCCACGAGCCCCGCCATGCCCAGCTCCGCATGCCTCGCCTTGATCTTGTAGCCGGTCTTCCGACTGATCCCGAACCGACGGCACGCCTCCGCCATCGTCAACTGCCCCTTCAGCAGCAACTTCA
>JBGCDH010000080.1:0-7851 GCA_045105235.1 Planctomycetota bacterium | reverse complement strand
ATCCTTGGTCGAGGGTGTCGTTTGCGCATGGGGCTGGGAGCCGCATGCGCTTCTCGTGATACGTCGACTGCGCTAGGCTGCCCAACTCGCGCGTTGGCGTTTCGGCGCGTGCGATGCCCGCCTTGCGGCCCGTGTCCAGATAGCTACTATCGAACTCTCGCTGGTTTCAGCAGCAGGCGGTGTTTCGCGCCGCAGCTGCGCGGACCTTGGGGAGCTGAGTGTCTATGGCTGTGATCGTGAAGCACAAGAAGTCTGGTGATCGCTACATCCTGCTCGGCGCTGGGTTCGGTGCCTACAAGCATCAGAGAGCGCATCGCCGAAGCTGCGTCTGTGTCTTGCGCCTGATGTCAGGGTGAGCCAGGCACCGAGCTCCCGGGCTCAACGAGCACCTGCCGGAAGAATTGGATCGAGCGGTTGCCGCGGACATATGGAAAAACACATGACGAATGACTTTGCTCGAGCCACTCTCAGGCTGATCGCTGTGGTTGTCATCACGGTGGGGCTTTGCATGGCCGTGTATACGTTATTGAGCCTGGTGGGAGTCAGTTGGGCGATGTACAAAGCGAATGCGGCCCATGTGCAGCTGCAGGTCTCCGGAGCGCTGACGCAGGTGGGGTTCTTTGGGATCCTTGCAGACTTGGCCATCTCGGCTGTGGGGTTGGGCCTCTTTGTTCTTAGTCCCAAGCTCGCGGCCAAAGTCGTCGAGTAGTCGAAGGAGCGGTGGAACGTTGCGGACTTGTTTCGCGACGCGACGCGACGCGACGCTGCTGAGCGGGTTGGCTCGCCGCTGCCTAGGCAGAGCAAGCCAAGGGGCTGGTTGCTGGCCGGCGAGGATCGTGACCGGGTTGCAGGGCGCACCCCGGCAAACTACCGTGAACGCGAAGGATGTAGCGAACGGGGCGTGGCCCGGCAGCTACGCGGCCGAACGCGGCACGAAGGGAAATCGATGAGGAAGACCACTTGCCCAATTGTTCTGTTCGTATTTGCGGCTTGCGCGTCGGTTGACGGGCTTGGGCCGCGTGAAACCGGCTCCGTGCAGGTGCATCGCGCGGACGCGGCGGGTTCTTCTTCTGGCGAGGCGCCAAGCGGTTGGATCTATGCGTTCGATCGCGTCTCCGGCCAGCCGGACGCGTGCATCTACATCTGGCCGAACAACGCGTGGAGCCTCGGTATGAGGTAGAGCCTGGCTTCTACGGCAACGAGATGGCGCGAGGCGCGATCGATGGCGATGTGGCGGTTGCGTTCCCGGCGGAGGTTCTGCGCGACGCGAGGAAGCTGCATGTTGCTGGCACGATCGAAGCCAGATTGGATGATCAACCGATTGACAGGGCGTCGAACGAGTAGGGGGTCGTGCCCCAGCCGGCCAACCAGCCGGCCAGCCAGCCAGCCCTCACTCAGCCAAGCACGCGCCCGTGCTCCGCAGCAAACGCGCGCACGCTCTCGGCGGCCTGTTCCGCGGCGGCGGCAAGCACGCCATCGACGCTCTTCAGCAGCTCGGCGTCGGCGTCGTCTCCCAGCATCGGGGTCACCAGCTTTTCGAAGCGCTCGAATAGCGCGCCGTCACTCGCCAGCGGCGCGCGGCAGGCGCGCACGGCGGCGCGCTGGACGTGCGGCTTGCTGTGCTTGCCGAGCTTCTGCACGTCCTTCCACAGCTTTTTGTTGCGGCTGACGAGCGGGCCAAGCACGTCGTCGGCGATGCGGTCGCAGCATGCGGGCACGCTGCTTTGCTCGAGCAGCTCGATCACGACCGGCATGTCCGGTGCTTCGAGCAGCTCGCTGCGGCGGGCCAGCACGTCGACGCCGACGAGGCGCAGCTCGTGGGTCTTGGACTTCCACAGTGTGCGCACAAACGCCGTCATCTGCGCGCGGCCCATCTCGGGAAACTGCGCCACCAGCTCGCTGCCCGCGGTCGCTACTTCGTCCGGGGCGGCGCCGAGATACTTCAGGTCGGGCCCGAAGCGCTCGGCGAGTTCTGCGGCATGCTGCTCGCTGGCGTTTGCCGTCAATCGTTGGCGCAGCAGCGCCTGTTCCCGTCCGAAGTTCATGCTCATAGAGACGGCCGTTTCGTCAAGTGTTCGATGAGGTCGAGCTTGGTCAGGATCCCGTGCAGGCGCCGGTCATGGTCGACGACCAACGCAACTTCCCCGCGTTCGAAGATCCTGGGCAACTCACTAGCAGCCGCATGCGGCGCGATGGTCGAAACCTTGCGTTCCATGATCTCCGCGATCGCGGTGTTCGGTGACGCTCCTTCGACCAGCACGCGAAGCGTGTCGGCTTCCGTCAGGATACCGGCAAGACAGCCCTGATCGGTAACGGGAACCTGAGAGAACCCGCGTTCCTTGAACATCGTGACCGCGTCGGCCAGCGGCTGGGCGACGTCGACGGTGACCACTTCTCGCTGCGGCATCGTGCGCAGCAGCTCCTCGATGGTGCCGATCGCCCAGTCTTCCTCGAGGAAGCCGTTTTCCCGCATCCAGCGGTCGTCGACGAACTTGGTCAGGTAGTTGCGGATGCCGTCGGACAGCACGCAGACAATGCGCGAGCCAGCCGGCATGTCCTTGGCGATTTGCATGCCCGCCCAGACCGAAGCGCCGCACGAGCCGCCGCAGAGCAGGCCTTCTTGGCGGATCAGCTGGCGGGCGAGCCGGAAGCTGTCGGTGTCGTTGGACTTGACCCACTGGTCGACGACGCCGCGGTCGAGCACGTCGGGGATGAAGTCGTAGCCGATGCCCTCGACCTTGTAGCTCTTGATCTCGGACGGGCCGGCCAACAGCGAGCCGACCGGGTCGACGCCGATGATCTTGCAGTTCGGGATGCGCTTTTTGACGGTGCGGGCAACGCCTGTGATCGTGCCGCCGGTGCCGGCCGTCATGACAACCGCGTCGAGGTTGTCCTCGAAGGCGTCACAGATCTCCTTGCCCGTGCCCTCTTCGTGGGCGAGCGGGTTCGACTTGTTGCCGTACTGGTCGAGGATGTGCGCGTTCGGGATGACCTCGCGCAGGCGCTTGGCGACGCTGATGTGCGACTCGGGATCGTCCCAAGCGGCTTCGGTGGGGGTGCGGATGATCTCGGCGCCGAGCGCTTCGAGCACCACCTGCTTCTCGCGCGACATCTTCTCCGGCATCGTGATGATGACGCGGTAGCCGCGCACCGCGGCCGCCAGCGCGAGACCGATGCCGGTGTTGCCGGACGTCGGCTCGATCAAAGTGTCGCCGGGCTTGATCCGCCCTTCTTTCTCGGCGTCGAGCAGCATGCGCACGCCGATGCGGTCTTTGACCGAGCCGCCCGGGTTGAGGAACTCGACCTTGGCGTAGAGCTCCTGCGGCAGGTCGCGGCCGATGCGGGACAGGCGGACGACTGGCGTATTGCCAACCGTGGAGAGGATCGAGTCGTGGATGCGGGCCATTGCGGTTGGGGTCAGATCTAAGCAGGAGAGGGCTTCGAAGGCTACGTCCCACCGATAGACGGGGCGCAGCAATGCGAACTTGGGGAGCCCGATGACGGGTTTCTTTCGCTGGCGGCTTGTCCGCGTCGGCCTCAGCCCGCATCGTCTTTCGGCCCGTGAACGACTCAGAGCCGCATAGCGTCCCGCCGAACGAGCCCTCGCCGCCGGCCCCGGCTCCGAGTGCCTCGCCGGTCGAGGGTTCTCCTTCGCCTTCGACTTCTCCGAGCAATCCTGAAAGCGGGTCGCCGGGTCAGCCGTCGCCTGGTTCGACGGGTTCGTCTGGAGACGCGCCGGCTGCCGGTAGTCCGGCCGGATCGTCCAGCCCGGGCGCCGATGGGGCCGGGGCCGAAGCCGGGGCCGGTTCCGGCGAGGGCGGCGGCACTGCCGGCGAGGGCGGCGGCACTGCCGAAAAGCGTCGCCGGCGCCGTCGTCGCCGCCGCAAGGACCGCGTCGAAGGCGAAGCTGGTGCGGCAGATGGTCCGGATGCAGGCGCTGGCGAAGGCAGCGGCGACGCGGCGAGTTCGGGCGCAGATACCGGCGGCGCAGATACCGGCGGCGCAGATGCAGCCAAGGACAAGGACGGCGCCGGCCGGCCCAAGCGCGCGCGCAAGCCGCGCAAGCCAAAGTCCGGCCGTCGCGCCGGTGGCGAAGGCGGCCACGGACAGGCCCAGGGACGCGGCCGCGGCCAGGGCAACGACCGCGGCGGGGATCGCCGCGGCGGCGGCGGCGGCCGCAGAGATTCGCAGCATTCGGCGACCCAGGCGGTGCGCGCGCTGGCCGACATGGCCAACTCGCTGCTGCGCGTCGAAGGCGTCGATCCACTGGCGATGCCGCGCTACCTCGAGCTCAACCTGCGGGTGCCGCTCGATGGCGGCAACGACGTCCGCCACGCGGCGGGCACGGCGGTGGAGCAGATCCTGCAGCGCGTGCGCGAGGTGCGCGAGCACGAGCAGGCGCTGCGTCCGGGTGCTGTCTACAGCTATTTCACCGACTCTTCGCACGCCGAAGGGTGCCGCCCGACCGAGCCGCGCCACGTCTTTGACGGCTACTCGTCGACGGGCAAGCCCAACTTCGCCGACTTCGTCACGCTGGCGATCGAGCGCAAGGATCCCGACGTCGAGCGCCTGCTGGCTGGCGAAGAGATCGTGCTGACGCACGTCACCATGGGCCGCGTGCTACGCACGCAGCAGCTCGCCGAGTTCGGGGGCCAATCGCCGGTCTTCAAGATTTTGGGGCAGGTCAACGCCGGCCTGTTCCGCGTGCTCAACGATGCCGGCCGCTGCGCCTTCAGCTTCCAGCTGCTGCGCGGTGCGACCCTCGAAGGCCGCGTGCGTCTGCGTCTACACCCGGTCTCGGCCGTCGATCCGATGGATCTGGCCGATCCGGCGCTGATGCAGATTCTGACCCGCTTCCAGCGCAAGCTCGACCAGGAGGCGCTGCGCCTCGAAGGCCAGCTCAAGAACGGCGACGTCGACGAAGAAGAGTTCGTGCTGCCGCTGCTGCAGGACTTTGCGCGGCAGCTGCAGACGCGCACGCGCAACGCCGGCCGCCGCACGCAGCACGGCCTGGAGCGCAGCGAAAGCGGTCAGCGACCGACGTCCAAGGCCTACCCGGATGCGGGCGAAGCGAGCGATGGCTCGATCCTCTGGGATATCGACCAAAGCACCATCGTCGTGCTGGGCCCCAAGGGCCGGGCGCACGTCTTCACGCCTGTAGGCAAGCACGTGACGTCCGTTGTCATGCAGCGGCAGGCGATCGAGCGTCGCCGCCAGCAGGGCCGTTGGCGGCTGGCCGAGCCCGATGAGCGCGGCGAGTTCCGCATCCAGGTCAAGCGCTTGATTGCAGCGGGCGACGACCAGCCGGTCGCCGAGTCGGGGCCCGAGCCGTCGGCCGCGGGTGGCTCGATTGCGAAGGCGATTGTCGAGAAGCCAGCGGCGGCGGCGCCAGCGGACAAGCCAGCGGAAACGACGCCGGATAAGCCAGCAGACAAGCCGGCGGACAAGCCAGCGGCAAGCGCTGCCGACACGCCCGCGGAGACCCCGCCGAGCGAGGCTCCGGAGGCCGGCGATCGCGCCAGCGGGCCAAGCGGTGAGGAACAGCAGCCGTGAGCGCGCCGCGCATCGGCATCGTGACGGTCAGTGACCGCGCCAGCAAAGGCGTCTACGAGGACAAGTCGGGGCCGGCGATCGAAGCGGCCTTGCGCGACTATCTCGCGACCGACTGTGTCTTTGACCGCGTGGTCATCGCCGATGAGCGCGACGGCATTGGCCAGGCGCTGCGCCAGCTCGCCGAGGGCGGCTGCTGCCTGATCTGCACGACGGGCGGCACCGGTCCCGCGCCGCGCGATGTCACCCCGGAAGCGATCCGCGATGTCTGCGCCAAGGAGCTGCCGGGCTTTGGCGAAAAGATGCGCGCCGCGTCGCTCGAAGCCGGCGTGCCGACTGCAATCCTGTCGCGTCAGACCGCGGCGATCCTCGGGACGGCGCTCGTCGTGACGCTGCCCGGCAAGCCGGGCTCGATCCGCGTCTGCCTCGACGCCGTGTTCCCCGCGATTCCCTACTGCATCGATTTGATCGGCGGGCCGCGGCTCGAAGGCAATCCCGATGTCGTCGACGTGTTCCGCCCGAAGGGCAAGTAACCGAGCGATCTAGCCATGACCGAGTCCCCGACCCCATGACCGAGTCCCCGACCAAAGAACAGTTCGTCGAGATGCTGCGGCCGCTGGCCGAAGCGCTGCAGGCCGTCGACGTCGACGCTGCCGATGCCGCCGCCCAAGCCGAAGCGGCCTGCGCCTTTGGTTCGGACGGCATCGCCGCCATCCGGGCTGCCGCCGTGGCTGCCATCGACAGCGACTGGCTGATGCCCAAGGAGGGGGGCGGCATCCGCTTTGGTCGCGTCGCCAAGGACCTCGCCGGCTTCAGCGTGGACTGCGTGCTGATGGACAAGCCAGGCCCGCGCCATCGCCACCCCAACGGCGAAATCGACCTGTGCTTCGCGACCCGCGATGCGGCTCGCTTCGACGGCCATCCAGAAGGTTGGGTCGTCTACGGCAAGCAGAGTGTGCACGTGCCGACGGTGACCGACGGCGAGATGCTGATCCTCTACTTCCTGCCGGGCGGCGCGATGGAGTTTCTGTAGCGACGGGGCCGTTTGCGGCAGCATTCCGGCCGCGAACTCTCGCCGCTACTTCGGCGACGTCTTGCCCGACTTGGCTTGGACGTCGCTGAGGATCTGCTGCAGCGCCTTGGCGTTGACCTCGATCTGGGCTGCGGCCAGCTTCTCTTCGAGCCACGGCACCGCGTCGATGCCCTCGATGTCGGCCACGGCCTGCGCGCAGTAGCGCAGAAAGAAGAAGTCCTGCTGCCGGAACGGCGGGTTGTCGAACAGCTTCTTGATCGTGTCGACGGCCTTCTTGCTGCGGCGTTCGCCGAGCGCCTTGACGCAGTCCTGCAGGGTGATCTTGTCGTGCTCAAAGCGCCCGAGCACCATGATCAGCGTTTCATCCGTTTTCGGATCCTTGCTGCGCAGGTAGAGCTGCACGAAGTTGTTGAAGCCGGTGGTGGCGTAGGCGGCTGGGTCGGGCAGCGTCATGCCGTAGGCGTGTGCCCGGCTCGGATCGACGCCGCGGCTGGTTTCATTGCGCAGGATGGTGCGTAGCAGGGTTCGGGCGAGCTCGACGTCGTGGTCGATCAGCAGCTCTGCGGCCCACCAGCGCATCCGCGGAAACGGCATCCGCTGGCCGAGCAGGATCTTCTTGGCGATCTCCTTGCCGGGCTCCTTGTCGAGACGCAGGGCGATCTCGAGCAGCCACTTGATCTCGTCGAAGTCCTTCTGCGGATCCGCTTCGCGCAGGCGTGCCGTGACGGCTTGCCACGCCGACTGCTTGTCGGTTGCTTCGAAGGCGCGCACGATCGCCGCGAGCTCCTTCTTCGCGTTGCGGTAGTCCGGCTCGGTGACGCGTGAGTTTGAGGTCAGCGGCGCATAGGTGGCGAGCTTCTCGAGCAGGGCGGCCGGGCCTCTGCCCTCCGAGCTTTGCTCAATGCGCAGGCGGGTCACTTCGCCGAGCAGGCCTTCGAGCTGGGTCTCGACGTCGGCGAGGCGTTCGGCCTGCTCCTGGGCGTGTTTCTCAGTCCGTAGGCCCAAAAAAGTCAGGCCGCCGAGCACGCATAGGGTCAGCACCAAAAGCGGCGGCCAGGCGGACTTTCCGGCAGGGCGTGCGGCGGGCTGAGCGGGCGAAGTGGTGGGGGTGGATTGGGTCATCTTCACAGGGGTTAGATGGTCTCCGCGGCGTTCGTCACATAGTGTTCGATGTCGAACACCCATACGTGCGAAGCGCTCTCATGGCATCGCTGAGCGAAATCGAACGCGGCCCTCGCGGGACGAATTCTGGGCGGCTCTGCTACCGC
>JBGCDH010000079.1:0-12272 GCA_045105235.1 Planctomycetota bacterium | reverse complement strand
GTCGATGGCCGACCATTTGCGTACGGAGCTGCCACTCGCGGCTCTGGAGATGGCGATTGGCAATCGCGATGTCGATGGCGATCTGATCCATCACTCAGATCGAGGATGCCAGTGCACGAGCGGTACGTACCAGAAGCTTCTAAGAAGGAGCGGGATCACCTCGTCGATGAGTCGACCAGGCAACTGCCACGACAACGCTGTCGCGGAGAGCTTCAATGGTACCGCGAAGACGGAACTCTTCTTTGATCTGCCGATTCCTGCGACCAGAGAAGCCGCGCGCGTCGCGATCGAAGACTACATCGAGCTCTTCTACAACCGTGAGCGACGACACTCGACGATCGGCTTTGTCAGCCCCGTCGACTTCGAAGCTCGCTATCATCAACGCGTGGCTACGGTGGCCGCGTAACTCAACCGTCCACCAAACCGGGGAAGGTCACAAGAGAGGCAAGCCGGTGAGGGCGAAGCCGGTCGAGGTCCCTCCGCAGGAGAGCAAGTGATGGTCCGTAGCGTTGCGCTGTGTAGTGCTGCCGTAGTGGCAGTTTTGTCGACGGCCGCTTGTTCCGCGCAAGGCGCTGGACGAGGGGCCTGCCCTCGAACGGCGTTGATTCGCGCGGTGCGCGACGGCGGTCCCGCCTGCGTCACCATGGACGCGGGGTGGTGGGGTCACCAGTTGATCGTGGATTGGCAGAGACTTTGGCTGACTGCAGAGGCGGAGCGAGTCCGACGCCTTGCGCGTCTGCTGAGTGCGATGGCTGAGCAAGAGGTGGCGGATCGAGGAGGCGTTGGGCAATGCTCTCGCGTGGGGGCAGTCGTCAGGGTCGCCGCGATGCTTCTCGATGGATGGAACGAGGACTCCCGGATTGGAGTGGCCCCTGGGGTCTGGCGTGAAGCCGTCGCCGTGGCCGAGGGCCGCGTGTCCGATCTCGTGTTTGCTGATGGCAGGCAACCCGTAACTTGGCCATCGTCGTCTTCGCTGCCCGGTTGCCTCCGGTCGCACGCGGCAAAGGACTGGGGCTTGGACAGGGCATGCCAAGCCAACTACTACGTGACGACGTATTGGACGCAGTGGTCGCAGTCGGAAAAGAGCCAGTATCTGAAGCTGCAGGGCGCCGTAGTCGGCGACCTGAAAGAGGATCTCGGAGCCCTGTCGAAGGCGATAAGGATTCTCTATGGGCGTGGTTCCGAAGCCGCGCCGTTAGGATTCGTAAACGACTTGATCGCCAGGCTTACAATCAAACAACCCTGGGACGAGAAGCGTAGTGTGGCGGCGTGGAGAGCGTCGGCGACGCGAACCCTCGCGAGACCGGACGCCGGGCTGCTCGAACATGTATCGGCAACTGGTTGCGCCCTTCCATTCAGGCGGGACGGCGAACCGGTGCCGCAGAATGTCGAGGCCAGGTGGGTCGGCATCGCGCACTACCTCCATGCGGGGGCCCGGGATGGAATGGGATACTGGAGCAAGGGCGGTAAGCGTCGATGGCCGGCCTCGGACGTGCCTATTGGCGTTGAGGTTGAGCCCGTCGAGGAGTTTTGGCGGCAAGTGGCGAAGATCTACGTAGCGTTCGATCAGCTGAATCAGAGTTTGGACGGCGCCAAGGTTGTCTATGACTACAAATGGCAGCGGAGCTTACTTGCCGACATCGAAGCGTTGTGTGGGGCGACCGTGGCCGACGATGACGCCGTTCTTGCGTCGACGGCGCGTGTTCGACGCGCGTTGATGCGCTCGGGAGGTCGGGTGCCTGCTTGGTCGGCCGGTTGGTCTGCCGACGGTGTCAAGATGCGGCGGTCGGAGTGCCTGGTCGAGAGTGGGGTGGTCCGTGGCCGAGCCTGTCTGATGATTGGTCTTTGGGTTGAGAAGAAGGTGGGAGATGAGGACGATTGGCAGAGAGTTGTAGTGCGTTAGAGGCGGGCGCGTGGTTTGTGCCAAAGCACTTATTGGTAGCGAAGGCGTGGTCGTGGCAGCTGGAAATTGCGCCGACGCGATTCGTGGGCGAATACGGGGGCGCGCAGTATCCGCAAAGTCAGCCCATGTGATTTCGGCGCCGATTGGCCGGTTCCGATTCCGCGATGACCATTGAGCAGCTGCTGGTTTCGGCCGTGTAGGCAGACCGGTGGCCGAGTTCGGTGTCGGCAACCAGTCTGTCACGAGGGCCAAAGCCGTCGGGCCGTGCGTCGATAGCTGCGTCGCAGCCCGCCGAGACGCCCGTCGGCGATCACCCTGTCGCCCGCGGGCGGTTGGTCGCCTCGCGGCTCGCGGCTGGATGAGCTTGTTGCCGAGGCTCTGATGCGGGCGGTCTCGGTGGTGGCGATCGGCGAACTCGCGGAGCACCTTCCGAAGGCGGCGATCACCGAACACGATCATCTTGCGCAGGTCCTCGCGCTTGACCGTTTGCACGAAGCGTTCGGCGAATGCGTTCATCTTCGGTGCTTGGTATGCGGTGCGCACAGCCTCGCAGCCGGCATCTCCGAAGATGCGGCAGAACTGCTGCGTGAACAGCTTGTCGTTGTCGAGCACCAGGAACTTCTTGTCGCTCAGGAGGCCGTCCACGGAGTCGGTCAGGTTGCGCCCGACTTGCGCCATGATTTCCCCGTTCGGGTGCGGCGTCACACCAGCGATGTGAATCGCGCGCGTCGCGTGGTGGGTCACGAACAGCACGTAGTGGGTGACCAGCCCGCGCTTCGTCCACACGTCGACGGTGAAGAATTCGGCACCGCAGATCACGTCGGCGTGCGTCTTCAGGAATGCCTTCCACGACGTCGGCCGATCGGGGCTCGGCGCGACGCCGTTGTCCTTCAGCGTCTTGGCGATCGTGGTCCGCGCGGCGGTTTGGCCGACCCTCTTGAATTCACCGCGGAAGCGCAGGTGGCCCCAGCCGGAGTTGTCGGCGGTCATGCGCACGATGAGTTCGCGGGTGGACTTCATGAGTCCGGGGCGATCGAGGCGCGTCTTGTGCGGATGGGTGTGTGCCGCGCGATTCGCTTGCGATGCCATCTCGAGAGCGTGGCGACGCCGCTGAGCAGTCTGCGTCCTATTGCTTTCCCCTTGGCGGCGACCCTGCGGCGTTGGTCGTGCGTGAACCGCAGTCGCTTCTTGCCGAGCTGTTCGCGTAGCGCGCGGTTCTCTTCGAGTCGGTAGGCGAGTAGCCTTGCCTTGCCGCCGCCGCGTCGGCCACGTGTATTCGATTGGGATTCGTATAGAGTATGATCATGCGCTACTTCCGTCCGTTGGAAGCCGACGCCGATACTGATTTGAGCCGTCAGTACTTTGTGCACGGATACAGCGTTGGCGATTGCGTCTGGCGTGTCGGGCCTGGCCTGCCACCCGCCTCTCTCCCCAACGGATTTCTGCTGGTGTCGGGCAACCTTGCAGCCACCATTCGCGACCTCGACGTCCACTGCGTTCGTGCGAGCTATTTGGTGAAAAGCTTGCCGAAGTTGGCTTGGGCGCAGTGGTCAGACAGCGAGTGGTTCGACCAAGTCGATCGCTTGAAGCGCGCGACCTTCGTGGATTCCGTCGAGGAACTGGTCGTTCCCTTCCTCGATGTCGGTGGCGAATACCTGCGCTCTGGCGACCTGAGCCGGTTGCGCGCGTCGGTGCAAGCGGGCCGCGAGATGGTGCTCTCGCCGGATCTATGGTGGGTGCGCCCGCGAGACGCGATCGAATCGTTGGACGGGCGTGAGATGCGCGGCAGCGGGTCGGGTTTCGCCCCAATCATGCAGATCGGCTAGTTGTATCCGGGCACAGTCGCCATTGATGCACGCACACGTGCGTTACTCGAGCAGGCGTGCGGTGGCAATCCGCGTCTGCAGTTCGAAGAGATGGATGTGGCATGAGTGGCGTTGGTGCATGAATCCATTTGGGGCCGCAGTGTCCGAGAAGTCGGCCCATGCGATTTCGGCCTGAATCAGCGGGTTCCGATTAATGCCGTTGTCCTTCAGCGTCTTGGCGATCGTAGTACGCGCGACGGTATGGCCGACCTTCTTGAGTTCACCGCGGATGCGCAGGTAGCCCCAGCCGGAGTTGTCGGTAGCCATGCGCACGATCAGCTCACGGATGGACTTCATGAGCCCTGGTCGGCCGAGCCGCGTCTTGTGCGGGTGGGTGTGGTGTCGCGCGATCAGCTTGCGATGCCATCTCAGGATCGTGTCGGGTGTGACGATCGTGGATCGTGGCGACGCCGCTGAGCAGTCTGCGTCCTAGTGCTTTCCCGTTGGCGGCGAGCCGGCGGCGTTGGTCGTCGGTGAACCGGAGCCGTTTCTCGCCGAGGTGCTCGCGTAGCACGCGGTTTTCTCGAGATATCGCTATGGTGTCTTTCTCGTTCTCGATTCCCACGCAGCCTCGGACCAGACAAACATGCGCCAGCTATCGCTAGTCATCGCTCCACTACTGATCACGACGCTGTCCCTAGCTGCGGTTGGACAGTCTCGAGTCATTCCGTCCCACACCACGATTGCCAATGGTTGCTGTCGCTACCGAATCGGAACTGACGCCTATGGGTTTCGCTGGCAGATTCTCGTCGACGCCGGCGCGATTGCACCGACCGGCGGCGTCTTGAACGGCATCTCGTTCCGTTCGGATGACCAGGAATTGAAGTCGGCTATGGCGCTGAGCAACGTCACCGTCTCACTAAGCCACTCGCCAATGTCGACCGCAGCCATGTCGACTACGTTCGCAAGCAATGCCACCGGCCCAGTGACCACCGTGTTCCAAGGAAGCCTGAATCTCCCCGGCACGAGTACGCCAGCTGCAGGACCTAGCTCATGGGACGTCGTCGTGCCGTTCGCGGCGCCTTACACATTCACAGCGGCCCAGGGCAGTCTGCTGATCGAGATCGTCAAGCCAGGGTTAGCCAGCAGTTCGACCACACCGATCGGCTACTTCCTCGATTCTGTGTGCGGCGGAGGCTCAGCAAAGCTTGTAGGTGTCCAAGGCACTTCCCCGTCGCCGACATGGAGCCCAGCCCTCCGCGTCGGCAGCAGCTACCGAGCGCTAGCGACAGGTAGCACAATCACGTTCGCGTCGATCTGGGGCGCACTTCCCTTCATCCCACCTGGTCCAGGCGTAATCGGTCTCAGCCTGAACGCACAGCCGACCCCAATCGACCTCGGACCGATCGGCGCGCCCGCCAACCTCCTCTACATCGACCCCCAAGTGCTGGTCTCACACACGTGGGCAATTCCAATCCCAATCTGGGGCTGGATCGGCTCTACGAGCGTCACAGTGCCGAACAACCCACTGCTCATCCACACCTTGGTATACGGGCAATCAGCGGGGCTCGACGCGGCTGCCAACGCCTTTGGGGTCCTGTTCGCCAATGCAGTCGAAGTGCGAATCGGCGATCCGTTGGAGCAGCTGCCGGTCCGCATGTTGACCAGCTCGTTCGGCGCCTCGAGCGGCAGCTTTATCCCCTGCAACGGCAGCGCACCTGACTACGGAGCGCTGGCGTTGCGGCTCGACGGCACGTTCTTCTAGGGAGCGTCTGTCGGAGCCGGCCCGCCGCGCTCAGTTGAGCCCTACGGTGATCTCAGGCCGTTCGAAATCGCGAAGCCGAAAGCGTTGATGCCGCAGTGTCCGAAAACTCAGCCGATGCGTTTCCTGCGCCAATTAGTCAGTTCCGAATCGGCGATGGCTGTTGAGAGGCTGCTGTCTTCGGCCGCGTAGGCAGACCGGTGGCCGGGTTCGATGTCGGTAACCAGCCTGTCAGCGAGGGCTCAGACCGTCAGGCCGCGCGTCGATAGCTGCGTAGCAGCCCGCCGAGACGCTCGTCGGCGATCACCGTGTCGCCGGACGGCGGTTGGTCGCCGCGCGGTTGAGGAATCGAATGAACTCCTTCGCTCGGTGCTTTCGGAAGCCCTTGCCGATTACCCGCCCAGTTGCCACATCGAGGGCCGCGAACAACGTCGTCGTCCCGTGACGGATGTAGCGATCGGTTCGTCTTTCGTTGACCGTTGGGCGCAGCGGCAACATCGGTTGCGCCCGATCCAGCGCCTGAATCTGGGACTTCTCGTTGACGCAGAGGACGAGAGCGTTGTCCGGTGGCCGCATGTAGATGCCGACGACATCCCGGACCTTCTCCCATTTTTCACGAGAATTAGCGCGAGTAACGCATGGCAAAGGTTCACCAAGCACTGGTTCGCGTCGACGGTGATTTTGTTTGATGCTGGCGCGGCGGACGCGGGCTGGCTGGTGCTGTCCCTGGTCGATTCGCCCGTCGGATCCTTGATTGCAGGGTCGAAGGACCCTGCGCGAAGTCGGTCGCGCGCTCGCGCGCTCGCGCGCAATTACGTCGCGGTGGATGTGGGTGGATTGGCGTCTCGGTTGCCCTGCACCATCAAGTTGGGGCAGCCTGAGACGCTCGGCGAGCTGACGCGCGCGCTCGCGACGCTGGCGCAGTAGGCCGGCGAGTGGCAAGTGCGGCCGCCGCCGCTCGGACAGCGCGCTGTAGCCGACTTCTGTTGCTTGCGGAGGAGCAACTGCCTAGCGGCTCTCATTCGCGTTGTTCCGACGAGCCGATTTTTCTCAACTACGTGCATCACGGCGCCGCACTCCCGGGAACATATCGTTGTGAACCGTGTGATGTGTCAGTTTCGCGAGGCTAGGATTCAACCGTGGGGGTCGGATCACACGGGATTCCACGCCATACGGATGGCCCCGGGCTACGCAGGGGGGCAGCTGTGATCTCCCCGCACGAAACCCAGAAGCACGACGTCGACGAGCAGTTTCGGCGCTTCTGCCGGGATGACGACAAGGCCGCGCTGGCAACGGTGTTTTCGACGGTGGCCCCTTGGCTCACGCGGCGAGCGATGCAGATCGTGCGCGACCCGATGTTGGCCATGGATCTGGTGCAGGCGACGTTCGTGACGGCCATCGAGGTGCGTGACCGCTTCGACGGCAGTGCCAAGGCCAGGCCGTGGCTTCGCGGCATCCTCGAAAACAAGGCCCGGCGACGCTCGACCAGCAGCACGCGCACCGAGCTGCTCACGGAAGAGCCGGTTGCGGACCACAATCCGGCCGAACTGGTGATGCAAAACGAGCTGAGAGTGCTCGTGCACGAGGCGATCCAACGCTTGCCCGAGCCCTACTGCGGAGTGCTGCGGCGGGCACTGCTGCATGACGAAACTGCCGAGCAGATCGCAGCCGCTCTGGAGCGACCACCGGCAACGGTTCGAAGCCAGGTCCAGCGCGGCCTGGCACGCCTGCGGCTGACGCTGCCAGCAACGTTTGGCGCCCTGCTGCGAGCGTTTCGGAGTCTGTCCCGTAACGCAGCCATCACCGCGGTTGCGACGGGCACCCTGCTTATTCTTGCGATCGTCGCGACATGGGCCACATCGCGAACGCAAGCTCCAGATGCCGCAGGCTCCACGGTGTCGGTAAGCGCGTCGGCGACGCCCTACAGCGCGCTTCTGCAGGGCGCGGTGGCGCCCCTTGAGATCGAACGCACGGCCGCGCAGACGACTGCAAAGCCAACGGAGGGCCGGGTTGCGCCACAGCCTAAACTCGCGATCCAGCTGGCACGCATCGACGATGTGCCGCTGCCGGGTGTTGCGTTTGCGATGGTGTGGCCGGGCAGTATTCGGCAAGTGGTCACGACAGATGAGGCGGGCGTCGCGCACCTCGGTCGCGCTCTTGGCAATAGCGTGATCGTCGAGGCCCCTTTCGCCGGGCTGCGGCGAGAGTTCGAGCTGCCTGCCGGTTTGGAGGCGAACGGCGGAACCCTGCCGATCCGCGTGGCACCGGGCTTTTCGCTCGCCGGCGAAATCGTGGACGCATCGGGACAGCCGGTAGCCTCAGCGCGCGTGCTGCGCGCCGACGACGCCGGCGAGCTGCAGGTAGCCACGAGCGACGCCGAGGGGCGCTTCCTCGTCGTCGACCTACTGTCGAGCCAGCCGCACCGGCTGCGCGCCGTGCTCGGCGCAAAGGCAAGTGCGGAAGCGCGCCTCGTTGGCGCGATCGGAACCACGCTGACCCAGTGCTTCCAGCTAGATCGCGACCGAAAACCAGCCGCTTTGACCCCTGCGCCCGGCGCCGAAGCGGTCGATAGCGCGCGGCCTCTGACCATCGACTTCCATTGTGTTGACGGTGCGGTTGTGCACGGCTGGCTCGCGGTGTTGTCCAAGACGACCGCGCAAGAGGTCGTCGCGATGCGGCCCATCGTCGGCAGCGTGGCCACGTTCCCGGCGGTGCCCATGACCGGCTTGCGATGCACGCTCATGCCGCCGGCCACGAATGCCAGCACGCTGGCCAACACAGACGCACAGGTTCTGGCGCGACGCCATGGCACCGCTTCACGGCGTCTCGTGCGCGACGGAGATCGAGCGATCTTTGAAGTGCGCAGTGACGAGTTGCCCAGCGCCTGGCTGCGCATGACGGCAACTCGCGGCAAGCCGCGCATCGCTGAGCGCGCCGCGTTGCTCGACCGCCGCGGTCGCCCACACGGAATCTTCCTCGACATAGGCGAGGGCATCGGGCCCATCCGCAGCGGCACATGGACCATCGCCTTGGTCGCAGGCGGGCGCGAGATCGAATACCGCGGTCCGTTCGAAGTTTTGACGGGCGGCGTCTACGCCATCGACGACATGGCCGGGCAGCCGAGCGCCGTGCTGCAGCTCCGCGGTGCGAACCGGAGCGTGATGGAGCCACCGCTTGAGAGGCTGTGGTTGTGTGCCGCCGACGTCATCATGACCCTGGAGCCGCGCCGAGATATCCACGCGGACCTACGCGTGGCCCCTGGCGACTACGTTCTGTTCTGGCAGCAGCGTGGCCGCGCGTGCGCAAGCCTGCCGATCCGCGCCAAGCCAGGAGTCCAACCCATCGAGCTGGTGGCTCCGGTTGGCGTCGACGTTGCGCTCGCGTTCGACTACGGCCATCTCGACGATGCGGCCGCATCGACGTCGGGGCGCGTCGCCCAGATAGACCTGACCGTGCGCGATGCATCGGGCGCCACCTACTGGCGCGAACGCCTGCACGCGCCAACCGACGTACACGGGCGCCTGCGCGCCATGCGTCGTTTCGCGTGCGGAGAGGCCTCGATCGAGGCCGTCGACGCAAGTGGCGCCCACGGCACCGCCAGGTGGCAGGAAGGCGACGAGGCTGTGCGCGTCGTCATGCGCCCCCCAGATCGGTCACGCTGATACCGGCCGATCGCCCGCGCCGTGAGGCGGCGGAGCAGCAACAGATCACCCCTTTGATTGGAGACCCTATGACGATTCCGTTTGCTCTCAATGTCGCTGCGTGCTTCGCGTGGCTCGCGGCACCTCTTGCGATCCTTCCCGCGCAATGCGATCCGGTCTGGCTCGCGGGCAGCCCAGCCGGCGGGCCAGCGGGCGACGTGTCCGCCTTGTTGCGGCTGCCCAGCGGCGACTTGCTAGGCGGCGGTTCCTTTCGCTTCGCAGATGCTGTCGAGGCGCGCAACCTCGCGCGCTGGGACGGGACAACCTGGCGAGCGTTCGGCGCCGGCACGGACGCCGAAGTCACCTGCCTCGTGCAGCTCGCCAACGGCGACATCGTCGCGGGCGGGCGCTTCACGACCATGGACGGCCAGCCCGCCGCGCGCGTTGCTCGCTTCGATGGCAACAGCTGGTCGCAAGTCGGCACCGGCTTCAATGGCGCCGTTCTGTCGCTGTTGCCGCTGCCAAACGGAGAGTTTGTTGCCGGTGGTAGCTTTACAATCGCCGGCACAACCACCGTCAACCGTGTCGCCCGATGGGACGGCACTGCCTGGCGGGCTCTCGGTATGGGCTTCGCCAACAGTTCGGTGGCGGCGCTGGCGCGGCGCCCCAACGGCGACATCGTGGCAGCGGGAAACTTCTTGGGGGCCACCTTGTCGGGCGTGTTGCGTTGGGACGGCGCGACCTGGAACCAGGTCAACGGGTTCGAGATCACGAGCATCGCCAACGTCGAGTCGCTGGCAACGCTGCCAAACGGCGACCTAGCCATCGGTGGTTCTTTCGCGATCGGCGGCGCGCCACAGTCGGTGGCGATCTGGAACGGCGCGACAATGCAGCCATTGAGCCCGCCGATCACGATTGCGTCGCCCCGGCTCTTGGCCGCGAGCAATGGGGACCTCGTGGTCGCCGGCAGCGTCGCCACCGTGGGCGCAGTGAACGTCGCACGGTGGAACGGCTCCGCGTGGAGCACGATCGCCGGCGGCCCAATCGCGCCCAAGACGCTCGCAGAAGGTGCGAATGGAGGGCTTGTCGTCGGTGCGCGCACGAACGTCAACGGTGAGCGATCGCACGCCGTGGCCGGCTTCGACGGCGCATCCTGGCAGGTTTTGGGCGCGGCCTTGCCGCCCATCGTGAGTGAGATCGTCGCGATGCCCAACGGCGACGTCATCGTCGGGGGCGACTTCTCCACGTTCCGCGGGGTCTCCGCCAACTGCCTCGCCCGGTTTGACGGTGCGGGTTGGAGCCCGCTCGGCGTCGGTGTCGACGGGCACGTGCGGGCGATGATCGCTACTCCCAGCGGGGACCTGATTGTGACCGGGGACTTCGAGAACGCCGGCGGCGGGCCGGCCGGCCACATCGCGCGCTTCGACGGCGCGAACTGGTCGACCCTCGGCGTTGGCATTCCCGAACCGGCTATCGCGCTCGCGATCATGCCCAACGGCGACGTGGCCGCGCTGCGAGGAGGCTCGCTGTACACCTTCGACGGGCTGGCTTGGTCGCAGCGATCGGTGCCCGGACTGCTCGTCGGTAGAGCGCTCGCGCTCGTCAACGCCAGCGACCTCGCAATCGGCGGCCTGTTCGCAACGGGTCCGGCGGTAGACGGCGGCATCAGCGTGTTGTCGAACGGAGCTTTCACCGCCATCCCGGGGGCGCCTACCGACGTGTTCCAGATCCTGCCGACGGCGTCGAACGCGCTGCTGGTGGCCAGTGCGCAAGGTGTTCAGCGGTTTCTCGGGGGAACCTGGAGCAGCGTATTGGGTGGGGCCGCGACAGCCCTCACCCGTTTTCCAAATGGAGATCTGTTGGTCGGCGGCGCGCCACAAGTGCTGCCGGGAAGCTCTGCTTCGTCGGCGCTCTTCCGCGACGAGCCAGGTGGCTTCCAGGGCTTCGCGAGTGTCGATGGCGGCGCCGTGCGGAAGGTCCTGGTAACCGACCGTGGCGAGATCTTCGCAGCCGGGTCGTTCTCGCTGGTGCAGGGGTCGGTATCCGCCGGCTTCGCTGAGGGGCGCGCAACCTGTGCTGCCGCGGTGCAGTCGATCGGCTCCGGATGTACCGGCGGCGCCGGCCCCGTTACGTTGAATGCACGCAGCCGCGCCTGGATCGGCGGCACGATTCGCACCGTCGCAAGCGGCATGGCGGGCGGCTCGTTGGCATTGCAGCTAGTAGGTTCGCAACCGGCGGCATTGCCGCTGCCAGGAGGCGCTGCTGGATGCACGTTGTTCGTGCAGCCAGCGAGTTTGTACCTGCTGTCGCCCAATGCTGGCTTGGCGGAGGCTGCCTTTGCCGTGCCGCCAATTCCTAACCTGGTCGGGCAACAGTTCCGTCTGCAGGTGGTCGGCGTCGAAAGCAACCAGTTTGGCATCGTGCGTCTGACCAGCACGAATGCGTTGTCGTGCACGATCGGCGCGCTGTGAAGAGCGGCGCGGATCGAGCGGCTGCTGGCCTTCGTCCGGCGTCCGCGGCGACACTTGGTGGCATCGCGCGGTGTGCTTGCGTCGGGAGTCAGTTTGCCGCACCGGGTGGCTCCTCAGGTTGATGAGGATGGTGAACATGAAAGGCTCGACGAGGACTGCGCGGATTCGGTTGAAGCGCGGTCGGACGAGTTTGCTGCGGGGGCATCTGCGCTGTCGGTAGCGCGGGTGCAGAATTGTTCGGGCAAGTGGTGTCGCGCAATTCGAGACGCCTTGCACATGCATCTCGGCGACAGCGAGCTTGAGCGCGCGCTCCGAGAGGACGCCCTTCTACAGGTCGCTGGGATAGAATCGTTCGCCTTCTCGGGTGTCGCGCACTTGCGGCGCTGCAAACTGGATCTTGCCGACGCGGGTCGACACCGTCATTGTCTTGAAGCCATTCGCGTAGCCACGCCGGATGTCGCTGCGCTCATGCGGTTGGGCGTCCAGGGACTCGGTTCGCTGCAGCTTCATCGCCTCATTGACGACGATTCGGATGGCATCCGCCATGCTGGCGAATCCCTGCTGACTGATTAGTTCCAAGGCGGTCTCGAGAGTGCTATCTTGCGGTTGGTGGGTCACTTCGTTTGCTTTCGTTGTGGTTAACAAAAGCTGAGCGAGGTGGCTCGCCGACTCCAAGCACCGGTTCGCGCC
>JBGCDH010000078.1:0-20226 GCA_045105235.1 Planctomycetota bacterium | reverse complement strand
GCTGCCGCTCTCCGTGCGCAGCTGGTCCTTGAGGCGCTGGTTCTCGTCGAGCAGCGCGCGGTACTTGCCGATGCGCTGCAGCCGGTCGACAACGTGCTCGTTGAGGAATGGCTTTTGGATGTAGTCGTCGGCGCCGAGCCGCATCGCCTCGACGGCATGCTCGACGGTGGCGTAGGCCGTCATCATGATGACCTCCGTCGCCGGCCGCGCCGTCTTAGCGGCCTTCAACACAGCCAAACCGTCGGCGCCGGGCAGACGCACGTCGGTGATGACAACGTCGTAGATCGTCTTTTCGAGCTCGGCGACGGCTGCCTTGCCGTCCGCCAAATGCCGCACGTCGTAACCGGCCGCCTCGAGGTCATCCTGCAGCACAACGGCGATGGTCAGCTCATCTTCGACCAGCAGGATGCGCATCTTGGCTGCGGCGCTGTCGGCATCGCTCACGATGCCGCCCCCCCGTCTGGGTTGACACCACCACTCGGGTCCATCGGCGGATCGTCGGCACGGCGATTCCGCCGCGCGGGCTCGCCTTGGGCTTTGGCCGCTTCGCCCTCCGTGGGTTGTGCGGCAGCCTCCTGCGAAGCGGCTTCGCCGGATCTCAGATGGCCCGTTTCGCCATCGCCATCCGCAGCGCCTCCAGCAGCGCCGCCGGCACCGTCGCCGGCACCGTCGCCGGCATCGTCATCCGCATCGCCCGCCGAAGCCGAACGCCGGTCCAGCGGCAGGTCGTCGCTGCGCAGCTGGGTCTCGCCGAACGAAATCACCTGGTCGCCGCCGTAGCGCTCTGCGTATTCGAGCGCCGTTTCGGTCTGCGACAGCAAGGTGTCGAAGAACAGCGTGCCCTGGTCGTCGCAAGACGTCATGCCGATGCTGACCGTCAGCTGCAGCGCACGCCCATCAACGCGGACATCCACCTCGTTGAAGAGCTGATGCAGGCGCTCGGCTACGATGCGCGTCTGCCCCAAATCGGTATGGGGCATGACCAGCAGGTAGCGGTCGTCGTTGGTCGTGCCCAACAGGTCCGAACCGCGCGTCTTTTCGCGCACGAGCCGAGCGACCGCATCCTTGACCGTAAGCCGCAAGGCCGAGCCATAGAGGTCGACGAGCTGCGCGAGCCGATCGACCTGCATCATCACCACGCCCATAGGCATGCCGTGACGCCGCGCGCGGGCGAACTCGTTCTTCATCAGGTGCAGAATCTGCGCCTGGGAAAAGAGGGAGCTGCTCAGGAAGCCATCGCTATCGGCGGCCTTGCTGCGCCCCCCCGAACTGCGGCCTTTGCGGAAGCCTGGTCTCGTCATCGTCACCGTTGGCCCGCTCGGACGGGCTCATTCGCAAGCTAGTCCGTCGGGACACGGAGCGCCAGCTTGGCTTGTTCGCAGGATGGCCCCGCGAGAAGACATGGGTACAAAAAAATACGGGCCTCAGCCGGTCAGAACTGAGGCCCGCGAATGCGGGTCAGGCTACGCAATGGAGAGGGCGGTTAGGGAGGGGGATACTGGTCTCCACCACACAGCCACGACCCGTCGGTGTCTGCTTAGAATCAGGAACGCTCGGAATCAGAATCGGGTCAGGACCCTGAACGCTTCCAATGGTCAGTCGAAAGCAAGCGAACCACGTAACAGTCAGAGAGCATTCGCTGCGGGACAGAAGCTTGCGCTCCTACCGCCGCCGCCCGGTCCTCGTCAGAAGCAACCAGGCTAGTCGCTCCCGGCTCGGGCCAGACGACCAATCATGCCAGGAGTCCACTGGATTTCAACACCCGCCAACGGTATTTTCGACACTGGGGAAGCTTTGCCCCCAATCGTGGAGAACCTGTTTATTGAGACCCACAAGATGCTTCTTGCCAAAGCTTTACAGAGAGAGTCACCGCCGCACAAGCGCGCCCCAGAAGCGGCCGAACTAGTGGATTCCCCGTAGAAACCGAGCCCACGACACGCGATCTACTCACAGAGTCGAAGGCCCACCATGACGGAACCGAGAGGCACCGCCTTCTCGACGAGCGCTCATCGAAGACGGCCGAACGCGCGGCACACACGCCGGCGGAGTGCTTCCCGCCACACGTCGCCATTGGGACGTGCCGCTGCGGCTGCGGCTGCGACTGGGATGCCGAACGGGAGAGCACCGACCGGAAGGGCTCGGCCGCACGGACTCGGCCGCAAGAGCGCCGCCCCCGCAACGACGCCGGGGGTCGCCAAATGCCGTCAACAGGCCGGGATTGGCGTGATTAGCCCGCGAACAGGCCGCGCAGCCACGGCCAGAACTCGTAGATGTTCAGCCACTCAAACTTGTGCTGCAGGATGATCAAGCCGGCGAGCAGCACCGCTGTGAACAGCACGCCAAAGATCAGCTGGGCGACGAGACGGGCCAAGAACCCCTTCGCGCGGCGCCCGACCGACGGCCCCTTGGCCGTGCGCCCCCCGCGCAAGATCCAGTCGCGCTGCGCCGTGAGCCCCTGCTGAACCAGCCGCTGCGAGTCGACACCCTCCGCGAGAACCGCCTGGGTGACGACCTGCCACGGATACTCTGCCGGGCTCTGCTCCACCGTGCGGCGGAGCTGCTCCATGCGCGGCTTGGGAACCGCACCCGCCAGCAGCCTCAGCGAAACATCGCCAATGGCGCGCAGCGCCTGGTCGCCATCCTCAAGATTGGGCGGGCCGGCGTGCATCGCTTCGGGCCCACCGGGGCCGCCGTTCGAGGGATCGCCGCCGTTCGCACCAACGTCATCCGCCATAGCTTCTACCTTTCGATGCGCACCACGTGCGGGGAGCTGCGAAGCCCGCTGCACAGGCTTGGATGTTGCAAGAAAGCCCTGGAGTGCAGGAGTTCTGCTGGCCTAAGCGCCCGATCGGGTCGGCTGCGCCGCCGCGGATTCTATCGAGAACCTCGGATCCCAATCGAGGATCTGGGCTCACGGCTCAGGGCAACCGCTCTCGAACCAACGCCCTACTGCTTTTGAGCCTTCGAGAAGGCGCGGTTGCGCCCACGAACCGCCTTGATCAGCGGGAAGGACACCGTCTTGTCGCCCTTCTGCAGGGTGATGACACCCTTCTTGATGACCTTGGTCGAAAGCTTCAGCGTCATGACCCTGCCCTCGGGCGTAAGGATACGCACGGGCTGCAGGTTTGGCTTGAAGGTTCGCTTGCTACGGCCGGTGACGCGACGGCCAACGCCGCCGTCTTTCTTGGCCAAGCCGCGACGCTTGACCTTGTTTCCGACTCGGGTGCGACGACCGGTGACTGCGCAGACTCGTGACATGGCGGGTATCGGGGTAGAAGGGCGGAGCAGCGTAGCGACAGGGGATTCGGACGCAAGGCCCTTCGTGGCGCCTAGGCCACTTCCTCGCAAACACCTGTCTCGCAAGCAGCCGCGATCAGGTGCCTGATGAGCCGCCGGCAGCACAATTATCGAACCGGCTTGGCCGCGTCCAGACCTGCATCCACGCCGGCCGCCTGCGCCTTCTGGCGCACCGCAGCGAACAGATTGCGCCCGTGCATGCGGTCCACGACCTGGGTCACCACCCGGCTCAGCCCTCGCGACAGCGCGGCAACCGCCTGATCGGCAGCGCCCAAATCGCCGCCGCCGTCCCCGGCTGCCCCCGGCAAAATCGGCTCCACGCAGTCGAATTCCTCGTGAAAGACCAGCTCGCCCCGCTCGGTCAGCCACAGCTCGATCGCGACACGAGCCTCCGGCCCGCCCGCGCCCTCCGCTTCGACGAAATCGACGATGCGGCCGTGCAGCGTCCAGTCCTCGAGCCCCGGGTCGGCGCTGCTCTTGACCAGCTCGCAGACCCTGGCGCGCGACAGCGACAGCACCAAGGATTCGGTCACCAGGCGATCGAGCGGCGCCACCCACCGCGACAGCGAACGCGCCTCGAGCCGCACGCCGTCCTGGCAGAGCAGGCGGTCCGAATCGAGCGCCGTGCCGAGCTGCAGATCGAGCACCCTCAGGGTGCCAGCGCGCATCGGGTCCGGCGGACTCACGACCGGCAAATCCAAGCGATAGAAGCGCTCGGCGGGCACGGCGACGCTGCTGCAGCCAGCGACGCTTGCCAAAGCAAGCGACAGCGCGCGGGCCCGTAGTTTTTGGCAGCGCCGAGCCGGCCGCAAAGATGCAGACGGTCGCAAGCACGCAGCATAGGGCTTTCGCATGGAGTCTCCGAAGTAGTCGATCATCGCGGCGGTCGAGCCGCCGCCGGGCGCACCCCAAACAGCAGGCTGTCGGGCGCGAGTTTGAGCTGGCGCAGCAGGCCGCGCAGATCGTCGAGGGCGCTGCGCAGGCCGGCAAACGTCGCCAAGGCCGGTCCCCGCACGCCGCCAACCACCGCCGCCGCTTCCCGCAGCAGCGCCGTCGCCGGCCCCTGCAGCGACTGCAGCGACGCGACGCTCGCAGCGACCGATTCGAGCGCGACCGTGGCGGCCTCCGCCGTGCCCTGGCTGGCGGCCACCGTGCGCCGCGCATCCGCCATCAGCGCGTGGAGCTCGGGCAGCGTGCGTTCGGCGAACTCGCTAGCAGCACGCTCGCCGCTGTCCAGCAGCTGCTCGACACGCCCCCGGTTGCCGTCGCCAAGCAGCTTCTCGGTATTGCCGAGCACCGCTTCCAGCCGCGCCAGCACGCGCGAGGCCTGCGCCACGACTTCGGGCAGACTCGTCTTCATCAGGGAGTTGAGCGGATCCTCCTTCGGCTCGATGAACGAGCCCGGCGGTATCGGCCGCCCCTCGCCAGAAAACCCCTCGAGTTCCACCGTGACCTGGCCAGTGACGAGCAGCCGGTCCATGCGAGCCCGCGTCACGTCCTGGATCTCGGCTCGGCTCGGATCGACGCGCAGCTCGACCAGCGTCTTGCCTTGCTGAAAGCGCATGTCCGAGACCACGCCGATCGGCACCCCCTGGAAGTTGACCTTCGAGCCCACCACCATGCCCTTCACGTTGTCCTGAAAGACGATGTAGTAGCTACTGCGGTCGCCGTCGAAGCTCGACTGCAGGATGAACGCGAGCAGCGCCACGAACAGACCGGCAGCGCCAAGGGCAAACAGCCCAAGCCGAAAGCGCCTGCTGCGGTCGTGTTCCATGGTCAGAGCTCCAGATGGCGGAGAACATCGATGCCATCGACATCTTCGGCAGGAAGGCGGCGCTCAATGAAGTCGCGCAGGCGAGGGTCCTGGCTTTGCCAGACCTCATCGCGCCCGCCGAGGGCCGCGACTCGGCCGTCGAGCAGCACCAAAATGCGGTCGGCGATGCTGTAGGCCGACGGCACATCGTGCGTAACGACCACCGTCGTGATGCCGAATACCTGGTTGAGCTTCTGGATGACGTTGTCGATCTCCGCCGCCGTGATCGGGTCGAGGCCCGCCGACGGCTCGTCGAAATAGACGATGTCGGGATCGAGTGCGATCGCGCGCGCGATCGCGGCGCGCTTCTTCATGCCGCCGCTCAGCGAACTGGGCAGCAGATCGGCCGCGTGCAGCATGCCGACCATGTCGAGCTTCATGCGCGCGGTATCCCGGATGACGGCGCTTGGCAGCGCGGTGTTTTCCCGCAGCGGCAGGCAAACATTCTCCAGCACCGTCATGCTCCCGAGCAGCGCTCCCCCCTGAAACGACATGCCGGTGCGCAACCGCAGATCGTGCAGCAGCTCCGGCGTTGCACTGTAGAGATCGTGGCCGCGCACGCTAACGCGACCAATGTCGGGCCGGAGCAGCCCGCACAGGTTGCGCAGCAAGGTCGTCTTGCCGCAGCCGGACGGCCCCATGATCACTAAGACCTCACCGGTCCGCACCGCCAGATCGACCGCGTCGAGCACGGTGCGCCCACCAAACTGCGTTGTCAGCGCCAGCGCGCGCACGAGATCGTCGCTGCGCCGGCCGACCTGCGCCGAGAGATCGATGGAAAGGCGTGCCATCAGCGCAAGCTCCTGATCACAACGCCATCCGTTGGCAGGTCACAAAGACCGCATCGGTGACGATCACCAAGAAGATTCCGAGCACCACGGCATTGGTCGTCGCCCGCCCCACACCTTCACTGCCGCCCCGTACGCGCAGCCCCAACGCACAGCCGACCACGCCGATCGCCGCGCCAAACGTCGCCGACTTGGCGAGCGCGACGGCAAAGTCGGCGAACGTCAGCGCCTGGCGCAGCTGCTCGGCAAAGGCGTCCAGCTCGATTCGCGCTACGGCCCACGAAAACAGTGCGCCGCCGCACATCCCGACGACGTCAAAAACGACGCTGAGCGCCACCGAAGCGATCGCGCAGGCAACCACCTTGGGCGCGACGAGATAGGCGAGCGGCCGGATCCCCATCTGCTGCAGGGCCGCGATTTCCTCGCTGACCAGCATCGAGCCGAGCTGTGCCGCGTTGCGTGAGCCGGTGCGCGCTGCCAGCACGATGGCCGTCATCAGCGGGCCGATCTCGGCCATCACGGACACACCAACCATGTCGGCGATGTAGATCTCGGCGCCCCAGACGCGCAGCTGCACAAACGCCTGCATCGCCAGGATGAGCCCCAGCAAGAACGCGATCAGCGCCACGATCGGCAGAGCTCCGGCGGCGCAGTGATCGAGTTCGATCGCGGTGCGGTCCAGCCGCAGCGCGCGCCGCCGGAACAGCCCGACCACGAGTTCGTGCGCGACAGCGGCCCCGGTCTGCACCACGCCCACCGCTCCGTCGACCATCGGCGCGACCACCCCGCCGAGGCGCGTGATCGCGTTCTCGCCGGCATCGGCAGTCGTCTCGGCCAGCAACCGATCGACCGAGACCAGCGAAAAGTAGTCGAGCATCGGCTGGCTGACGCCGCGCAGCTTGACGTCGCAGCCCGACGCCCGGGCACGGCGCATGCCGGCGACAACCCCACCCAGCCCAGCCGAATCGAAGACTTCGACGGCCTCGAGGTCGACCGTGACCTTGGCAGGCTGCTCGCGCACCGCGCGATCCAGATCGGTGACCAGGGCCGCGACGTTGCCGCGGTCAAGCTTGGTGCCAGCTGTGATGGTCGGATGCGCCATCGAATGGGGAGCGCCAGTGCGCGCAGGAGCGTCAGCAGCAGAAAATGGAAGCGCGGCTGAGGACCTGGAACCCAGCTGCGCGCGGGGTTTGGAGCTATCGGCACCTTGGCATTGGCCCTTGAGCGGCGGGCCAAAGCGCCGGCGAAGGCCTCCGCCGCGCGGCGATCCAGCGCAACGGGCTTCCGCTGGCCGCCGAATCGCCCCACAATGCCCGAACGCGGTTCCTCTCCCTCGCACGCTCCGAAGAGAGCCGCCCGGACCGTCCGGCCGGGCCTTCTTACATATGAAGCCAACGACCCCTCTGTTTTGCGCCGCCACGATCACCTCGATCCTGGCTGTTGCCTGTGCCGGCCCGACCCCTAGCCAAGGGGACGCCAACCAATCGTCATCGACGTCCGAGCAATCGGCGAACGGGGCGAGTGGTCCTTTCGGCGAGCAGCTGATGGCCGCTCGCGCCCTGCTGACGACGAATCCCGACCAGGCAGCGGACGCCGCCGAGGCGCTGCTAAAACGCGATCCGGATCTACGCCGGGCGCGCACGCTGCTGGCTGAGAGCTCGCTGGCGATGGCGCGCAGCCCGGATTTCCAGAGCACGCAGTTCCATCTGATCGACGCGCATCGACAGTTCGAGAAGGCTCTCCACGATGCCGACGACAAGGAGTTCGCGCGCGAGCTGCGGCTGTGGGCCGAAGCCAACTACGAGCTCGGCGAATGGGAGCGCGGCAGCCAGGCTGCGGCGCGCTCCGCCGATGGTTTCTCCCAGCAAACGGGGCAGGCCATGGCCAAGGAATACGCGACGTCGCGCCTGGTTGGCGGCCGCTGCGACTTCCGTCGCTTTGCCGAAGCCCGGCAAGCCGAAATGGACGGCGGCGAAGCCGATCAAAACGGCATCGTGCCGGCATCCGGCAGCGTCATGGCGCTCGCCACGCGCGCCGCGGCCGGCCTGCAGGAAGCGCGGCTCGACTATCCGGCCGAAGCCACCAACCGACTCGCCGAGATTCATCTGTGGCTCGGCCGCAGCTCGGACGCGCTGCTCGAATACGAGCGCGGCCTGCTCGCGGCTCCGGACGCGACCGGCATCCACGACGCCTACATCGCCTGGATGGTGCAGAACGGCCAGCAGGACGCGCTGATCGGCTCCTACCGCCGCTTTGTCCGCGAAAAGCCCGACGCGCCGATCCTGCGCTGGTTTCAGGGACGCGCGATCTTTACGCGCGCCGACCGCCTGCGCCGCGAAGGCAACTACCAGGGCGCCATCGCGATCTACGACAAGTCGCGCAAGGCCTTTGGCGAATACCTCGCCGTCATGCCGCAACACCGCCCGGCAACGCTGCAGTGGCAGGCGCTGTGCGATCTTGGCTCGGCGCGCTGCGCCGCCGACAGCGGCGATTGGAACAACGCCAGCGAGCGACTGCTCCGCGCCGGGGACACCTCGCCGACGGCGACCGAATACACCGACGGCGCCCCCGCGCTCTCCGACAGCTACGGCAATCACTTCGCCGGCTGTGCGGCGGTCATCGGCAACGGCCTGACCCAGGCCGCCGACGAGCCGCTCGCGCGCGCCTTGGCGTTCAACGAAGAGGTTCTGCGTCGCCACCCCGACAAGTGGGGTTTTCTCTACAACAACGCGGCACTGACCGCGCGCGACCTCGGCGTGCAGCGCGAAAACGAAGGCAAGCACGACCAGGCCATGGAGCTGTGGGAACGCAGCTACCAGCACTACGAAAAGGCCGTCGAGCTTTCGCCGGAAGACGCCCGCATCATCAACGACTGCGGCCTGATGCTGGTCTACCACCTCGGCCGCAACCTCGATCGCGCCCGCGAACTGCTCGACCGCGCGATCGAACTCGGCACGGCGCAGCTCGAGGAGATGCCCGAGGACGCGCCGAAGCGCGATCGCGAGCTGCTCGAAGAGGCAGTCGGCGACGCCTGGCACAACATTGCCGTGCTCAAGCGCGAACACGAAAAGGCAGCGTTCGCCGACTACCGCAAGTTCTGCGAAGAGGCCGTCAAATACTACCCCTACCAACGGCGCGAGGCGGCCGCGCTGCTGCGCAACGAAGGCCGTGAGGCACCGTCCTCCACCGCGCGCGCCGGGCTGACAAACCGCCTCAACGGCGGCGGCCAGGCGGCTGCCGGCGGCGGCTCCTCCAGCGGCGGCGCCGCGGCGGGTGGCGCCCCAGATGATGCCGCGCAAGGCGGCGGCAAGGCCGCGCTCGACAAGGCGCGCGCCGAAATCGACAAGGCTGCGGAAGCCGGCGACTACGACACGGCGCTGACGTTGCTCGACAAGCTGAGCAAGGACTGCAAGGACTTCGCCCCCTACCACGTTCTGCGCGGCAAGATGAACTGGCTGCTCGGCAACCAGGCGCGCGACAACAACCGCAAGGGCACCGAGTTTTTCTACAAGGACGCGGCGGCGGCGCTGAAGCGCGCCTTCGAGCTCGACCCGGAGCCCGTCGAACCCCGCCAGATGCTCGCCCAAGCGCTCTACGACAGCGGCGATGTCGCGGCCGCGGCGCAGACCGTCTCGGCACTGCTGCTGCACATCCAGTCGCAGGGCGGCGGCAGCGACGAACAGATGCAGGCCGCACACGCGCTGCGCGCCAACGCGGCGTCGCGCGGCTTTGCCGCGGCCAAGTCCACGGGCGAAACCGACGCGGAGCTGCTGACGGCATCGCGCACATCGATGCGCTGGCTCGAGCAAAAAGGCAGCCTCGACCGCGCGCTGCTCGATCTGTGGTCGACGACCGAACTCTGGGCCGAAGCCCCAGCAGAGGCCGTCAACGTCTACGTGCGCGCCAGCGAGCGTGCGCCGCAGGACTTTGGCCTGCTCGACAAGATCGTCAGTGTAGCCGCCGACAAGAACCAGCTGCCGATCGCGATCGAAGCCTTCGGCAAGCGCGAAGATGCCGGCACCATTTGGTATCTCGGCAAGGCGCAGTTCTACCTCGCGACCGAACAGCGCCAAAACGGCAAGGCCGCCGACGCGCTCAAGACCCTTGGCCAGGCTCGGACCAGCTTCGTCGCCTCGATGCAGAAGAACGCCGGCTACCGCGACAGCTGCGAACAGTGGATCGCGATGTGCGTGGGCAAGCAGGGCAACATCGAGATCAGCCAAGAGAACTGGGACGACGCCGAGAAGCTGCTGCTCGAAGCGGCCCGCCTGCGCCCCGACCGCCTGCAGGAAGACCTCGGCCTCGCCGAGACCACCAAGCGCGGCATCCTCAGCCTGGTCGATCACTACTACCGCGGCGGCAACCTCGGCAAAGTGGAGTCGATCAGCCGCGCCGCCGCCGCGGCCGCCGACAGCGACGTCGACCTGCTCAACAACGCCGGCTTGTTTGCGCGCGACTACGGCGTGCAGCTCAGCCGCAGAGGCAAGGACGAGCAGGCGCGCGAGATGTATGAGCAGTCCTACAAGGCCTACCGGCGCGCGCAGGAACTCGACCCCAAGAACGTTCGCCTGCGCAACGACTGCGCGCTGATCGCGATCTACCATCTGGAGCGCGATTGGGACCTGAGCAAGGAGCTGCTCGACGCAGCCATTGCCGACGGCGAGCGCATGCTCAAGGATGAGCCACCGAGCAACGGGGACCTGCGTCAACAGCTCGAAGAAGCAGTCGGCGACTGCTGCGAGAACCTCGCGCTGTGGCACCTCAAGCACAGCAAGGACGCGGCGTCCGCCAAGGCGGCGGCGACCAAGAGCATGGACTACTACCCCGGCAAGCGGCGCCCGGGCGCACGGCGCCATCTGCAGGCTGCGGAACAGCTGTTGCAAGGAAAGTAGCATGCACCGCCCTTCCCCCCTGCTCGGGCCGGCCTTCGCCGGCTTCCTGTTCGTGCTGCTGCCCTTACCGGGCTGTGCGATGGCGCAGGGGCCGGGCGGAGATCAGCCCGGCGCTGCCGGCGGCGTCACGACTTCGAAACAACAGGGCCCAGGCACGCCTGCCCAAAGCCAGGACCCGAGCCACAACAAGCTGCGCGCCAAGGCCTTCGCAGCCGAACGGCAGGGCCGCTTTGCCGAGGCCGCCGAGGCCTTTGACGAGCTGCATCGAGCCGAGCCCGACCGCACCGAGTGGGCCCTGGCCGCCGGGCGCTGCCTGGGCCAAAGCAGTCGCTTCAGCCGCGCGCTCGAGCTGCTCGAGGCGGCCCACGAGCGCTGGCCAACCGATCTGGACATCACCGCGATGTTGGCCCGGACGCTGATCCTGCAAACCGAGCGCGAGCAGCCCCCCTACCCCGAGGTCCTCTGGGCCGAAGCCGAAGCGCTCGCCGAACAGGTCCTGCGCATCGACCCCGACCACGAAGACTCGCGCCTGCTGCTGGCGCAGTGCCACTACCTCAACGGCCGCTGGGACGAAGCCGTCGCAACCGCGCAGGAAGCCGCACGCCGGCACCCGAACAAGCCGGGTGCCCACATCCTGATCGGCCGCATCGCCATGCAGCGGTTTGCGCAGCTGCTACAGGTGTTCGCGAACGAGCAGCCGACCGGCAGCGACGAAGCCAACCAGGTAGCCGCCATCCACCGCGAGCGCAGCCTGGCGCGCGACTCCTTCGCGACCGCTGCCAAGATCGACCCGACGCGGGCCCATCCGCACGCGGCGTTGAGCCGACTGGCCGAGATCGACGGCAAGATCGATGCGGCGCGCCGCCACTTGCTCGACGCGCTGGTGATCGACCCCGACACCAACGCCGACCACGACAGGCTGACCGAAGGGCTAGACTGGCGGGCCAAGCAGACGTTCTACGCAGACCTGCGCCAGCGCTTCGAGAGCACCACCAAGCTCGCCGAGCAGCCGCGCGGCCGCAAGCTGGCGACCTTCTGGTTCCACGAAGGCCGCGCGCTCTTGGACGGACACGAGTTCGCCGCGGCACGCAGAGCATTCGGCGAAGTTCTCGCCGGCAACCCGGACGCTGACAGCGCCGAATACTACGCGTTTTTGGCGAGCTACTACGGCGACGACCACGACGATGCCGAGCACATGGCGGCAGCGTTCGCACGCCGCAGCGCGCCGGGTTTCGCCGACGTGCTGCGCGCCTTGCCAAGCCAGCAGCGCGTTCAGGTCGGCGCCATCATCAAGTATCTAGGCGACCGCGCCTACCAGCAGCAACGCGTCGACAACAGCCGGGATTTGAACCACGTGGTCGCCTGCCTCAAGGACTCCGCCGACGCCTGGAACAACCACGCGTTTTTGTGCCGGGAGACCAAGCGCTTTGAGCGCGCCTACGCGTCCTATCAGCACGCGATCGAGCGCGAGCCGCGTTCTGCTCAGCTCCTGAACGATGCCGCTGTAGTGCTGCAGTACCACCTGCCGACGCCCGAGAACCTCGCCAAAGCCCGTCAGATGTATGGCCGCGTCACCGAGCTTGCGCAGGCAACGCTCGACGATGCCGCAGCCTCCGCCGGACAAAAGAAGATGGCGACGGAAGCCCGTGACAACGCCCGCGAGAACATCGTCGCGCTCGACAAGCTCCAGAAGAGCTAGTGTCGTGCGTCTGGCACACTAGCGCGGCGACTCGCCCAGCCTAGCCGCCAGGTTGCTGTAGTTGCGGAACGCGGTCGTGTCCGGCGGCCCTGCGGCATAGCGCCAGCGCAGCGCCTGGATGCCGTCCGCATGGTCCACGGCCGGGATGGCCAGCAGCGAGCAGGAGACGGTCGCATAGCTGTCGCCGTGCTTGCAGACCCGGTGCAGGCCGTCGCCGCCGCGATCCTGCACGCTCGGCAGCAGCTCCTCGAGCCGCGCGTCCACCGAGAGGTCGGGCACGAGCGCCGGCTCGACGAAGCGCGGCTGCCAGCTGCCGGCAGCGTGCTCGTTGCTGATGGCGAGCATGGCATCGGCCCAGTCGGTGCGCTCGATGCGGCCTTTCGCATGGCGCAAAACGATGGTCCGATCGGCGTCCGCCAACACCAGCTGGAAGCCCGAATGCGGCGTCGCAGCGACACGTGCAAGCACGGCGTCGGCCGCGTCGCTCAGGTCTTCGTGCGCGAGCGCAAAGAACGGCAGCAGGCCACGCGACGGCGCGCCTGCGACCGGCAGCTCGCCGAACACATTGGTCAGGCCGGCAAAGCGGCCGCGTTCGTCCACGCCGAGCCAGGTGCCGCCCGCCACGCGGTCTCGTGGCGCGAGCATGCGAAACCCCGAGCGGCCGCCAGCTGGGAGCAGGCCGTCGGCGTGCTCGCTCGGCGACGCCCCCCCGCGCCAGATCCCTGGCGGAGACGACTTGCGGTCGGTCTTTTCGTCGCGGTTGGCCGCGACGACGATGGGATACGCGGCATCGAGGCCGCGCAGGACGATCAGGGAGCACATGACGTAGCGCGATCGACGGGCCTCGCTTCGAGCCGTCGCACGAACACCATCCCGGTTGCGGCGGCGAAGCACAACAGCGCGGCGACGAGGAAGGCAAAACGGAAGTCGAGCTGGCCCGATTCACCACCGGCAACCAGCGCACCGAGCAGCGGACCAAACGCGAGGCCAAGCTGGATGCACGACTGCACCAGCGCAAACGCCAGCGTGCGGTGTTCGTCGGCGACGCGCTTGCTGACCGACGCGTAGGCCAAGGTCATCGAACCGGCCATCATGCAGGCGACGCCGCAACGCAGCAGCAAGAACTGGTTGACGGTCTGCACCAACGCCGTGGCGGCCTGGAACGCGAACAGCCCAAACCCCAGCCCAACCAGGCAGCGCAGCGGGCCATGGCGATCCGCCATCCGGCCCCACCAAGGCGTGCAGATCCACTGCGCAATCGCGAGCACGCCGAAGGCCACGGCAATGGTGCGATCCAGCGCGAGCGTTTCCGTCGCGCTGATGCTCAGCAGCAGGCTCTGTGGTCCCAGTTCGCGCAAGAACAGCGACAGCATCGGCTCGAGCATGTTTTGGCCGAGCCGCAGCAGGATCAAAAGCACGAGCAGGACGCCGATCAGCCGCTGTCCCAGGAGACTGCGCACGCCACCGACAAAGCCGGCGAAAAAGCTCTGCTGTCGCCGAACAACCGCCGCCTCGGCCGCCGCAGCACGGCGCGCCGGCGGCACCGACTCGTCGGCGGCCCACCACAAGCGGAGCCCCGACAGCAGCGACAGCGCGGCCGCGAACCAGAACAGGCTGGCGCGGCCAAAAAGACTGCTGATCTCGGCACCGATGTAGGGGCCCGCAAACATGCCCAGCGCCATCGCTACCTGCAGCCGCGCGATGATGCGGCCGTGCACGTAGCGCGGCAGATGCGCCGTCACCAGCGACATCGCCGGCGCAACGTAGCCGGCGAACAGGCCCTGCAGAATCCGCAGCGCCAGCAGCCAAACCGGCGCATCGGCAAACGGCATCAGCGACATCGACACGGCGATCGCGAGGTTGGCGCGCACGGCCATACCCTTCTTGCCGTAGCGGTCGCCCATCGCTCCCCAGATCGGCCCCATGCAGGCTGCCGCAAACGGGCCCGCGCCGTAGATGATGCTGGCCCAGAACGCGGCTTCAACCGGGTCGACGATTCCGAATCGCTCTTCGACGTAGAGCGCGAGTACCGGCAGCAGGGCCATCAGCCCCATCGCGGTTGTGAACAGGCTCAGCCAGACGGCTCGGAAGTTGCGTCGTCCTGGGTGCAAGCCCCGGTTCTAGCGCAAGCAGGCGCAGACGGGAGCCGAATCCGCAAACCGTGGCGTGTATGCGCCGGCCAAAGCGGCCGGTGGACGGCACCTGCCGCACACGCTAGCGCCGGCTCGGCCGAAAGCGCAGCAAGACCCTTCGGATCACGGCCGGCGCGGTCGGGGCACCGCGGCCGGCACGACCCGCACGGTTCTTTGCGGTGCCGGTCTCCGGCTGCTCGAGAGCGTTGGCCCCTGGACCTTCGGTTGCGGCCGGCGCGCTCTGGGAGATCGGGCCTTGGGAGATCGGGCCTTGGGAGATCGGAGAGATGGGGACGATACCGGCTTCGCCGAGACGAACGGTGCGCTTGCTCGCTTCCGCAGCACGGCGCAGTTCGCGCAGCACGAGCGCGACCGCTGACTCCGGCCCGGACAAGAGCCAATGCCGCTCGCGCCGCTCCGCTTCCAGCAGTTCGGCCGGATTCGTCGAGCGCGGCGCCACCGGGCGCAGCTCGGCAGCACCCAGACGCAGCACCAGCGGCCGCACGCTGGCCCCGGATGGGCTACCGGAAGGTTCGTCCAACGGGGGCAAAGCGGCAAACGGGTATTCGTCCATCGGAACGCCCGCAGACATCTGCACCGCACTGGGCTCGCCGCTCATCTGTTCGAAGAAGAACTGCGCCACCCGTTTTTCGATCGCCGAATCGACGAGCCTTCGACGCGGCTCGTTTGCATCCGGGCTCAAGCGCATCATCCGCATCGGCTGCAGCTCTCGCGCCGTCGACGCCGCCCCTTCAAGCCGGAACTGCGGCAAGCGCTCCGCCGCGCCCTGGCCACCAGCTGGCAGCGCGGTTGCCAGCGAAACTCCCGCAGCCCCAGCCTCGTCCGAGACCAGACCAAATCGGTAGGCAAACCGTCGCGACGGCGCCCGCCGCGTGGCTGCGCCATCAACACTCCCTTCGTCGCGGCTGCGATCCCGCACCGAGCCTCCCGCACCGCCGGTGACAGGCCCGCCCGGAACAGGCCCACCGGCAACAGCACCGCCCGTGACGGGTTCATCCGCGGCGCCCGGAGGCGTTGGTCCTCCGGCTTTCGCTCCAGATGGGCCCGAACCAGCCGGTGACCCCGAACCAGCTGGTGACTCAGCAGACTCAGCAAGAGGTGGCTTTGCTTGAGGTGATCCGAGCCGGGCCTCTTCGCGCGGACGGCTGCCGCCCTTGCCACGACCGCCCCGCGAACGCGAGTTGAGCTTCTCGACCGACTTATCTGCTGCCCCGCGCTTTGGCTTCTGCGCCGCTTCCCCGGCTTCGTGTTCCCCAGCGCCATGTTTCCCGGCGTCGCGCAGAGCCTGAGTCTGGCCAGCTTGCGCCGCGCCCGCCTGAGCAGCCTCCTCATGTTCGAATACGATCAGCTGCTCACGCCGCTCTTGCTGCAGCCGCGCCAAAGACTCCGCGGGCGGGTCGTCCACAAGGCTGACGGTCGAATTGCCTTGGTCGAGAGTCGCGCCACCGCCCTTCGAAGCCCCACCGCCCGCGGACCGCTCGCCATCCCGAATGGCCGTATCCAGCGGCATAGCGTCCACCGGCATCGCCGCAGTGCTGCTCGACGTCGACAGCTCGGGCGCCGTGCGCCCGCCGAACGCATCGAGCCAAACGGCGACACCGAGCAAAGCCGCTGCACTCGCGAAGGTGAATACGAGCGGCAGCAGGCGCCCCCGGCCCATCGGCTGGATGGCGTCACCACTGTGCCCTTTCGCGCCCGCAACGTTCGCTGCGGGCACACCGTTCGGCGCCGAGACACCGCCGGAGGCAGGCTCGCGGTCACCAGCGCGGCCGCCATCGGCATCACCCGTCGCTAGCGCGGCGAACACTCGATCTGCCATGGAGCTGGAGACCCCCTTCGCAGCAGACGACTGCTGATTGCCCACCTGCGAATCCGCGACCGCCTCATCAACAGTCGGCGCCGCTAGCGCTTCCCGCAGGTCCGCGACCGTAGCTCGGTAGTCCTCAAGCTGCTGACGCAGCTTGGCACTGACGCGCAGCTCCGCTTCGAGTCGGCCGGTTTCTTTGCTGCTCAGACAACCATCGACGTAGTCACACAGACGCTCGTCGACGTCCGGGACGTCGCGGAACGGGTTCGGCTCCTGCTCATGACTCATGGCCGGAACTCCTTCAATTTTTGCTGCAGCAGCAGCCGGCCGCGGTGGATGCGCGAACGAACCGTGCCAGGCAGCAAGCCCAGCGCGTCGCCGATTTCCTCGTAGCTCAACGACTCCATGTCGCGCAGCACAACGGCCTCGCGGTACTCGTCAGGCAGGTCGCGAACGCACTCCCGCACGCGGCGCAAAAAGTCCGCTCGGTGCACCTGGTCGGACGGGTCGCGCTCGTCGCTCGGCGGCGTGATGTAGAAGTCGTCGGAGTCGCCAATCGGCGCATCGATCGACAGGGTCTTTTTGTCGCGCTTCTGGGCGCGGCGGCGGCGGTACTCGCTGATGGCAACGTTCATCGAGATGGTGTGCAGCCAGGCCGCAAACGGCACTTCGCCGTCAAACTTGGGCAGGCCCTTGTGGACACGCAGAAACACCTCTTGGCAGAGGTCTTCCGCCATCGCTCGATCGCAGCGCAGCACCGACACCATCACTCGCATCACCCGGTTTTGGAACATCTCAACCAGGGTCCGAAACCCATCCTGGTCACCCTGCTGCGCTCGCAGCATGGGCTCCCGGGCAGGATCGGGACCGTCGCCATCGTGGGCACCTCTGCCCGCTTTGCTGCGGGCGGCGCCGAGAACATCCACCGGCGGGCTCGACGACCCTGACGCCCGAAACGAGTGCCGGGAAGCACGATCTTCGGAAGGCAGCGGCGCAGAGCGCGACAGCGAACCCACGGCCGGACGCAGCGGGGCGTCGTCGGTTCCTGCGGGCTGCGGCTTTTTTTCGGCGGTCACGCGACTTGCAAGGATATCGGCCGGACACCACTACGGCGACTGCCGATTGCGGAGGCGGAGCGCAACGGACGGCAGCACGGCGAACTCCGGTCGACCATCGACCGTTGCACCACGGCCGGGCACCGCGAACAATTCGCATCGCCGACATTCCGTCGGGGATCCCCACCGGCCATGCCCAGACACCTGTTCACGTTTCCCTGCCCCTGCTGCAACAAGATGGTCGAGGTCGACACGCGATCGGGCAAGGCACGCGCGGTCCGAGCGAGCGAACAGGACGGCGGCAAGAATCTCGACGACCTCTTTGCCGCGCAAAAGGACGATGCCGAACGGCTCGACGACCTGTTTTCGAGCGCCAAGGATGGCGAGGCCCGCAGCAAGCAGCAGCGCGAAGCCAAGCTTCGGCGGGCCAAGAAAGAAGCCAAGAAGGACCCCGACACGCCGCCCACCAACCCGTTTGACCTCGACTGAGGTGCGCACCCCTCAGAAGCCCTCGACTCAGGCCGGTGCGCCGTAGCCTAGCCACGAGCCGATCTGGTAGATCGCCACGGCGGCCAGCCAAGCCAGCACGGTCATGTAGACGAACGTGAACACCGGCCAGCGCCACGAGTGCGTTTCGCGGCGAATGGCGGCAAGCGTCGCGGCGCACTGGCTGCACAGCGCAAAGAAGACCATCACCGCGAGCGCGATCAGGCCGTTCATCGTCGGGCGCCCGTCGGCTCCCTTTGACGATCGCAGCGCATCCTGCAGGCGTGGATCCGGATCGTCGGAGGAGGCTTCGACGTCGCCGAGACTGTAGAGGGTGCCGAGCGTCGGGATCACCAGCTCGCGCGCCGGGAAGGCCGCGAGCACGCCAACGGTCAATCGCCAGTCGAAGCCGGCCGGCGCAAACACCGGCTGCACCGCGCGCCCCATGCGCGCCAAGTAGCTCTGCTCGAGGAACGCCGCGTCTTCTTGGGCATCGAGGCGGGCCAATGCATCCTCGCGCGCGTCGCCCGCCGGCTGCTCCGAACGCACCGCGGCGCGGCGCTGCTCAAACCCTTCTCCCACCGCATCGGGTCGCGGGAAGTAGGCCAGCAGCCAAACCACGATCGTCGCAGCAAAGATCACCGTGCCCGCAGTCTTGAGGAAGCTCTTGACGGCGTACCAGGTGTGCATTCCGACCAGACGCAGGCGCGGGCGCTGGTAGACGGGCAGCTCCATGGCGAGGATCGAGTTGCCGCCCTTGAGCACGGTGCGGCGCAGCACCAGCGCCACGGCAATCGCCGTTACGATGCCGATGGCGTAGAGAGCAAACAGCATCAGCCCGGCCTGGGTCCCCGGAAAGAACGCGGCCAGCAGCACGACGTAGACGGGCAGGCGCGCCGAACACGACATCAGCGGCGCCACGGCGATGGTCGCCAGACGATCGCGTTCATCTCCGAGAATGCGGCTGGCCACGATGCCGGGAATGGCGCACGCAAAGCTGCTGGTCAGCGGAATGAAGCTTTTGCCGGAGAGGCCAAACGTGCGCAGCAATCGGTCGAGCAAGAACACGGCCCGGGCCATGTAGCCGGTCGCTTCGACGATGGTCACAAACGCGATCAGCAGGGCGATCTGCGGCACAAAAATCAGCGACGAGCCAACGCCGTTGATGACGCCATCCACCACAAAGCTCTGCCACGCGCCGGCCGGCACGACCGCTTCGGCGAGCCCGGTCAGCCAGTCTTGGCCCGCTTCGATCCAGCCCATGGCCGGCTCGGCCACGCGGAACACCGCTTGGAACATCAGCAGCACCACGCCGACCAACACGATCGGGCCAACGACCGGATGCAGCAGCACCGCATCGAGTCGGTCCGTGCGCGAGCGCGCCAGCGTGCGCCGTCTCTGCTGCTCGCCGTCGTCGGCTGACGTGGAGCCGGCCCCATCCGCAGACATCGCTGGAGCCATCGAAGAGGTCGTGGGCGCGACCAAGGCGGTCTCCCCGAGCGTGCGCCGCAGTTCGCGGCAGCCCGTGCCGCTGGCGCCATCGACGACCATCAGGGGCAGGCCGAGCGCCCGCTCGAGACGATCGGCATCGATCGGGAAGCCCTCTTTGCGGGCGACGTCGGCCTTGGTGACCGCAACAACGATCGGCAGGCCAAGCGCGCGGACCTCGTGCAGCAGCTGCAGTTCGATCGCAAGCTTGCCCGCGTCGAGCACGAAGCAGATCAAGTCCGGCCGCGTCGCATTCTCGCGCAGGTGCTTGACCGCAACTTCTTCGTCGCGGCTCTGCGCGGCCAATGACGCGATGCCGGGCAGGTCGGTGACCTCGAGCGTCAGCGGACCTTCCTGCACCGTCGAGACCACGCACTCCACGGACGTGCCCGGAAAGTTGACCGGCCGCTGCAGGCTTCCGGTCAGGTGCATCAACAGCGACGTCTTGCCTGAGTTGGCGCGACCGACAAGGGCGATGCGTCGCCGGCCTGCATCGACGGCGGCCGGCACCGAAGCACTCATGAGCGCGCGCCCCCATTGGCTGAGGACTTGGCGGCTGAGGACTTGGCGGCTGAGGACTCGGTGGATGACTCGGCGGATGACGCGTCTTGGAGGGCGACGCGCTGCGCTTCCTCGCGGCGCAGCGCCAGCCGGTAGCCATGCAGCCGGAACAGCAGCGGTCCGCCAAACGGTGCCGATGCCAGCCGCTCGACGACAACACCGGGCCAAAGCCCGACAGACCGCAGGC
>JBGCDH010000077.1:0-52347 GCA_045105235.1 Planctomycetota bacterium | reverse complement strand
CCATGGCACCCCAACCGCGCCTGCGAATGCGCCTTCGACACAAGCTGATCCTGTTCAGTCTCTGCTGCGGCTGCCTGCCTCTGGTCGCGCTCCAGTTCCTAAGCACCAGCGAGACGATGCGCTCGTCGGAGCAAGCCTCGGCCGCCGCCGGCGAAGCTCTGCAGACGGCAACCCGGGCGCGCATCACAGCCATCCGCGACATCCTCGCGCACTCGATCAGCGGCTACGCAACCGGCGTGGCAAGCGACCTGAAAGTAGTCGCCGCCATGCCCGATACCCGAGCGGCCCTGCGTCAGTTCGACAAGCACTTCGACGACATCGTCGAGTCCAACGTCCGCCAGACCGCCACCGCGGCAACGGAACTCCGAGACGCCCGACGTCAGCTAGACCGCTACTATCGCCAGGAGTTTGACGCCCGCTACCGCGAAGACAACGGCGGCGCCGCCAGCCCTGCTGACAGTTGGCTGAAACAGCTCGCGCCGGCCGGAGTGCGGCTGCAGCGAGCGTTCATCGCCGACAACCCACATCCGCTCGGCGAAAAGCACCTGCTCAACGAGCCGGCGGCCGCGTCTGGCTACGGCAAGACCCACGCCCAATACCACCCCGCCTTTCGCGATCTCGTCGAACACGCGGGCTACTACGACGTGTTTCTAATCAATCTCGACGGCAACATCGTCTACTCGGTCTTTAAGGAGCTCGACTTCGCCACGTCACTGCGCACCGGCGCCCATCGCAACAGCGGCTTGGCCAAGACGGCGCAGAGCGCGCTGACCGCCAGCCCGGGCGCCGTGAATACGAGCGACTACATGCGCTATGCGCCGTCCTATGAAGCGCCAGCAGCCTTTGCCGCCATTCCCGTATTTGCCGGTGACGTCAGGCTCGGAGCTCTGGTCGTGCAGCTCCCATTGGCGCATATCAGCCAAGTAGCCGGTTTGACCGCAGGTCTTGGGGAAACGGGAGAGGCCTATTTGGTAGGCCCCGACCAGCTCATGCGCAGCGACACCCGCATGGATCCAGACAACCGCTCGGTTGCGCGCAGCTTTGCGGCCCCCGCCAGCGGCAGCGTCAAGACGGCAGCGGTCCAGATGGCACTCGAAGGCAACTTGAGCGTGGCGCAGGCCGAAAACTATGCCGGCATCGAGGTCCTCGGCGCCTACGCCCCCCTGCAGTTCTTCGGGCACCGGTTTGCGCTGTGCGTCGAGCAAACGACGGCCGAAGCGCTGCATCCGGCCCAACGGATCGAAGCCGCGAGCAGCGAGCGGCGCAGCGAGTTTTTGTGGTGGTCCGTCGGCCTGACCATCATCATGGCCTCTGGCTCGCTCGCCATTGGAACCGTGCTGGCAGGGCGCGTGTCACGGCACGTGCAGCGCGGCGCCACGGTGCTCGACGCGATGGCTCGCGGCGACTTGCGGCCTCGAGCGGAGCTAACCGGCAACGACGAAATCGGGGACATGAGCCGATCGCTCGACACCGCCCTGGAGAACACAACCAGCTTGATCGTCACGGCGAAGCACACGATCGCCGAAATGTCCTCCTGCGCGACAGACCTCACGTCGACTAGCAATTCGCTGGCCCACGCGGCCTGCGACTCGGCCGCCAACCTGCAGGAGCTGCGCAACACCCTCGAGCAGATCGAAGCATCGAGCACGAACTGCGGCGAGCTCGCTGCGCAGGCCGACGAACTCAGCCGCGACGCTTGCGAGGCGATCGAGATCGGCCGCAGAGAAACCGACACCATGTCTGCGTCGATGCAACGAGCCGAACAGGCCTCGGGCAGCATCGCCAAGATCCTGGCGACAATTGACGACATCTCGTTCCAGACCAACCTGCTGGCACTCAACGCAGCCGTGGAGGCCGCACGGGCCGGCGAGGCGGGCAAGGGCTTCGCGGTCGTTGCCGACGAAGTTCGCGCGCTGGCGCAGCGCTGCGCCAAGGCTTCGCAAGAGACCTCCGGCCGCCTCGGCGAAGCAAGCAACGACATCAAGGAAGGCGCCGAAGCAGCCTATCGGGTTGCGGCGACGTTTATCCAGGTCGAAGACTCCGCAGGCGAAGTTGCCCGGCTTAACGCTAAAGTGGTCGACGGCATCGGCGGCACACACCAGAGCCTGATCGCCGCAAACCAAGCCACCGCTCAAATCGATGACCTGACGCAGCACAACGCAAGCGCAGCCGAGCAGCTGACCGCGACGGCCCACCTGAGCGAAGAAATGGGCACGCACCTTGCCGCACAGCTCGCGCGTTTTGAGACGCCCGAAGTCGTCCCCGTAGATTCGCCGCGGGTCGATGCGTTGGGCAAGCCCCCCGCAGACGTCGACATGCACTAGTCAGGCCGCAGCCAGCGAAGTGGCGTCGGCACAACTTGACGCTTGCTTCCAAACGTAGCGCCGCGAGCATTCGCCGCCTTGCCATCCCCGCTCCGAGTCCACCTCGCGCTCCTCACCGTCTCCCTGCTGTTCGGTGCGCACTTTGTGTTCACCAAGCAGGTGCTCGGCCGGGTGCCGGCGAACTCCTGGGTGTTCTTTCGGATGGCGGCAGCGACCCTTGTCATGGTCCCGATTGCTCTGCTGCTCCGGCGGCGGCGGACGCGTCCCAGCGGGCGGGCACTGCTCTGGCTGCTGCTCGCTTCGTTCTTTGGCATCGCGCTCAATCAAGTGCTCTTTACCGAAGGCTTGGTGCGCACGTCCCCCGACCACTCCGCCGTGGTCAACTCCTGCATACCTACTTGGACGATGCTGGTGGCGGTGCTCTGTGGGCAAGAACGGCTGCGCCCTCGGCAGCTGCTGGCCGTCGTCTCGGCGCTGAGCGGCGTGCTCTACCTGCTTGGCCTCGACGACATGCTGTGGGGCGACGGCACCGCATTCACCGAACAGACTCTGATCGGCGACGTGCTGACGGCCGCAAACGGCCTTGTCTTCGCCGTGCACCTGGTGATCATGCGGCACATCGGCAAGACCCACACGCTCGATCCGTGGACCAGCACCGCCATCCTGTTTGTGCAGGGCACTCTGCTGATCGGACTGTGGAGCGCGCCCACAATGGCCCAAGCGCACCTCGACGCGGCCTTGATGACGCCAACCGTCTGGTTCGCCCTCTACACGGTGCTGGCCGCAACAGTGCTGACCTACCTGCTCAACACGTGGGCGCTGCGCCATACGCACAGTTCGAACGTGGCGCTCTACATCAATGTTCAGCCCATCGTCGCAGCGGCTCTCAATACGGCCATGGGGCAACCAGCGCCCGGCCACCGCTTCTACGTGGCCCTTCTGCTGGTAGCTGGCGGACTCTGGCTACAGGCGGGCGGCGGCGGCCGTCGCTCAGCCCCCTAGCAAGGAACCCGCAAGCTCTCGCCCCCGGCTGTTGCAGATTTCCGCCTGCCGGCGCTACCGTGCCGCCGTGAGCGAAGCCAGCACCGACATCCAGACCGGCCAGATCCTTGAACTGCGCACCGAGCATCTCGCCTACGGAGGTGCGACCATCGCACGCCACGAAGGCCGCGCCGTGTTCGTCCTGTTCGCAGCTCCCAACGAGAAGGTGCGCGCCGAAATAACGGCCGTCGAGAAGACCTTCCTGCGCGCACGCGTCGTCGAAGTGCTCGAAGCTGGCCCGGACCGCATCGAACCCCGCTGCCAGCACTTTGGCGACTGCGGCGGCTGCAACTACCAGCACATCAACTATGCGGCACAGGTCGCCGCCAAAGCAGAGTTCGTGCGCGATGCCATCGTGCGCATCGGCCGCTTTGAGGACTGGCAAACGCCCATCAAGGTGCACCAGGCTGAGCCCTGGGGCTACCGCTCGCGCACGCAGCTCAAGCTCAAAGCGACTTCGGGCATGCGCAAAGACGGCCGCATGGGCCGCCTGCCGAAGAAAGAACGCAAGCAAGAACGCATCGCCGAAGACGCCGCCGCCAGCGGTGCGCCGCGCCGCCCCGTGCTCGGCTTCCACCGCGCGATGTCGCACTCTGTGCTCGATCTAAAGCAGTGCCCCGTGCTCGCGCCCGAACTCGAGCAAGGCCTGGAGGGCGTGCGCGATGCCGTGCAGACCCTGCCGCGCAAGGAATGGCCCTACCAGATCGAAGGCGCGTGCGGCCGCGACGGCGCCATCTGGGCGCCCGACCTGCCGGGCATGCGCAAGGACCTGGTCGAACACGAAGTGCTGGGCTTTCGCTACCTGATCGAGCCGGAGAGCTTCTTCCAAGGCAATCGGCTGCTCGTCGACAAGCTGGTCGAAGGCGGCATCGGCGACGAGCGCGGCGGCCCCGCGTTCGATCTCTATGCCGGTGTCGGGCTGTTCACGCTGCCGCTGAGCAAGCGCTTTGAGCGCGTGGTTTCCGTCGAGGACGAACGTCGCGCCGCCACCCTCGGCCGCGTCAACGTCAAGATCAACGGCTGCAACAACGTGCACTACATGCGCAAGACGACCGAGCAGTTTTTGGCGGCCAACAAGGAGCGACCCGACCTCGTCATCATGGACCCACCGCGCCTTGGCGCGAAGCCGGCGCTGCCGATGCTGCTAGAGCTCGGCGCGGACCGCATCGTCTACGTGTCGTGTGATCCGCAGACAATGGCGCGCGACCTGCGCACGCTCTACGACGGCACCGACGAGCACATCGGCTACGAAATCGAGTCGATCGAAGCCTTCGACATGTTCCCGCAGACCTACCACGTCGAGTGCGTGGCGCGACTGCGACGCAAGGAAGCCACGGGCCGCAAGGAGCCAACGAAAAAGTAGGCCAGCCGTGATCGAAACGCGCATTCTCGAGATCGCGGCGGCGCAGGAAGGTGAGCGCACGACCAAGCTGTGCCTGCACCTCGCCGGCCGCGGTCCCCTGGCGATCTTGCTCCACGGGTTCCCGCTCGACCACCGCATGTGGACCGACGTGCTGCACGGCGAGCTGCGAGACCACCGCACGCTGTGCGCCATCGACCTGCGAGGCCACGGCCAGTCACCGTGGAGCGGCGACAACGTGCACTCCATGGACCGACTCGCGGACGACACCGCCGCCGTCATTCGTTCGCTGAGCGACGACGGCGCCGACGTCTGCGGGCTGAGCATGGGTGGCTACGTGGCGTTTGCCCTGCAGGCGCGCCACCCACAGCTTGTGCGTTCGCTGGTGCTGACCAACACCCGCGCTGCCGCCGACACCGACGCCCAGCGCGCCGCCCGCGACGAAGCCATCGCGACCGTAGCCAGCAAGGGCCGGAGTGCGATCGCCGACGGCATGCTGCCCAAGCTGCTGGCACCATCCGCGACGGCCCTGCAAAACGCCCAGCTGCGCACGATGATCGAAGCCCAGCCGGCCGAGACCATCATCGCCGACTTGATCGGCCTGCAGCAGCGCCCCGATCGCACGGCAGAACTCGGCGAGATTCGCAAGCCCACACTGGCGATCGCCGGCCAGCACGACGCCATCGTCGCCGTCGACGAGATGCGCGCCTTCGCAGGCCGAATCCCAGAATCCCGCTTCGAGGTCGTGCCGGGCACCGGCCACATGTCGCCGCTCGAGGCGCCCGCAGCGTGGGGCGCGCGGGTCGCCGAGTTTTGGATAGACGGCTAGTGTAGTGCATCTGGTAGATGGGACGATCACCGCACAGCTCAGGTTGCGGCCGTGCGCTCAACGCATGGCCCATCGGGCTCCGGCCGTTCGCGAACGGCGGCGCGGACCTGACGCAGCACATCGAGATCCGCGAGCGGATCGAGCGCCCGCAGTTCGCCAAAGCCACTCTGCTCAGTGCCGAGTAGTTCGCCGCTACCGCGAAGCTGCAGGTCCTTTTCGGCTAGTGCAAAGCCGTCGGTGGTCTCGCAGACAGCCGTGATGCGATCGGTCTTGGGGCCACACAAAAGCGCCAGCCCACGGCGGTCGCCACGGCCGACACGGCCGCGGATCTGGTGCAGCGTTGCGATGCCGAATCGGTCCGCGGCGACGACCACAACGAGGGTCGCTTCGGGAACGTCGACGCCGACCTCGAGCACCGTGGTGCCAACCAGCACATCGACGATGCCTTCGCGGAACAACGCAAGCGCCCGCTGCTGCTCATTGGGCTTGAGGCGGCCGTGAACCAGCGCGCAGCGAAAGCTCTTTTGCAGGGTCTCATGCACGCGCACCACGCCGCCCTTTTCGCCGCCGTCGCCGACGGCTGGGCAAACCACAAAGACGCGGCCATCGCGGCGCACGGCCCGCGCGATGCTGCGCAAGGCGCGCGCCCACCGTTCGGTTTCGACATGGAATGCCGGCACCGCATCGCGACCGCCAGGACGCCGCGCAATCGTGACCACGTCCAAATCGCCGAACAGCACCAGCGCCAACGTGCGCGGGATCGGCGTCGCCGTCATCACCAGCACGTGTGGGTTGTGGCCCTTCTGAACGAGCGCAGTGCGCTGCTTGACGCCGAAGCGATGCTGCTCATCGACGACGACCAGGCCTAGCCCAGGCAGATCGATATCGGAGCGGATCAACGCGTGCGTGCCGAAAACGATGCGCGGCCCCTCCTTGGGCACCGTGCGTCGCGACGATGCCGTGCACAGAATGACCTGCACGCCGCTGCCCTTGAGCCAGCGGCCGATCGACTTGTGGTGCTGTTCGGCAAGCAACTCCGTCGGCGCCAGGAATGCGCACAGCCCGCCGCGCGCGGCCACCGCAAGCGCACACGCAATGGCGACCGCGGTCTTGCCGGTACCGACATCCCCTTGCAGCAGCGCCCCCATCGCGCCCGGCCCCGCCAGGCGCAGCCACAATTGCTCGGTCGCCTCGCGCTGATCGCCGGTCAAGGCAAACGGGATGCGTTCGACGATGCGCTGACGCAGCTCCGCGTCGACAGCAAAGCACACCGCACGGCGCTGGCTGCGCGCGCGCCGCGCCTGCTCAACGCGCTCGAACAGCGCCACCGCTTCGCGAACCGCGAAGTGCCGTCGCGCGCGCTCGTGCTCGTCCACATCGGCGGGCCGGTGCATCGCGAGCAACAGCGAGCGAGCGGTCGCCGCATGCTGCTCGAGCCCCGGCGGCAGCTCCGGCAGCGAAACCCGCGGCCAGTCGAGTCCATCGATGGCCGCGGCGATCCACTGCGCCAAGCGCGCGGCGCCGATGCCCTCGATCTCCGGATAGCGCAGCTGCACCTCCCCCGCCGGCTCGCCCGCGCGCGGCAGCACCCGCGGCGACGACAGCACAAAGCGTCGGCCCTTTTGCTGCAGGGTGCCTTCCAGGCGTCGACGATCGCCGACCGGATAGTTCTTCTTTTGCCACGGCTGGTTGAAAAACTGGGCGGCGAACGTCGAGCCTTCGTCGCACGCAAACGTGACCGTGACCATCGCACGGCGCCCCGGCAGCCAGTTCATGGTGACCTTCTGCACCTCGCCTTCGAGCCGCACCAGCTCGCCCACGGCCCCCTCGCCGGGAGCCGCCAGATCGCGCAGCTGCCGGTAGCGACGCGGGAAAAACAGCAGCAGGTCAAAGATCCGCACGATGCCCGCAGCCGCAAGTCGCTTTGCCGTGGTCGGACCGATACCCGGCATCGACGTCATCTCCGCGTCGGGCGCGAGGGAGGATGCCGCGCCCGAATCGCCCGTATCATGGAGACCAGCAGCTGCCATGACCAAGGTGTAGCCCGCGAGCAGCCGGAGCGAAACGGCCCGTCGCGAGGACATGCGCAACCCTGTGCAGTTTCCGTGAGAACTTTGCGCTGCGATTGCCTACTTTCCTGCGCGTTGAACGAGTTGACCGAGCAACAACTCGAAGCACTGCGCAAGTATGGCTTCGATCTCGAACTGCAAAAACGCTGGCAGCGTGACGTTGCAGATGGCCGCTTGTGTCTCGAGAACAACGCGATCGAGGGCGACCTGCTCGCACCGGCTCCGGGTAGCGTTCACAAGCTGCCTGGCGGCAACACCAAAGCGCACGAAGAGCTGCGACGCATCGGCGACGAAGCGATCAAGAGAGGCCAGCTCGGCGTCGTGGTGCTCAACGGCGGCATGGCCACGCGCTTTGGCGGCGTCGTCAAAGGAACCGTTCCGGTGCTCGGCGAGCAGCGCACGTTTCTGGGGCTCTGCGTCGAAGATGTTCGCTACCACCGCGACCGCACCAAGAGCAGCATCCCGCTGTTCTGCATGAACAGCTTCGCGACCGACGACGCGACCAGAGCGCACTTCGCAGAAAACGCCGACTTCGATCTTGCCGACAAGGACATCGAGCACTTCACCCAGTTCGTTGCCTGCCGGTTGACCAAGAAGGGCAAGCTGTTCGAGCTGGAGAAGCACGACGACGCGAAGCACTCGGAGCCCGCCGCAAGCGAAGGCGGCAGCGGTATCGGCGGCGGCAGTACCGACGGCGGCAGTAACGACAGCGGCCTCGGCTCGGCCTCGCCCTACGGCCCTGGCCACGGCGACTTCGCCAAGGCCTTCCGCGACTCGGGCGCCCTACAGCGATTCCTCGCCAAGGGCGGTCGCTACCTGCTCGTGCGCAACGTCGACAACCTCGGCGCCCGAATCGACCCGCTAGTGCTGGGCCACCACATCAAAAGCCAGTGCGAAATGACGGTTGAGGTCGCGCCCAAGTGGCCCGACGACGTCGGCGGCTCGCCGTTTCACTATCAGGATCGCACCCAGCTCATCGAGCAGCTGCGCTATCCGAAGGACTTCGACCCCAACATCGTCGACGTCTTCAACACGAACACGTTCACGTTCTCGGCCGAAGCGCTCGATCGTGATTTCGACCTCGGCTGGTACTTCGTCGAGAAGCAGGTCGAAGGCCGCGACGCGGTGCAGATCGAGCACCTCATCGGCGAAATGACGGCGCACTTGTCGACCAGCTTTTTGCAGGTGCGACGAAACGGTCGCCACACTCGCTTCTTGCCGATGAAGACTCCGGACGACCTGCAGTCCGCGCTCGAAGAGATTGCAGAGATGTACGACGAAGACGACGACGAGCCACTCGACTCGTAGTGTCTAGTCGGGGCGGCGACTCGTAAGCGGGGGGATCGCAATCCCGACCACAGCTCCAGACCGGCAATGGCCGATGGGATGGGCACAGCCGAGCGATTCGGCGCAGTGGTGCCCAGCAATGACCGCGAGAGGAAAGACCGCGCCCGCAGCCAGCGGCAAGTCCAAGGCCATGCAGGCCCAGTATGCGGCATGGCCCTACCCCAAGATCCCGCTGCTCGCCAAGCTGCCGAGCACGCACCCTTGGGAACTTCACGTAGCATGGCTCTGGGATCGAGCCGGCAGCGGCCCCGCCCCCGCCAAACCACGCATCTGGATCGCCGGCTGCGGCACGTTCCAGCCGTATGCGTTTGCGGTCGCGAATCCCAAGGCCGACATCACGGCAACCGACCTGAGCGAGCCGAGCCTGCGCATCGCACGCCGCCGCTGCGCTCTACACCGTCAAAAGCACGTGCGCTTTGCGCCGGTCGATCTGGCCGACACCAGCACATGGCCCGACGGGCGCTTTGATCTGATCGAGTGCTACGGCGTGCTGATGAACCTGCCCGATCCGCAGGCGACGCTGCGCGCGCTTCGCGAGCGGCTGACCGACCGCGGCGTGCTGCGCCTGATGGTCTACCCCCACTATTCGAGGCAGCGCATCTTCCAGCTCCAGCGGGTTGCCAGCCTGCTCGGATTCCACGCCGACGACCCGAGCCACCCCGCCAACTTTCGCCGCTTTGTGCGCGCGATGCCGCAGCGGCACCCGCTGCGCTATGCGTTTACGAGCTACGCCGACTCGCGCAACGACGCGGGGGTCGTCGACGGATTCTTGCACAAGGGCGACCGCGGCTTCAGCGCATTCCAGCTCAGCGAACTCTTGCAGGGCGCCGAGCTCGAGCCGGCGTTTTGGTTTCACCGACCGTGGGCCCGCCCGGACGTGATGGCCGAGCGCCTGTCGCTGCAGGATCGCAGCCAGTCGTTTGTGCTCAACTACCTGGACCTGTGGCAGGAGCTGCGCACCAACTTCATCGTAGTCGCGAAGCGATCCTGCGCACCGACGCGCATCGTGCAGCCAAAGCGGCCGCATCCGATGTTTGTTGGCACAGGGTCTGGTGGCGAGAGCACATCGCTTCGGCACCTCGCCCGTCTGACGCGGCTGCGCGTGCTGGGCGGCAAGCTGCCATCGCGCACCGAAGAACCGCGCGTTGTGCTGCGAGCCGGCATCGCCCCGGAACACGCGGCCACGGCACTTGGCGGCGACCACGGCAGCAGCCTCGCCGCCCACAGTGCTTTTGCCGGCGAAGCCGCGTCGCTGCGCGCCGACGCCGCGATCGCGCTGGGCCCGCGGGCACCCAATCCGCTCTATGCACACCTGTTCGCCGCGTTCGAGTTTGCCGAACGGCACCCCGAACTGGCGTTGGGCGACCTGGAGACGCAGATGGGCCGCTGGCTGCCGTGGGCCGACGCGCTCGAGCACCACCCCATCAGCTGGGGCCTGACGCCGTACGCCAGCTACCAGAAGCTGCGCACCAACATCCGCCAGCACCTCGAGGACGGCGGCTGGCAGCGGGAGCGCGTCGCCTGCTACGAGCACGTGCGCGTGCGCGGCGATGAACTCGTTCTCGCCCGCGTCCGGCATGAACTGCAGGCGCACGCCGCGACCGTTCCGCGCCCCATCGACGGCATCGACGACGCCAGCCTGCGCGAGCTTTTTGTGCTGCTACACGCGAGCGACCGGCTCTTTTTGACGTTCGAGCGCGCCTAGCTCGCCGCCGCCGCCGCCGCCGCCGCCGCCGCAGCACGCGAGCGGCTGAGCAGGTGCAGCACAAACAGGACCACAAACAGAATCGATGTGATGCAGTGCGCCACGACCCACGCGAAGCGCCAGTCTTCGTCGACGGACACCTGCAGCGCATAGCCGCTCGCCACCATCGGCAGCGACTGGCTGAGCAGCAAGAGGCCCGTGCGCCGGCGCGCGCGCGCGCCGCTCTTCAGTTTCGCCAGGATGTGGTGATGCCAGATCAGGCCAAGCGCGAAGACGAACAGCGGCGCCGTTGCCACATGCCACGCCTGCAGGCTCGGCAGCCATGGGTGCATGGCGAGCCCGAACTCGTCTTCGACTTCGCCGAAGTAGCGCAAGGCGCCGTAGCCTACGCCGCTACCCGCGACGAGGAGCACCGACAGGTATGTGACGCGCTTGTCTACGCGTCTCACTGGCGCGCGCCGCGGAAAGCCGCGGCCGGGCTGTTCGACGCCTTCTTCGAAGGCGCGGGCCCCTTGGGCCGGGCGGCCTGCTTGGGGTAGATGACCTGGTGGGTTGCGAGCACACGCCGCACAGCCTGCAGCGTCGCACGCACCGTCAGCGTCGCTCCGGCCACGGGCGTGATGGCGCGCTTGACGCTCAGATCGGCACTCAGAGGCCTGCCAAGAAACTGCTCGTAGAAGGCGTCGCGCGGGATGTAGTCAAGCGGCTCTTCGAACGCGACCATCTCAATGCGGCGCACTTTGCCGCGCGGATCGACGACAACCATCAACAGCTCTTGCTTCGAACGAACCTTGTGGCGGTCAAACCAGGCCGTCCCGACCAGCTTGCCGCCTTTGCGCGCTTCGTACGCGTAGACCATCGAACGCCGCACCTCGCCGCCCCCCAGCTTCTTGACGCGCAGCTTGTGCGCGTCGCTGAGCACGTGCCGGGTGCGCTCCACCTTGCAGTCCGGGAACGCCAGCGCGAGCGCTGCCTTCGGCGTCAGAAACTGCTTGCCCTGCCCGACGAGTGCGGCGGCGCAGGCAAGCAGCGCGCAGCAGAACGCCAGCAGCGGCTGAGCGTGGCGGTGGCACAATCGAACGTTAGAAGACATAGCCAAACAGCACGTTGAAGCGGTCGAAGTCATCGTTCCAGTTTTCGTAGTCGACTTTGACGACGACCTGCGGAATCGGCTTGTAGTTGACGCCGAGGGTGAAGATCTCGTCTTCCTGTGAGTCATCGCGCACAAACCCGGTCGGCACGCTGTCCTGGGTGTCGATATGCTCGTAGCGGACAAACGGCGTCACCTGGGCGCCGGATTCCGGCATCAGCATGCTGAGCACGTCGAAGCCTAGTTCGCCGTAGTAGCCCGTCAGGCGGTCAGCGAGGTTGTTGCCGGTCGAAGTGTTGAACACCGCGGCGTCCTGAACCTTGGCCGTCGCCCACAGCGCACGCATCCGCCAGGGCCCCGTGCGGTAGTCGACGTGGGCCTCGAGCACGGTCGTGGTCAGATCGGGGACGGCGTTGGCCACCGGCGACGTGTCGTCGAGGTTGTCCTGACCGGTATCGCCATAGCTGACCGAGCCGCCGACGATCAGGCCCGTAACGCCGACATAGTCCAACCGCGCCTGCAGCGACCAGTCGTTGGCCTCCGCCTTGCTGCCGCGCTGGCGACCGCCGCGCAGCCCGCTCGACGAAAAGTTGGCGCCGTCGAGCGACGTCAATGCGTAGGCCCGATAGGAAAACTCGCCCACATCGCCGTAGGCACCAAAGCCCATCTCGCGGTAGGTCGACGGGATGATCCGGCGCTCGGTCTGCGGCCGGCTTGCCGGCAAAAACGTGGTCGGTTCGTGCAGCTCGTTGATCAGGCCGAGCGGCGACAGCAGCATGCCCCCGCGCAGATTGAACTCGTCGCTGTGCAGGTAGTCGAGGTAGCCAAACTCCAGGCTGACCTCCCCGGAATTGCCGTTGGTGGTGCCGTGCTCGACCTCGATTTCCGAGTTGAAGACCCACTTCTCGTCGAACTTGTAGCCGACGTAGAGGATGACGCGCTGGGCGTCGGCAAAGTCGGTTCGGCCCGAACGCTGCTGGAACAGAAACTCGCCGTAGCCACCAATCGAGAGGCCGCTTTCGACATCGTAGACCTTGGCAGCACCCTGGCCGACGCCACGCTTCGGTTCGCTGAGCGGCGGCACAAGGCCGCCCAAGTCGATGCGCTCGACGTCGCCGGACAGCGCTTCGAGCTCGCGCATGAGCCGCTTGTTGTCGCGCTCGAGCTGGTCGAGACGCTGCTCGACGGACTGCTGCTGGGTAGACTGCTGCTGAGTAGACTGGGCCGTGAGCGCCGTGCCGGTCGCAGCAACCGCTGCGAATGTGGCCGCCGCCGCGTGCCATGCCGCGCCCGGCCTGCGGCACGTGCTGCCGGTCAAAACTGTCGCTTGTTCGTTCATCATAGAATGTGCACAGGCGCGCCGGATGCGACGCGCAGGCGCGCACGCATCCCCGAAGTCGCGCGCACGAGAAGTTGTGGCAAGGAGTTGGCGGCCGATGATCCGGCCGGAAACGGCGCGGCGCTTCGCTCGATGACGACGGCTTCGACGCCAGCACGGTGCTCGGCCCAGGCCAACGCCCGGTCCGGCCCCAGCACAAACAGCGCCGTCGACAGCGCATCCGCCTGCAGCGGGTCCTCAGACCAAACCGTCAACGAGCCGAAATCCCGGGCCGGCTTGCCGGTGCGAGGATCGAGAACGTGGCCGAGGCGACGGCCATCGACGAGGCGGCCGCGCTCGCTGTTCGCGGTCGTCGCAAAACTGCCGGAAGCGAGTTCCATCGTTAGGACGCCAGCGTTGCGAGCGTCGGGGTGCGCCAAGGCAATTTCGCGAGACTCGGCCTGGCCGCCAGCCAGCAGCACCTGGCCGCCGAAGTCGAGCCAGATTGCCCGGGCCCCCGCTGCGAGGGCCGCGTCGCGAGCCGCGCGGAGAGCCGCTCCCTTGCCGAAAGCCCCCGCATCCAACCGAACGCCCCGACGTAGCCTGCGGACGCCGTCGACGCGGAGTTCCCAGCCGTCTGCGCGAACGTCGGCCACCGCGTTGAAAAGCTCGGCGCCGCTCGGCCAACGCCCCGCACCGCGCAGATCGTAGGCCTGGAGCAGTGCGCCGATCGCGATGCCCAACGCGCCGTCGGTGTCTTGCGCGATCTGCTGCGCCTGCAGCAGTTCTGCCGCGGTTGCAGCCGACAGCGGCAGCCAGTGCTCGATACGGCCTTCGTTGCAGCGGGCCAGCTCCGAACTGCTGCGCCACGTCGACAGCCTGGCCTCCACCGCTTCGACCGCCGCGAGGGCCGCCTCGGAAACGGCGAGAGCGCCGCCCGCGGCATCCACGTGGATGCGCAGCGTCGTGCCCATTGCTATGGCAAGACGATCGCAGGAGGTGTCCTCGGTCGGGGTCACCTCTTCCTGAGGGGCCGCTTCCTGAGCTGCCGCGACCGGAGTCGGCACGTCCTGGGCGGACGCCAAGCCAAGCGCCGCCCAAGCGACCGCTAGCCATACGGCCACCATCCAGAGCGCAGGAACCGCCGAGACTCCGAGGGCTCGGAGGCGACACCACGGCGGACGCTGAGCTCTGACGTTGACGAATGCGTTGGTCACGGATCACACCCTTATCGCTGATGAGACTCAGTCGCAACAAGGGATCCGGGAAGAATTCGAACATCGAGAGCGGCAGGTTCGGATGGTCCGGCGACTCCGGCGCGATCCACGCGGCTACGGAATATCGATGCGCACGACCGGCAACCGGGTTCGGTCGAAGCACTCGACAAAGTCGCGGAGCAGCACCTCTGCCGAGGGCTCAACCGTGCGCTTGATGGTGCGGCGGCCGAGTCGCACCTGCACCTTGCCCTTCTTGCCGATCTGCCCTTCGCAGAGCAGCAGGGCAAACTTGGTCACGCCGAAGCCGTCCGCCTGGAAGCGGCCATTGCCTTGGCTCACGACTTCGAGCCGGGCCGTGTGCTTGCCGAGCGCCTTCAGCAGAAAGGCCGCCTGCTTGGCTTCATCCATACGCTGCCAGCGGCGAGCATCCACCTGCGGCTGCGGCGCGGCTTCGACGCGCCGTGAAAAGTCCGTGATTTGCAGCCACGCTTGGCGTGCCTCGCCGAGTTCAGCGGCGACGCGCACGACGCTCTTCGGACTCGCAGCGCGGCGGTGCTGCGAGAAGAACTCGGCCCAATCGACCGCTTCGAGCTTTGCCGAATGCCGCAGATCCGCAAACTCAATCAACTCCGCGTTCTTGGCGCGCAGCTTCTTGAGTGAGGCAAACGCCAGGTGCAGGTTGCGCAGCAGGCGCGGATCGTCGCCGCTCCCCTGCAGGTCGCGGATCGGCAGGTGGGCGATGTTCTCGAGATAGCGCAGGTTGCCCGCCGCCGTCAGCTCCATCAGCGGCCCGCCGACAACGGGCAGCGCCCCCGCAAACAGGTCTGGATGGCGCAGCATCAAGTCCCATGCGAGGTGGCCGCCGCGCGACCAGCCGCCAACAAACACCGCGTTTTCGTCAACGTTGGCGATGCGTCGCACCCAGCGCAACGCGGCCAGCGCAGCCGCGCGCTCGCGCGGTTTCTTGCTAAAGCCAAGTCCCGTGTTGGGATCGCGTGGCGCCAGCACCAGCATGCCGAGCTGCTCCGCGGTGTCACGCCAGAGCCGCCACTGCGTCTTGCCGGTGCCGCCTTGGCCGTGCGCCCACAGCAGCAGCGGCGCCGGCTTTGCGGGGTCGTAGGACTTCGGCACAAACAGGTGGAGCTCGGTCGACTCAACTTGGTCGAGGACCTGCAGATCCTGCGTGTGCGTCCCCGCACCGGCCGCGAGCGATGCAAACGTACCGAAGCGTCGGCAGGCGTCGAGCCAAGCGTCGAGCTCGCCAGAGTATGAGAGCAGCTCCGCAACGCCCGCCTGGCGCTCGGCAGGCGTCTTGCGGTCCACAACAGCGGCGAGCCTATCCGTCAGCTTTTGGGCCGCAGGATTCGCCGCCGGCTCGCCGGGCGCACCGGGCTGTTGCGCCAGGAGGACGCCCGACAAGCAAATCGAAGCCATCCAGGGGGCGCATCGCAGCATGGCCCAACCATAGCAACTGCGAGGCCGCTGCTCCCCGAGAGGGACGGCGACGCGCAAGCCATCGACCGACAAGCAATCGACCGGCAAGCCGGAGACGGCAGGAGGTCGAGGCAAACGAAGTCGAGCCCTACTTCTTGCTCTTGCCTTTGCCCTTTTCGGGTCGCCGCGGCAGATCGGCCGAGCGGTCGGCCGGCACATTGTAGAGCTGGTGGATGCGCCGCTCGGCTTCGCGCGCTTCGGCCAAATCCAGCAGCACGGTCGAACCGCTGCTCATCCCGATCGCCACTTCGCCATCGGCCGAATCGACGCGCCGCACGAAGTCGTGCATATCCACGGGCGCCACGCCGTTGACGGTCGCAACCACGTCGTTCGGAAAGGCCTCGTAACCGACGTTGACCGCGTCGGCGAGCGTCTGCGCCAGCACTACGACCTCCTGACGCTCGGGCGTGCGCAGGCCGGAGTGATAGAGATGGAGCAGCTCTTTGGGCGCCTTCTCCCACCAGTTGTCTCCCCAACTGCGAAGGTACTCGGCGGTCAAACGCTGGAACACCAAACCACCGAACAGAAACCACATGGGCCGGCGGTCGTACTCCGTGCGCGGCACCAGCCACTGCATCGGCTGCATCGTCAGCTTGACGTCCTTGGCCTTGCCAGAACGCAGCACGCGCGCCGCGAGCACGTCGCCGCAGTGCAGATCGCCGATGACCGCATCGAACTGGCAGCGGTAGCGCCCGCGGTAGCGGATCGTGCCGTTGTCGGCGATCGAATGGCTGTCGAGCTGCATCAAGACGTCCCCCGCCTGCAGCTGCCCCCAGGCGCTCGAGCCATACTGCACGGCCGTGATCAACACGCCGCTGTGGCCCTTTTGCATGCCGAGGTGACGCCGCAGCGCTGGGTTCTCAAGCGGCTGCGTGGTGATGCCAATGCCCGGCACGTCGGCCCGCTTCTTCTTTTTGACGCCGTCGAGAAACTGCTTCAGGATCGGCGCCGGCACCATTTCGCCGACGTTCTCCGCGTCGGGAAGCGCCTGGAACGCGATGCCGACGATCTTGCTGCCGCGTCCGAACACGGGCCCACCGCTATTGCCTTCGTTGATCGCCGCATCGACGGTCACGGCGAGCAGGTGACGCTGGCTGTGCTCATAGCGCTGCACTTCGATACGCGACACCACGCCCTCGGTGATCGACACCTCTTCGCCGCCGACCGGATAGCCGACAACCTGCACCTCGTCGCGCAGCTTTGGCAGGTCGCCGACGACGGCCGGCTTGATGCCACGCGTAAACGCTGCATCGTCGAGCTCGAGCAGCGCCAAATCACAGTCGTGGCTGATGGCGAGCACGCGGGCCGGCACCTTCTTGACGTCCGACTGCTTTTGCACCTGCACGAACGTCGAGTTCGCGACAACGTGAGCCCCGGTCAAGATCCGGCGGCTGCCGACAATGACCCCACTGCCCGTGCTGCCACGCGGGGCGACCGCCTGCCACGGACACTCGTAGTCGGGATCTTGATAGGTGCTGTAGACGCGTACGACTTGCGGATAGGCCATGGCGATTCGGGCGAACAGGGTAGCGGGCGCCCGGGCAGATGCGAATGGCACCCGGGAAGGCCGCAGATGCGGTGGACAAGCGGCCGAATACGGGCGAAAACGTACGTCCGACCTCGCCGGAACCTCTCCAGACGCACCCATGCACGTTTTGACCCTCCGTTCGACCCGATCCGCACGAGCCGCTGGCGCGCTGCTGGCCGGCCTCCTTGGCACCGTTCTCGCCGCCGCCGGCGGCATCGCCTCCCCGCTGGCAGCACAAGCCGACCATGCGATGGGCGGGGCCCGGCCGGTGACCCTGCCGGCGGCCCTGCCAATGGCCCTGCCGGACGGCTACCTGCTGGCAGCGCCGCGCGCGGAGCTGCTCCGCCGTGAGCACCGGCTCGACGGCACGCTCGCCGACATCTACGCAATCGACATCGAGCCCTACCGCGGCCTTTCCCCGCTGCACCAGAGCATGGTGCGCTGGCTCGCGGCAAACCGCATCGGCCGCCTGCGCGCCTGCTGGCTGCAGCCGCCGACGCCCGCCGCAGCGGCATTTTTCAACGCCGTGATGCGAGGCCCGCAGGGCTTCCAGCCCGGCAACCGCTGGACCACGACAGCGACCAACGGCGGCGGCCTCAACCAGGGCGATCCAACGACGATCACCTACAGCTTCATGCCGGACGGCACGTTCTTGCCGAACGCCATTGGCGAGGGCTCGGCACCGAGCAGCCTGTTTGCCTCGTTCAATGCGGCGTTTCCGAGCCAGGCAACGTGGCAGAACCGCATCCACGCGATGTTTGATCGCTGGAGCGAATTGACCGGCATCGACTACGTGTTCGAACCCAACGACGACGGCGCGCCTGGCTACCAGACTGGGGGCGTCATCGGCGTGCGCGGCGACGTGCGCATTGGCGGCAAGTTCATTGATGGCGGCAGCAACACGCTGGCCTTCAACATATTTCCCAACGGCGGCGAGATGATCTTCGATACCGCGGACACGAACTTCTACGCGTTCCCGGCCAACAACTACGCGCGGCTGTTCAACGTGGCTGCGCATGAAGCAGGTCACGGCATGGGCATCGAACACGTCTGCCCCGTCAACCAGAGCAAGCTGATGGAGCCGATTGCGACAACCGCATTCAGCGGCCCGCAGTTCGACGACATCCTGACGGCCCAGTTTCTCTATGGCGACCCGCTGGAGCCCAACAACTCGCTCGCAACCGCCACCGACCTCGGCACCTTTGCGAACGGCACGTCGGACACGACCAACGTCAGCATCCACCGATCGACCGATTCGGACTACTACCGGTTTTCGTTTGCCGGCGACAAGCTGCTGACGGTCTCGCTGGTGCCAACGGGCATGCCGTATCTGGAAGGCCCCGAAATCAACGGTTCGTGCACGTCGGGCTCGCTCCTCGATCCACGCAACAACCTCAACCTCAGCATGCTGCTGCTCAACGGCAGCGGCATCGGCGTGCTGGCCAGCGCCAGCGCGCAGCCCGCGGGCCAGAGCGAGGTGATCCCAAGCCTCGCGCTCGCCGCGGGCAACTACGTCTTGCGCGTCGCGGGCGGCGGCAGCGGCAATACGATCCAGACCTATCGGCTGCAGTGGCAGGTCGTCGACAACGGCGACATCGGGGCCGCCACCCAGGTCGGCACCGGCTGCGGTGGCGTCACCTGGACGCCCATCAACCGGCCTCTGCTGGGCGGCACCATGGTGCTCGCGCTCGGCAACATCCCGAACCCGGCGGCCTCGATCGGCCTCGTGCTGCTCGGCGAAAGCGAGGTTCCGGGCGGCATCGACCTGTCAGCATTCGGCGCCCCCGGCTGTTTCGCCTATCAAAACACCCTCGACATCGTGACGCTGTTTCCGCTGACCGGTCCAACCAGGATCTACACGCTGCCCATTCCATCGACGCCAGCGCTGTCGGGCTCGACGGTCTGGACGCAGGGTGGACTCGTGGTGCCGCCGGGCACAAACCTGCTGAACGTGCTGACGGCAAACGCCGTCGAGCTGTTCCTGGGCACGCAGTAATCGCAGACGCCGCTCTTCGGCAGCGGCGGCCCGTCCACGGGCCCTGACCTCGGCCGGTACATTTCCGACACACGGACGGAACCCGTGGTACGGCACGGACGTCGAACGTAGGCGGGCACACCTCACTCGATCCAACGCCCGCCCATTCGATCTCCGCCAATGAACAAATCCGCTCTCCCGATCGCGATCGCCGCGATCGCATGCTCGTCCGCCATTGCCCAGGTTGGGCGTAACCACGCCAACGCCCAGAAGCTCGCAAACGTCCAAGCGGTCAGCGTGCCCGAACTCGATCGCCCGACCATCGCGGCCATCGACACCGCGCGCGCCGCCAACGGCCAGCCGGCCCGCTACGCGATCCCCAACGACGTTTCCTGGTCGCCCGATACCCACGGCACGTGGGAAGTGCTCGACGGGACCTGGTCGCTGTGGCGTCTTCGCATCAAGGCACCGGGTGCCTACCACGTCAACCTCGGCTTCGACGACTTCTCGCTGCCAGGCAACGCCCGCGTGCAGCTCTACAGCAGCGACTACGCGCACGTAATGCGTCCGCTTGACGCCAACGACCAACAGCCGAGCGGCGAACTGTGGACGCCGATCGTGCGCGGCTCCGAGATCACCTGCGAGCTCTACGTGCAGACCGCCCAGCGCGCGCAGGCCAAGCTCAACATCATGCATGCCGGTTCGGGCTACCGCTTCTTCGGCTTCGGCGCGACCGCTCTCGGCGGCACCGCCGCAGACGGCAGTGGCTCCTGCAACATCGACGTGGCCTGCTCGCAAGCGGTCGGCTGGGAAAACGAAATCAGTGCGGTCGCGGCCATCTCGACTGGCGGATCGATCTTCTGCAGCGGCTGCATGGTCAACAACACGGCGCAGGACGGCCGCGACTTCTTCCTGACCGCCAACCACTGCGGCGTCAACGCCGGCAGCGCCAGCTCGCTCGTCTGCTACTGGAACTACGACAGCGCCAACTGCGGCAGCGGCAATGCACCGCTCAACCAGTTCACGCTCGGTTCGACGTTCCGCGCCCGCTGGAGCACGTCGGACTTTAGCTTGGTCGAGCTCAACAGCACGCCGAATGCCGCCTGGGGCGTGACCTACGCCGGCTGGAACCGCGGCTCGGGAACGGCTCCTTCGTCGGTTGCCATCCACCACCCGAGTGGCGACGCCAAGAAGATCTCGTTTGAAAACCAATCGACGCAGATCACGGACTACCTCAGCAACAACACGAGCAGCAACGGCACGCACCAACGTGTCGTCGACTGGGACCTCGGCACGACCGAAGGCGGCTCGTCCGGCTCACCGCTCTTTGATCAAAACCACCGCATCATCGGCCAGCTGCACGGTGGCTACGCTGCCTGCGGCAACAACGATTCGGACTGGTATGGGCGCGTGTTCCGCTCCTGGACCGGCGGCGGCTCGAACAGCACCCGGCTGTCGAACTGGCTCGACCCGCTTGGAACCGGCCAGCAGACCCTCGACACCCTGGCCGGCGGCGACGTCGCCAACGCGATTGCGTACGGCGTCGGCTGCTACGCCAGCTACCCATCGTTTGCCGAGGAGTTCGTCGGTGGTGGCTTTGATATGTCGGGCAGCAACTCGTCGACGGTCACCATCCGCATGACGCGAACCGGCTCCGGCTACGACGTCGACTTTGGCGCCAACACGTGGTTCACCCCACAGTCCGGCAACCTCAACCTCGCCGACGACGACCTCTACCAGGTGACGCTTCCCTGGTCCATCAGCCACGGCAGCGGCCAAACGCAGGTGGTGCAGTTTTGCTCCAACGGCTTCGTCTGGCTAAACGGTTCGTCGACCAGCACCGACTACTCGCCGACCAGCGGCGAACTGCTCAGCGAAGCGGCTCGCCTGGCGCCACTGTGGATGGATCTGGATCCGACGTCGGGCGGCAGCTGCCACTACGACGTCGGCGCAGGTGTGGTTTACTTCACCTGGCTTGGCCTGCCTCCGTACGGCGCATCCGGCAGCAATACCTTTCAGGTCGCGCTGTTCCAAAACGGCAGCGTGGAATACCGCTACCGCGCGATCGGCAACCAGCCGGACGAGGCCGTCGTCGGCTACGGCGCCTCGCTCGGCTCTTCGCCGCCGGCATACGACCTCAACAACGATCTGCCGATCGCCACGGGCCCTATCAGCTCGCCGCTGGTCTGGACCGGCAGCAACCGCCCGGTGCTCGGCACCACACAGCAGCTGCAGCTGAGCAACATCCCGACGCCGCAGTCGAGCATCGGCGTCGTGGTCATCGGCTGGACCGCGATTCCTGGCGGCCTCGACCTTGGCTTCCTCGGCGCAGGCGGCTGCCGCCTCTACACGCAGTCGTCGGTCATCGACACAATGGCGTTCCCGGTGCTCGGCGCGACGCACGGCTACAGCCTCGCCATTCCGAGCACGCCCTCGCTCAGCGGCCAGTCGATCTACACGCAGGGCGCCGTGCTCGAACCGCCGAGCGCCAACGCGCTGGGGGCTCGCACGTCCAACGGCGTCGAACTCAAGCTCGGCACTCTTTAAACGACCGCCTGCGATCTGCAGCATACAGAGCTGCGACAACTGCGCAGCCGGCGCGGCGCGAACGCCGGCTCGGCTGGAGTATCTTGGCGTCACCATGCGTGACCCCAAGAACGACCTCCAACGATGCCTTCTCTGTGGCCGCCGCGGCAAAGTGAGCAGCGGCGGCAAGCTTGCAGCAGCGCTTGCCGCGGTGTGCCTGGCGGTGGCCCTGTTCGCCGGCCAAGCAGCCGCCCAAAAACTGGGATCGGTGCCCAAGGTCGCACCAACGGCGGCCGCGGCCGCGGGCGAAGTGCTCGAGTGGACCTCGGATGCCGGCCGCCCCTACTGGTATCGCCTGCCGAAGAAGCGGAACGGCAAGCCGGCTCTGGTCATCATGCTGCACGGCACCGGCGGCAACCACGGCTGGTCGTTCTGGAACTATCCGATCGGCAACGGCACGTTTCGCGGCGAGGACATCGTCGTCTCCCCCGATGGCTGCACGCCTGGACAAGGCAACACGTTCAACTTCGTGCAGAACGTCAAGGACCGCGACCAGCTCGTCCAGATCATCAAGACGTTTCGCCAGGCGTTTGAGATCGGCAAGGTTTATCTCTATGGCCACAGCCAAGGCGCGTTCTTTAGCTACTGGTTCGCCGGCGAACACCCAGCAATTGTCGACGGCATCGTCGCACACGCCGGCAATGTATTGAACGTGCAGCACTCCCAGCTGGCCCGGGAGAAGGTCGGCATTGCCATCCTTCACGGCGAAGCGGACGCCGTTGTCCCGGTCGACTGCGCACACCGCACCTACAAAATCTACCGCGACCAAGGCTACCAAAAGCTCAAGCTCGAGATCGTCGACGGGCTGACGGCGCGCAGCGGTCACTGGCCGCTGCCTCAGCAGGTCGGCAAGCTGCTGCAGTGGCTGGACTCGGTCACGGCCGACACCGCCCCAGCGGCGATCGGCGCGGCTCTGTCCGAACTCGCCAAGGACCAGCCGGACCTCAGCACCGTAGCCAACTGCGCGGCGCGCGCCGGCAAACTGATCAAGAAGTACAAAGCCGAAGACCGCCCCCAACTCGACGAACGGCTGGCCGGGATCGAGTCACTCCTGGAAGACACAACGACTCGGCACACGGAGGCTCTATTGCAGGCCGGTGCCGACAGCAAGATCGCCACAACGGCTCCTTGGATCGAGCATTTCCGCATCGCGCACGCGGCTCTAGCGGAACGGCGCAGCTGGTCGGACACCCATCGATCGCTATGCGCACGCGCGAAGAAGGATGAAAAGCGGACGCAGAAGGCGCTTCAGGCCATCGCCAAGAAATGGAACAAAGGCACGTTCAAAAGCGCTCGCGCAACGCTTGAGAAGGCGCTTCTGGCTGCGTCCAGCCGAGATCTCACTCGGGCGCTTGAGCAGCAATTCGGGGCCCGAACCAAAGGGATCACCGCTGCCGAAACGGCCGAAGTCGTGACGTGGATCGCCGCGGCCAACGCCGCCAGCAAGGAAGGCGAGGCAGCCGCGGCCAAGGTGCACGCCGAAGCTGCCGCAGCGTTTCGAAAGGCGCACCCCGATTGGTTCACGCAGTAGCTCGCGCCCGCAGCTGCAGCTTCCTAGAAACACGGCCGCCTAGAACACGGTCGCCTAGAAACACGGCGAAACAGAATCGCCCTCCTCCGCAAGCACCGTCACCGGTGCTGGTCGACCAACACCGGATTGCCATCCGGATCGACGAGGACAAAGCTGGCCGGACCGGTCGAATCGGGATCGGCTTCGGTCTGAAACGGCACGCCGGCGGCTTTGAGCTGGCGCTGCAGGTCCCGAATATCCGTATAGGGATCGACCGGTTTGGCATCGGCTCCCCAGCCGGGATTGAAGGTCATGATGTTGCGCTCGAACATCCCTTGGAACAGGCCAATGGTCACCTTTCGAGCGTTGCGCAACACAAGCCATCCTTGGCTCGCATCACCCCCCGCTTCACGGAAGCCAATGGCTTCATAGAATGCGCGCGAAGCAGCCAAGTCCTTGACTGCGAGACTTACAGAAAATGCACCGAGGTCCATAGTGGGGAGTCTATCTCGATCGTCCGTCGCCACAGGCGGCGCAGAGATCGACGGGTTCGCGCCAGGCACGGCTTTGCCAGGCACGGCTTTGCCAGTCACGGCTTTGCCAGTCACGGCTTCGAGAGGCACGGCTTCGAGAGGAGGCGAGGCGTCGCCTGGAGCGCGACAAGCGCAGGCGAGCATCAACACAGCTGCCGACTGCGCCAAGCGAGCAGCCAGACCACCCCCATGCGCGCGCGGCGAATGCGTGCCGAGGGAATCGACATCGGAGCATTGCTCGTGTGTTTTCATGGCTTGCGAGAGTGCCCCAAGCCCACCTACGCTGCTTGACGGATCTTGCGGAACCACGACGAATCTCGGACCAGCAACAACTACGTCGCTAGCATCAACCGCGCGATCGACTTCGTGGTGCAGCATCTAGATCGTCAGCTCAAGCTCGACGACCTGGCTGCAGTCGCCCACTTCTCGCCGTTCCACTTCCACCGCATCTTTCGAAGCCTGGTTGGCGAGACCGTCAATCAGTTTGTCAAACGGCTGCGATTGGAACGTGCCGTTCGCATGCTGCGCCACGAGCCAACGCGTCGTCTGACCGAGATCGCGCTAGCCTGCGGTTTTGGGTCGTCGTCGGACTTTTCGCGCTGCTTCAAACAGCGCTACGGCGTTCCCCCAAGCGAATTCGACCCAGCAGCCGAGGAGGCTGCACGGCGAGAAGAGATGCTGGAAGCGGAAAAGCAGGATCCGATTTGCGCCAGCCACGACGACAGCGACGGGGTGCGCGACCCCGTGATGACGACGCACCCGCACCGGCTCAAGCGGCTGCCGGCAGGTCAAAACCCGGATGGCTTCGCCGTGCGCATGCGCGAGCGGCCAGCTCGCACGGTCGCCTACATCCGCACCCTTGCTCCCTACCGCGAAGGCGCAGTGACCGGGGCGGCGGAACGCTTGGTTGGCTGGGCCGAAGGGCACGGCCTGGGCGACAACCCTTGGTATGGCTACATGTGGGACGACCCGGATCTGGTGGCAGCTGACGACTGCCGCTACGACGTGGCCGTCGAGATCGACGCCGCAACGGCAGCCGGGCTGCCCGACCGCGAAGTGGGCTGCCTGGCGTTTCCCGCAATGCTATTGGCGGAGGTCCCCATGGCCGGCTCGATCGAATGCGAACTGCGGGCGCTCGACTGGCTGTTTGCAACCTGGCTACCGCAAAGCGGCTTCGTCCCTACCGACCAGCCGTGCTTTGAAGCCTGGTGCGGGCGCCCGTTTGCGCACGGCACGGAGCACTTTGAGCTGGCGATCCAGCTGCCCGTCGCGCGGCGCGAGCGTCGCCTCCGGTAGCGCCGGACGCCGTTCCCATGACGCCGCTCCCATGGCGCCGCTGCACTGGAACGGGCTCCAAGGAGACGGCTCCCGCGGGAAAGCTCCGCGGCAGTCATCCGAAGGGACCGTATCAGCGAGGCAGCTGCAGCGCGCTAAACCAGTAGTGCTTGATCATGCGCGCCATATCCAACATGCCGTCAAACTCCGGCGACTTTACGAGGTAGCCGTTGGCACCCTCCTCATAGGCCTTGCGGATGTCCGACTCATTGGATGAGCCCGTCAATACCAGGATCGGCAGGTGCCGCAAGCTGGCGCTGCTGCGCACCCAACGCAGCACGTCGAACCCCGTCAATGCGGGCCGGTCGAGATCCAACAGGATCAAGTTGGGCCGCTGCATGCCGGCATCGAGATAGCGAATGGCCTTTTGGCCGTCGGTCACGTCGAAAAGCTGGATCTCCGCAGCAACTCGCGTGAACGCCTGCTTAAGCAGTCGCAGGTCTTGAGGCTCGTCATCGACAAGCAGCACGGACTTTGTGGACTCGTTCACGCGGCCACCATCCTGATTTCAGGCCCCAATTTCTGGTGGAATCCGGATTCCTGCTCAAGTTTCGGTGCACGGCACTATCGTTTGGTCGACCGATACGCACCCAGGGATGGTTGAAATGGCGACGCGGAAAGAAGTTCCGCGCCACCCATGGTCAGCAAATCGGTATGCGCAGTCCAGGAGAGCATCCGCGATGGTAAAGCGTCGATCCAACCGAAGCCCCAAATCGACCAAAGGTCCTACGTCAAAGTCACCTGCGTCCCAAAAAGCGGCGCAGGGCAGCAAGGCACCGTCCGAGCAGGTCACGGATGCGTCCGGCACGCCACCCGACGGAGGCTCCGATTCGCCCCAGGACGACGCTCTGCAGGGCGGCAATCTGCAGGGCGATGCTCCCCAGGATAGCGCTCCCCAGGATAGCGCTCCCCAGGAAGGTGCATCGCGGCCCGGCCTCTCGCAAGCCGGCACGCCAGAGCAGGTCGCGTCATCGGACGCTTCTCAGACCCCGCCGATGCCCGCAGAGTTCTCCGCGCCCGGTCACCTGAACGGGCCAGGCGGCAGCGGCGGTCTCGACGAGGAAAACTTGTCGGCCGAGCCACGGCGCGTCTGGCGGCCCCAGCGAGAAGGGAACGATGCGCACACGCCACGCGTAGCGCCGGTCGTCGTCGGCATCGGGGCTTCCGCCGGCGGGCTGCAGGCGATCCAGACGTTCTTCAACCATCTGCCCAACGACACGGGCGCCAGCTTTCTCGTCGTCCAGCACCTGTCGCCAGACTTCAAAAGTCTGATGGACGAAATCCTGCGCCGGCACACGTCGATGCCCGTGCTGCGCGTGGAAGACTGTGAAGCGCTGCGGCCGAATACCGTCTACCTGCTGCCGCCGCGCATGAACATCGTCGTCAAGGGCGACTTCGTGCGCACCGAAGCGCAGCAAGACAACAGCAGCATCAGCAAGCCGATCGACGTCATGTTCGAGTCGCTGGCGAGCGAGTGCGCCGAGTCGAGCATTGCGATCATCTTCTCCGGCACCGGCACCGACGGCTCCCTGGGGGCACGGGCGATCCGCGCCAGCGGCGGGGTCGTGCTGGCACAGGACCCCTCGACCGCGGAGTTTGACGGCATGCCGTCGGCCGCGATCAAGACCAGCTGCGTCGACTTCGTCGACTCGCCAAGAGCCATCGCTGGCCGCGTCGCGACGCTGGCGAAGCATCCGTTCATGAGCGCCCAAAAGCGCAACGAGGAGGCGCTGCAGGAATCCCAGGGACAGTACGAAGGCCTGCTGCGCAGCCTGCGTGAGGCCACCGGGATCGACCTCGGCGCCTACCGCCCAAGCACGATCCTGCGGCGGATCGAACGCCGCATGAGCCTGTGCGAAAAGAGCGAGCTCAGCGACTACGCCGAGCTCGTCGCAACCGACCACGAAGAAGCCTCCAACCTTGCCAAGGACTGCTTCATCCACGTCACCCGATTCTTTCGGGATCTGCAGGCGTTCTGGGCGCTTCGGCAGGAGATCATTCGATCGCTCGAAAAGCATCCAAACCGCGCCGACCCCTACCGCGTTTGGGTCGCGGGATGCTCCACCGGCGAAGAGGCCTACTCGATCGCGGCACTGGTCGATCACTGCATTCGCGAGACCGACGCAAACTGCGACTTCAAGATCTTCGCGACCGACATCGATGACGATGCGCTGGAGGTAGCGTCCGCCGGCCGCTATCCGGACTCGGCCGAGGTCGACGTGCCGCACGTCTACTTCGACTCGATGTTCCGCCGCGAGCACGGCACGCTGCGCATCCGCAACGACCTGCGCAACCGGATCGTATTCGCCAAGCACGACGTGCTCAGTGACCCGCCCTTCCCGCGGGCCGACCTGGTCTCGTGCCGCAACATGCTCATCTACCTGCGCCCCGACGCGCAGGCGACGGTGCTGTCACGGTTTCACTTTGCGCTGCGGCGGTCGTCGATTCTGTTCCTCGGTTCGGCCGAATCGGTCGAGTCCGTCGCCGGCGACTTCCACGTGGTCGACCAGAAGTGGAAGATCTGCACCAAGAAATCCGACGGCCGCTCCCTGCCGGTCATGACCCAGTCCGTGCGCGCGCCGACCGCGCGCCAGCAGTCGCCGCGCCCCTCGCCCCGCGTGCTGCTGCAAGAGCATCCGCTCGTCATTGCCTGCGAGCACCTGATCAAGATGATGGCCACGGCGGCGATCATCGCGAGCGAGACGGGCGAAGTGGTGTGTGCCTTCGGCGACCTTGGTTCCTGGCTTGAGATGCCCCAAGGCGTCATGAGCACGGAGCTACGCGACCTTTTGCCCGGCACCCAGGCCAGCGCCGTCATGCTGGCGATTCGCCAGGCGCGCACGTCCAAGGCCAAGCTGCACATCAGTCGGTTGCCCAACCGCAACAGCGGCGCGAACGACCTGGCGCTGGATCTGATGCACATCGACAAGACGCCCACGCACCCGGGCTTCGATGTGCTGCTGCTGCGCAAGGCCGAGCGCGAGGTGCCGAGCATTGCGCACGACGACCTGATGGACGCCGACGCCAGCTTCCGCAAGGAGATCGAGAAGCTAGAGGCCGAGCTACAGAACACGCGCCAGAGCCTGCAAGCGACGATCGAAGAGCTGGAGTCGACCAACGAGGAGATGCAGTCCGTCAATGAGGAGCTGTTCGCTTCCAATGAAGAGCTGCAGTCCACCAACGAAGAGCTCCACTCCGTCAACGAAGAGCTCTACACGGTCAACTCCGAGCACCAGCAGAAGATCGCCGAGCTCGCCACCGTTTCGGACGACCTCGAAAACCTGCTCAAGGCCACGCAGATTGGCTGTCTGTTCCTCGACGGCAACCTCAACATTCGCCGCTTCACGCCGGCGGTCGAAGTCGCCCTGCCGCTGCGCGACACCGACCTTGGTCGCTCGCTGCTCGAGATCAGCGCCCATATCGACGGCGTGGACCTCGGCGCGCGTGCAAAAGACGCCCTGACGAGCAACGAGCGCTTCAGCGCGACCACGAAGACGCGCAAGGGCGTGCCGCTACTGATCGAGATTCAGCCGTTCATGCTGAGCAACGACAAGGTCAACGGCGTGGTCATGACGTTCGTCAACATGGCCCACGTCGACTCGACGCGAGATCGTGAAAACGCCGCGGGTGCTGCCCTTGAGGCCCTACAGGAAGCCGACGGCCGGATGTTTTGGATCATCGATTCCGAGACCCTCGCACCGACCTACCTGAGCCCCGGATACGAAAAGCTCTGGGGCCGGAGCGTGCCGGTGGTGCCAGGCAGGCTCGAATGGCTGACCCACGTGGACGACGACGACCGCGGCCGGGTCGAGCGCGAATTCCTCGCGCGGCACAAGTCGAATCGCTACGAATGCGAGTACCGCATCACGCTGCCAAACGGCTCGACACGCTGGATCCGGGACACGTTGATCGCGCGCCTGGACAGCGATCAGGGCGCGATCCTGCACGGCATGGCGGAGGACATTACCGAGCGCGTACAGCTCGACCGCCTGCAGAACAGCAGCCGCGAAGTTCATCGCCAGGTCTGCGAAAAATCGAGCACGCCGATGATGCTCGTCTCGCGAAAGGGGGCGGTGCGCTGGTCCAATCAAGCGGCGCGCACGTTCCTGGGGACCGCCACCGTCGCTCGCCTCCCATCGATCCAGCAGATCGTGCAGGACGACCTTGGCGAAGCGACCTACACCAGACTCTGTGCCGACGCCAAAAAGTCGATGACGGCGGCGACGAGCGATGTCGCGCTCAGCCGCGGACGCGGCGAGAGCACGACCTGCCGCCTCGAAGTGGCCTACGTGCCCGGCCACCAGGCCAGCGAAGACCAGTTCTTCTGTAGCTGGCAAGACCTGTCGGATCAGCTCGAACGCGAGCAGCAGCTCGACAGCGAGAATCGGCGCGTCCAGGTCGAGGCCGACACCGACCCACTGACCGGCCTGCTCAACCGACGCGGCCTGATGCACATGCTCGAGCACGCATCGGCCATGATCAAGCGGTCGGGTGACCAGAGCATGGTGGTGCTGATTGACTGCGACGAGTTCAAGAAGATCAACGACCTCTACGGCCACGCGGTCGGCGACCATGCCTTGACGCACGTCGCGCAGCTCCTCAAGTCCCGGCTGCGGCCGACCGACTTGCTGGCGCGTGTCGGCGGAGACGAGTTCTTGGCGGTGTTGCCCAAGTCACGCCTCGCGGAAGGTGTGCACGTCGGCCAGAAGATCGCGCGCTTCCTGGAGGATACGCCGCTCCAGGACGCAAACGCCTCCATCCGGATGACCGTGAGCATCGGGGTTGCCGCCCTCCCCAAGGACTTCACGGACGCCGAGGAAGTCATCAAGGTGGCCAGCACGGCGCTCAAGTCGAGCAAGATCCACGGCCGCAACCGCGTCTGCTACATCGACGAAGCCGCGCCATCGGTGCCGGTGACGGTCAAGGACCCGGACCTCGACAACCTGCTGTCCGGCAAGCTGCGCATCGTGCGCCAGACGATCAACAACGTCGAGACCGGCGAGACGGTTGGCCACGAGCTGTTCAGCCGCGGCACCGGCAAGCTATCGCTACCGGCCAAGTTCTTTGAAGCGTCGCGACAGCGCGACTGCCTCGAACGGCTCGACTTGATCTGCCTTGAGCGCTGCGTCGAGGATGTCATCAAGCAGAGCGGAGACCTGCCGGTGCACCTCAACCTGTTCCCCACGTCGCTTCTGCTGGATAGCGGCGATGCCGTGGCGCGCGTGCTTGAGAAGCTGCCCGCGGGCACAGATGCGGTCATCGAACTGAGCGAACAGCAGTTTGTTGGCTCGTCCTCGAAGCTAGGCAAACAGATCCAGCGACTGCGCGACCAGGGGCTGAAGATCGCGCTCGACGACGTCGGCTTCGGCCAGAGTGCGCTCGAGACTCTGCTGTCGGTCGAGCCCGACATCGTCAAGATCGACCGCCGCCTGATCCAGGACATCCACCGCGACCCAGGTGCACGACGCATCCTGGAGCGCCTGCTGCGCATGTTCGCGGCCGAGAAGCTGACGATGATCGCCGAAGGAGTGGAGACGCCCGAGCAGCGCGACGTGCTGGTCGAGATGGGGCTGCCGCTTGCCCAGGGCTATCTCTGGTCGAAACCCGACGGCCATTGTGAAGGGCAGTAGGCCGGTGGCCGCCCGATCAGCTCGACGGCGCCGCCGCTAAACGAGCGGCAGCGTGAACTCGAAGCGCAGGCCGCCAGCCCGCCGGCCGTCACGATTGCCGCGCTCGGCCGGCACGACCTGAATCTCGCCGCCATGACGCTCGACGACACGGCGAGCGATCGACAGGGAGCCGCCGCTCAAAAGGTCCTCATCCGGGTCGGAAGTCGGATCGAGTGACTCGAACGCGGCGCTTTGGCGGATCCGAGCGAAGAGCTCGAACGCGCCACTGCAGCGCTCGGGCTTGGCGACCAAGCCGTCGCTCTCGACCAGCAGGCGGGCGCGCGGACGCTCGCTACCCGGATCGCGGCCACGGTCGCCACGCTCTTCGCGGTCGACACGTAGCTCGATCGCCGGCCCATCGTCGTCGCACATGGAAACGCAGTTTTCGAACAGGATCCGAAACAGCTGACGCAGCTGATCGGGATCGCCAAACACCTTCGGCAGCGACTCTGGGCGCTTTAGCGAAGCCCCCGGACGTGCAAGCAGTGGAGCGATCTCGTCGTGCACACGGGCCAGGATGTCGCTCATGTCGCATGGCTGCTTGTCGCCACCACGCGAGTAGACTCGCGAGTATTCGAGCAGCTCGTCAATCATCCCCCGCATGCGCCGCACGCCAAAGGTGACGGCATCCAGGTTGGATCGATCGGCCTCCTCAAGCGACGCACCGAGGTCCGTCACGAGAATCTGGGTAAAGCTGCCGATGTGACGCAGCGGCGCCTGCAGGTCGTGCGAGGCCGCATAGGCGAACGCCTGCAGCTCTTCGCGCGTGCGCTCCGCCTCGGCAAAACGCGTGCGAAGCTCGGCACGCAGCCGCACAACGTCCTCTTCGAGCATCTGCATGTGCTGGGTCTGAACCGCGCCACCTGCCGACTCGCTTCGACGGCGCCGGCCACCAAGCAGCGCCGACTGCAGCAGCATCAGCGCCAGCATGATGGCGGCGCCGGCCAGCGCGGCGACGACGATCGTCAGACCTCCATCGCCGAGCATCTCCTCGGCGGGAACACGTGCGTAGATTCCACCCACGCGCCCCAGATGTAATCGACGGGGGCATCCATGGGTACGGCAACTCGCAACAAACCTCGCAGCATCCCTACGGGCAGATCACCAGCGACAGCCCGTTGCTCAGGGCCAGCGGCACGTCGAAAACGGCCTGGGCAAGCACTTCGAGCCCGATCAGCGCGGGAATCGCAGGAATCGGCAGCGGCAGCTGGCCGAGCCCGCCTGGCCCGGCGGCGATCGGCACGAGCGCCAACAGCTGCTGGTCGTCGACCAGCAGCGTGCCGCCGGCAAGCGGCGCCACAGCCGGCGCCAGCGCCAGTGCCAGCAGCCCCGGGCTTGCGCCGGCCCCGGTGTCCCAGCTCGCCGTTGCAACGTCGCCCGGCGACGTCGCGCCGACCCCATCGAGCCCTGCCGTGTTGATGCCAGAAAGCCCCGTGCCGTAGCGCTGCAAGCCGCACAGAGCAAAGTTCTGCGGAGTCGACGTGGCGGTGTTGCCGCGGTGGTCGACCGCACGCACGACGAACGAAACCGTGCCGCCGTTTGCCAACGTGTTGGGCGGCAGCGCCAGCTCCGCGCGGTAGAGCAAGCCACCGACGAAACGCATCGGCACCGACAGCATCGTCACCCCAAGCGGCGTCGTCACGGTGTAGTCGACGGCCGCCGAAGCCACCGAAGTCTCGCCGTCGTCGACGATCGAATCCTGGATCGTCGCGCGCACCGTCCAGGGACCCCCCGGGTTCCGGAGCGTGCCCGCCAGCTGCTCAACCTGCACAAAACGCGGCGGCTGCGTATCGGCTGGGCCACTGCCGAAGTAGGCGCGGTTGGTGAAGTTGCCGAACTCCCCCTGCGCCGTGACCACGTCGAAGATGCCGTCGCCGTTGAGGTCGCCGACCGCGACATCCAGGGTCGGGTCCGACACCGGCGAGAAGCCGGTGAGGCCCGACTGCCGCGCAAAGGAGAACGCGCCATTGTTGCGGTACAGCTTCTCGGCGCCAAACGTCAGCGAACCGTTGATCAAGTCGAGCAGCCCATCGTTGTCGGCATCGACAAACGCCCATTCGTTGTCGTCTTGGCCGTTGCCGCCCGTGAGCGCGCTCGTCAACGACGTGAAGCTCAGCGTGCCGCTCGGAATCAGGTTGTTGCGCAGCACGCTGTCGGTCGTGCCGGACACCGACAGCATCGCCAGGTCGAGATCGCCGTCGAGATCCAAGTCGGCGGCCTCGGCTTCGTAGCTGAGACTGCCACCGCCCGGCAACAGCCCCGTCGTCACCTGCAGGAAACGCCCCGTGCCGTCGTTGAAGTAGACCTGCTGCCCAAACGACTTGCCGATGTTGATGACGTCGAGGTCGAAATCGTTGTCGACATCGAACAGGACAACGTCCTGCTGGTTGCTCTTCGGCGCCGGCGCGACATGCGTTGCGGTGACGTTGGTGAAGTTGCCCTGGCCGTCGTTCAAAAACAGCTTGAGCTGGCCGTTGTTGAGTTCGTCGTTCAAAAACAGGTCGTAGTCCCCGTCTTGATCCACGTCTCCATAGGCGCAGCCGGCCACGGCGAGGTTGAGCGAGCCGAGGCGCTGCACCGACTCGTCGGTAAAGTTGCCGCTGCCGTCGTTGACGTAGAGCCGCTGCTGGCTGGGCCCGTTGCACGAAAACAACAGGTCGAGATCGCCGTCGTTTTCGATATCAAACGCGATCACAAGCGTGCCGCGAATCGCCGTCAGCGGGATGCGCTGCGCGGTCTCATCGACGAAGCCAAGCCCCTGACTGATCCGGTTGATCAGCACCGTCGGCCGGATGGCCTGACCCGACGTCGACAGCACGTAGCCATTGGCGAAGACCAGATCGAGATCCCCGTCGCCGTCGAGATCCGTGGTGATGCAACCCTCGCTGCGCACCACCGGGCCGGCCATCAGCCCCGGCTGCTCTTGGTAGAGATACTGTGCGGGTAGAGAAGCGCTCACCGCGATGGCGGCGAGGCAGACGAAGCGTGGGAAACTCAAGTTTGGCGGGAGAGCGAGTGCAGAGGGGTTGGCCCGCAAACTGTAGCCGCCGGCCCGGACGAGCGATCCCCCCCTATCGCCGCCGCCGCCCTACAAGAACCAGTCGCGCCGCTCTTCCGATGGCGCTTCGTCCGGCAATTCCGCACTGGCGTTGACCAGCTCTTCGAGCCACCAGTTGGTGCTGTTGTAAAGACAAGTCACCTCGCCACACTCAGCCTGCGCGTTGAAGTCCTTGATCAAACGCGTCGTCTCGTGCTGCGCCGCCGCCGGCACTTCCCAGACTTCTTTGCCGCCGAGCTGGGCCTTCTGCACACCGCGGTGCGCTGGGCAGTTGAACGTGCCCAGCGGCGTCACGACCTGCCGCAGCATCTGCATGTGGCAGACCTTTGGCTGATGCGTGTAGTCCTTCCACGTGCCGCTCATCAGCACGCGCAGATTGGTGCTTGCGAGCACGCGGAAGTCGTCGCGCACGACGCTGCGCGCTTCTTCGAGGTTGGCCTGGATGCGGGCGATGACGGCCTGCAGCTCGGCCTCGGTCTTGGCCGGGTCCATGACTTCGGCCCCGTCTTCCTGCCGCTCCAAGAACGGCTTGAAGGAGATGTAGTCAAACTGCGCGTCGGAGGCGCGCTTGCTGGCCATCACCATCTCGTGGATGTTCTCGACGATCTTGACGTCGCCACGGCTGCCGCCCGTCCACGTGATGACGAACGAAAAGCCCAGGTTGAGCGCCGGGTTGGCGGCCTTGATCTTCGGCATCCACGCGCAGATCTCGTCGAGCGTCAACGCCTTCTTCGAAGGGTTGTGCATGCGCTGGAAGACCTCGTTGCTGCCCGAGTCGAGCGACAGCCGAACCCAGTCTCCTTCGGTGAAGTAGGGCGCCGCCTTGAGGATGCGGTCGCCGCGGCTGCCGTTGGTGACCACCGCCACCGACAGCTTCAGGTCCTTGAGGAACTTGACGAAGTCGACAAAGCCGGGATAGAGCGTCGGCTCGCCGCCGCCGATCAGGATCACGCTGCGCATGCCGCGTTCGGCCATGCGCTCGATCGAAGCGCGCAGCTGTTCGTCCTCGTGCTTCTCCTTGCTGTTGAGGATGTCCCAATCGATGCAGTGGTCGCACGCGTAGTTGCACGCCGTGGTCAGGTCGAGGTTGATCGACAGCGGCGCGATGTCCGGCATGTCGGGGAGCTCGCGCCCGTCTGCCTCGGCCTGGCGCAGCGAACGCTGCCAGCGCACATAGTCGACAACCTTCGGCCACAGGCTCGGCTGCTGCAGCTTGCCGGCAAAGTCGTGCACGGTTTCCACGCGTGCCTTTTCAACGCCACCCCTCGCCTGTGCCGACGCGGTTGCGGGCTCTCTCGAGCCATCAGCCGATGGCTGCGAGAACGGATGCGTAGAGTCGGATGCGGAGTTCGACGTCGTCTGCTCGGGTTCGTTCACGTGGTTCGGCCGTAAGGTCCTGCAGGAAACCATACACGAGTCGCGAAAGCGGATCTTCGACGTTCGCGGTGCGATTCTGCGACGACACAAACGAGATCGCGTAGCTGTCGCCGATGCGACGGTCGAAACGCACGCCATCCAGCTCAAACCACGCGGGCCGCGGCTGCTGTGGACAACACTCCAGACAAAGCGTGACGTCGATCTCGTGGCCGCCATCCACCAGCCGGAAGGCGATTTCGCATTGCTCTTCGTGGTTCAGGATCAGGTTGGGCGCACGCAGATCCTCTAGCTGCGTCGTCCGCGACAGCGGCACGATCGCCTGGGCCAAGCTCAAGACGTGCGAGAGCGAATCCTCAACCATCGTGCGGCCGGGCCAAGCGGGCGAAAGCCGCATGGCAAGACGGCGGCGGCGCGGCGAGCGGCCCGACCGATCGAGCAGCTCGGGGTGAAGCTGCTGCACCGCGTCGAGCGTAAACGGCCACTGGCAGTTTTCGGCGAGCAGCAGGCCGCGCTGACGGAACTGCTCGATCCGCTCCAGGGCATCGCGCAGCCGGTCGGGCGACACCAGAGGCTTCTCGCACAAGCACGGGACACCGGCCGCGAGCGCGGCATCGAGCCCCGCCAAGTGGCCCTCGACCGGGCAGGCGACGACCAGGGCATCCACCGACTGGGCCAGCTCATGGAGCTCTTGGGAGCGCACCTCGTGCCCCAACTGTTCCGTTAACGAAACAGCGACGGCCCGGGTTCGATCCTCATTCCGCCCAGCGATGCCGGCCACAACGGCGCCGTGGTGCTCAAACCACTTGGCCAAGAACGGCCCGAGCCCTTGGCGGCTACGCCCGGCGCCAACGAGGCCGATGCGCAGGCGTGGCCAGGCTCGCCCAGGGAGTCGATGCGCGATTTTTTGCTCCATCCTCGAATTTTGCGTCACAGATCAGGGTCGCCAACGCCAGAGACGTAGCCAGGGCCAAATGGCCGAGAAATCGCGCGACTGCGATCGCTTGGCCCACTCCTTGCTACCACACGACTGCCTGCCCCTCACGTTCCTGCCTGAAAACGGATGACCCTCACCCGGGTCATCGGTAGCCGCAGAAACAGCGCTCCCAAGGCGCCCCCTTTCGACAACAGATTCCACCCGGGTCGCTCGACCCAACCACAAGCACCCTGCGGTCGCCCCACCAGCGGCCTCTCACCACCACGCCAGGGCGGAAGCCTCGCTCCCGCCCTGGCCCACACAACACAGCATTCTTCGCTCTGCCTGCCCTATTGCCGGTAGCGAAACACTTCGGGAAGGAAGGGGAAAGACGGCCGCCCGGCTCAACCGGGCGGCCGTTTTCTTTTGTCTCGACCCCTTGCCGCTAGGCCGCGCCTGCTGACCCGTCGACAAGCCGGCAGCAATCATTGACGAGATCTTGACGCCGTCGACCTTTCGACGACACCGACTCGACGCGAAGCTGTGGGCATGCAACACGCCCTCCCTCGCGCCGTTCGCCCGGCCGCCGCGGCCGCACTCAGCCTGCTCGCGGCGATGATGGCGCTCGCCGGATCCCCGCTCGCGGGCCAATCTCCAGCCGGCCAGTCTCCAGCGAGCCAGTCCGCCGCCGCCGCGGCCGCCGAACCTGCAGGGGCCGAGGCCAACGGCCCACGCCTGATCACCAGTCGGGAAAATGGCCGCGACCTGCTCGCCGATACGCTGCCCAAGGAAGAGGACACCTTCGGCTTCCTGGTCTTCGGTGACCGCACCGGCGGCCCCAAGAAGGGCATTGAGGTGCTGCAGCAAGCCGTCGCCGACGCCAACCTGCTCGATCCCGACCTGGTCATGACGGTCGGCGATTTGATCAACGGCTACAACACGCGCGAGCCGTGGCTCAAGCAGGCGCGCGAGTACCACGAGACGATGTCGAAACTGCGCATGCCGTGGTTCCCGGTCGCTGGCAACCACGACATCTACTGGCGCGGCAAGGGCAAGCCACCCGAAGAGCACGAGGGCAACTACGAAGCGGTGTTCGGACCGCTCTGGTATGCCGTGCACCACAAGAAGTGCTGGTTCGTCGTGCTCTACTCTGACGAAGGCAACCCCGAGACCGGCGAACGCAACTTCAACAAGGAAGACTGCCAGCGCATCAGCCCCGAGCAGTTCGGCTGGCTGGAGCAGACTCTCGGCCGCGCCAAATCGGCGCGCCATGTATTTGTGTTCTTGCACCACCCGCGCTGGCAAGAGCACCGCTACGGCGAGGACTGGCGCAAGGTGCACAAGCTGCTGGCCGACACCGGCAACGTCCGTGCAGTGTTTGCAGGACACATCCACAACATGCAGTTCGGCGGCGTGCGCGACGGCATCGCCTACTACACGGTCGCCTCGGTCGGCGCCCACCTCGGCATGGAGGCGCCGCAAGCTGGCTACCTGCACGAATACCACGTCGTCACGGTGCGCCCCGAGGGCATCCGGGTGGCCGCCATCCCGGTCGGCGGCGTCATCGATCCGGAGACGATCACGACCGAGACCGCCGAGGACGCCCTGCGCGTGCACAAGGGCCTGCGGGCGGAGGTCCTCCGCGTGCAGCCCGCCGGCGGCAGCGCGGCCGTGCAAAAGGATGGCTCGGTCGACGCCGTGGTCACGCTCGGCCTTCGCAATGAAGGCAAGCGCGCCATCGAGCTGGAGATCGTGCCCAACCCTCAGGGCGCTCTGTGGACGTTTGGCCCCGACCACCAGCACCTCGTCGTGGCACCAGAATCGACCGGCGAGACGACGTTCGCCGTGCGCCGCAGCAAGTCCGACGTGCCCTTTGCGCTGCCGACCATCGAAGTGCGCTGCGACTATCTCGCCAGCGACCGACGCATTGCGCTACCGATCCGAGCGATGACGATGGACCTGCCGCCACCCGAGGGGCTCGGCAACGAGCCAGCGGCCAACAACGGCGTGCTGGTGCTCGACGGGGAAAGCTGCCTGCGGGTCGACTCCGAACGCGCGGACGTGCCAGACGGCCCGCTGACGCTGGAATGCTGGCTTCAAGGCAGCGACTTCAACGGCCGGCGCGGGCTGCTCGCCAAGACCGAAAGCAGCGAGTTCGGCATCTTCTGCAGCGACGGCAAGCTCGACTTCTCGGTGCACCTCGACGGCCGCTACGTAACCGCTGCCAGCGCCGGCGCCGCGCTCAAGCCCGGTAGCTGGCACCACGTCGCCGGCGTCTTTGACGGCAGCGACGTGCGGCTCTATCTCGACGGCAAGCTGCTCGCGCGCAAGGCCGGCAGTGGCAAGCGAACGCGCAACGAACTGCCGCTGTATCTCGGCGCTGACGTCAAAGGCAACGGCGACCCGACGTCGTACTTCACGGGACGTCTCGACGAGATCCGCCTTTCGAAGGTCGCGCGCTACCGCGGCGAATCGTTCTCGGTGCCGCAGCGGCACCAGGCGGATGCGGACACGGTTCTGCTGATTCCGTGCGACCGTTCGTTTGGGCCCTGGGTGCCCGATAGCGGCCCGGCGCACAGCCATCCGGTTCGGGTCGGCAGCGCCTATTGCACCGTCGCCAAGAGATAGGCGGCCGCAGGCAAAATCTGAGGTGGAACGGAAGAATATCGACTGTGCCACTTCTCAGGCAGGATGCGATGGACCCCACGCTTTCCCGCCGCCGTAGCCGGCATGGCCGCCCTGATGGCCTGCCCCGCCACCAGCCAGCAAGCCCCCGCAAAGCAGCAACCGGACGCAAGCCGCAAGACGGCGCAGTTTACGCTCCCGGCGGGGCTGCACCGCATGGACGAGCTCGCCCAACGGCTGGCGATGATGCGCAAGCAGCCGCTGACGCTGGACGAGGAAACCCGCGTGCTGCTGCACGAGCAGCAGGTGCGCATGTATGGCGAAATGCAGCTGCCCCAGGACGCGCTCGAAGACGTGTTCTCAAGCATGCTGCTGACGAGCGGCGTCGTCCTTGGCTCGCCCACGGGCGATACGCCGACCGCAAAGACGCTGTCTGCGTTCCGACTCGCGGCATCTCCAGAGCGGCCGGATTCTCATAAGCGGCCCGAGGCAGAAGCCCGCAGCCCCGAAGAGCTGCTTGCGCGCCCGGCAAACGCAGGCATGGTCACGACACTGATCGACACAGGCTCGATGAGGCCGATGCTGGTGCAAGGCATGCTGCGCCCCATGCTCGCGTCCGCGACCGTTGGCGCCGCGACCAAACTCAGCATCGAAGACGGCAAGCTGCGCCTGCTGGGCACAAGCGACGACGTCGTCTGCGCGGTTCGATTCCTAAAGAGCATGGTCGACCCAGATGGCGCGTCGCAAAACGCATCGGCCGCAGCAACACCGGATGCCGCATCTCCCCAGGCGGAAGAGGCCGGCACCTGCCGGTGGCCCCAAGGGAAACGCAAGCTCTCCGAGATCGGCAAGCTCGCCAGCGAGTCGGCTCAGCTGACGCTGGTTCGACGCTGGCCTGCTCGCCCAGGCGGCGCATTGGCCGACGCCGACGCACTCGATCCGATCCTCGATATGGGCAAGGAAGCGATGCTGACGCGGACGGCGTGGCTGGCCCGCCTGTCGACAGTGCTTGCCGACAGCAACATCGCCATGACGCCCCTGGTGCCGGCGCACAACATCTACGAACTGCACACGCAAACGGGCAGCGAGCGGAAGCATTACCAGCAAATTCGAGCCAGGATCACCTCGCCCGAACAGGTCTTGGCGCAGCGCCACAAGCTGTTCGTCATGACCATGGAGCCACTCTCTGTCGCCAGCAACGTCGCCGCCAACATGCTTCGCCCCAAGATCGCGCAGTGGCAAGGGATGAGCATCGGCCACTTCAGCAGAACGCACATCATGCTGAGCGGGCGACGCGATCACGTCGCCGAGGCGATCAAGATCCTGCGCGACAACAAGTAGCGCCACGCCGCCGGGTGCGGTAAGCCATCGCCATGGCAGCTAGCACCACCAAGCGCAAAGCAGGCAAGAAGAAGAAGAAGGCGAAGAAAGAGACGCCTGTCTTCACGGCGCGCACGGCCGACAAGCACGTGCTCTACCAAAAGTCGGTACAGGCACCCGAGGACGACTCGAAGACCTTTGCCCGCTGGTTCAAGAAGTACGCCGGGCGCGAGCTTCGCTCGCTGCGCGAAGACTTCTGCGGCACCGCCGTGCTCGCCTGCCACCACGTCCGCAACCACCCAGACAACACCGCAATCGGCGTCGATCTACACCGGCCGACCCTCGACTGGGGCATCGAGCACAACGTCAACGTTCTGCTCGACGACGCGCAGAAAAAGCGCCTGAAGCTGATCGAAAAGGACGTGCTCAAGGTGACCTCGCCAAAGGTCGACTGCGCGCTCGCGCTCAACTTTAGCTACCAGGTCTTCACGACGCGCAAGCAGCTCGGCAGCTACATCAAGGCGGTCTTCAAAGGGCTGAAGCCCGGCGGCGTCTTCTACATGGATGCGCTCGGCGGCCCCGACGTGATGCAGGCCAACACCGACATCACGGCGCACGACGGCTTTGACTACCACTGGGAGCAGCGCACGTACGACCCGATCAGCCACCGGCTGCTCTGCGCCATCCACTTTGAATTCCCGGACGGAACGCAGCTCAAGGACGCATTCGTCTACGACTGGCGCCTGTGGACGCTCGCCGAGATCCAGGAGCTGTTTGCCGAAGCGGGCTTCGAGGACACCCACGTCATGTGGGAAGGCACCGACCAGAAGACCATGACCGGCAACGGTGTATTCCGCCGCCGGGCGGTCGGCGACATGGACGAAGCCTGGATTTCGATCGTCGTCGGCAAGAAGCCCGAATAGCGGTTCGGCCGGAGTGCCGACGCAAAAGGCGCGGTGCCGCCGCGCCTTCGCGCCGGCGCCGACGTGCGCTAGCCGCCTTCACGCGAGTGCTTTCGCCCGCGCGGGTAAGACATCGCCGGGACAACTGTTGACCGCAGGGCGCCGAAGCGAACAATGCTCGGCCTGAATCACTCGGCTGGACCCGCCATCGGTCCGGCGCGCCCCCAGCCGGCGGCGGCAGCGGCACCCCACGGCGAAACACGCCACCCCACCCCCTTTGCTCCCATGAAAGAACTCGTCATCCTCGGCGCCGGCAAAATCGGCCGCATGGTCTGCCACTTCATGTCCCACAGCGGCAGCTACAACGTCCGCATCGGGGACGCATCGCAGGAGGCCATCGACCACATCAGCAAGGAGTTCCCGGGCGTGACCGGCCAGGTCGTCGACTTCTCGGACGCCGGCTCGGTCGACAAGATCCTCGAGGGCGCCTGGGCCGTGATCAGCTGCGCGCCGTTCCACTGCAACCCGGTGATCGCCGCACGCGCCAAGGCACATGGCGTGCACTACTTCGACCTTACCGAGGACGTGGAGGTGACCTCGCAGGTCAAGGCAATGGCCGAGGGCAGCAAGACGCTGTTTGCGCCGCAGTGCGGCCTCGCGCCGGGCTTCATCACCATCACGGCCAACCACTTGATGCAGTCGATGACCGAGGTCAGCGACCTGCGCCTGCGCGTCGGCGCTCTGCCGCGCTACCCGTCCAACCGCCTGAAGTACAACCTGACCTGGTCGACCGCCGGCCTGATCAACGAGTACTGCAACCCGTGCGAGTCGGTCGAAAACGGCGAACTGACAACCGTGCCGCCGATGGAGCAGCTCGAGCACATGACGATCGACGGCGTCGAGTATGAGGCGTTCAACACGTCCGGCGGCCTCGGCACGCTCGCCATCACGCTCAAGGACAAGGTGCAGCACGTCAACTACAAGACGATGCGCTACCCCGGCCACTGCGAGCTGATGAAGTTCTTGCTGCACGATCTGCAGATGCAGAACGATCAGGAAGAGCTCGGCCGCATCTTCGAGAAGGCGCTGCCCGCGACCTTCCAAGACCAGATCGTGATCTTTGTCAGCGCGACCGGCCAGTACCGCGGCCGGCTCGCCGAGCGCACCTACGCCAAGACGATCTACCACCAGGAAATCGACGGGCGCAACTGGAGCGGCATCCAGATCACGACCGCCGCCGGCATCTGCGCGATCGTCGACATGCTGAACGACGGTCTGGTGCCCGACAACGGCTTCCTCAAGATGGAAGACGTCGACTACGAGCAGTTCCTGAAGAACCGCTTCGGCAAGTACTACGCGTAGCGGCGGCGCGCCCAGCGCCCCTAAAGTCCGCGGCCACGGAGAGTCGATACGCCCATGGTATGGCTCGATTCTCCGCCCAGATCCGGCCTGCGACCTTACTGGCAGGCCTCTCGCTGCTGGCAGCGGCTACACCGTTGACCGGCCAGCAAGCCGGTTCGCAAACCGCGCCGCGCAGCACCGACCCCAGCGTTGCCGGCGTTGACCTGGGATCGAGCGTCGATCTGGGATCGGGCGTCGATCTACACGAGGATCAGCACACGTCTCTCGCCGAGGCCTTTGGCCAAGCCGGGCAAACCCTAGACGACTGGATCGACCGCTTTCAGCTGAGCGGCTTCGTGGCAGGGCGCTACTTCGACACGGCCAGCGGCGGCGCTCGCCCCGATGGCGCCCTCGGCATCCAGGCCGCCTCGCTGTTTGTCGACGTCGGCGTACGCGACGTCGCCCGAGCGTTTCTAGAACTTCGCTTCGACTACTTCCAAGAAGCAGGACTCAACCAAGCCTCGATCGGCGAAGCCTACATCCAGATCGACGACGTGCTTGGCGTGGGCGACAGCACCGGGCTCAACCTGCGCATCGGCCGCTTTGACCTGCCGTTTAGCGAGTGGTACCAGCAGGAGGACCCGAACCGCAACCGCATGATCGGGTTCCCGGTGATGATGCCGTATCGCTGGGACGAAGGCGTGCTGGGCTTTGCCGACTATGGCTCGTGGGGCTTTGCGGCGTCGATCTCCGACGGCACCTGGAGCCGCAACTCCGAATCGGGAATTGCGCCTGCCGCCACGCTGCGCCTGCACGCCCGCCCCCACGATTCGCTCTACGTCAGCGCCAGCGGCCACTACGTGCACGAAGCCGATCAGACCGCAATCTGCACCGCGGGTTCGCTCTTGACCCCCGTGCAGGGCGGCGCCGCCGGCATCAGCCCAAGCCAAGAGGTTCGCACGTCGATGGCCGCCGTCGACGTCAAGTGGCAGCCGAGTGAGAGCTTCCATCTGCACGCAACAGCCGGCACCGGCCAGATCGACGACGAGGTCTCCGCGTTTGACCGCACGTTCTACTGGTGGACGATCGAGCCGAGCTACCGCTTCGCGCCGCAGTGGCAGGCGGTCCTGCGCTGGAGCGGCGTCGGCACCTTTGACGCCGAAGACGGCTACCAGTTTGAGGCGCGCCCCTACGGCAACGGCGTGCAGAGCTACGGCTTTGATCTGCAGTCGATCCAGCGGCTGGGAGCGGGCGTCAGCTGCAGCCTCGCCGAAGAGCTCGTGCTCAAGTTCGAAGTCGGCTTCGACCACCTGGAAGGCACCCGCAGCAGCGGCCTGCCCAACGACACCCGCGTCTTCACCGCTGCCGAGCTGGTGTTCACGTTCTGATCGCCGAGAACGAACGGAGTCCGCAGACGATGCACAGCCACAACAAGCTCGTGAGCGCTTTTCAAACCCTGACGCCGGCCCTGGCCCTGGCAGCGGCGCTCGCGTTGGCAACGCCAGCAGCGGCGCAACAGACCGGCACCTCGCTCGAGGACGCCATGCTGCAGCTCTCCGAAGCCACCGCCAAGCTGCAGGGCGGCGGCCTGGATGCGGCTTCGCGCAGCGCCGCTCTCGACGCGATTCAGGCCGTGCTGCCGAGCGTCGCGAACCACGCCCAGCAGATGCCGTTTGCCGACGCGGCGCAGAAAGACATCGCAAGCCTGCACGATGCCGTCGACAAGCTTCGCAAGCCGCTGCCGGGTCGCGCCAGCGACGCCATGGACCTGCTCCAGCTGCGGCGCGCGTGCACTTCGTGCCACGTGCAAAACCGCAGCAGCAACGCCAGCCGCGGCATGTTTCCGGCGCGGCATACCACGGTAGCCGGCGTGCTTGACCTCAGGAACCGCGCCGGCTCGGTGCCGGAGTCCAGCGCCGGCGTCGTCGTGTTCCTCGAACGACCTGGCGAACGGCCTACGCCCTTGCCGCGCAGGCCGTCGATCTCGCAGCGCGACCGACGCTTTGAGCCCGCGGTGCTGGTGGTGCCAACCGGCACGACCGTGCGCTTCCCCAATGACGACGTCGTTTTTCACAACGTCTTCAGCCTCTCACGCGGCAACGCGTTCGACCTCGGCACCTACGCCAAGGGACGAGAGCGCAACTACACGTTTGCGGCGCCCGGGCTCGCCAAGGTGCATTGCAACATCCACGCGGACATGGTCGCGCACGTGCTGGTGTTGAACAGCACGCACACGGCCGTCACCGATGAACGCGGCTTTTGGTCCATCCCGGATGTGCGCGCCGGCACCTACACACTGCGCGTCTGGCACGCACTGGCCAAGGAGCTGCGCCAACCGCTGACCGTCGCCAAAGAACACGAGGACGACGTCTTGCGCATCGACCTGCAGCTGCAAGAGACCAAGCGGCGCATCTCGCACACCGACAAGCACGGCCGGGCCTACCGCCGCAAATACTGAGATGCTGCCGACGTTTCGCGCTCGCCTGCTGCTAGGCACGACACTGATGGTCTCGGCGTTTGTCGTCGCGGCCGCGCTTTCGCTCGCCCACCTCGTCGACGACTACTTCGATCGCCAGGTGCGCCGCGAACATCGCGACGCCCAGCAGAGCTTCACGACGTGGTCGGGCATGCTGACGGACTCGATGCAGCGCGAAGTGCGCGAGCTGTCGCGTTCTCCTAGGCTGCTGGCGATGGCCGCCATTCCGGGTGTCGACGCTGCGACGCTCGCCGACGTGCTCACCGAACTGCCGTCGCAGATCGTCGCCGTTCTCAACGCCGATGGCGTTGTTCTCGCCAACCGGTCCGGCTGGTTGGTCGGCACCGATGTGTCGGCGTGGCCCGAATATAGCGAGCATTTTGAGGGTGAGACCGTTGCCATCTGGCCGCACGGCGACGGCTTCGCCGTTGTCGGCATCGCGCCGCTGGTGCAAGGCGGCGAGCTGCTCGGCACGCTGATCTGCGGCCAGCCCGTCGACGACAACATGGCGCAGCGCATCGGCACCCTGGCGGGTCGCCATGTCATCCTGACGCACGCGTGCGACGCGGTGATCGGCTGCTATTGGCCCGAAGAACGCAGCCGTGGTAGCGCGAGGAGCCCGACGAACATCACGCTGCCACCCGCAGGTCCTCCGGCAACTGCAGGCCATCCGGCCACCGCGTCCTCCGAGCGTTGGAGCGGAGAGCCAAGCAGCAAGGGCATCGCAACCGAGATCTGTATCGGGGAAACCGCGCACGGCGGCCTGTCGATACCGCTTCTCAACGGTTCGGTGCACGCCTTTCTGGCCAACGACCTCGGTCCACTGACGGCGCTGCGCGACCGCATGTACGGCATGCTGTTGGGCATTGGCATCGCGCTCTTGCTCGCCGGCATCCTGTTTGCGACGCGCACCGCGACGCGGCTCTCGCGGCCGCTGCAAGAGCTGGCCGGCACCGCCGAACAGTTGGGCAAGGGCAACTTGGCGGCTCGCGTCGGCACCCTGCGCGCCGACCGCGAGCTGATCCAGCTCGGCAGTTCGTTTGATGCGATGGCCGACACCCTGCAGCAGCTGGTGCGCGACGTGCAGGACAAGGCCGAACGCGCCGAAGCCGCCAACCGCGCCAAGGACGGCTTTTTGACGTCCATCAGCCACGAGATGCGCACGCCGCTCACGGGCATCCAGTCGACCGCCGAGCTGCTCGAGCAGTTTGGCGACGAAGCGAGCAGCGAAGAGCGCGCCGAGTTTCTGTCGACCATCCTGACGGAGTCGAAGCGCCTCGGCCAGCGGATCTCCGACGCCCTCGACTACGCAGCTCTCGCCGGCGACAGCGCCGAATGGACCCTCGCGGCGGTTGACGTCGTCGCAGCCTGCCGCACCGCCAGCGAGCGCCTGCGCAGCCTCCAGCAGCTGAAACCGATCGCCTTTGAGATCACGGCCACGGACGCTGCCCGCATCCAGGGAGACCGCACCCGCATCGTGCAGGCCATCGAGCACCTGCTGCGCAACGCCTGGCAGTGGAGCCCGGAAGGCGGCAGCGTTTCGGTCGTGGTCAAGAGCATGGACACCGCCGTCCACATTGAAGTGCTCGACCGTGGACCGGGTCTGCCTGCCGACGAACAGGCGCGCGTTTTCGAGACGTTTACCCAGGGCGGCGATGTGCTCGTCGACAAACCCGACGGCATTGGCATCGGGCTGCAGATCGTCGACGAGGTCGCCAGCATGCATGGCGGCAGCATCTCCTACCGCGAACGCGAGGGCGGCGGCGCCTGCTTCTGCCTGTCGCTCGGCCTGCGCGAGCGGCCCATCGACGAAATGGCGGCTGATGCGGCGGCGGGCGCGGGCACCCCGCCGGATGCCATGTAGGCTCGAGGCTTGGCTTGGAGCGACCCAGTAGCCATCATCGGCGCCCCATGCCGAAGTTCCCTTTGCTCTGCGCGATGATGTTCCTCCAGTTCTTCGTTTGGGGGAGCTGGTATGTGACGGCCGGCACGTTTGTCCCGGCTATGGACTGGCCGCAGGCCACCACCGGCTGGGTCTACTCTGCCGGCCCGATCGCCGCGATGATCTCGCCGCTCTTTCTGGGCCTGATCGCCGATCGCTTCTTCGCCTCGCAGCGAGTGCTCGCGGCCATGCACCTGCTCGGTGGCATCACCATGCTGGTGCTGATTCCCGGCTCGATCGAGGCAAAGGACGCGACGTCGTTTGAGTGGTACGTGCTCGTCTACATGTTGTGCTACATGCCGACGCTCGGCCTGTCGAACACCGTGGCGTTTACGCATATCGACAAGCCCGAGAAGCAGTTCCCGATCGCGCGCGTCTTTGGCACCCTCGGCTGGATCGCAGCGGTCACGCTCGTCAGCAAGGGTCTCGCCGGCGACAAGGACCCGGTCATGTTCCAGATTGCTGGCTACAGCTCGCTGGCCATGGCCGTTCTCAGCTGGATCCTGCCGCACACTCCCCCGCCGTTGACCGGCAAGAAGGTGCGCATCAGCGAGACCCTCGGCCTCGGCGCGCTCGAGCTGATGCGGCGCCCGGCATTTGTGGTGTTCTTGCTGTGCTCCTTTTTGATCTGCATCCCGCTCGCCGGCTACTACAGCTACGGCAATCAGTTCGCGGCGACCGTTTGGGAGAACGCCGGGTTCTACATGTCGTTTGGCCAGTGGGCAGAAGTCGGCTTCATGCTGGTCATGCCGCTGTGCTTCGCCAAGCTCGGCATCAAGAAGATGCTCGCCATCGGCATGCTGGCATGGGTTGTGCGCTATGGGCTCTGGTCGCTTGGCTCGGGCGATGCGAGCGGCGCCGAGCCGGTAGCCTGGATGGTGCTCGGCGGCATCCTGCTGCACGGCATCTGCTACGACTTCTTCTTCGTCACCGGCCAGATCTACGTCGACCGTCAGGCACGCCCCGAGATCCGCGGCCAGGCTCAGAGCTTCCTCGTCATCATGACGCAGGGACTCGGCATGTTCCTCGGCGCGCGAATCATGACCGGTATCGTCGACGACAACACCGCCGAGAGCGTGCCCGATTGGCAGCAGATCTGGTGGCTGCCGGGCGTCGCTGCCGCCGCCATCCTGGTGATCTTTGTGCTGCTGTTCCGCGAGCGCCAGCCGACCGAGCAGCCGGCCGAACAGCAGACCGAATAGGCGGCCTAGCGGCCTACTGCACCGTCAGCTGCAGGCCGCTGCTGAACACAAACGGCAGCTGCGAAGTCGCGCCCGGATCCAGCATCACAAACTGCGCGCTGACGAACGTGCCGATCAGCGCCGGATCCGCGCCAATCGGCAGGGACAGGCGCGTGTGGCCGGCGAAGCCCGGCCCATTCGGCGGCTGAATGGCACGCTCATCGCCGGTGCCGGTCGACGTCAACAGCGTCACCAGAGCATCGGTGTGCAGCTGGCAGCCGGGAGCGCCGGGCACCGGCACGCTGACCCAAGCCGGATCGAGCCCGAGCGCGGCGACGCCGATCGCACCCGTCGGGAAGCCGCACGCTTCGATCGCAAAATTGCCGTTGCCGAGCGTGGGCTCATGGTTCGTAAACGCCGTCGGCAAGCCGCCAGTCGATGCCGAGCAGCCAAAGCCGTTGGGCTGCACGTTGCTCTGGTCCAGCGGCTGGCAGTACGCGCGCCACTTCGGTGCCTGGCTCGTAGCCTGGGTCACCCACGTCGAGCCCTGCAGACGCGCCGTCGTCGCCGTCACGCCACCCGGCTCATACGGCAGCTCGCTAAAGCCAGGCTCGCGCCATACCAGCCAGTAGGTTTGGCCCGCGTTGACCTGCACCGGCTGGTCGAGGTTGCAGCCGTGCCAGTCGACGCCGAGACCGGATTCGATCTGGAACGTGCCGCCGCCGAGTCGCTGGCCGGGCTGAAAGATGAAGTTCGAATCCCAGATCTCCAGCGACATGTAGCCCTGCGCACTGAGCGAGGTGTTGCCGGTGAACAGCTCCGTCGCAAACAGCAGGCTTGCCTGCGCCGGCTGGAACTGCCACGCAACCGCGTTGACGCCGGCAAACGAAAACGCGCTGATGGCGCCGGTCGTGTTCGTGGTCGCATCGTTGAGCGACAGGCAGGGTGGGGTCTGGGCCGCAGCGGTGCCGGCGGCGAGCGACAGGGCGAGCAGGGACGTGCAGATCTTCATCGGGACCTTCTCTGGTTGGTGTGTAGGTTTCGGCGGATCAATGAACCGGCTAGCGTGGCACTTCGTTCGCTGCCCTACGGCCCGTTCTGCGTCGCGTATTCGTAAACGCGGCCGCGCGACCGGGTGCGGCGACCTGACATAGCGAGATGGGGATGACGGTTCGCCGAACGGCGACACGAGCGGGCAGGAGAGAACCATGAAAGATGTGATCATCGTGATGTGGCTCGCGGCAGCCGGACTGCTGGCGCAATCCGACGCTCCAGAAGCGCCCGCGCGGACCTGGCCAACGACCTCGATCTACGGCCGCATTTTGAATGTGCATCACCAAGGAGTGCCCGCTGCGCGCATCCACATCACCGGCCCTCAAGGCCGTCAACTGGCCCGCACGTTTGCGGACGGCGAGGGCTTCTACCAGGTGCGCGGCTTGCCGGCGGGCCCGCTGACGCTGCACGCCCGAGCGGACGGCCTCGTGCGCGCAAAACGCCTCCTCGCCGATACCGGCTCGGTCCGGCAGGCGATCATCATCCTGGCTGATGCGGTGCCGCTGCAGGCAGTCGTGCAGTGGCCCGACGGCAGCCCGGTGGCCGGCGCCGATGTCCTGGTGTTTGCCGGAAGTCCCAGCGAAGTCGAGCGCTACGAGGCCGAAACGACGACCGATCAAGAGGGCTCGTTCTCCCTGCCCGACACGCCGATTCGCACCCGCACTCTGCGCATCTTCCAGCCCGGCTTTCGCATGCTCGAACACCTGCTGCCGGCGAATAGCACCAAGCCGATCACCATCACGCTGCCGAAAAAACGGATCGCACAGCGCAACGTTGAGGTGCGGCGCAAAGCGGGTGCAGAAGACGCTTCGGCGACCGTCGTGTGCGTGAACCCTGGAGGCTTTGCCACCGACCAGCTACGGCTGCCGCGCCGCGCCCGCACGACCCGCGTCGACAAGGACGGATTCGCCAGGGTCTGGACGCTGCCGCTCGCCCACCAGCTTCGCGTAGTGGCCGACGGCATGAAGAGCAAACCGCTCGCGGCTCGCTGCGAGGCCGGATGCACCCGTCCACAGGTGTTCACGCTTTCGCCGCTGCCCAAGGCCGTCGCCGCACCCAGCACCTTGGTTCGCGGTCGCGTCGTCGACACGCGGGGTCAGCCTCTGGCTGGCGTAGTGGTCGCCGCATCGCGAAAGAGCCTTCGCTGCCCGCCTACCGCGACGGATGCCGACGGCGCGTTCACGCTCGATGTGACAGCCCGCAAGTTCGCTCTCTGTGACTTCCACCTGCTGACCGGCGACTACTTCCTGGGCACGCCAAAGGCCGAGTTCGCACCGTCCGGCACCTGGAAGCTGAACGCCGCGGCCGACCCGGATGGCATGATGCAGCTGGACGCAGTCGCAGCCGGCAAACTCGCAGGCACGCTGCGGGAGACGGGCGGCCAACCATTCGCTTGCGCCCGCGTCGACATCACCCTGCTCGATTCAGAATTTCGGTTGCGCGGCCGCGGCATCGCCGAGCGGTTCATCACCGCCAGCGACGCAGCCGGCAGAATCGCCATCGAGAGCCTGCCGCCGGGCACCTACCAACTGGATGCCAGGGGGCCGACCGGTCGCCGCGCGGCCGGCAAGTTCGAAGTCACCGCGCGACAAACCGTCAAACCGGGCCCGCTGACGTTCGCCGAGGGAGGCTCCCTGCGCGGCGTGCTGACCGACGCCGATGGCAAACGGATCCCAAGCGCGGTGCTCTGGCTCCAACTCCATACCCCCGGTTGTTTTTTTAATGCGACGGCGGCCGCCGAGATCTACACGGACCGCAACGGTGCATTCTCGCTGCCGTTTCTGCGTGCCGACACCTACCGCGACAGCACGCATTCCAAGAATCCGCAGACGTTCGAAATCACGGCAGGCGAAGAAACCTATGTCGAGCTGGAGCACCCTAAATGACGCCTCAGCCGGATCTCGGACGCGGCAGCAACGGCACCAAAAGAGCCGAGCCAAGCGCGCACGCGATGCCGATCCAAAGCGCGGGCGCCAACGAACCAGCCGACTCAAACATCCCTGCGACCTGCCCCTTGAGCGGCAGCTGCACCGAACGCGCGACGGCGTAGCATAGCGCCGCCGCCGTGGCGCGCAGCGCCGCGGGATACAGTTCGCCGAACAGCGCCCCAAAGCACGACCACGTGCCGGCACCGAGTCCCATCGCCGCGACCGCGATCGTGAACGTCGTGAAGTCCTCCCGGATCGAATCGAGCCCGCCGAGCACGATCGCCTGGCCAAGGGCAAAGACGATGCAGAACACCACAAACATGCGCCGACGGCCGTAGCGCGCGGCGAGAAAGCCAAACAGAATATCGGCGACAACGTGCACGGCGTTGACCCGGATCTGGAACCAGCCGACGACCTCGATGGGAACCTCGTGCAGCCGCATCAGCGCCACCGGCAGCTCGGCGTAGACGCACCAGAAGCCGGCCATGTGCAGCGACAGGATCGCGAGCAGCACCGACGTCGCGCGCCGATGGCGAGGGGAGAGCAGCGCGCGCATCGGCAGCGGTGCGGCCGCTGTCTCTGTCTTCGCACCCGCCTGACGGGCGCGATCCGGTCCCGGCATCGCCCAGCGACCGAGCAGCGCAAGCACCCCGAGCACCGCCGAGCCGACAAATACCGCCCGCCAGCCCACATCCGGCAAGGGCGCCACAAAGCAGCCAACCGCGGCCGCCAGCGCCATCGCGATCGGACTGCCGGCCTGCAGGATGCCGTGCACGCGGTCGCGCTGCTTGCCGCTCCAGTAGTCGGCGACGACCGCGTGGCCGATGCCCCACTCGCCTCCAACGCCGAGCCCAGTCACAACGCGCGCCGCAAGCAGCGACCAAAAGCCGTCCGCCAAGCCGGTGCAAAGCGCGCCCACCGAAAAGACCACGATGCTGCCGACCATCGCCGCTCGCCGGCCCGTGCGATCGGCGATGCGACCGAACAGCGCCCCGCCGACCGCCGTCGCCAGCAGCGACCAGCCCTCGATCCACGAGACCTGCGAGTAGAGGTCCAGCCCCAGCTCACTGGCGACCATGCCCTTTGTGAAGCTGAACAGGATCAGGTCGTAGAAGTCGAAGACCCAGCCCAGCCAGCAAAACAGCAGCACCCGCCCACGTCCGTTGGCAAACATTCCTTGCTGCATGGCCGGCGATCTCAGGCCGATGCGGTCGACCTTTCAAGCACCGATGCAACACGACCTTCGGATTGCCTGGGGAAAGTGCGGAAAACGGACGGCCGCGCAGACGCCTTCACGCCGT
>JBGCDH010000076.1:0-87261 GCA_045105235.1 Planctomycetota bacterium | reverse complement strand
CGGCATGACGAGGCCACCCTGCCAGCTCGGCGTGCCAGGCTCAGCGCTTGATCGAACCCGTCGAACGCCCGCTGCCGAGCCGTTCGTAGGCGGCCGATCCACCGCCGGATGGTCGACGATCCGCCGACCGAGTATCCACCGACCGAGTATCCACCGACCGAGTATCCACCGACCGGGAATCTACCGGCCGGGAATCTACTGTTCGTCGATCCACAGATCCGCGATCCGCCCCCGAAAGCGTTGCGCCAGGCGCGGCCGGCATCGGCGCTCCGTCGGGAACTCTCGCGGTTTCGCTCCACGACGAACGCGGCTGCGCGGCCGACGGCGGCGACGCGACCGATTGCGGTGCACGGAACAAGCGGTCCAAGCGCGGCGACAGCAGCGCCACGATTTCGTAGGGCGAGGCGCCCGTCGCGGCGGCCCGGTCGGCCGGCGATACCCGCTCCGAGCCCATCGTGCCGAGCAGCACGACCTCTTCGCCAAAGACGATCTCCGGCAAGTCGGTCACGTCGATGGTCGTCTGGTTCATGCTGATGGCGCCGACGATCGGCGCACGGCGGCCTCGCACCAGCACTTCGGCGCCCCGCCAGGCTTCTCGGCATAGGCCATCGCCGTAGCCAATCGGAAGCAGGGCCAGACGCGTCGGGCGTTCGCAGACGAACGTGCCGCCGTAGCCGACTCGATCGCCGACCTTGGCGCTGCGCAGCCCAACGACGGCGGCCTTGAGCGAGAGCGCGGAGCGCAGACCGGCAAACGGCAGAGCCGCACGACCGGCAGCTTGCTCCAGCGGATCCAAGCCGTAGATCGCGCCGCCGATCCGCACGGCATCTAGATGGGCCTCGGGCAACATCATCGCGCCGAGCGAATGGCACGCGTGGCGCCTCACGCCGCGCAGCGCCGGAACCGCGTCCACGGCGGCGACAAAGCGCTCAAACTGCGCCCGCAGGGCTGCAACATCCTCCGCACCGGTCGCCGCCAGATGCGTGTAGACACCGGCTATCGCCAAACGACCGCGGGACTCCACCGACGCGGCGAACGCGCCGAGATCCTCTGCCGCCACGCCGTGGCGATGCATGCCGGTGTCGACCTCGATTTGCACAGGCAGCCGCCGACGCGTTGCGCGGCCGAGCGCTTCGGCGAGCTCCATGGCTCCTAGGCTGGCAACCAACCCGTGCTGGATGACCGCGTGGGCTTCTTGCGCGCCAACCGGCCCCCCGATCAAAATCGGCGCAGTGATCCCGGCTTCGCGCAGCGCCGCACCTTCATCGACGGAGGCAACCACCAGCTCGTCGGCCCCCGCCTGCAGCGCAACGCGCGCTACGCGAAACATGCCGTGGCCGTAGCCGTCGGACTTGACGCAGGCGAGCAGCCGGCAGCCGGGCGCAAGGCCGTGGCGAAGCACCCGAACATTGTGCGAAATGGCGTCCAGATCGACTTCGACCCATGCCGAAGCCCCTCGCACCGCCCTACCGTCCGTTGGAGTCCGCAACATGCCCGGGACGAGCCTAGCACAGCGGAGATGACAGTTCGACGCACATCCTGACGGCCCGGAGCGCCCCCATGGCCGCACCGCTGGCTGGCGCATCCCAACCCCGCTACGGTCACCGAACGATGATGTTCGTTCCGCACGAAAAGCCGTTCCTACTGGCCGTTCTGCTGCTGGTCGCAACAGCGGCCCTCGGCCTTCCAGCGCAGCAGCCGTCCACCTCGAAGCCTATGCCCAAGCAACAGCCAGAAGCCGCCGCCGCGTCCACCGACCCCAATTTCTGGCTCGAGGAAGTCCTCGGCGACAAGCAGCTCGACTGGGTGCGCGCACGCAACGACGCGAGCAGCAAAGCTCTCGCGCAAGGCGAACGTTTCGGCAAGCTGCGCGACCGCATCCTGTCGATTCTCGACTCCAACGACCGCATCGCCTACACGGCCAAGCGCGGCGAGTTTTACTACAACGTCTGGCAGGACGCCGACAACCCGCGCGGCCTCTGGCGCCGCACGACGTGGGCCGAATACCAAAAGGACGAGCCCAAGTGGGAAACCGTTCTCGACCTCGACGCCCTCGGCAAAGCGGAAGGCGAAAACTGGGTCTGGAAGGGCTCGACCTGGCTGACTCCTTCCTACGACCGCTGCCTGCTGTCGCTGTCGCGCGGCGGCGCCGACGCCAGCGTCGTGCGCGAGTTCGACCCGATAAAGAAGCGCTTTGTCGAACCCGACGAAGGCGGCTTCTACCTGCCGGAAGCCAAGTCGCAGATGGCCTGGGCCGACCGCGACGCACTCTACGTCGGCACCGACTTTGGCGACGGCGAAGAGGGCGGCTCGATGACCGAGTCGGGCTACCCGCGCGTCGTCAAGCGCTGGCAGCGCGGCACCAAGCTCAGCGAGGCCAAGAAAGTCGCCGAAGGCCGCAAGGAGGACGTCTACACGTTTGCCTACCGCGACCTGACCAAAGGCTTTGAGAACGACTTCTTGTTCGAAGGTCTGACGTTTTACACCAACCGCATGAGCGTGCTGCGCGGCGGCGAGTGGCAGCGCATCGACAAGCAGGACAGCGCCAACGCCAGCACGCACCGCCAGTGGCTGCTGCTCGAGCTGCGCGAAAACTGGCTGGTCGGCGGCGAAGAGTATGCCGCCGGTTCGCTGCTCGTGACCAACCTCGACCGCTACCTCGCTGGCGAACGCGACCTGCACGTGCTGTTTGAGCCGACCGAGCGCAGTTCGCTCGCCGGCTGGTCCGGCACCAAAAACCACCTGCTCGTCAACGTGCTCGACAACGTGCGCAACGTCGTGCACACCGCCACGCCCACGACGGATGCCGGCGGCAAGACTACCTGGACGAGCGAAGAGCTGCCCGGCCTGCCGAAGTTTGGCACGATCTCGGCCAGTCCCATCGACGAAGAAAAGTCGGACGACTACTGGCTAACGATCACCGACTACCTGACGCCGACCAGCCTGTGGCGCGGCGCCATCGGCGACGGCGCGCCCAAGAAGTGCAAAAGCCTGCCGGCGTTTTTCGACAGCAAGGGCCTGGTCGTCGAACAGCGCGAGGCGGTCAGCAAGGACGGCACCCGCGTGCCGTACTTCCTGGTCATGAAGGACTCGCTGCAGCGAGACGGCAGCAACCCGACGCTGCTCTACGGCTACGGCGGCTTTGAAGTCTCGCTGACGCCCGGCTACAGCGCCACGGTGGGCTCATGCTGGCTCGAAGAAGGCGGCGTCTACGTGGTCGCCAACATCCGCGGCGGCGGTGAGTTTGGCCCGCGCTGGCACCAGGCGGCGCTCAAGCAGAACCGCAACAAAGCCTATGAGGACTTTGCCGCCGTGGCCCGTTCGCTGATCGACGCGCAGATCACGTCGCCGCGCCACCTCGGCATCCAGGGCGGCAGCAACGGCGGTTTGCTGATGGGCAACATGACGGTCATGTATCCAGACCTGTTCCGGTCGGTCGTCTGCCAGGTACCGCTGCTCGACATGCTGCGCTACCACAAGCTGCTGGCCGGCGCGTCGTGGATGGGAGAATACGGCGACCCTGACGTGCCCGCCGAAGCCGAGTGGCTGCGCCGCTTCTCGCCCTACCACAACGTCGCCAAAGACGTGACCTACCCCAAGGTGCTGTTCACGACCTCGACGCGCGACGATCGCGTTCATCCTGGCCACGCGCGCAAGATGATGGCGCGCATGATGGAGCAGGGCCACGACGTGCTCTACTACGAAAACATCGAGGGCGGCCACGGTGGCGCCGCGGACAACAAGCAGGCCGCGTTCTTGAGCGCGCTGTCGTGGTCGTTCCTGTGGGAAACGCTGCCGTAGAAACTGCGCCGCTGGGGCATCGCGGCGCGGCGAGTGTATAGCATCCGATATCGGGGGCATTCTGCGGGCACGAAGACGCCCGTCGCGGCGTTGCTGCTCCTCGGCAGGACGGCTTCTCGGCGCTACGGCGAGGAGTCTGCCGCGTTGGCGCGGGCCAGCGCGATCTGGTCGCGGGTTGCGAGATCGCTCTCCTGCGTAAACACGAACCGGCGCAAGTCGCCGAGCAGAATGCCAAGCTGGACGAGAAAGAGCGCGGCGATGCCGAGCAGCAGCGGGAAGAACCAGCGATCCATCAGGGCCAGCTCCAAAAGCGCTGGCGCCGTTGCTTTTGCATCGGCGCCGGACGCGGCCAACTGCCGTAGGCCGTTGGTTTCGATCGTGCCAAGCACCGCCAGCACGACGAGTTCGAACGCCAAGACGAAGGCGCTGAGCCGCACCGCGAGGATGCGCTCACGGAACGTCGAGCACTTGAACAGAAGAGCCGTCGAGAGAGCGGTTTGGATGACAAGGGCGATCGCGAATCCGACGACGAAGGGCATGGACGAAGGACGAGCGATGCCGACCGTTCTTCCCCCGCACCGGGAAAAGTACCGACGCGGCGCATCGCGACATCTCGTTGACAACTCGGCGGCCGACGCCGCTACCTTGGCCCAATCGCCGTTTCTGTGCACAGTTCTCGCTTCCGCCCGCTGCTCGTGATGCTGGCGCTGACGTCCGGCACCGCTCTGGTGGCGGTCGCTGGCTGGAGCCTGTGGCGGGCCGGCAAAGAGGCGCAGCAGAGCGCGGTCTGGCAGGCCGAACGCGACGCGCGCGAGATGGCACGGGCGCTTCGCGCTGCGCTGGCGCAGCCGGCGGTGCTGGAGCGGTGTCCCCCTGCAAACCGCTTTGCCGTGGTCGACGGCCAGCTGCAGGTGGACCCGGAGCTCGCCTGGCTGGAGCCCGTTGCCGGCCGCGAGGCTCCGCTGCTCGACGAAACGCTGCGGCAGGCCAAGGTCGCCGAGTTTGTCCGGCGGGACCACGCCGAAGCGATCCGGATCTACGACAAGCTGCTGCGAACGAACGAGCGCGACCCGCGCCGACCGAACCAGCTGCAAGACGGCGCGGCTGCCGGCGAACGGGGTCTGGCCCTAGCGCAAGCGCTCGCACAGGCCGCCTGGCACAGCCACCGCGCCAACCGAACCGCACGCCGCAATCAGCTGCAGGCCGAAATGCGCTCCCTGCGGCGCACGGCCGGCACCACTGCCGCGCTGCGTGACCTGCGCGTTGCCGAAGCGATCGCGGCGTCGATCCTGCTGGAAGCGACGCTGCCGGCTGGCATCGCCGGTCTCTCTTCGTCCGACTGGATGCTGTTGTCGCACGCGCCGGCGGCCGTTGCGCGGCCGACCTTGGAGCGCTGCGCCGAGCTCGCCAGAAACGACGAAGAACGCACCATCCTCGCCGCCGTGGACCAACGCCAGCGCGACATCGCCGCGCGCCGGCGGCTGCTGCGCGCGGCGCAGACGTTTTTGCGCGATGCGGCCTGGCGCGGCTCGCCCCAGCTTGATGACGACCGGCTCACGCTGTGGTTCGAAGATCTCGAGCCAGAACAGCGCAGCGGCGAAGGCCGTGGCATGGGCGCGATCCTGCCGCACGCGTGGCTCGACAGCTTGCCGGGACACGATGACGCCGCCCTGCCGCCCGTCCCGGATCGCGGCCGTCTGGTGTTTGTGGCCGCTGCCGACCTTGCCGATGGCGACCGCGCGCGCGCCGAGGCGATCGCGCCCAACAGCGTAGCTCGCGGCGTAGCTCGCAGCGACCGCCGCCCCTGGGTGCTGCCATCGCCGCCGCCGCCGCTGCCGTGGCTTGCAAGGCCCACCACCCTGCTGTCGGCCGCGTTGGCCCTGCTGCTGCTGTTCGTCGCCAGCGCCTGGGCGACGCTGCGCGGGCTGTCGCGCGCCCATGCCGCCATGCGCGCGCGCACGGACTTCTTGACCGGCGTCACCCACGAACTGAAGACGCCGATCGCTTCGATGCGGCTGATCGCGGACGTCCTGCACGACGACGGCGATCAGCTGCCGAGCGAACAGACCAAGCGCTACCTCGCCATGCTGACCGGCGAGTCCGCACGCCTGACCACGCTGATCGACAACGTGCTGGACCTCGGCCAGATCGAACGCGGCGAACGCGCCTACGACCTGCAGCACGACTGCGCCGCCGACGCCGTGCGCGAAACCGTGCAGGGCTTTGAGGCACTCGCCCACCACCATGGCATCGAGCTGTCGCTGCACGAGCAGGTTGCCGGCAGCACCACAGCTGACAGTCGTCCCGCCGAGAGCGCACCCGCCGTCATCGACCGCAGCGCGATTGCGCAAGCCTTGCGCAACCTGCTCGAAAACGCGCGCAAGTACGCCGCCGCCGGCGGCCGCATCGAGGTCCACACCAGCGTGCGCGACGGCCTGTATGCGGTGCGCGTCTGCGACCATGGCCCCGGCGTGCCGGCCGAGGAGCGAGCGACGATCTTCGCCCGCTTCGTGCGCGGCTCGGCCCAGCAGAACGGCAGCGTGCCCGGCGTTGGGCTCGGCCTGTTCTTGTCGCGCGAGATCCTGCGCCACCACCGCGGCGACCTGGTGCTGCTCGACGCCAACCAGTCGCCGACGCCCGGCGCAGCGTTTGAGCTGACCGTGCCGCTCGACGTTTCGAACCACAGTCGAATCGCCGGCTCCGATGTGCCGGCGGCCAGCCAGTCCCCAAACAGCCCGCCCCCAAACCCCAACGACGTCCCCGCATGACCGCCGCCCTGCTGTTTGTCGAAGACGATCCTTCGCTCCGCACCGTGCTCGCCGATGCGTTTGCGCGCGACGGCCACGACGTCACCACCGCCGCCGACGGTGACGAAGCGCTCGCCACGCTGCGCACGCGCACGTTCGATCTGCTGGTGCTCGACATCATGCTGCCCGGCCCCAGCGGCCTCGAGATCCTGCGCTCGGTGCGCGAACACGACCGCAAGACGCCGATCCTGCTGCTGACCGCGCGCAGCAGCGAAGGCGACAAGGTGCTCGGCCTGGAGCTCGGCGCCGACGACTACATCACCAAGCCATTTTCGCAGCGCGAGCTGCGCGCCCGCGTGCAGGCCCACCTGCGCCGGCGCGAGGCGCTGTCGGAGCAGGGTGAAAGCCAAGCCAAGACGCAGCCGCCCACCGCGCGGTTCGCGATCGGCGCCGCCGACGTCGACCTGGGCGGCTACGAGCTGCACCGCGACGGCACGACGCACCGGCTGTCGCCGACCGAGGCGGCCATGCTCGGCCTGCTGTGGCAGCGCCGCGGCCAGGTCGTCGACCGCAGCACGTTTTTGCGAGAGGTCTGGCACGGCGCCGTGATCGGCGACCGCACCATCGACACGCACCTGCTGCACCTGCGCAAAAAGATCGAGGCCGACCCGAAGTCGCCGCAGCACCTGCTGACGGTGCACGGCGTCGGCTACCGGCTCAGCGTCGATGCCTGAGCCACGACGACAACCGCGACATCTCCACGACACCGATTCCAGCAACCCGCGACAAGCCCAAGCGCTGTCGGCCGTTCATTGGCGACATGGAACGAATCCTCACTTCATCGCTGGCGCTGCTTTTGCTAGCCGCCAGCGTCCCGAGCCAAGCGGCCAAGCCGGCCGAACGCCTCGCACGCATCCACGCCGTGGCGCAGCAGGAGGGCGATCTTGCGGCGGCCGAGCGCGCCTACCGCGAGCTGCTCGCCGATCCCAAGGCGAGCGCCGCGCACGACGATGCAGCGTTTGGCCTCGGCCAGCTGCTGTGGCAGCTCGATCGCCGCGACGAAGCCAAGCCACTGCTCGACCTCGCGGCCGGCGCCAGCGAAGCGCTCGCCAGCAAGGTCCAGGCGCTGCGAGCCTCGACCGGCGAACTGGCGCAGGCGCTGCAGGATCAACGGGCGCAGGCCCATGCGCTGGTGGCGCGCTACGACGAGCTGGCCGAGGCGGCCAAGCGCGACGGAGCCCCGAATGGCTCGATCACCCAAGCCAAACTGCAGCACGTCGGCCAAGAGCTTGATCGCTTGGGGGCGCCCGCCGCGCTGGCCATCGCGGACTGGTTTCGCCAGTCGCCCCTGCCGCAAAACAACCGACTGGGAGCGGCGACGGAAGCGTATGCAGGCGAACGTGCCCTGCTGCGCAAGCTGTGGGCGATCGGCACGCAGCCGGCCGTCGACTATCTGAGCGAAGCGGCGCAGAGCGGCCGCATCGAGTGGCAGCGCTTCGTGGTGGCTGCGTGTGGCGAAGGGGTTGCGACCGACCTCGAGCCAGTGCTGCAGCAGTTCGCGCGCACCGTTGACCCCACGCGAGAAGTCTGGCGCAGCGTTGTCGACGCGCTGGTCCGCCAAAAAGCGGTTCCTGCCGCATGCCTGCAGGACAACCACCCCGCAGTGATCGCGGCCGGTCTGACGGCGGTTCGCGTGCTGCAGGCCTACGTTCCCGAAATGAACGTCCAGCCGCATGCCAACGTGATTCTCTCGGCCGCCCAGTCGCCAGATATCACGCTTCACGCGCCCGCGTGGGACGTGCTGCATGGAAGCTTGGAGGCCCCAAACAACGCCCGGCTGCAGCTGTTCTTGTCCGCACTGCGGCGCAACCCCGAACGTGTAAGGACGGGAAGAATCCGGCATCAGCCCTACAAGCTGTCCGACCAGACCCTCGCCCAGCTCGCCGATGCAGCGGAGCAGCTCGGCCGCTACGCACCGGACGGCTCGGCCACACCTGCGCAAACGGTGCTTGCATCGCTGTTTCACACCGCGGGACTGGAGTGGAGTCGTGCCGCACTGCCCGACGTGCTGCGCATTCTCACCCTGCACTACGGCGACGGCTTGGAAGCCACCAAGACCATCGCGCGAGCGTACACGAGCGGCTCGGTCGAGCAACGTCGCCAGATCCTCACGCTCATCCCCGGTTTCCGTTCCACCAACTTGCTGATAAGCAAAATCCAGGTGTGCGGTGCCGACCCCGAGCTGTTCGAAACCTTGCGCGAAGTCGTTGCCACCGTGGGCAACCGCAAGAACACCGATGGCAACCCAGAGGATTGCATTCCCAGTTTGTTCTATGTCGCCGCGCGCACCGGACATCCCGAAGCCGCCGCATGGCTCGCCGAGCAAATCGAAATCTGGCCCAAACAGCGCCGGACAATCGCATGGGGCCTCGTGCTGCTGTCCCGCGCGGGCGACGCCAGCGCCGCTCCCGGACTGCGCCGGCTCTTGCGCGACACATCCCCAGCAAACGCGGACGCCACCAAGACCGCGATGGTCGAGCTCGTGCGCCTCGGTGACGAACAGAGCATCCCCCTGATGCCACGCGCGTTGGCAACGACGCTCAGGGCTTCGAACCAAGCCAAGAAATTCATGCTGTCCAACACGCTCCAAGGCGAAGTCGACGGCATCGGACCTCGCTACGAGGCCTTTCTGTCGTCGTGGGACGGGTCGACCGTCAGCTACACCTCAGCCAGCAGCGACCCGCCCGACGACATCCGGCTCTTCGCGCTGCGCTTCGACGGTCGGCAGCGCCCCTGGCACGGGTACAGCGACACGCAGCTCACGGCAGTATGGCGCGCCCTGCTGACCGGCAGCCACGCCAATGCCGTGTGGAACCAGATGCAGCCCTCGACCTCGGTCACGCACTCCGCCGTACAGGTCGTGTTGCCGGCCGCCGCCGCAACCGTCTTTGCCGAGGTTTTGCCGAAGCGCAAGCTGCCAGCCTCAGACTGCTATCAGCTCGCTCAGAACCTCGCCAGCGGCCTGCAACGCCTCGACGAAGGAGACTATGCAGACTCCGAATCGCTCCAGCGGGGCGTGCGCGCCCTGATCGAACTGGACGAAACCGAAATCGCCGCCACCTGCTATGGCGCGCTGCCGCGAGCCGTAGCCGAGCAGCTTGCCAGCGTCGCTCTGCAACGCCTTCGCGCCGAGAGCGAATTGGCGTGGGTGCAACCCATCATCGAGCAAGGTTTGCCCCTAACCCTCGCCGACTGGCGCATGCTGCTAGCCAACACGTCCGCCACCAACAACGTGCTCTACGTAATGCCCGCCAACGTGCCAGCGGAGCTGCGAACCGACATCCGGATGCTGCTTTCCGATGACGAGGCAACCGTGCGGCAATCGGCCGTCGACGCCATGGTGCGCGCGTTCGGCGCCGCCGCCGCCAGCGACCTGTTGCCGCTGCTTCAGGATCCGGTCCAGTCCGTCGCCGAGGCCGCCCGCGAGCATCTCAAGGCCCTGCGCGAACTGCGGGAGCAGCGCCAGTTTTGGGCGCGGGCCAAGGACGGCGTCGATCTGTCGCCGCCAGCGACCTCACAAAAGCTCGTCAAGCAGGCGATGCCGGACAACGACGCCGCCCAAAGGCTGCTGGCGATCCGCTCGCTCGGCGCCGTCGGCGCCACCGAAGCGCTGCCGTATCTGATCGAGTGGAGCCAGGGCAACGACGAGCAGATCCGCAGCGCCGCCGCGCGCGCCGTGCAGGCGATCCTCAAGAAGTCGGAAGCCGACAAGCCTGAGACCCAGAAGTCCGCAGCCGGCAAGTAGCGCCCGCTCGGCGAACGGCTACCGTGCGGGTTCCGAGACCCGCATGAATACCGTCACCATCGTCCTGCTCGCGATCGCCGGCATCAGCCTCGTGGTTTGGCTGGGAGTGCTGTCGCACCGAGCTCGCCTGGCCCACCTCGCCGCCTGCGAAGAGTTTGCCGCCGAGCTTGACCTGACGTTTTCGACCGAGCGTCTGGGTTCGGTGGACAGCTCGTATCCGCAGTTCCGCGCCTTTGACCGCGGCGACGACCGCTACGCCTACGACACGTTCCGCGGCAATCGCGAGCTGTTTGGGCGGGCGTGCCCGATCTTCGCCGGCGAGTATCACTACGAGACCAAGGACAGCGACGGCGACCGGTCGAGCAGCCGCTTCAGCTTTGCGCTGGTCGAACTGCCGTTTGCGACCGCAACGATCGAGCTGCGCCGCGAGAGCGTCTTCGACAAGATGGCGGCAGCAGTTGGCTTTGACGACATCGACTTTGAGTCGCACGAGTTCAGCCGCAAGTACTTCGTCAAGTCGGACGACAAGAAGTTTGCCTACGACGTGCTGCACCCGCGCATGATCGAATTCTTGCTGGCCGAGAACATCGACACCTTCGAAATCCGCGACGGCGTGCTGCTGCTCGGCAATGGCTCGGGCTCGTGGAAGCTCGAAGAGTTTCGTCGCCGCATCGCCTTTGCCGAAGCGTTTTGCGAGCTGTGGCCGCGCCACCTGCTGGCCGCAGCCGGCCTCTGACGCACCGACGTCGGCTAGTGGCCTGTTTCTCAACGCCTGCTGGCAACCACCCCAAACCTCTGCAAGACTCCCGACCGCGATGGAACCCACGCTCATCATCCTTGCAGCTGCTGTCCTGATTCCGCTGATCTGGTGGATCGCCGTTCACAACCGCTGCGTGCGGCTCAAGAACACCGTGCACGAGAGCTGGGCCGATATCGACGTCGAGCTGAAGCGCCGCTACGAGCTGATCCCCAACCTCGTCGCCACGGTCAAGGGCTACGCCAAGCATGAAAGCGAAGTGCTCGAGCGCGTCGTCGAACTGCGCAACCAGGCGATGGCCAACCACGGCGCGGCCAGCAGCCAGGGGCGCGACGAAAACGCGCTACAGGTCGGCATGAAGTCGCTGTTTGCCGTTGCCGAGGGCTACCCCGAGCTCAAGAGCGACGCCAATTTTCGCGCGCTGCAGGAAGAGCTGGCCGTCACCGAAGATCGCGTGGCGGCGGCGCGACGCTTCTTCAACGCCAACGTGCGCGACCTCAAGAACCTGATCGAGTCGTTCCCGACCAGCGTCGTCGCCTCGACGATGAAGATTGAAGAGCCGAGCTTCTTCGAGATCGAAGACAGCAACGAACGCATTGTGCCTCGCGTGTCGGTCTGAGTCGGCGGAGCTCTTGGCAGCCCTTGACAGCCCTTGGCAGCAGCTAGCGCAACCGCGTGCGCAAGTCCGCGAGCAAGCGCGAAAAGCGCTCGTTCTCGTCCAGCAGGTTCGGGTCGCGCCGCATGCAGTGCTGCAGCACTTCGAGCCCGCGCTGCAGATCGACCTGCGGCGCATCGACGCGGTGCAGGATCGTCGCGACCAGCATCATCGCGACGTGGGGATCGTGCTCGAAACGCTCCAAATCTCCTTCGGCAATCTCGATCGCGCGCCGCAGAACCGCCCGCGCCGCCGGCACCTGCGCGGTGCTGGCCAGCGCGTCGGCCAGCAAACGTATCACCTCCTGCAGCCGGGAACATTCGGGGCGGCTCGGACGAGCCTGCACGGCCCGCTCGACCAGCGCGAGGCACTCCTCACAGCCCCGCCGCACGGCTTCGGCATCGCCGGCGGCGACATGCGCTTGGGCCAGCCAAATGCGCGCGCGCGCCTGGTGCAGCAGAGCCGTCAGCAGGTTGGGCTCCAGTGCCGCCGCCTGGTCACTGCGCGCAACCAGCCGCTCGGCCTCGCCGGGCGGCCACGGCCCATCGCCAGCCGTCTTGAGCCGCACTTCGGACGCGCGACAGAGCATGTCCCAGACTTCGAAGTCGCGCGGCTGCTGCGCCGCGAGCCGCAGCAAGCGGCGCTCGGCGCGCTCCAGCAGGTTCGGAGTGTCCCACCCCGGTAGCGGTGCAGAGCGCAGCGCCTGCGCCAGGTCCAGCATGCCGCTCGCCGTGTGCTTGGACCGCTCGGTATCGCCCTGGGCCAACTGTTCGGCCCGCTCGAGCATCGCGATCGAGCGCGCCATCTCACGGCTCTGGCGGTTCATGTCGCCGAGTCGCCCGAACTGAAAGCCCATGCGAATGTAGCCAAACGCGACATCGCTGAGGCATCGCGGGTCCGCCGGGCGCTCGGCCAGCAGCTGCTCGTCCATGGCCAGAGCGCGCTCGTAGATCGCCAGAGCTTCGCGGTCTCTGCGGACATGGCTCAACGAATCGCCGAGCAGCACCTCGACCAGGATGCGCAAGCGGCGCACCTCGAGCGGTGCGCTCGTATCGTCGCCATCGGGCAACAGCGAGCGTGCTTGCCGCAAGTGGGCGACGCCTCGATCGCGCCGCGAGAGCTGCAGCTCAAGCTGACCGGCGGCGACCAGCAAGCGCGCCTGGCTGTGGTCGATTTCCGGCGAAGCGCCGACGCCATCGCGCAGTTCGCCAACGACCGCCAACAGGCTGCGCGCCTCGGCGGCGCGTTCGTCCAGGGCGAAGCCGAATCGCGACAGCCGCTGCTTGTCGCGCACCAGCACGTCCATGGACGCCGCCAGCGAGCGAACGGCTCTTGCGACGACCACACGGTCGCGATAGCGCAGCCAGTAGGCACCGGCCGCGACCAGCACGGCAAGCACGATCGCCATCGCCGCCACCACGGCCGCTCTCGCCCGCATGCGGGCAACACCGCGGCGCAGCCACCCGGCCGGCCGCACGGCCACCCGCTGCCGGGTGCGCACGCGCTCGAGGTCCTCGGCGAAGTCGGCCATGCTGGCGTATCGCTGCGTCGGCCGGCGGGCCATCGCCTTCTCGACAACCGCCTGGAGGTCGCGCCCCATGGCACGATCTAGACGCGGCAGCGGGTCTTCGCGCACGCAGCGATCAAACGACACTCCCGGGCGCGGCGGAAACGGGCGCCGCAGCGCCAGCCCTTCGAAAAGCACCACGCCGAGGCTCCAGATGTCGAGCTGTGGCTGTGGCGGCGGCGCGCCGTCTTCGGCTTCCCCGTGACCGGCCGCCACGTCCACCCGCTCGGGTGCCGCGTAGGCCGGAGTGCCAAACACCAGCGAGCGCGACCGCAAGGGGTCGGCGCTGGCGGTCAGCGCCGCGAGGCCAAAGTCGATCAGCACCGGCGAGCCGTCGCTCCGCACGATCAGGTTGGCCGGCTTGACGTCGCGGTGCACAACGCCCGCCTCGTGCGCCGCCTGCAGCGCACGCGCCACGCGTTCGATCAGGAGCAGAAACGTGTCGCGCCGCGCCAGCGTCGAAGTCGCTTCGCCGATCTGCACGGGGCCATCGCCGTGCGCCGCGGTCGCGGCAATCAAGCGATCGAGTGGGCGCCCCTCGATCCACGGCATGACCAAATACGGAACCCCCTGCTCCGCGCCAACGTCATGCACGGGACAGATCCCATCGGCTTCGATGCGATTGGTGGCCTCCGCTTCGCGCCGCAGCCGCGCCCGCCAGTCGTCGCTGAAGGCATAGGCACCGCCCAGCAGCTTGACCGCCACACGACGGGACAGCTGCATGTCCTCGGCGAGGTAGACTTCCCCAAAGCCACCGCGCCCTAGCAGCCCGATGACGCGGTAGCGCCCGTCGATCAAGCGCCCGACGTGCGGTTCATCCACGCTGCACCGCACGTCGTTTGCGACAAGCCGTCGATACTGCTCTCGGATGACGTGCTCGTGGCCGGCGAACTGCTCGAGGTAGTGCTCAAGCGAGCCCAGACCGCTGCTCTGCAAGTCTCGCTCGACGCGGTCGAGGAACTTGAGCACGACTTCGTCAGGGTGCATAGTTTTCCGTGGGTGCTCGGCACCCGGGGACACTCCGTTCAACGTCGGAGCATTCAACAAGTGGACGGAGAGTCAACCCAACCGCGGCGAAGCGCTGCTTCGTCCGCCGGCCCGCAAGATGGGTCGCTGCCGAACCGTGCGGACCAAGGGACGCCGTCCAGCGGCCCGGCCCCAGCTTCAGCTGCTGCCGTTGGGGCTAGCGGCGGCGCTGGCGGCGGCGGCGGCGGCCCTGGAACGGACCGCGGCGGCAGCCCAGACGCGACTTCGCAGCTGATCCGCAAGGCGGTGGCCGGCGACCGTGCGGCCCTCGAGGAGCTTGCCGACTGGCTGCACCCGCTGATGGCGACGTGGGCGCACTGGCAGCTGCGCAACGCCACCCATTTCGCATCGAGCGCAGAGGACCTGGTTCAGGACGTTTGGCTGCAGATGCTCCCGAAGCTGACCAGCTTGCGCGCGCACCCACGCTCCCGGCGTATGACGCCCGCCTTGCTTGCCGTCATGCGTCGAGCCCTGCGCAACCGCGTCATCGATGTTCGTCGCGCGGCCGCTCGGCGCGCCATGGGCACACTCCACGACGGTGACGACAACGCAGAGCTTGCGGCCTCGAATACCGGTCCACTGACCCAGGCCGTGCGGACGGAGCGACGGCTGGTCATCGAGCGCGCGCTGGCGCGACTCAGCGTTCGCGACCGAGTGCTCTACACCAAGCGCATCTTTGAAGGCACCAGCCTGCAAGAACTCGCCGACGAGTTCCAACTCAGCATCGACGGCGTGCTCAAAGCGCGTCAACGTGCCCGGCGGCTGCTCGCCAAGACGGGCGGCAGCGAGCTGCTCGCGCTGCTTGAGCCGGAATAGCTGGCCGCCGAATCGCTCGCGGAGTAGCAGCTCGCGGCGTGAAAATGGCGGAGAGGGGGGGATTCGAACCCCCGGTACGCTTGCACGCACACCGGTTTTCGAAACCGGCCCATTCGGCCACTCTGGCACCTCTCCGCGAGGACTCCGCGCGGGGGCGCCGAGTCGAATGAGGCGAGGATCGTGCAGATCCAGCCGGGCATTGCAACCGTCCAGCTAGATTCCTCCGCCGCCCCGGCGCTTGCGGCGAAAGAACGCGCGCAGCAGTTCGGCGCTGTCATCGGCCAGCTGGCCCTCCGCGACCTCACAGCGATGGTTCAGCCGCTCGTCTTCGAGGATGGTGGCCAGCGAGCGCACCGCGCCGAACTTGGGGTCTCGCGCGGCAAACACAACGCGCCGGAGGCGGGCGTGCAGCACGGCCCCGGCGCACAAAAAGCACGGCTCCAGAGTGCAATAGAGCTCCGCCGTCGGCAGCCGCTTTTCACCCACCGTCGCCAGCGCCTGCTCGATGGCCTGCATCTCGGCATGCGCGAGCGGCGATCGCCGTTCTTCGACCCGATTGCGCCCCTCGCCGACGATCGCGCCATCGAGAACGACAACGGCACCAACCGGCACCTCGTCATGCTCGGCCGCCTCCCGCGCAAGCTCGAAGCACCGTTGCAGCCAACGTGCCTCTAGATCCTGTTCGGGCCGCGGATCATCGCTTTGCGGTTTGCTTGTCGGTGCCATCGCCCCCATCATCGGGTTCAACCGCAAAGAAGCGAGGACCCTTGAGCAAGCGCGACTTCCTGACAACCGCCGGCATGAGCCGGCAAGAACTAGACGACCTCCTCGACTTGGCGACACGCGTCAAGGGCAAGCGCCCTGGACACGTGCTCGCCGGCAAAACACTCGGCCAGCTGTTCTTCCAGCCAAGCCTGCGCACGCGTGTGTCGTTTGAAGTTGCGATGCAGCAGCTCGGCGGGCACTGCATCAACCTGTCGGCCGACGACCTGTATGAGCTGGAGCCCAACGAGCAGGCCATCATGGACGGCCGCGCCGAAGAGCACGTCAAGGACGCAGCCCGCACGATGTCGCGCTACGTCGACGCGCTCGGCGTCCGGGCCGCTGCGCGCACGGGTTCTTGGGAGCGCGATCGGCAGGAGCTGCTGCTGCGCAGCTACGCGCGCTATGCCTCCGTGCCGGTCATCAACCTGGAGACCGTCATGGAGCATCCGTGCCAGGCCCTGGCCGACGCCCTGACCATGCGAGAAAACCTCGTTTCGCTGCGAGGCCGCAAGCTGACCCTGCTGTGGTGCAACCATCCCGAGCAAAAGGCCCTCGGTCCAACCCACTCCATTCTCGAGGTCGCGGCCATGTTCGGCATGGACGTCACCCTCGCCCACCCGCTCGGCTATGAGGTCGACGCCGAAGTCTACGAACGCAGCAAGCGGACCGCTTCGGAAGCGGGCGGTTCGGTCGGCGTCGTCAACGACATGCACGAGGCGGCGCGCGGAGCCGAAGTGCTCTACGCACGCTCGTGGGGCTGCACCAAATACTGGGAAGACGGCGAGCGCGAGGCGATGGTCAAGCGCTCCCTTTCCGATTGGCGCGTCGACGAGCAGCTGATGGCCGAGACCAACAATGCGCTGCTGATGCACCCGCTGCCCGTTCGTCGCAACGTGGCGGCGACCGATGCGGTGCTCGACGGCGAGCGCTCCCGCATCTACGAGCAGGCAGCCAACCGAGCGCACGTGCAGAAGGCGCTGCTGATGCAGCTGCTCAAGTAGTCGCTGCGCCGCGGCAGGCAGGCCAGCGGAAAGGAGACCAGCGGAAGGAAGGCCAGCGGAGAGCAGGCCGCCAAGAAGAGGCCACCGGACGAGCTATCGAGGAGGCGGGCCTCGCCGTCCCTCGACCTCGGCGACTCCCCTCAGCCCCGCCTCCAAGCCAACCAGCGGCTCAAAGCCGAGCAGCCGGCGGGCCGCGCTGCCGTCCGCAACCCAGCCTTTTGCGGCGATCTCTCGAACCTTGTCGCGGTTGAAGTAGCCGGGCGCTCGCCGCAGGCGCGCCCACAGATCGGCGCCGTGGGCGGCCAGACAGGCAACGGGCATCGGCACCCTCACCAAGCGGGCCTGTTTTTGGCAGGCCTCGGCGATGGCCCGCACGAACGAGTATGTATCGGTACGATCCGGTCCGTCGAGCGGCAGGTAGGCGCCCGGCGGGCGTTGACGAACGGCGAGCCAGAGCGCTTCGGCAACATCGTCGGCATGGATCACCGACAGCGGCGCGCTGGTGCGTGGCACGGCGGCGAGCACGGCCGTCGCCTGCTGAAACAGCAGCCGCGTCGCGCCATCGTTGGGGCCGTAGACAACCGGCGGCCGCAAGACGGTGAACGACAGTCCGCTTCGGACCACCGCGAGCTCTCCCAACCGCTTGCTTTCGCCGTAGTGCGAGACAGTTTGGCACTCATCCGCCGGGCGGTCGGTGCCGGCGCCGTCGACGCTCGGGCCGGCAGCCGCAAGCGACGAAGTATGGACAAAGTGTGCGGCCGGCGCAGCGTCGCACACCGCCGCCACGAGGCGGGCCGTGCCGTGCACGTTGACCGCATCAAAACCACGCCGGTGGAAGGCCTTGAGGGAGCCCGCGAGGTGCACCACCAGGCCGACGCCGTCGGCGGCGGCGTGCAGCGCAGATGGCTCGCCCGCCGCTTCGCGCCTCGCCGCCGCATGGTTCGCGCCAAGATCTGCACGGAACAGGCACTCGCGCGGCAATCCGGTCACGCGCATGGCACGCTCGGGATCGCGAACGAGGCAGCGGAGGCGCCCAGCGGGCAAGCCAGCGGCTAGCAACCGCCGCACCAGTGCCCTGCCCAAAAAGCCGGTGGCACCGGTAAGGAGCAGCGGCGCACCGCCGAACAAGTCGGCCGGGCGTTCGCTCGGCGACGTCGACGGCCGTCGCGCCGAGGCACCGATCGGCGGCAAACCTGCGGGCAATATTTCAGCGGACGGATCGGTATCGAACATTCTTGTCGCCGCGGGGCACGACCGGATGTTGTCACCTCGCCCATCGGAATCTACCATCACGCACGAGCTTGGACATCTTCGAAAAGTGCGGGGCCTTCGGCCGTGCCAAAGAGCTGCAAAGCCTTGGCGTGTATCCCTACTTCATTCCCTTGGAAGGTAGTGAGGGGACCGAAGTGGAAATCGGTGGCAAGCAGCTGATCATGATCGGCAGCAACAACTACCTTGGGTTGACTCATCACCCCAAGGTGCGGGCCGCCGCCAAAGAGGCGATCGACCGCTACGGCACTTCGTGCTCAGGCAGTCGCTTCCTCAACGGAACGCTAGAGCTGCATGAAGAGCTCGAGCGGCGGCTCGCAAGCTTCATGGGTCAAGAGGCTGCGCTCTGCTACTCGACCGGTTTCCAGGTCAACATTGGCGCGATCTCTTCGATTTGCAGCAAAGGCGACCTGATCCTTTGCGACCGCGAGAACCACGCATCGATCATCGACGGCTGCCGCCTGAGCTTTGCCGACGTGCGAAAGTTCCGGCACGACGACGTTGAGGGGCTCGAGCGCCACCTGCAGCTCGGCAAGGACCAGGGTCGCGCCATGATGGTCGCCGTCGACGGCCTGTATTCGATGATGGGCGACCTGGCCCCGCTCGCCGAAATCCGCGAGCTTGCGGATCGGTTTGGGGCGCGCCTGATGGTCGACGAAGCACACGCCATCGGCGTGCTCGGCAAAACCGGTCAGGGCGCAGCGGAGCACTGCGGCATCCATCCAGACCTCGTGATGGGCACGTTCTCGAAGAGCTTTGCCAGCTTGGGAGGCTTCGTCGCGGGCCCGGCGAACGTGATCCACTACATGCGGCACCACGCGCGCTCGCTGATGTTTTCGGCGTCGATCACGCCTTCGTCCGCGGCGGCAGCGCTCGCTTCGCTCGACGTCATCGAAGCCGAGCCGCAGATGCGCACCCGCGTGCTGCAGATTGCCCACCGCGTGCGCACCGGACTTGCCGAGATGGGCTTCCGCACGGCGGGAACCCTGGCCAGCCCCATCGTGCCCGTAATCGTCGGCGATCAGGACCGCATGCTGCGCATGTGGCGCACGCTGTTCGATTGCGGCCTGTTTACCAACGCAGTCACGCAGCCCGCCGTGCCGGTCGGTGCCGACCTCATCCGCACGTCCTACATCTCGAACCACACGGACGAGCAGATCGACAGCGTGCTGCAGCGATTCGCCGACGCCGGACGACAGTTCGGTTTGATCGATGCCGCACCACGCGAATCCGAAGGTGGCACCTCGCAGGTTGCGCGCGGCTGACCGCGCCCGGCGGTTCGGTTGGGGTTGTCGCTCGTTCTGGTGCTACGGCCGTCGCTAACGCTTGGCGTGTTGGCGAGCGCGAACCCGACGCTCGCGTTCTCGACGCGCGCGCTGCGGGCGATCGCGATCCGGCTCGACCGACAGCCCGCTCGAAAAGCGCGCCCGGGCAAGGTTCTCGTCGCCCGATTGGCCAGCGGTCCATGATTGGCCAGCGGCCCATACTGGATCTGACGATTCTGGATCTGACGATTCTGCATCTGACGATTGCCGCTCAGTCGCGATGCCCGCGAGCCTGCCGCTCGCAGTTCGACCGTCCGCAGTCCGACCGTCCTTCAAGCGACCGCCAGAGTGTGTGCCGGCGAGAGCCGTGGCGAAAAGGCACGTCATCAGCAGAACGACTGCCGCGAGGGCATGCACCGCGAATCGGCGCATCCCCACACATTCGTCCATTCCGTTGTTGCCTTCGCAAGCATCCACAGCGGTATCTACGCGGCATCGTCGGCTCGAAGTCCGCGCAAATCACACGCGCGTTCCCTCGCGGCGAGCGGTCGCGTAGCCTCCGTCACAGATGAGCGACGCCCCTGATTTTGTCCACCTGCACGTACGCTCCCACTACAGCCTGCTCGCTTCGCCTGCGCAGGTTGGGCCACTGGTCGCGGCGGCCAAAGAGGACGGTCAGAAAGCCATCGCGCTGACCGACAACGGCAACATGTTCGGCGCCGTCGACCTGTTTCAGAAGTGCAAGAAGGCCGAGATCAAACCCGTCCTCGGCCAGACGATGTACTTCGCCGGGCGCACGGCCGATGAGACGGCCGGCGCCGACAACCCGACGTTCGACCTGACGCTGCTTGCGCGCAACAACGAGGGCTTTGAGAACCTCAAGAAGCTGTCGGGGCGCGGCTGGCTGGAGGGTTTCAGCTACCGGCCACGCGTCGACCTGAAGATGCTGGCCGAGCACAGCGAAGGCATCATCTGCCTGTCGGGCACCGTGTCTTCGCAGTGCGCGATGGCGATCCAGCAGAACGACTTCGCCGCCGCCAAGAAAGCAGCGCTGGCGATGCGGGAACTGTTTGGCGACGACAACTTCTTTCTCGAAGTCGCGCATACCGGCACCGATGCGCAGCGCAAGGTGACGGCCGGACTCAAGAAGCTCGGCGAGGAGATCGACATCCCGTGCGTCGCGACCAACGACGTGCACTACCTGAAGCCCGAGGACTGGCTGGCGCAGGACATCATGCTGTGCATCCGCAGCGGCAAGTCCGTGGCCGACCAGGAGCGCTTCCGCATGGGCTCGCGCGAGCTCTACCTGAAGTCGCGCGCGGAGATGGGCAAGGCGTTCTCCGGGTGGCCAGAGGCCCTGTCAAACTCGGTCGCCATCGCCGAGCGCTGCGACGTCGACATCGAGTTCGGCGTCTACCACGTGCCCGTCTACGCAGCCGACGACGGCAGCACGCCGGACGACTACTTTGCCAAGCTGTGCCACGAAGGCGCGATCGAACGCTACGGCGAGATCACCGAGCAGGTGCAGGAGCGCCTCGACTACGAGGTCGGGATCATCAAGAAGCTCGGCTTTGTCAGCTACTTCTTGATCACCTGGGACTTCATCAAAAAGGCCAGGGACATGGGCATTCCCGTCGGCCCCGGACGCGGTTCCGCCGCCGGCTCGATCGTCTCGTACTGCCTGCGCATCACGGACGTCTGCCCGCTCGAATACAACCTGCTGTTCGAACGTTTCCTCAACCCGGGCCGCGTATCGATGCCCGATATCGATATCGACTTCTGCGGCAATAGGCGCGAAGAGATCATCGAATACGTCCGCAACAAATACGGGCACGACTGCGTCTGTCAGATCATCACGTTCGGCACGATGGCGTCGCGCGGCGTGCTCAAGGACGTCGGCCGCGTGCTCGACTTCCCGGTCGGCGAGATCAACGACCTGTGCAAGAAGGTGCCGCAAGGCCCCGGCGCCTCGCTGTCGGCGGCGCTCGAAACGGATACCGACCTGCAGGAAATCCGCGACCAGTCGCCGCAGCACAAGCGCCTGTTCGAGCTGGCGCTCAAGCTAGAGGGCTCGGCGCGCCACAACTCGATCCACGCGGCCGGTGTCGTCATCGCCGACAAGCCGCTCAAGGAATACGTGCCGCTCGCCAAGAACGGCGAGGACGTGATCACGCAGTGGCAGATGACGGAGCTTGAGGAGGTTGGCCTGCTCAAGATGGACTTCCTCGGCCTGAAGACGCTGACGATCCTGGCCGAGGGGGCCAGGCTCGTAAAGGAAGTGCACGGCGTCGACCTCGATCTGGACCACCTGCCACTCGATGACGTGCCCACCTACGAGCTGATGGCGCGCGGCGACACGCAGGGTGTTTTCCAGCTGGAGTCGTCGGGCATGCGCGAGCTGCTGACGCGCCTCAAGCCGGACAACTTTGAAGACGTCATCGCGGTGCTCGCGCTGTACCGCCCGGGACCGCTCGGTTCCGGCATGGTCGACATGTTTGTGCGCCGTAAGCACGGCGAAGAGAAAACCGTCTATCCGCACGCGGACACGGCCACGATCCTCGAGCCAACCTACGGGGTCATTGTCTACCAAGAGCAGGTCATGCAGATCTCGGGGAGCATCGGCGGCTTCTCGATGTCCGAGGCGGACAACCTGCGCAAGGCGATGGGCAAGAAGAAGCCCGAGGTGATGCTGAAGTTCAAAGACCAGTTCATCGAAGGTGCCGCGAAGCAGGGCTACGACGGCAAGTTCGCCAAGGAGCTCTTCGAGACCATGGAGTACTTCGCGGGCTACGGCTTCAACAAGTCGCACTCGACGGCATATGCGCTGGTGACCTACCAGACGGCGTGGCTCAAGGCGCACTACCCCACGGAGTTCACCGCCGCCAACCTGACCACAGAGTCGTCGAACAGCGAGAAGATCAAAGAGTTCGTCGACGACATCCGGCGTGCGGGCCTGACGATTCTCGCCCCCGACGTGAACCACTCGAAGCGCTACTTCAACGTCGAAGAGGGCGCCATCCGCTACGGGCTTGGCGCCATCAAGGGAGTGGGTTCACGTGTTGCGGACGGCATTGCCGAAGATCGCGCAGCCAATGGGCCATTCGAGGATCTCGGCGATCTATGCGAGCGGCTTGACGGCACCCTGCTCAACAAGACCGCGCTGGAGTCCTTGGTGCAGGCGGGTGCGTTTGATGCATTCGGCCGCACGCGCCAGGCGAGCCTTGGGCTGATCGAGTCTGCCCTGCGTTCGGCCCAGACTGCGCGCGAAGACCGCCGCCGCGGCCAAAAGATGCTGTTTGCCGCGCCACCGGCTCCTGCCGAGAAGCCCGTGACAGACGGCGACGAAGCGGACGGCCCCACCGAGCCCGAATGGCCCGAACACGATCGGCTCGCGCGCGAGAAGGTCGTGCTTGGCTTCTATCTCTCAGGACACCCCTTTGAGAAGCGCGGCATGTTCTTGCGGCGCATCGCCGGCAAGACCACGGCATCGATGGCCAAGCTCGGCCCCGGCGACACGATCCGCATTGCCGGCATGATCAGCGGCGTGCGCGTGCTACAGATCAAGCAGGGCAAAAACGCAGGCAAGAAGATGGCCAAGTTCCTGCTCGAAGACCTCGACGGACAGGTCGGCGTGACCTGCTTTGCGCGCAGCTATGAGAAGCTCAAGGACCAGATCGTAGAAGACGCGATCGTGTTCCTGAGCGGCCGCCAGGACAAAGGCAGCGATGAACCCGCGCTGCTGCTCGACGAACTGGATAACGCCAGTGAAGTCGTGCGCCGCGAAGTCGCAGGCCTCGTGCTCAACCTAGAGGCAGCCCAAACAACAGATCGAGCTCTGTCGCGATTGGCCGAAGTCGCCGAGCGCTACCGCGGCAACCAACAGCTCTGCCTAGATGTCGAAGATGAAGGCCGTTGCTTCCGCGTGCGCACCGACGGCGGCGTTCGCGTAACCGACGATCTGCTCGACGAGTTCGCGGTGCTGGTCGGACCCGACAACATGTCGTTTACGCGCATGTAAAGGATCCGGGGTCCGGGTGTCACGGCCGGTTGGACACGCCTAGGAGCCGTATGCCGTCGGGTGGCGGCACGAATGGAGCGTGCTCTCGCGGCGAGAGCGCGTCGCTGTCTGGGGCCGGCGCCCCGAGACTGGACGATCTGGGGCGGGCGCTCGCCGCATCTGCTGGGACGGGCCCGCCGGCTCCAGACGGATCAGGCCTGCGCTTCTGCTTCTTCGGTCTCGTCGACCTGAGCTTCGGCTTCTTCCTGTGCCTTGATCTGGCGCTCGAGCACGTCGTTTTCGACGAGCTCAAGGATGGCGCGCGTGCTGCCATCGCCGATGCGGTGATCGGGAAGGCGCAGGATGCGCGTGTAGCCACCCGCGCGGTTTTGGAAGCGAGGCCCGATCTCGTCGAACAGCTTCTTGACCGCCGTCTTGTCCTGCAGCAGCGAGACCGCTTGGCGAATCCGGTGGAGACGGTTGGTCTCGTCACCGCGCTTGGCGAGCGTGATCATCTTCTCGATGAACGGGCGCATCGCCTTGGCTTTGGCGATCGTCGTGGACACGCGCTCGTGCTTGATCACCGACACACAGAAGTTCATGCGCAGCGCCTTACGGTGCGCGCTGTTCCGGTTGAGGTGCTTACCTGCGACCTTATGCTTCATAACTATATTCCTGCTAGCGGCCTACGGGCCAACGCGAGCTACTTGTATTCCTCGACGTTCATGCCGAGCGACAGGCCCAGCGCCGCGAGCTTCGACTTGACTTCCTTGAGGGACGTCTTGCCAAAGTTGCGGACCTTGAGGAGCTCGGGCTCGCTCATCTGGACCAGGTCGCGCATCAGAGCGACGTTCTCACTGTCGAGACAGTTCTTCGAACGAACCGACAGCTCCAGCATGTCGATCGACTTGTTCAACAGGTCCACCATCTCGCGACGACGTGCGCCCTCGTCACCTTCCGGTGCGAGCACGCCGCCTTCGACGGCCAGGTCTTCCTTCATCTCGAAGTACTGGACGAATGGGTTGAGGTGCTTGCGGTAGATCTTGCTGGCCTCGACCAACCCCATCTCCGGCGACACCGTGCCATCGGTCCAAATCTCCAAAACGAGACGGTCGTAGTCCGTGGACTTGCCGACGCGCGTGTTTTCGATTGCGTAGCGAACGCGGTGCACCGGACTGAAGATCGAGTCCACCGGAATCGTGCCGATCTCTAGGTCGTCCTGAACGTTCTCTTCGGCGGTGACGTAGCCACGGCCCTTGCGGACCTGCATTTCGCAGAAGAAGCGCACGTCTTCGGTCAGCGTGCAGATCTTCAGGTCGGGGTTCGCGATCTCGACGGTGTGGTCGCCTTCGATCTTCTCGGCGAGCACGTCGCCCTTTTCGCTGACGTCGAGGCGCAGGGTCGTCGGTGCGTCCGTATGCAGCTTGACCCGCAGCTTCTTGATGTTCAGAACGATCTGCGTGACGTCTTCGAGCACGCCCTGGATCGTCGAAAACTCGTGCACGACGCCATCGATGCGGACCCAAGTGACTGCGGTGCCCTCGATCGACGAGAGCAGGACGCGACGAAGGCCATTGCCAATCGTCGTGCCAAAGCCCTTCTCGAACGGCTCCACGGTGAAGCGGCCGAACTGCTGGGTTGCGGTCTCTCGCTCAAGTCGGACCTGCGACGGCAGCTCGAAGTTACGCCAACGAATACGCATGTTTGATCTTTGCTAAGGGGCAGACAGCTCGAGCGACTCAGGGTCGACGCCTTTCGGCACGAGTGTCGGTTGCCTACACAACGCCGTGCGCTCCCAGAGGAGCGCCTGACGCAGCACAGGCTGCAGGTTACTTGGAGCAGAGCTCGACGATGAGCTGCTCGTTGATTTCGACGCTGACATCTTCCCGCTTTGGCAGCTGGATGACACGGCCCTTGTGGTTGCCCGGGGTTGCTTCGAGCCAGCCCGGCAGCGGACGACCCTTGTTCATCTCGATGGCGTCACCAGCCTTCTTGGTGATCTTCTCCTTGCCCTTGATCGAGATCTCGTCGTTCGCGCGCACCAGGTAGCTCGGGATGTCCAGGCGACGGCCGTTCACGTGCACGTGGCCGTGGGCCACCATCTGACGAGCGTCAAAGCGCGAGAACGCCAGACCGAGGCTGAGCAGAACGTTGTCGAGACGACGCTCCATCAGGATCAGCAGGTTCTCACCGGTGTTGCCCTTTTGGCGACGCGCAATGTCGAAGTAGTGCTGGAACTGGCGCTCGAGCACTCCATAGATGCGCTTGCACTTCTGCTTCTCACGAAGCTGGGTGCCATAGTCGGTGCCCTTACGAGGACGGACATGCTGACCCGGCGGATAGTTGCGGCGGTTGACCGCACACTTTTCTGAGAAGCAGCGCTGCCCCTTCAGGAACAGCTTCACGCCCTCTCGGCGGCAAAGCTTGCAGACGTTCGTGTCGTTACGTGCCATTACAGTTTGTCTTGTAGTTGGTGGCCAAGCCCTAGGTGAGAGCAGGCCCTAGGGGATCAGACGCGGCGACGCTTGCGCGGCCGGCAGCCATTGTGTGGCAACGGGGTGCAATCTTCGATGCACTTCACGTCAATACCGGAGTTCGCCAGCGCTCGGACCGCCGACTCGCGCCCCGAACCCGGACCACGCACCAGCACTTCCATTTCGTGAACACCCATCTTCTTGCACTTGTCGGCCACCTTCTCGGCGGCGCGCTGTGCAGCAAATGGCGTGCTCTTGCGGGAGCCCTTGTATCCAATCGTTCCCGCCGAATCCCAGGCGATGACCTGGCCGGCAAGGTCCACGACCGTGACGATCGTGTTGTTGAACGACGCCTTCACGTGGGCGACGGCCTTGCCGACATTCTTACGGACCTTGGCTTTCTTCTTATCGCTCATCAGTAGTTCTCGCGGCCTCGGCCTACTTCCTCAGGATCTTCTTGTTGGCAACGGTCTTACGCGGGCCCTTACGGGTTCGCGCGTTGCAGCGTGTGCGCTGCCCGTGCACGGGTAGGCCGCGCCGGTGGCGCAGACCGCGGTAGCAGTAAATCTCCTTCAGTCGGGTGATGTTCTGCATGTTTTGACGACGCAGAGCACCTTCGACCGGGAAGTTTTGCTCGAGGTATCCAGCAATGTTGGCGACCTCGTCGTCCTTGAGGTCCTTTGCACGGACTGTGGGACTGATCGCTAGCTCCTCCAGGCACTTCTTGGCCACGGCCGGGCCAACGCCGTAGAGGTACTGAAGCGCAATATCGATGCGCTTTTCATTCGGGATGTCGACACCAAGAAGTCTGGGCATATGGGGATCCTGACGGGGGGTGTGGCGAGAGGCTACTTACCCTGGCGCTGCTTGTGGCGCGGGTTTTCACAGATGACGCGCACGATCCCACGGCGCTTGACGACCTTGCACTTGTCGCACATGCGACGGACGCTGGCTCTGACCTTCACGACAGTTCTGCTGGTTTTGGAGGAAAGTTGGTTCTGCGGGTGGAGCTGAGTCTAGCGAACTACCGATCGAGTAACTTGCAGATGCGGGCCCTGTTTGGATCGAACGGACTCACGTTGACAAGTACCGGGTCTCCTGCGAGCAGACGTGAGAACGCCATCCGCAGATCCTTAGATACATGTGCCACGACGAGTCGTCCGTCGGCCATCTGCAATCGAAACAGTCCGTTGTTTAGGGGCTCAAGCACAGTGGCTCGCTCCCCCTCTCCCTTGGCATCCAGCTTAGGGTGGGACGGCTCCGATCCATCGGTCATTGCATTTGCTTCAGCAGCTCCTGGAAAACGACGTCAGGAGATCGATTCGCATCGACCTCCTTCAATACACCACGATCGCCATAGTACGCCAGCAAGGGCGCCGTCAGCGATCGATACTCTTGAAGACGCGCGCCGATCGCTTCTTCGCGATCGTCCGAACGTTGGGTTAGTTCACCACCACACGCATCGCAGACGCCTTCGGCGCTCGTGGGCTTGTACTCGACATGCCAAATGGCACCACACTTCGAGCACGTCCGACGACCGGTAAGGCGTCCCATCAAGACCTCTTCCGGCACGGCGAAGGAGATCACGTGGGTCAGCGCTTCGGCTCCGGACAGGTTCTGGTCCAGTGCTTCCGCCTGCGGAAGTGTACGTGGGAAGCCGTCCAGGATCCAGGCTGATGATGAGCCGTTCGCCCGTGCATCCGGCTCCGCAATCCGGACCTTGACCATATCAATGATCAGTTGGTCGGGGACGAGCTTGCCCGCATCCATGAACGACTTGGCATGAACACCCAGCTCGCTGCCAGACTTGACCGCCGCCCGCAGCATGTCCCCCGTCGAGATGTGCAGCAAGCCACGATCCGCGGCGACGCGCTTGGCCTGTGTGCCCTTGCCGGCGCCAGGGGCACCGAGGAACACGCAGCGAGCTTGCAGGTCGTTGGACATCAGGTGAAGGTCGGAAGGATCGGGGTTGGTATTTCTTGGACGCCGCGTGTAGCGGCTACGTGCGAACTAGCTCTGGGAACGTCGGCCCCAGCCGCCGCCGCCGCCGCCGCCCGCGGCTCCGCCTGCGGCAGCTTCACCGCCGCCGCCCGGAGCGCCCGGGCCACTGCCATCGGCCATGATGCCTTCGTAGTTCCGCATCACGAGCAGGGCGTTGATCTTCTCCACCATGTCGAGAGCAACCCCCACCACGATGAGGATGGACGTGCCGGACATGAAGTAGAGCAGGACCTGGTCAGAGGATCGACCCGTGGTGCCCACCAGCGACGGCATGACCGCGATCAGAGCCAAGAACGCCGCCCCCGCCAGGGTGATGCGAACCATCGTGTTCTCGAGGAACTTGGCGGTTGGCTTGCCGGGTCGGATACCGGGGATGAACGAGCCGCCTTCCTGCAGGTTCTTCGCGATGTCGTTCGGCTGGAACATCATCGACGTCCAGAAGAACGAGAAGAAGAAGATCAGCACGGCGAACGAAAGCACGAACCAGAAGCCCTGCTGGTTGCCGAACGACTGCTCGAGGAAGGTGTTGCCTAGAGCTGTGCCAATCAGGCCGGGGATCATCAGCAGCGCCGAGCCGAAGATGATCGGCATGACGCCTGCCTGGTTGACCTTGAACGGCAGGTAGGTCTTTTGACCGCCGTATACCTGGCGACCGCGAGCCTGCTTGGCCTGCTGGATCGGGATACGACGCTGCGCCTTGGTCATAAAGACCACGGCGACGACCGTGACCGCCCAGGCGCCCAGGAAGAGCAGCATGCTCTGCCACGCTTCGGTGTCCATCGTGCCGCCGGTGATCGATGCGCCGAGCACCGGACCAAGGTTCGAGATGATTCCCGCCATGATGATCAGCGAGATGCCATTGCCGATGCCGTGCTCGGTGATCTGCTCACCAAGCCACATGATGAACATCGTGCCGGCAGTGAGCGCGACCATGACGACGATGGTGTAGAGCCCAAACCACTCGTCGATGCCCGCATGGAGCATCTTGTTGTCTTCACCGCCGAGCGCCCCACCGATCACAAACCAGGACTGCACAAGGCAGATGAACACGGTCGCGAGACGCGTGTACTGGTTGATCTTGCGTTGGCCGCTGGCGCCTTCCTTGGCGATCTTTTCCAGGGACGGCACAGCCTTCGTCAGCAAGCTGAAGATGATGCTTGCCGAGATGTATGGCATGACGCCGAGCGAGAACAGCGTGGCGCTCTGAAGCGAACCACCGGTCAGCACGTTGGCCATGCCCAGCAGGCGGCCAATGCCTTCCATGCTGTTGCTGTTGTTGAGGAACGCATCCGCGTTCACACCCGGCAGCGGAATGAAAAAACCGACGCGGTAGATCAGCAGCAGACCCATCGTGATCAGGATCTTGTTCCGGATCTCGGGCACCTTGAACAGGTTGGTGATCGACACGTTCATGCTGGGTCTCGCTGCGGGAGCTAAGAGGCGTTAAGGGCGGTAGGGCTGCGGCTTGGAACTACGCGTATTTCGGCGAACGGCGGACGATTGCGGCGCGCCGTTTAGGCGTCGCCTTCCTTCGCTTCGACCACTTCAGGGTTCAGGCTTGCCTTGCCGTTGCCACGACGAATGCGCGGCTTGCCCGGCGTCTTCTTGCTGCCATCCTTGGCAACAAACTTCGGACGCATGGCCTTCTTCGCGATCAGCTCAACGGTTCCGCCGGCTGCCTCGATCTTCTCTTTGGCCGACTTGGTGATGGCGTCCACCTTCACCGTGACCGACTTCTTGAGCTCCCCGTCGCCGAGGATCTTGAAGAGGTCCGAGTGCTTGGCCTTCGATGCCAGGCCCTTGCCGAGCACCGCCGCGAGATCGACAACTGCGCCGGCGTCGAAGGACTCGAGGTCCTTGACGTTGACGACCGTGTAGTTCTTCTCGAAGTTCTTGTTGTTGAAACCACGCTTCGGCAAGCGGCGGTAGAGCGGCATCTGGCCACCCTCCCAACCGATACGGCGCGACCAACCGGAGCGCGCCTTCGCACCCTTGTGGCCCTTGCCCGCAGTCTTGCCGTTGCCGGATCCCGTGCCACGGCCGCGCCGCTTGACATCGGGGAACTTGATACCGAGCGTCTTTGCTTCCGCGAGGTTCATTCTAGTTCCACTCCTCGCAGCTTCGCGGTTTCCTCGCGGCTGCGCAGCATGCTAAGCGCCACCATCGTCGCCTTGACGACGTTGAGCGCATTGGTCGAACCGTAGTTCTTGGTCAGGATGTCCGTGATACCCGCGCGCTCCAGCACCTTTCGCACGGCCTTGCCGGCGATGATGCCCGTTCCCGGCGCCGCCGGGACCAAGCGCACGGTCGACGAGCAGTAGACGCCGTCCACGGGGTGCGGAATCGTCGTGCCTTCGCGGACCACGCGCATGATCTGCTTGCGCGCATCCTTGACCGACTTTTCGATTGCCATCGGAACTTCACGGCCTTTGCCGTAGCCGATGCCGACGAGTCCGTTCCGGTTGCCGACAACCGTTAGCGAGCTGAAGGAGAAGCGACGACCGCCCTTGACCACCGCTGCAGAGCGGTTGATCGCGACGACGTCATCTTCAACGTCAGCGGCCAGCGCTTCGTCGATCGGAACGAGATTGATAGTGCCCTTTGCCATCGATGTGTTCCTTTAGAACTCGAGGCCGGCTTCGCGCGCGCCGTCGGCGAGCGCTTTGATCCGGCCGTGATACTTGTAGGCGCCGCGATCCAGCGAAACCCTGGTGACGCCCGCCTTCTTCGCGCGCTCCCCCACCATTTCGCCGATCTTCTTGGCGATGTCGGTCTTGTTCATGCCCGCGACCGAGCCCTTGACTTCCTTCTCTAGCGAGGAGGCCGCAGCGACGGTCTTGCCATCGATATCATCGATGACCTGAACCGAGATGTTGGTCAGGCTGCGGAAGATCGACAGACGTGGACGCTCACTGCGCATGCGCAGTCGCTTACGCAGCGAGAGCGCCTTGCCGCGACGGGACTTGTGCTTCTTCTTGGTCGAAGTCATTGCAGGTAATGCGAATGCAGTTGTTCAGTGGTGTCGGCGGGTCAACCCGGCGACTCAGATCAGGACCGAATCAGATCAGACTAGCCGCCAGAAGCGAAGGCCTTGCCGGCCTTGCGCTTGATGACTTCGCCTTCGTATTTGATGCCCTTGCCCTTGTAAGGCTCCGGCTTGCGCAGCTTGCGGATCTCAGCCGCGACCTGACCAACCTGTTGGTTGTCGGCCCCGCTGATCACAATCGACGTCAGTGTCGGGCACTCAACCTTGACCGTGTCCGGGATCAGGAACTTCTTGGGCATGTTGAAGCCGATCTTGAGGATCAGCTCCTTGCCCTTGAGGTCGACCTCGAAGCCAACGCCTGCCACTTCCAGCTTCTTGACGAAGCCCTCGGTCACGCCGGTCACGGCATTGTTCAGCAGCGAACGCATCGTGCCGCGCATCGCGTGGGCGAAGCGGCTGTCCTCGTTTGTGTCGACGACCATGCTGCCGTCTTCGACGGCGACCTTGATCTCAGAGCGAAGAGGCAGCTTGCGCTCCCCCTTTGGGCCCTTGACGGTCACCGAGTCGGCTGCGACGTCGACGGTGACGCCGCTCGGCACGCTGATAGGTGTCTTGCCAATTCTCGACATGGAATACGTTCTCCGACAGTTCTGCTGAAAGTTAGGCCCGTGGCGACAAGCGGCACACGACGTGTGCGGCCTGGGACACGGATGGGTCTAGGCGGATTGGGCGATGGCTGGGAGCAGCAACGCACGTGGTGAATCGGTGGCGGATCCTTAGAGCACGACACTTTCGCGGGACGGCGACGCGAACGTCAGCCCAGCGAAATCGCGGTCGAACGGGCCAGCCAGCCGGGATCAATCCACCGTGCAGAGCACCTCACCACCGACCTTGCGCTGACGACACTCGCGGTCCGACAGCACACCTTGGTTTGTGGAAACTACGGCAATCCCGAGCCCACCACGCACCTTCGGCAATTCCTTGCACGAGCGATAGCGGCGGCAGCCAGGCTTGCTGAAGCGAGCCAGTGAAGAGATCACGCGTTCGCCGTCAGGGCCAAAACGGAACTCTATGCTCACGGCCGAGCGAGGACCGTTCGAGGCAACCTCGTAGCGGTCGATGAAACCTTCACGCTTGAGCGTGTCCAGGATGGCCACCTTGAGGCGGCTACCGGGCACAACGCAGTTGTTCGCGCCGCTCATCAGAGCATTGCGAATACGGGTCAGCATGTCGGCGATCGGATCGGTCATCATGGCGTCGAATCTCCTGCTGTTACCACGAGGCCTTTCGCACGCCGGGGATTTCCCCCTGCAGAGCGAGTTTACGGAAACAGCAACGACAGATACCGAACTTTCGGTAGTAGGCGCGCGGACGACCGCAGAGCTGACAGCGGCTGTACGCCCGAGTCGAAAACTTGGGCGTGCGTTGCTGCTTCACCTTCAAGCACTTCTTGGCCATATCAGTATGCGGTAAACGGGTTGTTGGTCGACGGCGCAGACGCGCGCAGGACCATGGACGGGTTTGAGATCACGGTTTGCCAGGTTGAAATTGGCCCGATCACAGTTTGCGGGGCGGGGTGCGAGATCACTTTTCAGATCCCTTTTGGAACGGCATGCCGAGGTGCTTCAGCAGTGCGAAGCCTTCCTTGTCCGTCTCGGCACTGGTGACGAACGTAATGTCCATGCCTTGGACGAACTCGACCTTGTCGAGCTGGATCTCCGGGAACACGCTCTGCTCCGAGAGGCCCATTGTGTAGTTGCCACGGCCGTCGAACTTCGTCGGCAGCCCGCGGAAGTCGCGGATACGAGGAACAGCGAGGGAGACCAGGCGGTCCAGGAACTCCCACATGCGGGCTCCGCGCAGGGTGACGGCGCAGCCGACCGCGTAGCCAATGCGCAGGCGGAAGCCCGACACAGCGACGCGCGCCTTACGGATCAACGGCTTCTGGCCGGAGATCGCTGTCAGGTCCTTCACCGCCGCATCCATGCGGTTCTTGTTTTCGACGGCTTGGCCCACGCCCATGTTGATGACGATCTTCTCCAGGCGAGGGATCATCATCGGGTTGGCGTAGCTGAACTCCGAGCGCATCGTCTCGAGGACCTTCTCGCGGTAGATCTGCTGGCGACGCGGCAGTGCGCGTGGCTCAGGATTCTGCGTTTCCGGGCTTTCGGTAGTGGTCATCTGGGACGCCTTAATCGAACTTGGTTCCACACTTCGTGCCGACGCGCACCTTCTTGCCGTCGGCCATCTCCGTCCGCGTGCGCGTTCCCTTGCCCAGCTTTTCGCTGAACATCAGGACGTTGCTCACGTCGATCGGCATCTCGAGCTGCACACGGCCGCCCTTTGGGTTTTCCTGCGACGGCTTTTGGTGCTTCCACCGCAGGTTGACGCCCTGAAGAACAACGCGTCGGTTGAGCAGGTCAACCTTGAGCACTTCGCGCGGCTCCTCGGACTTGTATTGGCCAGCAATCACGACGACCTTGTCGCCCTTCTTGACGTGAAGCGATTTCCGCTTCGGGTTTGGCTTTGGCTTGTTGAGCAGCATCAGACAACCTCCTCCGCAAGCGAGACGATCTTCATGAAGTTGCGGTCGCGCAGCTCGCGTGCCACTGCACCGAAGATGCGCGTGCCGCGCGGGTTGTTGTCCTTGTCGATCACGACAAGGGCATTGCGGTCAAAGCGGATGTAAGAGCCATCCTGGCGTCGCACGGCTTTGGCCGTGCGGACGACGACACCCTTGACCACATCGTGCTCTTTCACTTCACCGGCAGGCAGAGCCTTTTTGATGACGCAGACGATGACGTCTCCGACCGACGCATAGCGCCGTTTGCTGCCGCCGAGGACCTTGACACACATGGCGCGCTTTGCACCTGTGTTGTCGGCCACATCGAGCATCGAGTGTTCCTGGATCATTGCAGTTTCCTGATTCTCTTTGGTGGATCAGAAGTTGTTCAATTCCGTGCGTAGATCAATTGGTTGGCCGCTGAGGAATCCGCGGCCGCGCCAATCAATCCTCAAATCAGACCGTCGCTTTTTGGATGATCCGGAGGAGACGCCAGCGCTTGAGCTTGCTCATGGGGCGCGTTTGCGTGATCTCGACCGTATCGCCAACGTTGACTTCGCCCTTTTCATCGTGGGCGTAGAACTTGGAGCGCCGCGACATGAACTTCTCATAGATCGGGTGGCGAACCTTGCGGTTGACCTGGACCACGATCGTCTTGTCCATCTTCGTCGACATCACAATGCCGCGTTGGACCTTGCGTTCGGTGCGCTCTTTGGCGCCGCCTTGTTCGGTGGTGCTCATGCTTTCTTATCTCCGGCTGGGACCTGGCCCTTTTGTTCTTGGCGCTCACGATCACCAATGACCGTCATGATGCGTGCAACCGTGCGGCGCAGGACGCGCTGTCGGTTGGTGCTGGCACCTTCGCCTGCGCCCTGAAAGCGCAGCTCGAACTGCTCCTTGCGCAGGTCCGCGAGCTTCGCCTTGAGGTCGCTCGTGTCCGTCCCGCGGATTTCTTCGATGGCCTTATTCATTGCCGTATGCGTGCGTAATGCTTGTTGGATCAGCGTCTGAGAGCAACGTCTGGAATCAGTTGTGGCGGCGGCGCACCATGCGAACCTTGACCGGCAGCTTGTGAGCTACGCGATTGAAGGCGCGCTTCGCGACCTCTTCCGTGACACCGTCCAGCTCGTAGAGGATCGTGCCTGGCTTGACGACGGCGGCCCAAAAGTCGACGTCGCCCTTACCAGAACCCTGACGGGTTTCGGCCGGCTTCTTACTGATCGACTTGTGCGGGAAGATCCGAATCCAGACCTTTCCTTCCGGGGCGTTACGACCGGCGGCGATACGACCAGCTTCAATGACGCGCGCCGAAACCCAGCCGGGCTCGAGCGATTGCAGGCCATATTCACCGAACGCGACCTCATGGCCGCGAGTGGCTTCGCCGCGGATGCGGCCGCGCATTTGCTTGCGCCACTTGGTCCTCTTGGGCATCAACATGGTTCAGCTCCGGGGTCCGTAAGGGATCGTTGGGTTCGTTCGGGGTTCAGTTGGATGCGGGCGGCTCGACTAGCTCGCTCGCTCGGACTGGGCAGTGCGCACGGGCAGCAGGCCGTTGGTGGTCTCGCCAGGGCCGTATTCGCCCTTGAAGATCCAGACCTTGCAGCCGAGCACGCCCGACTTGGTGCGAGCCTGCGCAAAGCCGTAGTCGACTTGTGCGCGAAGCGTGCCACATGGCACACGGCCCTTACGGAAGTTGCCGACCCGCGACATCTCGGCGCCTTGAAGACGACCGGCGACACGAATCTTGATGCCCTTGGCGCCTGCGGCCATCGAGGCCTCAGCAACCTTCTTCAGGGCGCGGCGGTAGTTGATGCGCTTGCCGAGCTGCTCGGCCATGCCCTCGGCGACCAGCTTGGCCTCGAGCTCTGGGCGATGGATCTCGATGATCTTCATGCGCACCGGCTTCTTCGTCAGCTTTTCGAGCGCCTGGCGGAACTCGTCCACCTTGGTGCCCTTCTTGCCAATCAGCACACCCGGACGAGCCGTGTGCACAAAGACAGTGACCAGTTCGCCGGCGCGCTCAATCTCAACCTTCGGGATGGCAGCGAACTGCCATTCCTTCGCGATGAAACGACGGATCCGCTGATCTTCGATCAACTGCTCGGCGAAGTCCCGCTTGTTGGCATACCAACGCGAGCGCCATGGCTCGGTGATCGCAATGCGGAAACCGGTTGGGTGGATCTTCTGGCCCATGAGTTATTCCTCGCCTCCGGCTGGAGCGCTTTCGGACTGCGTGCCCTCCGTCGAAGCGGCTTCCGCAGCAATTTCGCTGGGGTCGCGTGCTTCGGGATCTGCAACGTGCACGTGGATGTGGCAGGTGCGACGCTTGAACGGCATGGCACGGCCCTGCGGGCCAGGGCGCATGCGCTTGCCACCGGGCAGCGGCGGACCATCTTGGGCGAAGGTCTTGCTGACAACCAAGCGGTTGGGGCGCACGGACGGGTTTTGCAGCGCGTTGGCGACAGCCGACGCGAGACAGGTGTAGATGGCCTTGGCGGCACGGTGCCGGTCGTGACGCAACGTGTCGAGCGCCTCGTTGGCAGAACGACCGCGGATCAGTTCCAGAACACGACGGGCCTTGTTGACCCCCATGCGTGCACGGCGGTGCACAGCTCGCGTTTCGAAGCTCATTTGTCCTTCTTCTGGTGGCCGCGGAACGTACGGGTCGGGGAGAACTCGCCGAGACGGTGACCGACCATGTCCTCGGTCACGTAGACCTTGAGGAATGCGCGGCCGTTGTGGACTTCGAACGTGTGCCCGACGAACTCGGGCAGGATCACGCTTGCGCGCGCCCACGTCTTGATCGGCGTCTTGGTGCCCTTGTCGTTTTGGGCGTCCACCTTCTTCATCAGCTTCGGGTGGACGTAAGGGCCCTTGTGGATACTGCGACTCATTTGGAGCTCCTAGCTGCTAGCTACCACTACCAACAGCGACGTGCTTGCCTGGCGAGCGACGACGCAGAATGAACTGATTGCTACGGGCCTTGCCGCGACGTGTGCGACCACCCTTAGCAAGCTTGCCGGTCGGGGAGACCGGGTGGCGACCACCGCCGGTTCGGCCTTCACCACCACCCATGGGGTGGGCGACCGGGTTCATCGACGTGCCGCGGTTGTGCGGACGACGCCCCATGTGACGCTTGCGACCGGCCTTGCCGATGCGCACGTTTTGCCAATCCTTGTTGCCGATCTCGCCAATCGTGGCGCGACAGCGGTCGAGCACCTTGCGGGTCTCGCCACTTGGCAAAACGATCGTGGCGTAGCCCTGATCGCGCGCCATCAGCGTGCACTTGTTGCCGGCCGAACGAGCAAGCTGACCGCCCTTACCAGGCTGCAGCTCGACGTTGTGAACGGACAGGCCGAGCGGGATCGACGACAGCGGCATGCAGTTGCCGTTGTCCGGCTCGCACTTCTCGCCGGACATGACCTTGTCGCCCACCTTCATGCCCTTCGGCGCGAGGATGTAGCGCTTCTCGCCGTCGGCGTAGAAGAGCAGCGCAATGTCTGCGGTGCGGTTCGGGTCATACTCAATGGCCTTGACCGTTGCGGGCACGCCATCCTTCAGACGCTTGAAGTCCACCTTGCGGTAGAGCTTGCGTGCGCCACCACCGCGGAAGCGGCTGGTGATGTGTCCGTGTGCGTTTCGGCCACCCTTCTTCGAGATGCGCTCGGTGAGCGACTTCTCCGGGCGCTTGCCCTTGGTGAGGTGACTGAAGTCCAGCACCGACGAATTGCGGCGACCGGCGGATGTTGGCTTGTAAACCTTGACTGGCATCGTTCGTACCTAGGTAGCGCTGGCGATCAGCCGACTTCGATTTCGTCGCCAGCCTTGAGGGTGACAACGGCCTTTTTCCAGGACGGGCTATGGCCCGGACGCCCAAACACGCGACGGCGCTTGGCCGGCATCGTGATCATGTTGACGCCCGTGACATTCACGGAGAACAGCGTTTCGACTGCCTTCTTGACCTCAACCTTGTTGGTGCCGGTCCGGACTTCGAACGTGTACTTGTTTTGCTCTTCCTGGACGCCCGAGGACTTCTCGGTCACGACCGGGCGACGCACGACGTCGTAGTATTGCTGTGGGTTGGCCATTCTCAGGACTCCTTCTTGGCGAAGCGCTGCTCGAGCTGCTCGTAGGCGCCAGGGGTCAGGATCAGGTAGCGACGTAGCAGCACCTGGCGAGCGTTGAGGTCATCCAAACGGCTGACGTCGACGAGCGGCACGTTGCGCAACGACAGGTAGACGTTGCGGTCTTGACCGTCGGTCACAACCGTCGCGCTCTTGTGCATGCCTAGCTGAGACAGGATGCCGACAGCCGACTTGGTATTCGGCTTGTCGCCCGGCCACCCATCAGCGATCGCAACTTCCCCGTCGCGGAACTTTGTGAAGATGGCGTTGCGCAGCGCGACGCGGCGCGCCTTCTTCGGCATGTGGTAGGAGTGATCCCGCGGCTGCGGCGGGTGCACCCGGCCACCACCGGGCCACAGGGGCGACTTGGTCGTGCCCATGCGGGCGCGGCCAGTATGCTTCTGCGGCCAAAGCTTCTTGTTGCCGCCGCGAACCATCGAACGCGTCTTGGCCTTGACAGTGCCTTGACGCTGGTTCGCCTCATACATCACGACGGCGTCTTTCAGCGTCCGCCCCAGCACCTTGGTGCCGAATGCGCCCGCGTCGACGCTCTGCGTCGCGACTGAACCGCCCTTGAATACTTTGACCTCGACCATGGTGTCTTTACTTCAGCTGTCTTGGTTTGAAGTGTGGTGCTGCTTGCGGCCGAGCGGGCTCAGCAGGCCTTAATCCGAATGTCCACGCCTGCCGGCATGTTCAACTTCGAAAGCGCGTCAACTGTCTTGGTCGTCGGCTCCGAGATGTAGATCAAACGCTTGTGCGTCCGCACCTCAAACTGCTCGCGACTCTTCTTGTCGACGTGCGGTGAGCGGAGCACCGTGTAGCGCTCGATACGCGTCGGAATCGGCACCGGGCCGGACACGCGAGCGCCGGTGCGCTTGCTGGTCTCGACAATGTCGAGGGATGCCTGATCGAGGGCCTCGTGATCGTAGGCCTCCATCCGAATCTGGATACGCTCTTGCATGACGTTCGCGGTGCTTCCGGTGAAGTGGGCTGGAGTAGGTCCAGACCAAGTCCGGAAATGGGTTAGTGCAGTTCTGCGTGGCTGGTGCCCCCGCTGGACGACGATCGAAGCGCTTCGAATCCGTGTCCGCAGCCGGAGCGAGCTGAAAGCAGCTCGCATAAGCCTCTAATCGGCAAGGGGTTACATCTTGCGATGTGCTCCCTGGGGATCAGGCGGGCGGACAGAGTAGCGATCTAAGGAGTGACGGTCAACACGTCGGTCACACATTTCGGCCGCAGCGAGCGAAAGAGTTGCGCCCCGCCCCACAGCCACAAGGCCCTAAGCCTCGGGAACGCGAGTGCTGATCGCAAATCCGTCAGGCCGGATGGTGACCTGCCCGAGCCCCTTGGAGGCGGAGCGAAGCTTGGTCACGTATCCCAGCATGTTGGCGAGCGACGCGCGCCCGGTCAAACGCGCGCCGAGCCGCCCGGCCGCGACGCTGGTCACCTCAGCCCCGCGCGCACCGAGATCCGCCAACACGGCAGTCGAACTCGCCGCGGGAGCGATCACTTCAAACGCAACCCACGGCTCGAGATCCAGAGGCCCCGCCGCCAGCACAGCGTTTTCCAAGGCCTTGCTGGCGGCCTGCTCAAGCAACGCCTCCGACGGCTCTGCGCCCACCCAGACGATGCGGCGAACCACCACGTCGGCCCCGTGCATGGGCCCAACGCGAAAGCCGGCAGCCAGATGGCGCCGCACCTCGGCCGACGTGACCTCATCGACGAAGGCACCGTGATCACACGCGGAGCTGGCGGAAGGCTCGACGACGACGGTCGCCGCAGGCGCATCCACACCCGCGCCAACAGCACCCGCGACGCCGCGGCCGCTTGCCGCCGGCCCGATGACCAGCTCACACCGAGCAGCGCATTCTTGACCGGCCACCATCGCCCGGATCTCCGCGATGCCCTCAGCGACTCGCTGCACAGTTTCTCGTCGGTCGACCCGCGGGCGCGAGACCCGAAACGGCACAGCTGCACGGCCACGCGCCATCTCGGCGACAATCTCCAGGTGAAGCTCGCCCATACCGCGAACGACGATGCGGTCGTGCTCACGCGCGGCCCGCAAGGTGGGGTCGTCGATGGCGAGCTCCTGCACCGCCCGGTGAAGCGCGCCAGCGTCCTCAGCGCGCTCGGGCTCAAACGTCACGGCCAGAACCGGCGGAGCAAAGCGGGCAAAGGGCAGCACGGTGGATTCCGCCGGATCGCACAAGCTGTCCCCGGTGCGCCAGCCAAGGTCCCCGGGCACCACAACCACCTCGCCAGGCAGAGCCGCCGCGACCACATCGTGGCGATCGGCGTGCATGGACCAAAGCTCCGAGACAACGCTCGCGGCGGCCTGCGGTCGATTGCCGCGCACCACGCTGCACCCAGCGACCAGCCGCCCGCGCACGACGCGCACGTAGTTCCAGACCTGGTCCAGGTGCTGCACCTTGAAGACCACGCCACAGAACGGAGCGGCCTCGTCGCCCGCGCCACGAACGCTCCAGGCCCCCACGCGCGGCCGCGCGGCAGCGGCAGCCGCAGCCACGGCCACAGCCCCAGGCAGCAGCGCAACCACGGCATCCAAGAGCCAGTCGACGCCGCGGTTGAACAGCGCCGCTCCGCTCAGAACCGGCTGCAGTTCGCCGCGCAAAAACGCGGCCCGCAACGCGGCCCGCAAGGCATCGGGCGACAAGCTGCGCCCCGCGACAACCGCTTCAAGCACCGCCTCGTCACAGTCCGCGACGGTCTCCAGCACGCGCTCATGGGCCTCGCGCAACTGCTTTTGGAGCCCGGCGACGAGTTCATGCTCGGGACGACCGTCAAACCACTGCACGGCCCCGGTGATCGCATCGCCAAGCCCGGCGAAAGCGCCCTTTGCGTCCAGCAGCGGCACCACAAGCGGCACCACGCGGCACTCAAAATGCTCCGCCACCTCGGCCAGCACCGCGTCAAAGTCTGCCCCCACGCGATCGAGCTTGTTGACGAAGACCAGCCGCGGCAGCCCCTCGCGAACCGCCGACTGCCAGACAAGCTGGGTCTGCGACTCCACGCCGCGAACCGCATCGACGAGCACGACAACTCCGTCCATGACGCGCAGGCAGCGCTCGACTTCGGCAATGAAATCGACGTGGCCGGGCGTATCGACGATCTGCAGCTGGTGGTCGCCCCAACCAACCCGGGTCACCGCCGACGTGATCGAAATGCCGCGCTGACGCTCCGACGGCATGAAGTCCATCGTTGCCGTGCCCTCATCGACGCTGCCGACCCAGCTCTGCGAGCCGGAATCAAACAAGATGCGTTCGGTAAGGGTGGTCTTGCCAGCGTCGATGTGGGCAACGATGCCGAACGTGCGCAGTCGATCCATGTGCAACCGACGGTAGCGCGCAGCCGCAGCATCCTGCAGCGAAAGCTCCGCGCAAGCACCAGCCGCGGCGGCGAGACGCCGCGAACCACCTACATCGTCGGCCGGCCCGCACCACCGCCTTGGGTGATGCCGCGCACCTGCATCTTCAGATCGTCGGGGTTGTCGGACGCAGACAGGGCGTCCTCCAAACTGATGTTCCCTGACTGGAACAGCCGGATCAGCGACTGGTTGAAGGTCATCGTGCCGTAGTAGCTACCTTCGGTCAGGGCCTTTGGCAGCATGCGGGTTTCCCCCTGCTCCAACAGCTCGCGGACCGTCGGCGTGTTGATGAGCAGCTCGACCGCAGGAACCATGCGGGAGGCGTCCTTGTTCTTGATCAGACGCAGCGAGCAGACGCCGGCGAGGTTGAGGGCCAGCTGTAGCCGCACGAGTTCGTGCTGGTGCGGCGGGAAAAACGTGATGATGCGCTCCACGGTCTGCACGGCGTTGACCGTGTGCAGCGTCGAGAAGACCAGGTGACCCGTCTCGGCGGCGGCGATCGCGGCCGAAACCGTCTCGGCATCGCGCATCTCCCCGATCAGGATGACGTCGGGGGACTGACGCACGGCCTGCCGCAGCGCCTGCGGGAAGGAGCTGACGTCGGCGCCGATCTCACGCTGGTTGACAATCGAACGCTTGTCTTCGAAGCGAAACTCGACCGGGTCCTCCACCGTGATGATGTGCTTGTTCATCGTCCGGTTGACGTATTCGATCATCGACGCCAGCGTCGTCGACTTGCCCGAACCCGCGATCCCGGTCGCCAGCACCAAGCCTCGCTTGAGCGAGGCCAGCCGCTTCAGCGGCTCAACAGGAAGGTTCAGATCCTTGAACGACGGGATCTCGTTCTTGATGGCGCGAAAAACGAGCCCCTGCTCGCCGCACTGGTGGAAGGCATTGCAGCGGAATCGCCCGACACCGGGAACCGCCACCGCCGTATCGGTCGCGCCAAACTCGTCGAACTCGCTCTTGCCGCGCTCGCTCAGGATTTCGCTGACGTAGCTGCGCACCAGCTCGGCCGGCAGCGGCTGGTCGCCAAGAAATCGAATGACGCCGGCGACGCGAACCGCAGGACAACCATTGGCCTTCAAGACAAGGTCCGAGGCCCCCTCCTTGACCATGATGCGAAGAAAGTCGCGGAGCTTGGGCTGGCGCGTGGCCGGCGATTGGGTCTTAGGCGGGTTACTGGTCGACAATGCGGAATCCTCCGCACGGTCTATCGGCACATGTGCCAGCCGGCCCAAGGCCGCCTGGGACGCACGATCCAACCTGCCCCAATGCGGGATCCCCCGCACCGCAGCACCATCCGATCCAGCGCGCCGCGCGCGGCTAGCTGTCGAGAGCTCGCCCCGCTAGGCGTGCGGTCGGAAGCTCCGATAGCATCGACCAGATGGCGGCGCACAGCGCGGGCAACCCCTGACCGGTAGCACTGGATATTGGCAGAACCGGCCGCTGGATGGCCGTCGCCAACGACTGCGCACGCTGCTGGCAGGCCTCATCCTCGATCTTGGTCGCTACGACGATTGTCGGCCGGCTGGCGAGATCATCCGAGTAGCTCTGCACCTCTGCCTGAAGCATGCGATAGGCCTGCTCCGGCTCGTCAAGCGGCATCGAGCTGCAGTCGATCAGGTGCAGCAACAAACGCGTCCGCTCGATGTGCTTGAGAAAGGTATCGCCAAGCCCTTTGCCGTCGCTCGCGCCCTCGATCAGACCCGGAATGTCCGCGACGACGAACGTCGCCTCGGATTCCCCGCGATCACGCGGCAGGGTCGCAATGCCAAGCATCGGCTCCAGCGTCGTAAACGGATAGTCCGCGATCTTGGGCCGCGCCTTGGTGATCGTCGACAGCAGCGTCGACTTGCCTGCGTTGGGCAGGCCGAGCAGGCCGACATCGGCGATCAGCTTGAGGCTCAGGCGAAGCTTGCGCTCTTCCCCCATTTTGCCCGTTTCGGCAAAGCGAGGCGTGCGCCGGGTAGGGCTCGTAAAGTGCACGTTGCCGCGACCGCCAAAGCCGCCGCGAACGATCACGCGCGGCTCATCCGGCGTGTCGAGGTCCATCAGCACGTTGCCGCGCTCGGCATCCAGAATCTGGGTCCCAACAGGGACCTCGATGATGAGATCTTCGGCGCCCTTGCCCGAACACTGCCGCGGACCACCCTGCATGCCGCCAGCCGCCGCGAAAGCGCCACGACCCGTCAGGTGATAGAGCGTGTTGACGTGCGTTGTCGGCAGCAGCAAAACGTCGCCGCCCTTGCCGCCATCGCCACCATCAGGACCACCCTTGATGGTGTTCTTGTCCCGCAAAAACGACATGCAGCCGTCGCCACCTTTGCCGGCGCGCACGGTCAGAGTCAACTCATCGACGAACATCGCAAACCTCGTTGGGAATGGCCCAGCAATTAGGCAGCGGCAATCGGATACAGCAGCTTCGCGCTAGGAAACGGTCCGCAAACCGCCTCCACACGAAGGGGAAGCACAAGCTTCTAGGTCGAGGTCTCAGCCAGGGCCATTGCCGCGCAGCGGAGCGGAACCGCCCGCTTCGCGCTCGCGCAGGCAGCCTACTCGGCTGCGTCGACGTGAACGCGCCGATTGCTTTGGAAGCGAACCGTGCCGTTGGCCACAGCAAACAGGCTGTCGTCGTTGGCGCGGCGCACGTTGCGGCCAGGGTGGAACTTGGTGCCACACTGACGAACGATGATCGAACCTGCGGTGACCGTTTGGCCACCGTAAGCCTTGACGCCGCGGTGTTGCGGGTTGCTGTCGCGGCCGTTTTGGGTCGAACCCTGTCCCTTCTTATGTGCCATAGCTTGTGCGTTTGTGAATGCGTAACGGTCTAGTAAGTGCTGCGATCGGCTTGCAGCCGCTCGTCAAATCGGCCGCTCGGCCAATCAGCCGTTGATCGACTCGATCTGAATCATCGTGTATTGCGCGCGGAAACCGGTGCGCTTGCGATGGTTCTTGCGGCGGCGGAACTTGCCGATGATGACCTTCGGGCCCTTGACGTTGCGGATGACCTTCGCGGTCACGCTGGCACCGCTCACGAACGGCGTGCCGACCTTGCCGGCCGCGCTGCCGTCGCCACCGACGGCGCAGACCTTATCGAAGGTCATCGTATCGCCCTCGTTGGCCCCCTTGTGAAGGTGGATCTTGAGCTTGTCGCCTTGGGCGACTCGGTACTGCTGGTTTCGATCGTCGACGACGGCGTACATAGGGCTGAATCTCGGTTAGAAGGGCCGAAGACGGTAGCCCTCCGAAGGCCCCAGTCAAGCATTCCTCGGCGCATCCTGCTTGATCCGGGCAACCGAAAATGAGCAGGAATTGCCGCCCACCGGCGAATCCGCACGGAGCGCAGCAGCCTTGGCAGCGCCGCTCTCGTATTCTCGGCGGCGTGATCAGTGGCCCGGACTGGGATATGCTCGCCGCGGCGCTCACGGCAGCAACGAGCAAGCAGCAGCGCCGCTCGATCCTAGCCGAGCGGGCGCCAGGCCTCCTGGCCGAACTGCAGCGGGTTCGAGAAGCTCCCTGGGCGCTCGACGCATGGGGCGTGAGCCACAACCACGACGAAAACGCCGGCCAGCGCACGGTGGCGGCCGGCGCGCTCGCGGCAGTTGCCGACGCGACCGGTCACAAGCTGCCCGTCCAGGCCTGCCACTCGGGACTGCTGCACACCTACGGCTACCTGCTCAGCACGATCGAGACGCCCTACGGCAAAAAGCGCGATCGCTGGCTCCAGCCGAGCATCGAGAACGGCTTTGGCCTCAAGCGGCTGCTGCGCCCGATGCCCCGCGAGGGCAGCCTGCTAGACAACGTGACCTGGTGGCTTGCGCGCATCGCGTTTCGCGACGACCCGGCGTGGCAGCGTCGACTGCAGCGCAGCCCCGCGGCGGCGACGATCCGCAGCTACAGCTACGAGTCGCTCGCCGCAACACGCATCACCCAGCGCGTTCGGCTCGAGAACCGCCGCATGGTCGATCTCTGCACCGAACTTGTGCCGTTCCCTCACCCGCGCCAACGCGCACCGCACGGCGTGCTGATCTACTGGCAGCGAACCTCGGCAACCGGACCGCGCCTGCTGACGATGTTCCCCGTGAGCCGGCAAACCATGCAGACATGCCTGGCGGCGGCCGCACCCGAGTCGCAGGACAGCCTGCTGCCGCGCTACAATGCTTGCATCGAGGGCTTCAAAGAGCCTCGCCGCGGCCGCACGACCGTTACAGAAACTGAATCGCTAGCAGGTAGGCAAAGCCAAACGGCGCGCCGATCGTGAGAAATCGAATGGCCAGCGTGACGCGCCCATACTTGGCCGAAGAAATGTGGCTGTCGATCAACAGCCCGGCGATCACCTGACGCTCGAAGCCAGCGACACCGCCGCTCTGGCAGTCATCGATAAAGCGCTCCACGTCGTGCTCTTCGTACGCCACCGAAATGGCGGCAGGGTGGAAGTGGCTGCAGTGGCCAAGCGACGGATGCTTGCCCTTGCGCCGCAGCGGCAGCACGCACCAGACCGCAAAAGCGCCGGCAAGCGTCATCATCAGGCCCCAGAGCGCGAACGCCCCCACGGCGACGTAGTAGAGCCATGCTAGACCCGGCTGCTCGGGCAGCCCGGACAGCGTCGGAATCAGCACGCTGGCGAGAGCCCCGACGACCGTCAGCACAACGGCAGCCTTGGCGTCCGCAAAACGAATCCACTCACCGATCGAGGCATAGGCCTCTAGGTAGTTTTCGGTCCGATTCGCGGTTGCGTCTGCAGACGAATCCACGGCGGCGGCGGCGGCGCGATCGACAGCGGCCGGGCGACTGTCGCTACCGGGAGGAACAGGCGAAGGGTCAGTCATGCTGCGCGCATCATCGTCGTGATGGCCAGCAACCGCCAGAACCAGCCGGCATCCGCCAGGACAAAGCCCGCAAGGCGCGGCCGCGGAGGTTGACCCCGGCCGGCCTTTCGCAGCCAGCTACACTAGGCCTTGACGCCGAGCCCAGCCGGGATCGCGATGCGCGCTTCCTGGCCGTCCCCGGTCAAGAAGCGGTAGTGCACGACATCGATCGGATAGCTCTGCTCAGGCCGGAACAGGATGGTCTTGCCGACCGCATCCTCGAGGTCCAGCACGGCGCGACGCTTGTAGTTGACGAGATAGTCGGCAACGGGCGGCGCCACGAACACCTGCAGCATCGAGTAGCCCTTGAGATTGACCAGCGCGCGCGATTCGCGCAGAACGCTGAGGGCCTTGGACTGGACCGTGCGCGACCAGCCGGCACCGTGGCAGTGCGGACACTGCATGAAGACGGTGCGCTTGAGGCCCGGCCCAACGCGCTGACGGGTCAGCTCCATCATGCCAAAGGGCGAAATGCGGCCGACCTTGATGCGCGCGCGATCGCCGCGCAGGGCATCGATGATCTTGCGCTCCACGCCACGGCGCTGCTTCTCGGCGTTCATATCGATGAAGTCGATGATGATCAGGCCACCCAAGTCGCGCAGCCGCAGCTGCCGGACGATCTCCGGAATCGACTCGAGGTTGGTCCGATACGCGGTGTCGTCACTCCCACCGCTGCCCTTGTATTTGCCGGAGTTGACGTCGATGGCGACCAGCGCTTCCGCCTGATCGATGACGATCGACGCACCGTTGGAGAGATCAACCTGCGGCTGATAGAGCTCCTCGACGTCCTTTTCGATGCCGAAGCTATGGAACAGCGGCGTCGTCACCGTGTGCTGCTTGATGCGCTCCGACATCAGCGGCATCAGCTTTTCGGCAAAGTCGCGGATGCGCAGGTAGACGTCTTCGCTGTCGACGACGACATCGGCAATATCTGGCGTGAACTGGTCGCGCATCGCCTTGAGAACCAGATCGGACTCCTGGTAGAGCAGCGCCGGCGCCTTCGTCACCTTGAGGCGCTGGGCGACCATCTCCCAAATCTTCTTGAGGTAGTCACGGTCGCGGTGCAGATCCTCCAGCGACTTGTTGATGCCCGCCGTGCGCACGATGAAGCCAATGCCACCGCTGCCGGTCTCGTCGAGTTCCTTGACGATGCGCTTCAAGCGGCGCCGCTCTTTGCCGTCCTCGATCTTGCGCGAGACGCCGCACTTGGGCAGCGACGGCATCAGGACCAGGCAGCGCCCCGGCAACGAGACGTAGGTCGTCAGGGTCGGCCCCTTGTTGCCGATCCCCTCCTTGGTGATCTGCACGACGACTTCCTGCCCCTTGCGGAGCAGCTGGTCAATCGTCGGCCGGTTTTCGCTAGGGCGCCGGCCGCCACCGGGGCCGCCGCTCTCGCCCCACCCGCCGCTCGTGCTCTTTGTGCCGCGCCGTGCGCGCTTCTTGCGGGGCGGCGACCTGCGCGCATCGGCTTCGCCAGACCCTGCGCCGCCAGACTCTGCGCGGCCAGACTCTGCGCGGCCAGCTTCGCTGCCGCCAGCGCTGCTGCGATCCGAGGCGACATCCGCCCCAGCTTCGTCATCAGGCGCAGGAGCGGCGGCAACCGCGGCCCCTTCGTCGCCGGTTTCCGCAGCCGGCTTGCGCCGTGACCGCGACCGGCGCGAGCGCTTCTTGCGCGGCGAAGTCGGGGCTTCGCCGCCGGCTCCGTCCGCAGCATCGGACGCGCTCGATTCGCCGCCACCCTGAGCTTCGCCGCCGCCGCTCGACTCTTCACGATCGCCAGGATCGGACGCAGCCATCCGCAGAGGCTTCTCGCCTACGCCGCCGCCGAACCCGCCGCCGCCGCCGCCGGGATGGTCCTCATCCTCGCCGTCCTCAGCGTGATCGTCTTCAAGGTCGCCGTCGTCGTCGCGCTCTTCGGCGTCGTCAGCACTCGAGCCATCGTCAATTTCGACGTCCTCCACGGCCTCGATCTCAGGTTCTTCCTGCTCGGCGGCTGGATCCTCAAGCCCCTCGGAGTGATCACCGCCAGAAGGATCGTCATCAGGATGCTCTGAATCCGCATCATCCAGATCCTCTTGGCCAGCCGCCTCCGCCTCGGCGGGACTCTTCGCGTCGCCCTGCTCGTCATCATCGTCGTCTGACAGGGCTTGCTGCATCGACTCCGGACCATCGTCCACGTCGACGCGCGCCCGACCTTCGATCACGTCTTCTAGACGGAAGTCGTCGCGGCCATAGGCCGGCAGCACGTCGGAGACGTGCAGGAAGCCATTGACCCGGCCACCGAACGCCACGAACGCAGCGCCAATCGATGGCTCGATGTTGACAACCTTGCCTTTGTAGATGTTACCGAGATACGCCTCTCGGTTTGCCAACTCGACGTGCAGCTCCTGCAGCACGCCGTCCTCCACCACAGCGATCCGGCTTTCTTCCGGATCGATGGCGTTGATGAGCATCCTCTTCACGGGGGTCCTTGTCTTGATGCTCGCCACGCGCGAGCGCGAGGTGCGATCGGCTGCGGGCAAGCGAATGGGAACGAAAAGCCATGTCGAGCCGCATCTCACCCAAGATGGGCTGCTCTCTGAAGAACGCTAGGCCCCGACTCAGGCCAGCATCGCCCCGCGGAGGGGCTGCTGCTGGCCGTCCGGGCCGCCTGCTTCTGGCAGGCTTGGTTCTCGGCGGCCTCGTTCTCAGAGGCCTGGGTCTAGAGCTTGCGACAGACATGGTGAAGGTTGGGGTCGCGGCCGCGTCGAGCCAGCGTTGTCGGAAGCAGGAACTGCATGTTCCCGTCACCAAACCCTGGCTGCCGACCGGGCCCGCTCACTCGAACGGGCGCGCAGAGTCTAGCCAGGACGGAGCACGCGAGCCAGTTCGGCCCTGCCGAATGCGCGGCCTCAAAACGAACGCGGCCCCGGGAGCCAAAGGCTCCGCGGGGCCGCGATTCGAAATCAAAGCAAGCCGGGGCGACTAGCGCCCGAAGATTGCTTCCTTGGTCTGCGCCAGGTTCGAGCGGTGGTCCTTCATCCGCTCTTCGAGCAGACGCTGCATCGAATCCTTGAGATCGCCGGCCGAGCGGATGATCTGCGGCGTGATGAAGACCAGCAGGGTCGACAGCGTCTCCTGCTTGGTCCGGTTCTTGAACAGGTAGCCCAGCACCGGGATGTCGCCGAGCAGCGGCAGCTTGACCTCGGTTTCGGTCTCGGTCTTGGTCTTCAGACCGCCGAGCACGGCGGTCTGGCCGCTGTGCAGCAGGACCGTCGTCGACAGCGTGCTGGAGGCAACGCGGGGCAGCGCGATGCTGCCGGAGCCGGCGCCGGTGCCACCACCAACCTCGAAGATGTCGAAGCCAGCCGGAGCAATCGAAGAGCTGCCCGTTCCGGTCAGCGCGGTGCGCTGCGGAATCACTTCCATGATGACCTTGTCGGTGCCCGGCACGATGTGCGGCGTGGCCAGCAGCTGGAAGCCAATGTTGACGGGCGACTCATCCCCTTCTTCGAGTGCCAGCAGCAGACCACCGGCCTGCCCCTGCTCGACACGCGCCTGGGCGTAGCGAACGGCCTCGCCGACGAAGATCGTCGCCGTGTTGTTGTCGATCGTGGTGATCTGAGGCGCCTGCAGGATCTCCGAGCGGGAGTCGCGGGCCAGCAGACGCAACGTCGCGGTCACCTCTTGGAAGTTCAGCGCGCCGAAGACGACGTTGGGAATCGTCGTTGCCGCCGGCAAGTTCTGCGTGCTTGCGCCGTCGACGAACGGACCCGTGCCGGTCTCGTTTGCGATGATGCTGTCGTCCCAGCCACCGGCGCCAAGATCGAAGGGCAACCGCGTTGGGATTTGCCCGAGCCCGAGGCTGGCGGTCCAGCCGTTGCCGCCGGGGGAGATGCCGATGTCGAGCAAGTCGTCGTTGCTGGTCGTCACGAAGCGGACGTCCAGCTGCACCTGCGACGGCTCCACGTCCATCATCTCGATCGTGCGGCGGATCTGCTCGACGACCGGACGGGTGTCCTTGACCATGATCACATTGGTCTCCTGGACATACTCCAGCGAACCCACGTTTGGCGTGACCATGTTCTGCAGCGTGTCCAGCATGCTGAAGTTCAGCTGCCCCGGCATCATCGGCATGACGTTGCGCAGGTCGCGGATGTACTCCGAGGTGATCAGCGGCACAAAGACCGAGGAAGGACGGATGAAGCGCAGCTTGATCGCCGCAAACTCCAGATCCTGCTCAATGTTCGCCGCTGGCACGACGCGAAGAATGCCGCGCTGCTCTTCGACCACGACAAACCCGAGCGTCTTGACGACCGCGTCGAGCGCATCGCGCCAAGGAATGTTCTTCAGGCGAACCGTGATCGTCCCCTGAACCTCAGGAGCGACCACGATGTTGGCCCCCGAAATCTTGGCGATCGTGTCGATCACCTTTTGGATCTCGGTGTCTTCGAAAGCGAAGTAGACGCGCGGCGGCTTTTCCACCTTGAGCACGCCACCCTCGGCTTCGTTGACGACGCAACCGGCCTGCTCGGCGACGAGCGAAAGCGCCTGGCGCCAGTGCACGTCCTGCAGGTCAATCGTGACCGGAGCCTCAATGTCCGGATCCATGATGATGTTCGCGTTCGTCTTGCGACGAATGCTCTGCACCACATCACGAAGATCGCGGTCCTTCAGCCGCAGCGTCAGTCGGCTCGAGCGGTCGCCCTCAGCCTGTGACGTGATCTCGTTCCTTTCTTCTAGTCCTTGGCCCTGTTCTTGGGCCGGCACTGCAAACGCCATCGCGCTTGTCGCCAGGACATAACTGAACACCTTCTGAAGTGCCATCATCGTCGATCCTCGTTCCCCCAGAAGGGGCCTGCTATTGATTCGCTTTTCGACGGCGCCTTTGCCGAGCGCACGCCGAAGTCTCTCCTACATCGAACTGCCGGTGCCGACGGCTTGAGGGAACCCTCGCCGTCGACGGCAAGTTCACATCGTGCGAACGAGCGTGAGCCCGCGATACACGAACCAGACCTGCTCTTCTTCGACCTGCTTGACTAGCAGGTCGTCGGCGACGTAGTCGCCTTCTTCGAAGACCTCGCCGTTCAGCAGCACGCCCGAGCGGCCCCCGCCACTCACGACAACGCCCTGCACACGCAGTTCGAGATCTTTGAAGTCCAAAGCGGTCTTGGCTTTTACGTGCCACGATTTGGCTTCTACAGCCAAGGCGTGGCGTTCGTCGTCGCGCGGCACGCTGAGCTGATCGAGCAGCTCTTCGTAACGCTGCTGCGCCTGCTCTAGCTGGCCGTTGTTGCAGTCGTCCGCCATCATCGAAATGAGTGAACGGATCTCTTCGGCCGGCAGGTAGGGATCCACGATATCCGGCCCCGGCCGAGGGCCATCGAGCTCCTTGCCGAGCCTTGCGAGCGGCTCCATGACTTCCTTGGACCAGCGCAAGCGGTAGGGCCGGTAACTGATCATGCCGCCGTCGTTTTCGGTCTCGATCATCAGCTCGGCGAGCTCGTCCTTGAAGCGCTTCTCCAGCGCATACTGCTGCATCAGCGTGGTGTCTTCGCCGCGCATCGTTTCGAGCATCTTCTCGAGCTTCTCAATCGAGCCGATGTACTTCTCGAGCATCTCTTTCTGCTCGGAAGTCGAGGCCTTGTTGGGATCGCTGACGAGCCCGCCGCGTTCACGCGGATCGACAAGGATGTCGCGACGCCCCTGCTGGCCTTTGTGCTCGTAGTGATCGAGCCGGATCATCTGCATGCGCTTCCAGATCTCTTCGCGCAGCTCTTCGCGGCGATCCTCGTAGTTCGGGACCGCCACTTCCTTGCCCGCGGCCGGCTGGTTGTACTGGTAGGTCTGCATCGAGATGCGGACCTGGTGCACGACCTCACCATCTACGACTTCGGCGCCGCGGCGGCTCTTGCCGGGCGTAAAGCTGAAGTCCGTGATGCTGACGAAACGCTCGTAGTTCTCGATCAGGTTCATGAACTTCAACCCCTGCCAAAGGGTCGCGTTCATGTCGTATGTGTATTCAATCGGCGTAAAACGCCCCACGGCGCGCTTGCCCCGAGCGTTCTTTTGCACAAGCCCTGTGCCGGTGATGCCCGACTGCTTCTCGAACTTGTTCAGCATTCGAACGAACTCGTTGAGTGCCTTCTCGTCCGGAAGAATCTTGACGTATTCGCCGAGGTTCTCGCGCAGGATCACGACCTCCTTTTCGAGGCTGGCGACCTTGGCGATCCTCTGGCGGGCTGCCTTGATCTCGCCGTTTTTCGCCTTCACCTTCGTCTCGGTCTCTTCGATCAGACCCTGTGCGTAGTAGACGCCACCGCCAGCGGTAGCACAGACAAAGAGCGCTACGCCGCCGATCGTCAGCAGCATTTTCTTTTGGGACCAGTTGCTCATCTTTGTCGTCCTCTACTTCTTGGGGGGCTGGAACGTCATCTGCATCGGAAACTTGAGGAACGCGGGCGGCATGCGCTCTTCGTCGATCTCAAGCTTCCAGGTCGGATCGCTCTTCTTCTTGAGCTCATCGGCGAAGGGCGCCGCCTCGATGTCCTCGTGGAAGTTCGCCAGCAGCGACTTATCGGCCCCCTGCACGTTGGCGGGCACGACGACGCGAGCCCCCTTGGCCGGATCGCTCTTGACGTTGATGCTGTCAAACCACGCGAGGTGGCGCTCGGTCACACCGTTGTTGTTGACGACGTCGATCAGCTCGTTGACAAACTGCGACCAGAGGCGCCGTGACTTGCCGATTTGCTGAATGGTCTGCACGCGGAGCTCGTATTCCTTGCGGTTGGCAACGAGCGCGTCGTGATAGGTCACCTTTGGCTTCAGCCCGGTAAACTCCACGGACACCCGCTGAAGCTCCTGCTCCTTGTCTGCAAGGTCGCCGAAGTAAACGAGGCCAAACCAGCCGACCGCTGCGCTGACCAGCAGCGCCGCGCCGAATGCCGCCGCCAGCACGCGCGGCGGCAAACGATTGCCGCGACGCAGGTCGGCAGGGAGAAGATTGATGCGGATCATGTCTCGGTTCTCCTAGGAGGCTGCCGCCAACCCAACCGCAACGGCGAGCTGAGGCGATAGTTGGTTGAGCGCTTCGACGTCAACGTTGTCGGCCTTGACCTTGAGCCCCTCGATGGGGTTCCAGGTCTTGGTGCGCTTCTCAAAGATCTTCTCGAAGTTCTCTTCGAGCATCGGCAGCAGCGCCGTGCCGCCGGTCAACCAGACCTCCTGCACCTCGCCGTCAAACTGGTTCTCAAAGAAGTCGAACGACAGGTTCACTTCGTTGCCGAGGTCCTCGAGGGTCTGCGCAATCGCCTCTTGCACGATGGCGCCCTGATCGCCTGGATCCCGTTTCAGCTCCTCGGCCTGGTTGGCTTCGACGCCCAAGCGGCGGACCACGGCGTTGGTCAAGTCCTGCCCGCCGATCGGCACTTCGCGAGCGAAGTAGCTGATGTTGTCACGCAGGATATTGATACTCGCCTTGGTCGAACCAATGTCGACGAGTGCCACCGTGCGGCCAGGCTCCTGAATGCCAGGATTGACAAGATCTCCGAGTTCCCAGGCGTTGCCGAGGGCGAAGCCATCGACGCCAACCGAGACCGGCTGCAGACCCAACTCGGTCAGCATGCGGCTGTGGTCTGCAACCGTCGCCTTTTTGGCGGCAACCAGCAGAACCTTCATCTCTTCGCTCTTCTCGTCGGCGCTGCCAGTTTGCAGCCGCTCGGCGCCGATCTCGACGTCATCGACATCGAAAGGGATGTATTTGTCCGCTTCGAGCCGGACCGCCTGGAGCAACTTGTCGTCACTCATCTCCGGCATCGTGATGTAGCGGAAAACGACGTTCTTGCCGCTTACCGCCGTCGCGATGCGCTTGGTGCGGAACTTTGCCGCCTGCATCAGTTCGGCGATCGCGTCTTGCCGCGACGCTTCGTGGTGGATGTCAATCTGGGCGTAACCAGTGATGACGTGGTCGTACTTCTCGCGAGTCAGCTCGACGGCCTTAATACAACTACTGCCGATGTCGAGACCGACGATGCTCTTGCGCTGCTTCAGCATGAACGGGCGCTCCTTCTTCAGTGGAACATGTCCACGGATTCGCCCTATCGGCCGTCGGCATGGTCAGGATTGAGCCCTAGCCAAAGTGCTCTGCAGATCCTTCACAGCACGGCGCGCCCGCGCCCCGCGCGCTGACGCATTCTTCGTCAGCATCGACCGGGTGGCGTGGCGTCTCGCGTCTCAATCCGAGAGCCGACGCCGAGCACCTCTCTGCGGCGGCCAGCGCGCTAGTCTTCGCCGAACTTGGCGGCGACCAGTTCGGCCAGCGCGCGCAGCATGGCATCCGCGTCCGGGCCCGTGGCCTCGAGACTCAGCTCCACTCCCTTCTCAGCCGCGAGCATCATCATGCCCATGATCGACTTGCCATCGACCGGAGCCTCGCCTTCGGCATCGGCACGCGCAACGCGCAGCTGGCTGGCATACGAGTTGGCCGTCTGCACAAACAGGTGGGCGGGCCGTGCGTGCAAACCATGCTTGTTTTGCAAAGTCACGCGCAGCGTACGCGGCTCTTCGCCAGCGTTTTCGGATTCGGTCACGGCTACTCCTCGCTGCCCATTTCGAGCAGAAGATCTCGGATCGCATCATCGCTATCGGCGTCGAGCAGAAAGCGGCGAAAGTCTGCGTTGCGCGCCAGCCCTGCAATCCAACGAAGGCACTGTAGGTGGCTCTCGGGCTCGCCGGTCGGCGAGACCAGCAAAAACAGCACGTGAACCGGCCGTCCGTCAATGGCTTGCCACTCGAGGCCTTGTCGGCAGCGAGCCACGACGAGGGTGGTCTTTTCGACGCTCTCGCCCTTCACGTGAGGCACGGCGACGCTGTTGCCGAGACCGGTAGAGCCGATCGCCTCACGATCGGACAGCCGCTTGGAAAGCGCTTTGCGAGCGGACTCGTCAAAGGCGCCGACGGACTGAGCAGCGGCGAGCAGCTCTTTCAGCGCTGCTTCTTTGGTCGAGCCTTCGACCTGGCCGATCACAGCGGCATCCTGGACAAGGTTGCGAATCATTGGGCGAGGAGTGTGGGGAAAGCTCCGCGTCGACGCAACGGTTCGCCGGTATTGGCAGCAGCTTCTAGACCGGATCGGGGCCGATTCGCCCATGCGAGCAGCGAAACGCGCACGCACGCCCCCCCAAAACGGGGCGAACAAAGTCTTTCGTGGATTCCGTCGGAACGCGCAGACCAAGCCTGCCAAACCGCAGACCGCTGGCCCGATTGCCAACCGAGCAAACTGCCGGCCGCATGCCGCGCGGGCAGGTCGGCGGGCGGCCGCAGACTGACCACGACGGCCCGGCTATCGCCTAACTGGACGAGCGCCCAACGAAACGAGCGCCAGATCACCAGACTACCGCTGGATCAACTGTCCAGCGCTAGATCAACTGTCCAGCGACTTGCGCACAGCTTCTTCGTACGTCTCGTCTTCGCCGGTGCCTTCTCGCCCCTCGTCCAAGGCAGCCGCGGCACGGGCCCGCTCCTCCTTCGCATCGGGGAACTTGTGGTCGGTCATCTTCTCCTTTTGCTTGCGCAGCTGCGCCTCCATCTTGTCGACGAGCAGGTCGATCGTGCCGGAGAACGACGTGCCGCGCTCCTTGGCGACGAGCGGCGCGCCCTTGGTGCGGTGCACAAGCAGCTCCACCTCGGGATTCTCGTGCGCGTGATCGGCTACCACCTCAACCCGAGTCAGCGCGTGACCAAAGCGACCGAGCTTCTGCAGCTTCTTGGTCGCGTGCTCCTGCATGCGCTCGGTGATGTGGTCATGGCGGCCTTTGAACTCGATGCGGATTTCTTCGTCTCCACTCATGCGTCTATCTACCTCGTTGATGACACTGTATCGACTTCGCCGCGGCCCGTCCGCTCGAAGTATTCAAGAACGTCCGAAAGCGAGCCTCTGCCTACTTAGGACAAACCCTGGAACCGCCGCCCGGGCATCCAGCGTGCCCGAGCGTTCTGCTCAAGAGTCGCGTTCAGGAGTTCTCGCCCTCCGCGAACCCCCAAAACTTCACTTCGGGCTCGAGCGCGACGGCAAACTTGTCGCGAACGCGCCCGGCAACCTCGTGCATCAAGCGGACGAAGTCGCCTGCCGAGCCGCTATCATCGGTCTTGACGAAGTAGTTTGCATGCTTGTCGGAAACGCGCACGCCGCCAACCGCGAGGCCCTTGCAGCCAGCCGCTTCGATCAGTCGACCCGCCGCATCACCAGCCGGGTTTTGAAATACGCAGCCAACGCTGCGCTGCGTCACCGGCTGGCTCGCATTGCGGGCCTGCAACGACTCGCGAAAGCGTTCGAAGATCGCATCCGGATCATCGGGTTCCAGCTCAAACGTCGCCTGCACGACCACCGCTTCGCCGAGATTGCCGTGGCGATAGCTCGGCGATAGATCCTGCCGCGCGCGCACGGCAAGCTGGCCGTTGGCGTCCACCACCGTGATCGACGTCAAGTATTCGAAGGTCTCGCCGACTCGTGTGCCCGCGTTCATCGCGACCGCGCCACCGACTTCGGCCGGGATCCCGGTGAGCTTTTCGAGCCCCGCCAAACCGGCGTCTTTCGTCGCCCGCAGGACGCTCGGCAGGGTCGCACCGGCACCGACCGTGATGCGATTGTCGGCACGGGCGAGACGGTTGAGGTGGCCGAGATACATGACGACACCGCGCACACCCGCGTCCGCCACCACGACGTTGCTGCCGCCTCCGAGGATGTGCAGCGGAATGCCGAGCTCGCGACACGTGCGAACAATCAGCTGCACGTCGGCTTCGTCAAACGGCTCGACAAACCAATCCGCGGCGCCACCGATGCGCAAATGCATCTGCGGAGCCAGCACGAACCCGCGATGCACGGCGCCCTGCATACTCTGCAGCGCGCTGCCGAGCGACGCGTCCAGCTCGGCTGCCAACGGCGAGCCGTGGCACTGCGCCGCGGCGATACTCGGAACAAGCGGCTTAGATTCGGTCAACAATGCCTCCAACCGCTCGGTCGATGTCCCCTGCGCCCAAGACCATGACGGCATCGCCCGGCTCGGCGTGCTCGAGCACGCAGTCTTCGAGGTCGGCAACGGCACCGGCGTAGTGAGCCGACGTCCCGCGCTCGCGCACGCCGGCAACGAGATCACCAGCACTCACCGACGACATGATCTCGTCACTTTCGCGCGCGCCGTAGATTTCGACGACGAGCACCGAATCGGCCTCTGCCAGCGCCTTCGCGAAGTCATCCAACAAGAACAGCGTGCGCTGAAACTGATGCGGCTGGAACGCAACCACCAGCCGTCGGTCCGGGAACCGTCGCCGCGCCGTCTGCACGACGGCACGAATCTCCGCGGGGTGGTGCGCATAGTCGTTGACCAAGACGCCGCCCCCCGCCTTGCCTTCGTGCACTTCAAAGCGACGCCGGACGCCACCGAAGGAGCTGATCCCCTCGCACGCACCCGGCATGTCGGCGCCGGCAATATGCGCCAGCCCGAGCGCGAACATCGCGTTGACCATGTTGTGGCGGCCGGCCATCGACATGGTGACGCGCGGCAGCCGTTCGCCTTGAACAACCGGATCAAACGAGAAGCAGCCGAGGCGATCGCGCACATCGACGGCGCGGATATCCGCCCAGAGCCCTGAGCCGACCGTGAGGATTTCGACATCGCTGCGCAGGCTGTGCAGCACCGCCTTTGGCACGGCCTCCTCGACCAGCGCGGTGCCGCCCGGGCGCACCCGGCCGAGATAGCCTGCGAAGGCCTCGATCAGCAGGTCGGTCGATGGATAGCAGTCGAAGTGGTCGTGGTCCAGGTTGAGGATCGCCGCACCAAACGGCCGCAGGTTGTGGAAGCTGCGGTTGAACTCGCAGGCCTCGACCACGAAGCCCTGGCCGCGTCCGCCGTAGCCATTGCCGCCGAGCTCTGGCACCTCGCCGCCAATCAGGTGGGAAGGGTCCAAGCCGGCGCCACGCAGGGCAGCGACCGTCAGACCCGTCGTCGACGTCTTGCCGTGCGTGCCGCCGATGGCCAGCGTGCGGCGACCTTCGCTAAGTCGCCCCACCGCTTCGGCATACAGGAGCGACGTGAAGCCCTGCCGGACGCATTGCTGCACTTCGGGATCCGACAGCGGCACGGCCGCGCTGCGGATGACGTAACCGCCTTCGCCGTGCACCCGCTCGGGATGGCATCCAACCCAGACGTCGTGGCCGTCGTCGGTGAGGCCCGAGACCACCGAGCTGCCGGTCGAATCGCTACCAGTTACAACCGCGCCAATGCCGCCGAGAAGTCGGGCAAGGCCGCTCATCCCCGAGCCCCCCACACCAACAAAATGGAACCGGCGCGAGACGAAGCTCGTGCCGGGGATGCCTTCTTGAAGCCTGGCATCGAGTGCGTTTTGGGGTTCGTCGGTCGAGGTCATGCGGCTCCTCCACGTGCGTCTTCGCGCGGGCGCGGCAGGCCGCGATCCCAGCGCGCGCCCAGCTTGCCCGGCCCGCCGTCGCGCAGCTCCTCCTGCATGCCGCGGAGAATCGCATCGGCGGCATCCAGTCGGCGCAGCGTTCGCGCAGCATCGCCCATGGCGGCGAGGCGATCCGGGCTGCTCAGCAGGTCGCGCAGCACGGCGGCAAGCGACGCAGCAAGGTCGGCGTGGCCCTCTTCCAGGACCATCGCCGCGCCACGCTGCTCGAGCACGCGCGCGTTCCAAAACTGCTGACGGTCCTTGTGGTGCGGATACGGCAGGATCACGGCGGCGCGGCCAACAGCCATCAGCTCCGCCACCGTCGTGCCGCCGCCGCGACACACAACGAGATCTGCAGCAGCAAACAGACGATCCATATCGGCCGCGACCGGACGAACCGTTGCGACGGTGTCGTGAGCTACTTCCGCATAGCGCTGCCGCACCGCCGTCTCGTTACCGAGGCCGGACAAGTGCACGACCTGAACGCGTCGGCCCGCGGCCAGCACCGCATGCGGCACGCACTCGTTGAGCGCACGCGCACCCTGGCTTCCGCCGGTGATCAAGACAACCGGCACATCCGCAGCAAGGCCCAGCGAACGGCGCGCATCGCCCGCTTCGATATGGCCAAAGCCAGCTCGGAGCGGTGTCCCCGTGTAGGTCGACCGCGCGGCTTTGCGCACGTCTTTTGCGGCAGCAGGCGATGAGGCGGGCAAGCCCGTAAACATGCGCCGAGCCAGCGGCAGGAGCCAGCGATTGGCCCGGCCAACCACGGCGTTTTGCTCCAGCAAGAACAGCGGGACGCGCAGCTGTTTGGCGGCGAGCGCAATCGGCAGCGAAGCCCGACCACCTGTGCTCAGCACGGCGGACACCGACTTGTCGCGCAGCAGCCGCCGGGCACGCATCGTTGTGCGGCCAAGCCAGAGCGGCAGGCCAGCAGTGCCGCCGGCGCGCTGCACTTCATGCGCTTCGAGATCGGGAAGCTCGCGCCGCACAAGCTCGCGTTCGACTTCGCGCCCTTCGATCAGCAGCAGCGGATCGAAGTCGTGACTCGGCATGGCTCGCGCCAGCGCCAGCGCGGGCATGAGATGCCCACCGGTGCCACCGCTGACCAGCGCGATGCGCTGTCGCTCCGACGCGACAACCTGGTTCGTATCGACGGGCACGGCGAAAACTACCGGACGGGCAGCTTCAGCTTTTTGCCCGGACGCAGGCGCCGTGGGTTGACCTCGGGATTGAGGCGCTTGATGTCGCCTACGCGGCCCGTCGAGCCCAGCTGCACGCGTGCGATGCGTTCCAGTGTATCGCCGCGCACGATCACATAGCTGCGGTAGGCTCCCGCGCGCTGGAAGGCATCGCCCTTCTTGCCGGAGTTCGAGGAGCCGCCGGAAGCCGCGCCGCCCGCGAGCGCCGAGCGCGCCGGCAGCAGGATCTTGGCGCCAACCTTGAGGCGGTTCGGGTTCAGAGCTGGGTTGAGGTCACGAATCGCCTTCATGTAGCGAACGCTGCCTAGCTGGCGCGACGAGATCTCGCTCAGCGTGTCGCCGCGACGCACCGTGTAGGTCGTCGACGATGCCGGCGCGCTCGCTGCCGGCGGAGCCGCTTCGGAGCCCTGCCGACGGCTCGACGCCGGCACGACTGCGGCCGGGGACGCTTGCCCTGGCGGAAGCTGACCCAACTGAGGCTGTCCGGCCGGCGGCACTTGATCTGGCATCGGCTTGGGACGTGGCGGCGACTCGAGCAGCTCCGACAGCTGGAGGCCGGCTAGCGACGCGCCGCCATTTCCCACGGTCGAACCACGACCGCTCGCAGGGACGCCACCCGGGCTGGGGCTCTGCTGCACGCCGCTCAACGCCGTCTCATGACGCTTGACGGCTTCGCGCTGCTGACCGGGATCCCGAACGCTGTCGCCCGGCCAGATCGTCACACCGAGGATCAGGAAGATCACCAAACACAAAACGTAGAGGCCGTATTTCTCGAGTTGACCCATCACACCCTCAAAGCCCGCGCCGAGCGCGGGAAACCAGCTTGTCGTCGCGCGCGAAAGAGCGAGCGAACCGCGTAAACATAAAAGGGGACGGCAGCACCTGCCGACACCCGATCACAATCCTGACCGGTCGGTATCCGACGACCGGACCTAGCCTGCCTTCGACCCACTAGCACGGACCTACTCATTGATGATGTGCAGATCACGGATAGACGCGTCACGCGTACGCCTGCGACTCATCCATCGTGTGAAAGGCCCCGGCGCGATCGGTTCGCACCGCGTTGCCAATCAGCCCGACTGCCGCAAGAGAGAAAACGAGACTGGTGCCGCCCGTAGATACGAACGGTAGGTCGATGCCCTTGGCCGGCGCCCACCCGCTGACCACGAGTAGGTTGACGGCCGCCTGCATACAGATCATCAGAGCATACCCACAGACTACGTAGCGCAGAAAGGGATCCTTTACGGAGCAGATCAATCGGTAGCAGACGTAGCCAAACAGCGTGTAGCTACCGAGCACGAACAGCGAGCCACAGAACCCCAGCTCTTCGCCGATGATGGCGAAGACGAAGTCATTGTGCGCTTCCGGCACGTAGTTCATCTTCATCCAGCCCTGGCCAAGCCCGCGGCCGAAGAATCCACCGCTGCTGACCGCGATCAGGCCGAGGCCAACCTGCGAGTCGGGCGCGGTGTTGAAGAGCTGGTCAATGCGCGTCCGCACGTAGTTGTGCCGGGTCGCCGCAAAGATGATGACGCCGAGTCCAGCGACGGCCATCGGCGCAAAGTGCAGGAAGCGCACGCCGGCCACCAGCGCCAGGCAGCTGGCGAGCATCACCGCCAGCAGCGCGTTGCCGTTGTCGGGCTGGAGAGCCAGCGCACCGGCCAGCAGCATCGCGCACCCCATGGCCGGCAAGAAGCCGCGGCGAAAATCCGACAGGCCCGAGCCGCCGGCTCGAGCCAGCAGCCAGGACACGGCCAAGACCAGGAAGAAGCGTGCCGGCTCGACCGGCTGGAACTGCTGGCTGCCGATGACGATCCAGCGGCACGCCCCGTGGCTGCCCATACCGAGCAGGCGCGGCACCAGGCAAGCTGCGACCGCGCAGAAAAAGAGCGGCATCGCGACGCGCCGGATCAGGCGAATCGGCGTCAGCGCAGCAACCAAAAACGCGACCAGCCCAAACAGCAGCTTGGTGCCCTGGGTGCGCATGATCAGCATGGCACCGCCGTAGTCGAGCTGGGCGCCGCGCACGGAGACCGCCATCGCCAAGCCGAGGCAGCACAGCGCCATCACGATCAGCATCAGCCAATCGAGTTCGCGCACGTGCACGCCGGCCGCCCGGGTCGGGTGCTCAAGCTCTTCGGCTTCGATGCCGCGAGAACGCTTCCTGGCAACAGCCGACATCGGTCAACGCACCTTGAACAGGACCAGGCTGCACATCGCGAGCAGCGCCGAGACGATCCAGGTGCGCGCGACCACGCGCGTCTCCGGCATGCCGCCAAACTGGAAGTGATGGTGCAGCGGCGCGCAGCGAAACACTCGCTTCTTGCGCAGCTTGTAGGAGCCAACCTGCAGGATCACCGACAGCGCCTCGACAACGAAGACGCCACCGACAACCAGCAATACCAGCTCCGTTCGGCTGATCACCGCGGCGTAGGCAAGCGCTCCGCCGAGCCCCAAACTGCCGACGTCGCCCATGAAGACCATCGCCGGCGCGGCATTGAACCATAAAAAGCCCATCGCGCCGCCGAGCAGCGCCGCCATCAAGACGGCCATCTCGCCGGCACCGGCAACATGCGGCACAAGCAAATACTCGGCCCAGTCGACGCGACCGACGGCATACGTGATGCCGGCGTAGGCGATCGCGGAGGTCGCGATGCAGCCCGCCGCGAGGCCGTCGAGCCCATCGGTAAGATTGACGGCGTTGGCCGCGCCGGTCAGCACGAGCACGGCCAGCAGCAAAAACGGGATCCCCCACCAGGCGCTCAGATCGAGCGCGAAGTCCTTGGCAAACGGCACGTAGAGATGCGGGCCGCCGAGGTCGCTTTGCAGCATGGCCGGGCCGAGCAGCCACAGGCCAATCAGCAGCGCCACGATCGTCAGCGCACCCTGCTTTTCTCTCTTGCTGATGCCGCGCTTCTTTTCGCCAAGCTGACCCTGGCGCAACTTGACCCAGTCGTCCCAAAAGCCAACCGCTGCAAAGCCCAGCACGAGCACCAGCCCCGGCAGCGAGTAGCGGTTTGCGCCATCGAAACGCAGCCACAGCGCACCGGACAGCAAGATGGCGGCGATCACGAACACGCCGCCCATGGTCGGCGTGCCGACCTTGTCCTTGTGCAGCTCTTCGAGCGTTTGTGAGCCGGTGCCATCGCCACGCTCGCCAACGCCTTGGCGCGACAGCCAGCGAATGACGGCCGGCCCGCAGACGATTGCGATGAGAAACGCGGTAATCGCGGCGGCGCCAGCCCGCACCGAGATGTAGCCGAGCAGTCGGCATACATCTTCCGAGAACAGGTGTGGCGCCAGCCAGTAGATCATTCGATCGAAGCTCCGTCCCCGGGCGAACCTGCGGCTTCCTCGCCAACGCGCAGTTCGCGCGCGGCAAGGTCTTTTTGCAGGCGATCCACCAAGCGATCGAGCGCGATGCCGCGCGACGCCTTGCAGAGCACACGGTCGCCTTCGACCAGCGTGTCTCGTAGCAGCGCGTGCGCTTCGGCCACGTCTGCGACGCACTGCACGCTCGCCGTGGGCATGCCCGCAGCGACGGCACCTGCGGCAATGGCCGCCGCTTCGGTTCCGACGCAGACCAAGCGATCCTGCTTCGTCGCGACGACCTGCCGCCCCAGCTCGCGGTGCAGCGCCTCGCTGTCGGAGCCGAGCTCTAGCATTGCGCCGAACACGGCCACCGTGCGGGCCTTGCGCTGCGAGGCGCCCGCCGCGCCACCGGCACACAGGCCCGCCAAGGCCTGCAGCGCCGAGCGCGCCGATTCGGGATTCATGTTGTAGGTGTCGTCAAAGATCGTCACGCCGCCCGCCATCTTGGGCTCCAGCCGGCGCGCGGCCGAAGGCACGGATGCGAGTCGATGCAGGACAACATCCTCGGGCACACCAAGCCGGTGCGCCGCGGCGATGACCGACAGCGCGTTGTAGACGTTGTGGGTGCCGAGGCGCGGCAGCGTCACCGGTCGCTCTCCGCGCAGCAAAAACGTCGTGCCGAGCGCATGGAAGCGAACGTCGGTCGCAAACCAATCGGCTTCCCGGTGCACGCTGACCAGCTCGACTTGGGCGTCGGTGTTGCGCGCCATGGCGCGGCACGCGGCGTCGTCGCCGTTGAGAATGCAGAGGCCGCCCTTCGGCAAACGCGCCGGCAGCGAGGCTTTCTCGTGGGCCACGCCTTCGAGCGAGCCCAGGCCTTCGAGATGCGCCGGCGCCACACAGGTCACGATCCCGATGTCGGGGCACGCAACGTCGGCAAGCTGCGCAATTTCGCCGGGCGCGTTGGTGCCGATTTCGACTACCGCCGCGCGCGTCTCCGGGCGAAGCTGAAACAGCGTCAGCGGCACGCCAATCTGATTGTTGTACGAGCCAGGAGAACGCACGGTGGGCATCGCTTCGGCGAGCACGGCGCCGAGCCATTCCTTGACGGAGGTCTTGCCGCAGGAGCCGGTGATGCCGACCACCGTGGCGCGATGGCGGCGACGGTGGTCGCGCGCCAGATCGAGCAGCGCCTTACCGGTATCGGCGACGCAGACCACAAAGGGCTCCCGCGCTCCGCGGATGCGGTTGTCGCGCAGCAGCCCCGAAAGGTCACCAGCCGCACGATCCACGAGCAAGCCGACGGCACCCTGCGCCACCGCTTGGCCGAGGTAGCGATGGCCGTCGTGGTTGTCGCCGCGCAGCGCGACGAACAGCTGGCCTGTGCAGTCGACGCGGCTATCGGTGCCGACCGTCGCAGCGGTCCGGCCGCCCTGCACCACGTCGCCGCCGACGGCTTTGGCAACGGCTCGCGCCGTAAACCAACCGCGCTCACCCGAACTCGTTCGGCCCGGGGTCGCGCTAGCCGTCGCCCCCAAAGCAACACTCGGAACGGCCGCCGATCGTCCGGCGGCCCCCTTCATCGGTGCAACCATCCTGCCTCCCTTGCGGCCAACGCGCGGCCGGCTTCGAGTCGGTCATCAAACGGCACGACGCTGTCCTTGAACACCTGGTAGGTCTCATGGCCCTTGCCCGCGATCAGCACCGTGTCGCCGGGGCGCGCACGCTGGATCGCCGCGCGAATCGCTTCGGCGCGGTCCACAACCTGGAAGGCCTCGCACAAAAGCTCGCCGCGCTCTTCCGCCAAGCCATCGACCATGTCCTTGAGGATCGTCTCCGGATCCTCCGAACGCGGGTTGTCGCTGGTCAAGTAGGCGTAGCGCGCATGCCGCCCAACGGCGCGCGCCATCGGCCCGCGCTTGTTGCGATCGCGGTCTCCGCCGCAGCCGAAGACCACGTGCAAATCGCCTTCGCAGACGCCGCGCAGCGTTGCGCAGACCTTTTCGAGGGCGTCCGGCGTATGGGCATAATCGACGAACGTGCGCACACGACCCGAACGGCGCGGAGCCATCGGCGGCTCGACCAGCTCGAGACGACCGGGCACCGGCCGCGCGTCTTCGAGCGCCGACGCCACCGTCAACTCGCTGCAGCCAAGCGCCAGTGCGGTTGCGGCGGCGGCCAGGGCATTCTCGATGTTGTGCTGCCCGACCACGGGCAAAAACAGTTCGACGGCGCCATGCGGCATGACGATGCGCAGGCGCGTGCCGTCGGGGCCCGGCTCGATGTTTTCGGCGCGGATTTCCGCGTCGGGCGACAGGCCGTACCAAAGGATGCGCACGCCGCTGTCGAGTTCGTCGGCCATCGCATGCGAGGCCGAGTCATCGCGATTGAGCACGGCAATCGAGCCAGGGCCCAGCGCGCGGAACATGCGCGCCTTGGCAGCCATGTAGCTGCGCATGTCGCCGTGGTAGTCGAGGTGATCCTGCGACAGGTTGGTAAAGACCCCCACCGAAAAGCGCACGCCGCGCACGCGATCCTGGTCGAGGCTGTGGCTCGAAACCTCCATGACGCACGCGCTGGCAAAGCGGTCCGCCATCTCGCGCAGGTAGCCGTGGATGCGCACCGGGTCGGGCGTGGTGTTTGCCGCCGGGATCCGGCGACCGCCAAACTCGTAGGCAATCGTGCCGATCAAGCCAACCTGACGGCGATCCGCCTGCAGACAGGCGCGGATCAAGTGCGCCGTCGTGGTCTTGCCGTTGGTGCCGGTGATGCCGATGACCGACAGGGCGGCCGACGGATCGCGGTAGTAGTAGCGGGCGGCATCGGCAAGCGCCTCGCGCGCGTTGTCGACGACGAGCACGGGCACGTTGAGGGCCAGCGGCTCTTCGGACACGACGGCGACCGCGCCGCGGGCCACCGCCTGCTGCGCATAGATAGAGCCGTCGTTCTTGGCGCCACGAATGGCGAAGAACAGGTTGCCCGAACGCACCTCAGCGGAATGAAAGGCGAGTCCGTCGACCGCCAAATCCCGCCAATGCAAAACCTCGCGCGGCTGCAAGCAGTCGCGTAGTTCTCGCAAGCGCACAAAGCCCTGGCCGGACGGGAGTCCAGAAGGGAAAGCCAAATCCGTCATGAACCGCCTTACCGAGTATCCCTGGCGGCGACGGCCCCAACCGTCGCTTGCCAGCCTGTAACACCAGGAGATCGAAGTCCGACCTTTTGGGCTCGCGGAGAACCCGTCGATCGTGAGCGTTCGGAGTGCAGTCGGGTCTGACCACCCGACTCGAACCGAGCATCCCGGCGGCGATCGCGCCGCTGCTGCAGGTTGCGACACTGCAGCAGAAGTTTGACCGCTGGGGGCGCAGCATAGCTGCCGCCGTAGAAACTCGCACTATCGTCTTTCTGTAGAACAGAGACTGCCAACCAACGCGGCTCGTCCGCCGGCAAAAAGCCGACGAAGCTGGCGTTCTTGTGCAGTTCCATTCGATTGTTGCCAACACCCACGCGGCTCGCGGCCGTGCCGGTTTTGCCGCCGACTACACCGTGTAGGTCGACGCCAACTTCTTTGAGCATCCGAGCATGCAGCGCGCGCCCGGTTGCGTGTGGATCGTTGCTCACAACGTCCGCCAGCGCACAGCGCACGCGCTCCACGACTTCGGCACGTAGCGCCGGGCCGACCCCGACCCGCTCGGGAAGCGAATGAAATTTTCCGTCGAGGTCGAGGCCGCGGACCAAACGCAGCTCGCTGCCAAGCCCGCGAAACATGCGCAGGTAGGCGCGCGCGATCTGCAGCGGCGTCGCGGTCAGTTCGTAGCCGAAGCTAAAGGAGATGGCGCTGTTGGCGCGGAAGCCGCGGATCGGCGTATCGGCCCGGAACGACTTCTTGTTCGGCCCGCCAATGCCCTCGTAGAGCAGATTCCACCCGAGCGAATGGCCAAAGCCATAGGCGCCCATGTAGTCCTGCCACTGCTCGCGCTCGAGCAACAGGCCAACGTAGGCAGCGCCGATGTTGGAACTGTTGACCAGGATGCCGTGCGCATCGAGGCGGTTGCACGTGTGGTCATCGCGCACCGGCCGCGCGCGGCCGAGGCGGGCAATCCGCTGCCGGTAGTCGCTGCTGCGGGGATTGCAGTCAAAGGGCTGGTGCCAGTCGAGCGCGCCCACTTCGTTGGCGTAGGCCAACACCAGTGGCTTCACGATGGAGCCAGGTTCGAAGCGGCTTTGGTACGGTGTAAACGCTGCGCCCTTGGCCAGGCTCGAATCGCGGTGCCAGGCGGCCGCCGCAAGCAGGTCGCCGCTCGTCAAATCGACGAGCACGAGCGCCCCCCACTTGGCCTGCTTCTTGGAGTCCCCGCGCACGCCGCTTTCGGCCTGCTCGCGCAGCTCCTGCACGGCAATGCGCTGCAGCTCAAGATCGAGTGTCGTATGCAGCACGGCGGGCTTGGGCGCCCCTTCGGCCGGCGCCATGAAGTAGGGCCGCGTCTTGCCGTCGGCGCGGTAGCGGCGAATCGCCGCCGCGCGGGGTTCTAGCGCGGCGAGCGCTTCGAGACCGCACTGGCCGGCCGTGTGCAGCCGCCGCGGGCCGCCGTCTTCGGTCCAGTAGGTGCGCGTGTGCCCGACGATGCCGTGGGTCAGCTCACGCTCCGGATAGAAGCGCGTGAAGGTGTGCAAGAAGTCGACCTGGACGGTTGGCCAGGTCTTGCTGAGATGGATCGCACGCAGCGCCTCGACGACCGGCAAGCGCTCAACCTTCGCCTTGACCAGAATTTCGGCGGGCGGCAGCAGCTTGCGCTTGATCTTGCCGCGCAGTGGCAGGGAATCGATCTTCCAACGTCGCCACAGCTCGTTGCGGATCCGGTTGCAGGCCCGATCGCGGCGCTGCAGGCGGTCGCCCAAACGCGGATCCGACACCAACGCCCGCGCAAAAGCATCGCTGACACGGCCCACCCAATCCCGAAACAGCTCAGCGTCGCCCCGGCACTTTGCCGGGACCCGGATGCGGGCACGCACGTCGTAGGTTTCGCGATCCGCAGCCAGCGTCACGCCAAAGCGGTCGACAATGCTGCCGCGCGGCGCCGGCACCGCGCGCTGCCGGGACGCCTGGCGATCGGCCGTCGCGGCAACCAGCGGCAGCGGCGCGCGCCCTTTGCGCGGCAATTCCCCGGCCTGACCGACCTGAACGTAGCCAAGCCAGCCGGCCAAGAACACCGGAACGACACCTAGCGCGCCAAAGGCGACGCGCACGCGTAGTCGTTCGGAAGGACTCACTGCACGGCCTCCGCACGCTCTTGGCGGCGGCTGCGCTCCGCCTCAAGCTCGCGCCAGTGAAGCTCCGCCAACCGACCGGGAGCGGCTGCCTCGATGCGCAGCTGCTGCCAGCGACGAAGCTCGACAACGCGGTCCTGGATGGCGCGGTAGTCGCGCTCGATGCGGCGGCGGGCCCGTATGCTGTCCGAACGGATCGCGGCCGTCGCGATGGCAAGCGTCACCGCCAGGGCGAACAGCAGAGCAGCTAGAAACCACCTCACGACACCACCTCGGAACCGGGCTCGGCGAGGCGCTTGGTGACACAGCGCAGCTTGGCGCTACGCGCACGCGGGTTGCGGCGGACTTCGTCCGGGGTCGCGACCAGCGGCTTCTTGGTGATCACGTCGGCGTGGGCGCGCAGGTAGTGCTTGACGACACGATCCTCGATCGAGTGGAAAGAAATTACGGCGAGACGACCGCCGGGAGCGAGGCCTTCAAGCGCCGCTGCCAGACCGCGCTCAAGCTCACCGAGCTCGTCGTTGATCCGCATGCGGATGGCTTGGAAGGTCCGCGTAGCGGGATGGATGCGGCCGCGGCGGGCACCGCCGGGCATGGCGGATGCAACCAGCTCGGCAAGCTGGCGCGTCGACGTGATGCGGGTGCGGCGGCGCTCGTCGACAATGCGACGCGCAATGCGGCGACTATGTCGCTCTTCACCGAGCTGATAGATCGTATCGGCCAGCTGTTGCTCCGGCACATCGGCCAACCAACGCGCTGCCGTGAGCTTCGCTGTGCTGTCCATGCGCATGTCTAATGGCCCATCCGCCATAAAGGAGAACCCTCGTTCGGGTCGGTCCAGCTGGAGAGAACTCACGCCGAGATCGAGGAGCACACGGTCGCAGCGGGGTTGACCGATTCCCGCCAGGACCTTGCACAGTTTTGCGTGAGGTGAGTGATGCAGAGAGAACTGTGCCGCAGCGCCGGCGCTCCGAGCATCCGCAAGGGACGCCTGCGCCACGGCCAGGATCTCACTGTCGCGGTCGAGTCCTACCAGCAAACCGTTGGGGCCGATGGCCGACGCGATCACGACCGCGTGGCCACCCGCCCCCACTGTGCCGTCGACGACCACCAACCCCGGGCGGAGTTCGAGGATCGACACCACTTGCTGCAGCATCACCGGCTCGTGCACCAGGGGCCTATTCCCGTGCTCTTCGCCGCCTTTGCCGCTATTCATACCTGACGTATCCGAACTCAAAACGCTGCTCCCATTGACCACCCAGCAGCAGCGCTCGATTCGACACCCCGACCAAGGATGCCTGGACACGCCTTGCCAGCCGTCCGCACCAGGCGCTTAGAGACACGCAATGCGCATCTCGCTACACCCAGAACTTCAAGCTGGACAACGCCTTCCCAGACGACGATCCGCGCCACAACCGTTACGCGGGTGCCGCCGTCGGGCCGGCAGGACCAACCAATTCTGCAAAGAGCTGCTCTTCTTCAGGGCTTGCCTCGGCGAGCACGTCGTCCAGGACGGAGGGCGACCAGAGTTCTACAACTCGACCCGTGCCGACCAGGACTACGGGCTTGCTCTGACTGAGCCCCGCATACTTGAGCAACGGCTCGGGCACACGAATGCGCCGGTTGCCGTCGGGCACGACCGATTCCGAATGGCCGAGGAACCGTCGACACAGCGCTCGGTGAGCCCGGCTGCCACCAACGGCTCGCCCAATGCGTGCGACGAGTTCTTCGAACCCTTCGGAGTCGTGCAGGAGCAGGCACTTGTCCAGGCCAGCGGTGAGATGGAACTTCCAGAGGCTCTTGGGGAGCTCGTCAAGAATGCGCGCCGGCAGGGTCAACCTGCCTTTGTCATCAATGCCGTGCTCAGAGCTACCGGAGTATGTTGCCATCCTGCCGAGACCGGGACGCGGTCTGCGTCCATGCACGGAAGCCTAGCGGGTCGAAACCCACTGTCAACCACAGCCACCCACCACTGCTCCACACACCACCACCACTGACCACCACTCTCCACCACCGGCCACTTTCGGTGGTGCCGTGCCTTTGCCGGCACCCCCATGACCTGCGGCGGCAAGAGATCCGTGGCGCCCGAAAAAAACTTCGGCTATTGCCGCGACCGCGGCGGGCGAACCGTCGCCAGCTAGCCGCCAGCGACCCATCGAACATGCGATCCACTCTCACCGGACTGCTCTCCTCCGTCTTGCTCGGCCTGGCCTGCTCCTGCGCCGGCGACGAGCTTGTCGGACTGCACATCACCCTTGCCGAAGACGGCTCCGGGGTGCTCACAACCCGAGCACTCGCCGAGCTTCCCGACCCAACCGAAGTGGAGAAGCGCACCAAAGGCGTCGACTACAAGCTCCGGGCAGCGGTCGTCTCGAGCCAGGGCACGTTCGATGACATCGGACAGGTGACGCTCAGCGATGGCGAGGTCGAGTTCGCGCCGCAGCTCAACGGCGACCGCACCGCTCTCCGCGTGACCATCGCCCGCGGCCCCGGAACCCGTTGGATTGAAGCCCTCGTCCCCGACGCGGCCGGCCGCCAACGTGCCGCCAAGGCCTACGACCCAAGCGGCCGGACCAGCGAGATTGCAGACGTGCTCCGACTCGAGGTGGTCACCCCCGGCGCGGTGGTGACCTCCGGCGTGCTGCCAACCGGACGCGGCGTGCAGCCGGATCGCGACGGCAAGCGAGCCATCCTGCTGCTTCCCGTAAAGACGGCCCTCGAAGAAGGAGACGCGTTCGTCTGGGATGTGACCTGGCTGAAAGGCCGGGACCGCCGCTAGTCGGCGCCAGCCTCGGGCGGCGAACCGTGGCCGGAAGCTTCGTCGCCAGCCTCGCCGGCCCCCTCCTCCTCGCCGCCGGTCTCGCCGATCGCCGCTAGCAGCTCGTCCTTGATGGTGCTGAGGTCGGTGGCATCGACGGCCGGAGCAAACAGCGCGACGGGCTCGGACTCCTTGAGCTTTGGGTCGCGGACGACGAGGTCGGCCTGCTCCTGCTCCCGCGTCTTGGGCTTCGCCATCTTCAGCACGCGCTTGCGAAGCAGCAGCAACGCGCAGAAGTAGCGCAGGGCGCGGGCGCGGTCGTCCTCGACTTGCCCCAGGCGATCAAACAATGCGCGCAGCGAAACCAGGTCGAGAACGGGCTCCTTGCTGCCCTTGCTGCGCCGCATGGCGCGCCAAAAGATCGGCGGCTGCCCCTCCGGACACTTACGCTCGTGGTCCTGGAAGCAGGCATCGCAGAACTCGCGCCGCACGCAGACGGAAATATCGCCGTCGCTAGCCTTGGGCTTCTTGCTGCCGGCCGCCGGCTCGAGCACGCCCCACTCGAGCACGGCAAAGTAGCTCTTGCTGGTCGGGAGCGGGCAACCGGGCTTTTGGCAGCCTTCGCGGTCGCGGTGGATCTTCCATTCGTCAGCCATGTTTGTCTCGCTTGCTAGCCGACCTTCGCGGCCGAGGTGATGGGGCATGCGCGCGCAGCTCGCAGCCGCCCAGCGTGTCTATTCAGCCGGTCCATTCAGCGCGTCAATCCTGTCCGCCCCGACTCTCCAGACGCCGCCCCTCGAGATACTTGCGCCAAGCCGCAGCCGAGCGCGGTCGGCGCGTGCCGGAGAAGTTTTGCAGGGCCTCCTGCGCCGCGAGCTCGCCCTTGAAGTCCTCCGACTTCTGGCAGGCCTGCATGTAGTCGAGCACCTCGATGGCGGCGGCAACATCGTCTTGGTGCCGGCCGAGCGCAGCGCACGCCTGCCGCCGAACGAACGGATCTTCGTCGTCGAGCATGCGCACCAGCATGGCGCGCGCAGCGGCCCCGCCGCCGCCGAGCGCACGCGCGACGTCGCTGCGGACCTGCCAGGCCGCCGAACCGGCCAGCTCGCCCAGGGCATCGAGCGCAGCACCGTCCGGGCCGATGGCTCCGAGTGCGCGGGCAACGGCGCGCAAGTCCGCGTCGGAGCCGGTGCGCGCGCGCGCCAGCAGCGTCGGCACCGCTGACGACCCAATGCCGGCGAGAACCTCCACCCCGATGGTGCGCAAGAACTCCTGGCCAAACAGCAGCAGATCCTCAACCACCACCTCCACGGCGGGCTCGCCGACAGCAACGATCTGGTCGATCGCCCGACGATCCTTGCGCTGCCCGGGCAGGCTCCAGTCGCCGCCGGTTCCCTGTCCGCCGGTTCCCTGTCCGCCGGCTCTCTGGTCGCGCCGCTTCTTGATCTCGTTGACCCGAACCCGCTCCTCCTGCAGCAGCTCGGCGCGGCCCTCGCGGGCCTCGACCACGACGCTGATCAGGTAGCGCACATACCAACGCGTCGCCACGGGATCGCTCAACAGGTCGTCGCGCAGCTCCGGGTAGGCCTCAGAGCTGTCGAGGAAAGCCTGCGCCACCTCGCGGCAGCGAGCCTTCTGGTCGCGGTCCAGCGAACCGGGCGTGTAGCGCGCCTCCTCTGCCGTGCTGCAGCCAGCCGTCAGCCCCAGCAGGGCCACGAACAGCGCCGACAGGAGGCCATCCCACCGCGGATCCATAGCGACCGGAAACGTCATTCCCTAACGTCTACCCGGATGACCGCCCCGCGGAAAGACCTGCACGAGACCGGTTCGATGGAGCTTGAGATTCGCACCGTGCGCGGGCCGCGCGCGTATCTCGATCTACAGCGTGCGTTCTACCGGAACGACCCCGACTACGTGCCCCCGATCCGTGCCGCCGAAGCCTGGCAGATCGACCCAGCCAAGAACCCGTTCTTCGAGCACGCCGAGTTTGAGCCGCTGGCTGCCTATCGCGATCGTCGCTGCGTCGGCCGCATCAGCGTCTGCCGCGACCGCCTGCACGACGAGTTCCACGGCGACCGCGTCGGCTTTTTCGGCCACTTCGAGGCCGAAGACGAAGACGTCGCGCACGCCCTGCTCGCGCACGCCGCCAACTGGCACAAAGAGCGCGGCGCGACGTCGCTTCGCGGCCCGGTCGACATGTCGACCAACTACCGCTGCGGCCTGCTTGTCGACGGCGATCCGGGCCCGCCCGTCGTGATGATGCCGCACAACCCCAAGCACTACGCCGACTGGCTGACGAGCTTCGGGCTACAAAAAGCAAAGGACCTGCTGGCTCTCTACGGCACGGAGCACACGCTCGACCGCGCGCGTATGGACAAGCTGACCGCGCGCATCATGAAGCGCACCGGCATCACCATGCGGCGGGTCGACCTCAAGCGCTTCGACGCTGAGTGCCGCATCCTCTGGGACCTCTACGAGCGCATCTGGGAGCAAAACTGGGGCTTCGTACCCATGACCGAAGCAGAGTTTTTGACCAACGCCAAAGACCTCAAAAAGGTCGCGCACCCGGCGCTCTTGCACATCGCCGAAAAGGACGGCGAGCCGGTCGGCTTCGTGCTGGCGCTGCCGGACGTCAACGTCGGCGCCAAGGCCTGCAACGGCCGACTGCTGCCGTTTGGCTGGTGGAAGTTCCTGCGCGCGATGCGCAACAAGCACCTGATCCGCGTGTTGACGCTCGGCGCCCTTCCCGAATATCGGAAGACCGGACTCGATATGCTGCTGACCAACAAGGTCACAAGCGACGGCATCGACGCCGGTTTTGGCGCCGTCGAGGCGAGCTGGATCCTCGAGGACAACCGCGACATGCTCGGTCCCCTTGAAAGCCTCGGTTGCACCCCCTACCGACGCTACCGCATCTTCGAACAACCCCTCTGACGCGGCCTGCGACCCGCGGCGAAATACTCGATGGACATCAACCTGAAGGGCGGCATGCCGGGCGTGCCCTCGATCCCACCCCAGCTTCCCCTGCTTCTGCTGATGCTCGGCCTCGGCGCGATCGGCTTTGGCCTACTGCTGATCTTCAACGAGTGGCTGCTGCGCTGGCTGGTCGCAGGCCTGTTCGTTCTCGTCGGCGCGCTGCTGCTGATGATTGGCGCGCGGGCCAAGCGCATGCTCGGCTAGCGTCGACGACACGCTCGCGGCCGGGTCACTCGCGGCCGAGTCTCCCGCGGCCGAGTCTCCCGCGGCCGGCAAGACCTCTGCGCAATCGCGACCTCTGCTACATCGCGAACTCATCGAGTCGGTACAGGCGCGACTCGATGCACGCAAAGATGTCCGAATGGCGCTCGATGACCTCGCCTTTGCCCAGCTCGATTCGCCGCACCTCGGAGATCGAGTTGTCGGTGCTGGTCACGTAGATCGACGAGTCGAGCGCATTCTGCGCGAAAGCGATCCAGCCCGGCTCGAGCCGGCCGACCGCCTGCATGCCGCGATTGAGTTCGACCAGGCTCTCCGGCTGCAGGGCGGCGTCGCTGGCTACGAAGCCCTGCTGGCGAAGCCCGTAGAGTGAGAACATCCCCTGGAACAGCGTCAGCCCGCCGCAGCCTCGCAGGAATGCGCGCAGCTGACGCGGCAGCGACTGGCCGAGGTCGGCCTCGAGCAGCTTGAGATGCTCGGTGTCGAGGCCTGGGAACAGCGCATGCATCCAGCGCGTTTCGTCGCCATACGGATAGCTAGCGATCAGCTCAGCCCCGCTGGAAAGCATGACGCTGCCCATCTCGCGCCAGCTGTCAAAGAGTTCCTGGATCTTGGCAATGCTAAGTGTTTGCGACATATCTCGTCTCCGAGCAAAGCATCGGCCCGCTTCGAGACAGAATTGATGAGGAGTGTCCCTCACGTCTGCGGCATGCGGCTAGCGGATCAAGCGCACAGATGCACGGGGTGCATAGCCACGGCTCTTGCCGGCCTGCACGAGCACGAAGTCGCCTTCGGCGCGCCCCGTCAGCTCAACCGCAACCCCAGGACGCACGCTCGCAACGGGGTCGAGGTCGAGACGAGGTTCGGCGGTTAGCGCAAGCGGCTCTACCGCAATCGCCCGAGCCGGGCGGGCTGCGTGGATGGCAAGCATCCAGACAGCCAGCAGCGCACCAGGAACAAGCGCGGCCAAGCCCAGCCACCGTAGGGGCAATCGACGCCAACCAAAGACGAGGCACCCGGCCGCCAACAGCATCAGAGCGGCACAGAGAAAGAGTCGCTCCAGCGGCTGCATCGACAGCAGCAGCGATTCGATCTCGGCGCCAAGACCGGCGGGCTCGTCCGGCAGCGATAGCCGCCGCTTGACGAGCTGGAGATTGGCCGCCAGCTCCGGGCTACGCGTCAACCCCAAGCGAGCCGACTCGTAGGCCCAGCGCGCTTCGGCAAGTCGCCCGAGCCGAAACAGGCTGTTGCCGCGCGCCTGCAGCAAGCGCCGGTCCGCGCTGATGTCGAAGGCCCGTGCAAACGCTGCATCCGCCGCCTCAAAGTCCCCGGCCCGGTAGAGCCGCAGACCTTCGCCAGCGAGCCCTTCCCTGGACGATCCTTCACCGGCCGGTCTTTCACTGGCCGGCGCCGCCCCCGGAGCGCGCACCTGCTGCGCCGTCAGCGTCGGCGCCGCCAGGCCCCAAGCGGCAAACAGCGGCAGCGCCAGGAGCAGCACTCGAGCTCCGAAGCGCTGGCCTTCGAGATGCGCCACCAGCGATTTCACTTCCGCCGCGTCCAGGCCAGCTGCGTCGCCGCCGTAGCGAGCCGCCGTGCCGCGCTCGATCGCAGCTGCAAGAGCAGCGGCGTGCTCTTGCCCCAGGCCGCTCGCGACGAGCTGCGCCGCCAGCTCAGGATTCAAAACCGCAGCGGCCGGCACATCGAGTCGATCGCCGACATACTCCAGCAGCGCCTGCAGCGGCTCATCGCCGCCCGCCAGCGACTGCTCGGCCCGCCGCGCCGCGGACCGCACGCGCTGGCCAGTTGCATCGGCACGACCGCGCCGACGTGCGCGGATGCCGCAAAACAGCAGCAGCGCCAGCAGCCATGGCAGCAGAACCGCAAGCCACACCAGCCACGCGAGCGGCTCGCGGACGCGCAGCGCCGGCCCGTCGAGCAGCGGCAGGTCGTGCACATCGTCGACGCCCGGCACGACCGGGGCCGCACTCGCACCCGCGAGCGGCGCCAGGGTTTCCCCGTCGGCGAGCGCATCGACGCGCAGCGGCAGCGCCTTGGTCGCAACCGACACGAACGACTCCACGCCCGGCGTTGTATCGAAGAAGTTCCAGCCAATCGGCGGCACCTCGGTGACGTCCGTCGACAGCGGCGTCAGGTCGTAGGTCGCCACCACGCGTCCATCGGCGCGCTCCGGATCGATCTTGCCGAGCAGGTGGAAGCCCGCCAGATCGCCCAGCTCCGGCAGCCGCAGGAAATCGGTGTTGCCGCGGCCGCGAATCGTCAGCCGCAGCTTGACCGACTCGCCAACCCGCACGGCATTGCGATCGAGCTGCGCATTGATGGCAAAGCGCCCCACCGCGCCAAAGTAGGGCGTGGGCCGCCCCTCCTCGGGGATCGGCATGACCTCGACGGTCAGCGGCTTGCCGTAGGCATAGAAGTTCTCGCTGACGCGGCCGCGCGAGCGCCCGAATGCGTCCTTGCTGCCGGCCGCGCGAACCACGCGAAAGCGCAGAGTCGGCGCCGAGAGCTCCGTCTTGCCGAGCCTCGTCGGCAAGAAGGAACGCTCGAACGAGAAGCGCTGCCAGGTCTTGCCATCGCGCTGGAACGCCCCATCAAACGCGCACGGCACCAGCGTCGAAGTGTTGAGCACCGTCAGGCGCGTGTCGCCCGTCGCGGCCGCGGCCTCGATCTTCTCGCCACCCGGAAAGTCATCGAGCCAGTTCGCTTGCACCTCAATGTCGAGATAGCGGTAGCGGTTGTGGAAGTTTTGCTCGAGCGCCACGCCAGCCTGAACGGCAAACGAGACCTTCACCCGCAGCGGCTCGTGGACAAAGACTCGCTTTGGCTCCGCCTCGACTTCGACCCAGCCGAGTTCGCCGCCGACAAGATCCTGACGAGCCTCGATGCGCAGCGTGCGCGTTTGCTGCTCCTTGGTGCCGGTCCAAATCGCAAACGGCGGGATCTCGAACACGCCGGCACGCTGGGGCCGGAGTTCGAGGGAATACTGCACCCCAATGCGCTGGATCAGCCGCCGGCCATCGTAAAACTGGTAGCTCGTGCGCGACGGCGCCGACAGCCGCATCGTCAAGCCATCGACGCGCGGCAGCTTGAACGGCCTGGGATCCGCCCCGGCCCCTTCGATCCGGATGCGCACAACCGAGGCATCGCCCAGGCGAATCGTGCCGGGCTCGGGCCCTTCGAGCAGCAGCTTCTCCTGAGCGTGTGCAGCACCTAGGAGCACGACAAACGCCGCGACCTGAAGAAGCGAAACAACGCACTGCCGCAGCGCGGCGCCGCCAGCGATAGCCGTTCGCATCACCAGTCTCGCCCCACCTTGCGACGCCGACCTCGGGCACGCGCCCGCGCAGCCTTCATCTTCTTGTCGATTTCCTTCAGTCGCTCCATCACGCGCTGGGCTTCTTCGGGCGAGAGCTTGCGGCCTTCGACGCCTTCGCCTGGGGCGTCTTGCCGCGGCGCATTCGGGTCGCCGGGCTTGTCGCCAGCTGCAGCGCCCTCGCCAGGATCGGGCTCGGGCGCGGCTTCCTCGCCTGGCTCAGGATTCTCGGGCGGCGTTGCTTCGCCTGGCTTGCCCTCGGACGCCTCCTCGTTGCTCTGCTCTGCCGGGTTCTGAGCCGCGGGCTTCGACGGATCTGGCTCGGGCGTCGCTTCTCCGGATTGGGGCTCTCCCGCTTCGGGTTTGGGTTCGCCGGGCTCCTGCTCGCCTTCCCCGTTTGGATCTTGCTCTTGCTCTTGCTCTTGCTCTTGCTCTTGGCTGGACTCGCCCTCCTCCTTCGACGGATCGTCTTCGGACGCTTCGCCGTCAGGCTTCTGCTTATCCTGCGAAGGGTCCCCGTCCTGCTTATCCTGCCCGTCCTGCTTATCCTGCTGGTCGCCGTTTGGGTCCTGCTCTTGGTTGTTTGGCTGCCGCTGCGACATCAGCTCTTCGATGCGCTTCTTGAGGCTATCGATCTTGCGCAGCACGCGCTCGGTGTTGCGCACCAGCTCGGGCGTCGCCTTGGCCCGCACCCCGCGCACGAAGTGCTGCTTGGCCTGCATCGCCTTTTGCAACGCCTGCTCATACAGAGGCAGCGGATCCTCCGGCGGCTCTTCTGCTGGCCCAGCGGGGGACACAGCGGGGGACACAGCGGGGGACCCACCGGCGCGCGGCTGCCGCGGACCGTTTTGCTGCAGCAGTTGATCGGCGGCCTGCTCCAGCTGCGTCGCTTCGGCAAAGCGAACGGCACCGAGCAGCCCACGATGAAGCTCCGGGCGCGCATCTTCGGCCTGCGCCGCATACTTCTCGGCGGCGACCTCCGCTACGTCGAGATGGCCGGCGCGCCACGCTGCAAGCGCCAGGTTCCACTGCAGCTCGGCCGAGTCAGGCTCTTCTGCCAACGCTGCCTCAAAGGCGGCCTGCGCCTCGGCGAACCGGCCTTCACGATAGAGCTTCAGACCGCGCTCGCGCTCCCCGCCGGCAGCGGCAGCGGACAGAAGCAGCCACGTAGTTAGCACAAATAGCTTCATCGGTATCGTCCTTGCGCGAACGCGATCTCCAACAGTAGCAGCAATACGAGCGGCAGCAGCACCCACTGGTAGCGCGCCTGTTTGGCCGTCTCTTGCGACGAGTCAAACGACCGCTTCTGCATCGGCACGAGCCGTTTTTCGTGCAGCTCGACAAGCGGCAGCGCCATCGCCTCGGCGCGCAGAAACTCGCCGCCGGTCGTCGTCGCCAAACGCTCGAGGCTCTCCGGCTCAAGCCGCGAGACGACCTCCGCGCCGTCGCGATCGCGCAAGAAGCCACGCGGCTGCCCGCGCGCGTCGACAATCGGAATCTTGCTGCCCATCGCGCTGCCGTAGCCAACCGCGTAGACAACCAGTCCCTGATCCGCCAGCTCGCGCGCCGCTTGCTGGCCTTCGCCCGCAAGGTCCTCGCCGTCCGTCAACAGCACGACCACGGTCGTCTGGGCCTCGTCGGGGTCCGCGACCTCCAACGCCCTCAGCAACGCCTTTTTGAGATCGGTGCCGCCGGTGCCGATCGCCGAAGTGTCCACCTCATCGAGCAGGACGGCAAAGGAGTCGACGTCGTGCGTCAACGGCACGCGCAGCCGCGCTTCGCCCGCAAACGCCACCAGCCCGGCGCGGTCACCGCGGTCCAGCTTGTCGAGCACGATGCGCACGTCGCGACGCGCGCGCTCGATACGCGACGGCTGCATGTCGGTGGCCAGCATCGACTGCGACGTATCGAGGCAAAAGATGACGTCGAGGCCACGGCGCTCGACGTCGATCACGCTCTCGCCATAGCGAGGATCGAGCCAGCAGACGAAGCCCAAGCCAACCAGCACGGTCAACCTCAACGAACGCCATGCCGGCGCGGCAACGGCACCCAGCGGCTCTGCTCCGTAGCGACGCAGGGCTTCGCGCGAGCGCGCCAGCAGCAAATACAGCAGCGCCCAGATCACCGGCAGCAGCAGCGCATAGGGCCACAAGTGGCCGCGGGCAAACTCAAAGGAGTCGTTCACGGCACCCTCCGAATGGCGACGGCTTCGACCAAGATGGCCAGCAGCAGCAGCACGAGGCCAACCGCCAACGGCCACTCAAACCGGTCCACGGTCCGGTAGCGCGGATCGTCGCGTTCGGTCTTTTCGAGTTCGTCGATACGGGCGTAGACCGCACCGAGATCTTCGTCGCTGTCGGCGGCGAAAAACTCACCGCCGGTGGCGCCAGCAATCATGCGCAGCGAGTCAAACGTCAGCGGCTGCATGCGCCCCAGCATGTTCGGCACGCCCTTGCCCAGACCAATGGTGTGCACTCGCAAGCCGGCGTCGCTGGCAAGCCGCGCGGCGTCTTCGGGAAGAACCTGATCGGGAAGGGAACGCGGGTCGTTGTTTTCGCCGTCGCTCAGCAGCACAACGACTTTGGAGGCAGCGTCGCTGTCCTCAAGAACCTGCACCGCCTTGGCCAACGCAGTGCCAATCGCCGTGCCGTCGAAGGCACTGCCTTGCGGCACCGTATCGAGGACGCGCAGAAACGCCGCCAGCGCTTCTTCATCGAGAGTCAGCGGGCACCGAAGCTCGGCAAAACGTGAGAAGGCAATCAGCGCGACGCGATCGTGCACCCTGGCTTCGCCAAACTCGACGGCGCGATCGCGAGCCGCATCGATGCGGCGATACGCTTCGTTTCGGCGCATATCCTCCTGCACCATCGACGAGCTGACGTCGACAACCAGAGCGATGTCGATGCCTTCCTCCCGCAGCGGCACGATCTGGCGCAGCACCGGCCGCGCCAGCGCCACCACCAAGCACAGACAAGCCAGCACCTTGAGCAGCTGCGGCACAAACGCCAGGCGCTCGCGCATCGTTCGCGGCAAGCCGCGGAACAGCGCTGCGGAGGCGGTTGGCAGGCAATTGCGCGGTCGGCGGGCACGGACGCAGACGGCAACCACCAGCAGCGGCAGCGCCAGCAGCAGCCAGGGATCCAGCAGCGAGATCCCCCAGAGCTCAACCAACGCCATCACGAGGCCTGCTCCAATGCGCCAACCCGATCCTGGCGGGTTGCCTCGACAAACTGCTGCGCCAGCTCCCAGGTCACGAGGTGCTCCGGTTCGCTCGGCACCAGCGCGGCAAACTTGACCAAATCGCACTGCGACAAGAAGCGCTCGAGCTCGGCGCGGTGCGCCTGCACCAGACGATCAGAGCCTTCGAGTTCGCGCAGAAACTCTTCGGTGGTGCGCTCAGGCGCGTGCAGCGCAAAGCGCGCTTCGACGTAGTCACGCAGAACCTGCGATACGCCGACGTAGAAGTCCTCGACCTGGCGCGCCGTGCCGCGCGGCGCCTCGCGCCAGCGGCCGAGTTCGCGCAGTGCAACAACGTGCGCCGGCGCGGCCACCGGCTGGTGCAGCGGCGGCGAACGGTCGTTGCCGCCGCGCCTGCTGCGACGCACCAGCAGCCAGGCTGCAAGCAGTGCCGCGGCGGCGCCAGCCGCCCATGGCCACCACCCGACGAACGGCGCTTCGAGCAAGTCGCCAGGAGCCTCGAGTTCGTCGCCGTGCTCATCGGAAAGACTGGAGCCGACGACGACGACCTTCGCTTCGCTCGCGGCGGACGGCGGCTCGCCGCCGCCCGAGGGGTCGCCGCCGCCCGCCGGGTCGCCGCCGCCCGACGAGTCGCGCACAACGATCTCGAATGGCGGCAGCTTGACCTCACCGGGACCGGCGATCGGTAGCAGGGTCAAAACGGTGCGCTGCCGCCAGCCGCTGGAGGTCCCGCTGGATCTCTGCTGGCCGCCGGATTCCTGCGGACCGGAGCCAACGGGCTGCTCTTCGCCGACGACTTCGTCCGTCAGCAGCCACGATTCGTCTTCAAACTTCGGCGCCGGCTCGACCTCGACGCCCACGCGACGAAAGCGGTCGATCGTGACCTGCACGGGCTGCATCAGACCGACTTCGGTCGGCGCCACCGCGACGCGGATGGCGACGTCCTCGCGGCCCTGCAGCCACGATCGATCGATCGGCGCGCCGCTAGCCGCGTCGCGGCAGCCGCCCGCCAGCGCCACGAGCAGCATGCAACGAACGATGCGACGACTCACCGCCTTGCTCCCCGCAGCTCGCGCATGCGAAAAAAGCGCACCAGCGGCTCCGCCACCGAACCTTCGGTCGGCACGTCGAGCAGATCCACACCCGAGCGACGGCAGAGCTCAAGCATGCTCTCGCGCTGCGCGAGCCACTGCTCGGCGACCTGCTCGCGCACGCGCCGGCTGCTCGAATCAACGACGATGCGCTCGCCGGTCTCCGGATCCATCAGGTGCAGCAAGCCCGCGTTTGGCAGCTGCTGCAGATCGCCAGACGCCGCATCGAGCCCGGCCGCCAGCGGATCGCGCAGCCGCACGGCGATGACTTCGTGGCGCTTGGCCAGCAGCCGCAGTTCACGACGACAGTCGAGCACGTCGTCACCTAGGAAGTCGCTGACGACGAAGACGATCGCGCGCTTCTTCTGCACGCGGCCGACGTAGTCGAGCGCTGCCGAAAGGTCGGTCGCGCGACGGCTCTCCGGTGGCTCGCAGGCTTCGCGGATCAGGCGCAGCACGTGGTTGCGCCCCTTCTTGGCCGGCACGTAGCGCACGATTTCATCGGCGAACGTGACCAAGCCGGCCTTGTCGTTGTTGCGCGCAGCAGCGAACGCGACGCAGCCGACAAACGTCGCAGCCGTTTGTGCGGCCGTCCGGCGTTCGCCGCCAGCGCGGCCGGAGCTATCGGCGGGCCGCGTACCAAACGCCATCGACGACGACGCGTCGAGCAAGAACATCACCGTCAACTCCCGCTCTTCGACGAACTTCTTGACGAACGGCCGACCGGCACGCGCCGTCACGTTCCAGTCGACGCTGCGCAATTCGTCGCCTTCGGCAAACTCACGCACCTCGTCAAACTCGATGCCCGAGCCGCGAAAAACGGAGCTGTAGCCGCCGGACATGACGTCCGTGACCATGCGATCCGCCCGCAGCTGGATGCGACGGGCTTCCGCGAGCAGTTCGGGATCCAGAGCACGCGCCATCAGAACCGCCTCCTTCGCTACGGCACCGGCACGGTGTCGAAGATCGTGCGCAGCACTTCTTCGCTGTCGATGCCTTCGGCCTCGGCCTCGTAGGTTGTCAGCACGCGGTGACGCAGCACGATCTTGCCGACGGCTTTGACGTCCTGCGGCGTGACGAAGCCACGCCCCTCGAGGAAGGCGCGCGCCCGCGATGTGCGCGCCAACGCCAGCGAAGCACGCGGCGACGCGCCGTAGAGAATCAAAGGCTTGAGCTTTGCCAAGCCGACTTGTTCGGGCTCGCGCGTCGCAAAGACCAGATCCACGATGTAGCTCTTGACCTTGTCGTCGAGGTAGACGGTGTCGAGCAGCTGGCGCATGCGCAGCAGGTCCTCCGGCGTCGTTGCCTGGTCTACCTCCGTCTGCGCGGAAAGCGAGGCCATCCGGTCGATGATCTTGAGCTCTTCGTCCTTGCTTGGATAGCCGACGACCAGCTTGACCAAGAAGCGGTCGACCTGCGCCTCCGGCAGCGCGTAGGTGCCCTCCTGCTCGACCGGGTTCTGAGTTGCGAGCACCAAGAACGGATTGGGCAGCTTGCGCGTGTCGCCTGCCAGCGTCACCTGACGCTCCTGCATCGCCTCGAGCAGCGCCGACTGCACCTTGGCCGGGGCCCGGTTGATCTCGTCGGCGAGCACGAAGTTGGCGAACACCGGCCCCTCTTTGACCTGCCAATCGCCCGTCTTCGGATTGTAGACATGCGTGCCGACCAGATCGGCCGGCAGCAGGTCCGGCGTAAACTGGATGCGCCGGAACTCGCCGCCGATCGAACGCGCCAGCGCGTTGACCGCCAGCGACTTGGCCAAGCCCGGCAGGCCTTCGAGCAGCACGTGGCCGTCGGCGAGCAGTGCAATCAGAAGGCCGTCGAGAAGTTCATCCTGGCCGACGATGACGCTTTGCAGCGCATTGCGGACGGCCTGCAGGGTGCGGCTCTCGGCCTGGATACGTTGGGCGATGGCGGCGACGTCAGTCATTGCGGGTAGGTCGGGACGCGAAAAACGGCCGACAACGATACCCCCTGCCTCGAACTCCTCAATGGTGAGCTGCCGCCCTGGTGGCAAACCGCGCACGAAGCAGCTGAAATCGCTCGAACGACGGCTTGCGAGGGCCCGCAAGCGACCCGAGGGCGCCCGGCTCGTCCGCCAAGGCTGCCCGCAGCCCCGCAAACGTCACGGCCGCCTCGCGCCACTGCGCCTGCGTGGCGTTCATCCCGACCGCGTCGCGGAGCGCAAACACGCTCGCCAGCGTCAAGCCGCACTCCTCGGCAATCTGGACCGCCGCGTCGCGCTGCGCCTCGATCGCAAGAAAATCCGAGCGGGAACGCTGGACGGCGAACAGGGCCAAGAAGAGCGCCGCAAGCCCAGCCAGAGCTGGCCACGTAGTTTTTGCTGCTGCCGGCCGGCTCACGGGCTCGCTCACGGCCTAGCGGCCGCCATCCGAACCGGCATTGCCGGCTCGACCAGCGCCCTCGGCGCGCAGCTGCGAATCGATCAGCAGCTGATAGCGTCCGGCAAGCCCTTCACGCACCTCAATCGGGGTCTGGTAGGTCACGAGCCCGTAGTCTTCGTCGAGCCGCCGACGCAGCACCGCCGCGGCGAGCGTCCACAGGCGCGGCTGCTCGGCTTCGACCATCAGACGAGCGAGCTCCGGCAGTGCGGCGGGCGACTTGGCGACCAGGTCGTCTTCGCTCAGGCGGTGGCGGACTTCCGCCTGCTCAAGCGCACCAAGCAGCCAGCGCCACTGCGCCTCCTCCTTGTGCAGGCGCCACCAGTTTTCGATGGCGGTGATGCGATCGGGCGCGTTGGTCAGGTCGACCCCCGTCGTCTCTTCCAGCCGCATGGCCGCCATGCCGGCGAGCTTTGGCACCCGCAACAGGTCCATCAGTGCCGACACGTTGCTCGGCTCCTGGTAGAGACCGAGCAGCATGACCAGGTCGCTGCGGATGACTTCGTTCTTGCACAGCGGAATCTGGCGCTCGAGCGCCGGCACCGCACGACCGCGGCCGTGGCGCTGCAGATGGAACTGCGCCAGCTCGCCGAGCTGCTGGCCGTGCCCGACCACCGCGAGTTCGACCAGCAGGTGGGCCGCGCGCGGATCGCGCAGCTCACCGAGACCGCGCATCGCCGCCTGCTTGTCCTCGAGGGCCGGCGCCGTCATCGCGCGCTCCAAGACCTGGAACGCCATCCGGCCGCCTACGCGGCCGAGCGCGCGCAGGCATTCGCGGCGCAGCACGGGGTCCGTTTCGTCGGCGACAATGCGCGCAACCAGCGGCTTTTGGGCATCGGCCACGCGCAGCTGGCCGCAGGCGTAGGCCGCGGCGATGGCGAGGTCAAAGTCCTCGCCGCTGAGCATCTCAACCAGGGTCGGGCCGGCGCGCAGGTCGCGCGACGCGACCGCTTCGTCGACAGCGGCACGCTGCACGACGGCGCGTTCGTCCCGCAGCGCTTCGAGAACGGCATCCGGACCGAGCACGCGAAACACGCCGCGCACGATCTCACGCTTGGGGTCCTCAAAGCTCGTGGCCAGCGCCACGCAATCGCGCCAGACCTGCTCGCCCGGCACGCCGGCCGCAAACTCCAGCAAACCGCGGTCGTAGGCATCGAGTTCTTTTTGGGACTGCAGCGCCGCAACCATGGCCATGCCCTGCTCCGCCCGCAGCAGCTCCTTGCGGCGCGCGTGACCGGCGAGGAAGCGGATGGCGCGGGCCTTGCGCTCGTCGCGCCACTCGCCCCAACCGACCACAACCTGATCGACAAAGCGACGATCCTGCTCGAGCGCATCCGAATGCTGGGCGCGCCACGCACTCTCGGTGCGCCACCAGGACACGCGAGATGCGCCGCCGGCTTCGCCGGACGGGCGATACAGCTGCCACAGCTGCTCATCGACCACGGCTCGAACTTCGGCCGCCATGCGGTCGAAGGCCGGGTGCGGCTGTTCGGGAACCGCAACACTGCTGCGGCCACCGGCCAAACGAAGCTCGAGCGAACGCACGCGCGGCAGCGCACTTTCGACCTGCATCGCAACGGGATCCCCAAAGCCGCTCTGTTCGAACGAGCCGACCAGCGCCAGCATGCGCTCGGCTGGAAGGACGACGTCGAGCGATCCTTGCCGCGGCGGCAGGTCGACAAGCTCATCGCCGAGCAGGCGCACCATGCGGTGATCCGCGGGGGCGCCGCCGAAACCGCGCGCATCGCCGGTGAGCAACGGCGTGCGCAGCACAACGATCGCCGTTGCGGCACTCGCCAGCGAGACTTCGATGCGAGCGCGCACGCCGAGGAAGGTGCCGCGCTGCATCTGCCACCATTCGCGCCAGGACAGTCCAGCAACGCCGGTGACCACGCGTCCCGTATGTCGCAGCAGCCGCTGCTCGGCGGGCGCGCGCAGCATGTCGAGGTTTGGCACAAAGGCCTCGGGCTCGACGACGAGCAGCAGGGCATCGACCAGGCGCGCATCGAGCTCCGCCCACTCGCCGGGTTCGTCACTCGGCGCGGCGCGGTAGGCAAGATCGGCGAGCGGCACCGCCGCGAGAACCTGGGTCAGGGCTTCGGGGGCACGCAGCTGCCGCTTGAGCGGCTCGAGCAGTTCGCTCGGCAGCGACGGCTTCGCGCCGCCGTTGGCGGCATCGATCTGTGCCAGGGCAAACGCGGCGTACGCAAAGCTGCGGTCGACGGCCGGGCGCTCGAGATGGCTTTGCAGCGCCGCAACAGACGGCGCGCCAACACCAATCAGCGCCTTGCAGGAAGCCGCCGCCAGCGCGGGATCCTTGGACAGCAGCTCGACGAGGCGCACCGAGGCCGCCTCGCCGCCGATGGCGCGCAGCAAGTCGACGCCGCGCAGCCGCAGATCCAGCGACTGCTCGCGCGACAGCGACATCGCGAACGGCAGGTCTTCTTCGACGGTGCAAAGCGGTGCCAGCACCCTGGCGGACTGACGTCGCACCGCGGCATTGCGGCCGCGCACGCACTGCTTGAGCGCCGCCTTGGCGCCGCTGCCCTTGAGGATGGCCATGGTCTCGACGACCGGAGCCGTCGCAGCGCCGAGCCGTCGCGCCAACAGCTGGAAGAGCAGCTCATCGGCGACGCGATCGGTGCCAGACGTGCGGCCGAACCGGCGCGCCACGACCATCAAGCGACGCATCTCGGTCTTTCGCGCACTGCGCGCGACCTGCAGAATCAGCTCTTCGATCTTGGGGTAGGCGCGCCCCATGTCTTCGAGCTTGCGCTCGATGCGCACCCTCGGGCCGGACAGGTCAAGCAGGTCGCGTCGGAAGCGCTCCAGCTCGTTCAGCGGCCGCACCTCCGGGCTGGCTGCCGCCGTTTTTTGCTGAGGTGGAAGCTTCAAGTCCCCGCCGGGGAAGACCTGAGGCAGAGCGGCGAGTAGGAAGGTGGCTGCGAGGGTCATGGGGAGGGCAGGCCGTTGGGGTTGGCAACGCGGGGGTCCATACGTTGCCGGGACGTCGGTGGAGCATAGCTGGGTAGCGGAGCAGGAGCCATGGCGGGCAGATCCACCTACCCGCCGAAACTCACATGCAGGCAGTCCGGCCCATGGCATCGGCGACATACCGGCAGAAGCGACACCTCCCCCTACTGCCAAGGGATTTCCTGCATGAACTTCGCTGATCATGGGGGCCGATT
>JBGCDH010000075.1:0-6875 GCA_045105235.1 Planctomycetota bacterium | reverse complement strand
GATGCCGACTGGATGAAACGCATGCCGCGCCAAGCATAGTCCTGCAAGCACCCGCGAGGCAGCGTCGGTCGCGTCGCTGGAGTGCGCGCCAAGATGTGTCGAGTTCTTCGGCCGTCGGCTCGGCCAGCAGTCCGCCGAAGTCTAGGCGGCGTCGCGGTCGTCTGCTGTGAGAGAGGCGTCGTCTGGCCGCGGTTTCCACGAGAAGTGTGGCCGCCAGCAGGCGCGATGCACGCCGATGCATGTGGCCACAGCGCGTGCTGCGGCCCGTTCCTACACGGCCTTCTGCCATGACGATCCGACGACTTCCTCTCTCTCCGCCGGGCCAGCTCTTTGCCTGGCTCGTGGGCGCCTTGCCGGCCTGTGCGCCGGCTGCCGGTGCCGCTATCGAGAGCACGCAACCTTCCAACCCTACGATCACGATGACCGGCGGTTTTGATTGAGAGGTTGCTGGCATTGGTGCCGCGCTCGCTGCGATCCAGGGGCCGGTGTCTATCGAGAGGGTGCTGCGGGCAATGGGGCTGCCGTGCGATGTGCCGGAGCTGGCGCCGGCGCGTGCTCCGCCTGGTGGTGAGCAGCGGTGGTTTGGGGCGTGAAGTGCTGAGCTGGCGGCGGCGTTGGGGTCGCTGTGGGGGAGCGGGCTGCCTGGTGAACGCGAGTCTGGGAAGAATGGCCTAGCTGACGGGCGGCGAGTTGCGGGTAGACGCATTCTCGCTGGGGTGAGATCGTGGGGTGGTGGGTTTCGGGTGGTCTCGACCGCAGCTTCTTTTACCTATACGCCAACGAGGAGCTGTTCTTGGTGCGGCGCATGGTCGAGCTGGCCACGCTCGAGCTGTCGTGCCACGAAGTCCACAACTGTAGCTTCACGCCGGACCGCCTGCTGCATGCATGCGGGGCCAAGGGACACGCCTACGTGCGGGTCGCCAACCCTGTCGCTCCCGAGATCACGTGTAGGAGGCGCCACGTGCTGCCCAGCCTGCTCGGCAACGTCGAAGGCAACCTGCGGCAGCAGGCTGAGGTGCGGCTGTGCGAAGTGGTCACACTCGTCGCCGACGACCGCACCCTGTCCGACGAGGACGAGGCCAAGTTCGTCGGCAAGGTTCGCAAAAACGCCGAGAAGATCGGCGCCGAGATGCGCGGCTGACGGCCGCCGAGGGTCCGCGCAGAGGCGACGAAGCTCACAGGCTTCGTCGCGCGCTCACCATTGGAACGTCAAGCGGTGCGTGCGGCCGGTGTTGACCATGCGCAGGCTGATGACGCCGTTGCTGATCGTGTAGCTCGTCACGGTCGGATCCGTGCCACCTGCCGAGATTGGGACCCACTGGCTTTGACTGCCGGTACCTGCGTCGTTCTGGTAGACGCTCGGATTCCAAGTCGTCAGCGGCTGGTTGGGGGTGGGGGCATAGGTCACTTCGAGCAGCGTCACGTCGCCGACGGCGCGATCGTCGATGGCGATATCGCAGCGGTTGATCGGCCGGGTCGAGTGGTTGCGAACTTCCACGTCGTAGGTGAAGGCCGGACCCGTTTCGCCGGCGCGCGTCACGATGACTGGCAGCTGGCGGATCTGTGGCCCACCTTCGCCGGCCGTGTAGGTTTCTGCCGGCCAACCCGCGACCGCGCGCCGCGTGTAGGTGCCACTGGGCAGCGTGGTCTTCGTCAACAACTGCAGGCCGCTGTAGTGAAAGATCTGCAGGTGGCCGAAGTGACGCGGCGATAGCCATGCATGGTCGCCGTTGCCGACCAAGATGTCGTTGCTGTTCCCTGCGACAAAGGGCAGGTGCACCATCGGATGCATCGTGATCAGCGAGTGGTCGGGCAGCAGTCCTCCCGAGATGCTGCCGTCTTCGTCGTAGATGACGAGGCCCCAGACTCCGGGCGTGTTGAAGGCCGAGTTCTGGTTCGGGTAGACGTTGTAGTTTACCCGCGGCAGGGCGCCGCCTTCGAACGTCAGGCCGCGCACGAGATTGTTCGGGTGACGCCGGGCGGCACCGAAGTTGTCGTAGAACATGCCCATACCGGCTGAGCCATCGAAGCCGACCAGGTGGCAATCGACCATCTGGCTTGGGCCGTCGTACATCACCTGCGCGTGACCAGCGAACGTGCCGCCACTGACGCTGCCGAGGATGCCGTTGCGGGTGTCGTGCACGATCAACGAGTCGGCGAGCTTGAAACCACAGGCAAACTGGAAGCCGCTGCCGTTGTCGGCGAGCACGCAGTCGCGGAACGTCACCAGGTCGGTGTACTTGTTACCCGTTCCAAGGCCGGCGTAGAGGCCCGTAGGGCAGCCATATACCGTCATGCGGGTCAGTTCCGTTGGGGTCGGAGGATCCCACGAACGGTTCTTCCAGATGTAGTCATCCTGGGGGTCCTCGGGCGTCGTGTGGATGCCCTGGCTGAGCACTGGTTCGTCCCGCAGCGAGTCATTGACGTCGAACGCGCTCTTGCAGCTGTGCGCGACGTTCTTGTCGAACGACCCCAGCGGCGCCAGTGTCGCGTTGATCCCGGCGAACGTAGACTGCCAGGTCGGCGAGGCGGAGACGCCCGTCGGCTCGCTATGCAAGGCAAACCAGTAGCCCGTGCCGAGCGACTCGGCGGCGACGTTCTCGGTCACGTGGTTGTTCGGGTGCGAAATCCAGAAGACGCCCGGTGCACGGTTCTGGGTCTCGTCGGGCCCCAGGTCCGTCAGCAAGACGTTCTGGCCGGCGAGCGGCCGGCGCGTGCGAATGACTAGGTTGCGCTTGATGACGTTGTGCTGCTCGACGCCGTCCTCGAGAAACACCGCGTGGCCCAGCTGGTCAAAGCACACGTTGCCTTCGGCCGTCGCGTAGTTGGTGCCGTGCAGCGTGATCGCGCGGTTGAAGCTGTGGTGGATGCTGCAATCGCGAAGGTACTGACCGGCGCCGTTGTCGACCTGCATGTGCCAGTGCATCGGATAGCGAGCGATCTTGGCCTGTTGGCCCAGATGCTCGAGTTCGATGTTGGACAGGTAGGCGCGTCCATGCTCGCCAGCCGCGTTGCCCATGATCATCACGTGGCCGCCGAACGTCGACCCGTTCGGCACGTCGCCGACGATGCGCACGTTGTGGCTCAGGACGCCGACTTCGGCGCGTTGGTCGAGCTGCCAGGTCTTGCCGACGCTCGTCTGCATGGCAGGATCGACCGGATACGTCTGCGCAGACACTGTGCAGAAGTGGTTGGGATTGACGCCTTGGTTGAGCAGGATCTGGCCCGAGACCGGGTCGATCTGGATCGAGCGTTGCTGGCTGCGGGCATTCGCGTAGGGCTGCAGGTTCGGGAACATCCAGCCGGTGTAGGCGAGCACGATCTCGTCGCCGTCCTGCCATCCGGTCATGTCGTCGACGGTGATGATGTCGTTGTTTTGCCCGCTGATGGACGCGAGCTTGGTCCAGCTCAGCTTGGGCGTGCCGTGCATGTCGATGATCCCGCCGGTCATCGCGGCGAGGAACTTCGTGCCCATGCTCATGATCGCCTCGCCGGTGTCGGCGCCGATCAACGTGAGCTGGAAGTCGTGATCGAACGGGTCCGCCTCGGTGCCGACACGCAAGTAGCCGCCGTTGCGAACCAGGACCCAGCGGGTCTCGAGGGACCCGTTCTGCTCGGCCGCCATGAGCTGCCCCTGGTTCTCGACGGTCGCCGCTTCGCACGCGCCGTCCATCAGGACCGCCGCGTCGACGGGAATCAGGACATCATCCATGTCGTCCGGAATGCCGTTGTCCCAAGTGGTGGCGTCGTTCCAAGGCCGGAACTCATCGAGCAGAACCCGGTCGAACAGCACGATCTCGTCCTGGTCCGCCGTGCCGGCGAACTTGACCTGCTTGCTCTGGGCGGTGGCGAAGTAGATCGGATCGGTCACGTATTCGCGGAAGGTGCCGTCCGTGATCTGCTGCTCAAAGACGTTGACGCCGCCAACGGTGATGCGGATGCCTTGGCTATCGGCCACAGTCCCCTGCAGGCGCGGTGCCGCGAAGAATCGCAGCCGCCACCAACCTGGTTGGAACGTCTTGCTGCAGGTCGCTGTGCCGCGTCCGTGCAGGAACGCAACCTTCTCTCCTTGGGGAGCGGGATTGCTCTGCGCCAGCAACGGGGCGTCGTCTTTGGCGATCCCCGATCCGCGCATGAACCACGATCCGCCGGTCTGGGGGATGCCGTACAGCAGGAACTGGAAGGTCCACGGCGACCAGGAAGGAGCGTATTGGTGGGTTTGCACGCCGCGCTTCTCGAACTTGCCGGTGTTGTTCGGGAAGTCGGTCGCGCTCGGCACCGCCGTCGTCGTAGACGTCAGCACGGGAGGCACGGATGGTGGGACCTGCGCCGGTAGGGCGAAGCAGAGCAGAGGCGCGACGACGCTCGCATGGCGCAGCCGTCGCAACGAAGAGGCGAGAGAGAGAGACATGGTACAAACTCCAGGCGTAGGGAACGGTTCGAGCATGAGTGGCCGTCAAGCTGTGCCCCTGGGGTCGCAGTTGTTTCCGAAATCGCCGATTCCGTAACCGGCGATTCGTAAATCGGCGAGCAGCACGCGCTCGCTCTCAGCGAGTGATCATCAACTGGGGGAGCGGGCTGCTGGTGAACGCGAGTCTGGCTCTGGCCCTTGCGAACAGGCGCGAAGTGTCACCCAGCGCCCGGTCGCACAGTGGTGAGGGTCGTGTTGCGCGCGCTGTGGCTGAGTGAAAAACGGTTCCCCGTTTCGCTCTCGGATGGTCTTTTTGCACAGCTCGCGTGCGTCGCAGCGATAAGAGGCCGGCTAGCATTCAAGCAGGTCGTTGCGCAACTCACGGGCAGCCAATTTCTGGTAGGCGCTTCGTTCTTGGCGCCTCGTTATGCTCCGGCGCATGCGGCCGCGCTGTAGCGGAAATAGCTGAGCAAAAAGCTCACATTCTGCCTCCGGTTCCTCTTTCGAGGACGCCTTTCCTATTTATGCAGCGTTACGCCGGGTGTCTTCTGTTTCTCGTTTCCGCATACGCAATGGTGAGTGCCATGGTGCGTGCACAGTGCGAGCTCGAATGGCAGCCAGGGGTGCATGCGGCCGGTGCCAATGGCCCGATCTACGCGTCGGTACGTTGGGATCCGGATGGTGTCGGCCCGCAGCCGGAGATGGTTGTTTTCGGTGGCGACTTCACCGTGGCCGGCGACAGGTTGGTGCGCTCGCTGGCGATGTGGTTGCCCGGGACAGAGCAGTGGATCGAACTTGCTGGAGGTGTGCAGGGGGTAGTGCACTCCTTGCGAGTGCTTGCCAACGGTGACCTTGCGGTGGGAGGCGAGTTCTCAGCGGTCGGCAGCGCCGCGATGCCGGTGCCGGCTAGCGGTATTGCCGTGACGGACGGCGCTGGGTGGACGGCATTGGGGGGCGGTCTGGCTGCCGGTCGAGTGGAGGCAATAACAGAATATGCCGGCGGTCTGGCCATCGGCGGCTCATTCGCCAGCGTTGGTTCTGTGTTGTGCAGCAATGTCGCCTACTGGGATGGTGCGAGTTGGTTTGCGCTCAATCAGGGGGTCGACGATGTCGTCAATACACTGGTCGTGGGACCGACAGGCAAACTGCTGCTGGGCGGCGTATTCCAGACGGTCGACGGGCAGCCGCTTAGCGGTCTGGCGAGTTGGGACGGTTCGGCGTTCGGCGGCGTTGCTGGCGTGCAGGGGCCAGTGGTCCACTCCATGAAGCTAGATTCCAACGGCACAGTCTTCGTGGCGGGAATCGTACGCATCCCAGGCTACGGCAACTCGTTCTTTGCTACATTCGATGGGGCGGTGTGGGCCAACATCGGGAGTGGGTCCGTGGGGCCTCCAGTGCATTTTGACTTCACGCCGACCGGTTGCTTCGTCGCGGCCGCCTCACCTGCGTCGTTCGAACAAACCACTGCCACGCGCTTTCTTGAGTTGGACGGCTCCTCCTGGTCGCCGCGTGGTGCTATCGGCAGCGGTGGCGAGTGTCATACGGTTCTGCGAGCGAGCAATGGGAGCTTCGTTGCGGCCGGGGCGTTCGACAAGGTCAATGGTGCTCCTTTCCGTAACGTTGCGCGCCGACAGTCTTTCGCTTGGGAAACTCTGTTCCCCGGAGCGGACGGTGTCGTCCATGCCGTTCTTCCGCTCGCGAATGGTGACACGGTGGTTGGTGGACTGTTTCAGCGAATGGGGGGCAATGTTGCGCCCCTCGTTGCGCGTTTTGATGGGGTCTCGTGGCAGGCGCTGGCCAACGGTCCTGATCGCGATATCCGTGACGTCGTCGAGCTTGCCAATGGTGATTTGGTGACCGCCGGCTCGTTCGGGATTCTCAACGGCTCGCTATTCAATGGCCTGGCTCGATGGGACGGCGCAAGTTGGTCTCCGATCGGGGCGTTGTCTTTGGGGGCCTACCACTGTTTGGACCTGCTTCCGGATGGGCGGGTCGTCGCTGGTAGCAACTGGACCCTAGACATATATGACGGCGTGAGCCTCTCCACATTGGCCCAACCCAACGCAGACATCTTCGATGTGTTGGCGCTGCCGGGTGGGGACATTGTCGTTGCAGGCGGCTTTACGAGCATTGGTTCGCAGTCCGCGTCAGGCGTCGCTCGTTACGATGGGCAGGCTTGGTCGGCATTCGGTGCAGGTGCCAACGGGCGAGTGTCGCAGCTCGCTGTCGATCAAGGCGGTCACCTCCTGGCATGCGGGGACTTTACCACCATGGGTTCGGCCGCGGCCGCCGGCATTGCGCGCTGGGACGGAACTTCATGGCATGCGATTGGATCCAACAGTGAGAGCGTCAGCGCGATGGCCGTTCTTCCTGATGGCGATATCGTGATCGCTCGCAAGCAATCGGAGGACCTAGCGCGGTGGGATAGCGCCACGTGGTCCATCGTCCCGGGAGTCTCGGGGAG
>JBGCDH010000074.1:0-29808 GCA_045105235.1 Planctomycetota bacterium | reverse complement strand
GGGGTTGCGGCTGATCATGTCCTGGATGTCGACGTTGCCAGGGTTGTCCCCAACAGCGATCGTGACCAGGCGATCGGTCGCCATCGTGACGGTGCCGGCGAGGACCGGAGCAGCCATCGAATCGATGAACCCACCAGCGCGGGCTGCGGCCAGCAGCAGACCCTTCTCGTCGTTGTCGCGACGCATCGAAGCAAGAGCGACGTCCTTCTCACCGATTTGCTCGTTGAGGGCCGCGATCGTGTTGGTCAGCGTGCGGTTCTCGGCCTCGAACGTGTCCTTGGAGCGGACCGCGCTGTCCTTCTCTTCGGAAGACTTGATCGAAGCGGCGTAGGCCTCTTGGACCTGCGTGGCCATCGCTTTTTGGTCCTCATTGAGGGCCTTTTGCAGCGAGGCGAGCTGCTTGATGCTGGCGTCCTGCGAGCCGGTCAGCTCGGCAAGGCGCTTGTTCTCGTCTTCGAGACGAGACTTGGCGTTGTTCGCGGCGGTGAGCTGCGTGAAGTAGTTGGTCTTGCCGGTTTCGGCACTGCTGAGATCAGACTCGAGGCTCGTGATGGCCTGGTCCTTCTCAGCGATCACCTTTTCGGACTCTTCTTTGACCTCGGCGACCTGCTGCTTGTAGTTCGCCTGGTTCTGAAGGAGTTGACCGCTGACGAAGACGAAGCCGCCGGCGAGAGCAAGATTGAAGACGATGAATACGCGACCGATGGGACTCATGGTGACCAGAAGGCTCCTAGACTACGTTCTGCGCGTGGTGTCGGCGGGAGAGAGCGGACTTGCGCAGCCGGGATTCAGAGGCGGGATTCAGAGGGGTGAAGGCGCCAAACAGAAAGACAAACGATGGCCATCCGGCTACCCCTGGACTCGGCGGACAACCGGGTCTGGAGGAACCGCATCCCTAAGCGAGGGGCCGAGGGGGCTGCGGAATCCTAACTCCATACCCGGCACCGTCAAGAACCACCTGAGCCGCTACCGGATCGTCCGGATGCGCCTCCCGTGCGGAGTGCCGTGTTAGCTGAACGGATTCTAACCCGCTGAAGCAGACCGTGCAGGCATGCAAGCCCGGCCAGCAGCGCGGAAATGGGCCCTACGAGCCGAGCTGGCCATGGCAGCGGCGCTGGCGGCACGGCAGGTAGGCGCACCGAAACCTGCAGAATTCTGGCGGCCGGCTGCGGCGCTGGCTGCAGCGGCAATTCGGCGACGAGTCGGCCGCGGGCGTCGAGCAGCGCCGAGCGGCCATCAAACGTCGCACGCAGGACCGGCCGCCCGGTCTCGAGGGCCCGAATGGCCCCCATCGCGAGCAGCTGGGTCAATTCGGCGCCGCCGCGGTACCAGGTCTCATTGGACAAGACGACCAGGATTTCGGCCCCCGCTTCGACCAGCGCCCGCGCCGGCTCGGGGAAGGCGCTGTCGTAGCAGAGCATGGCGCCGAGCTGCGCTTTCGCCGCCGCCGCCGGAGAAGCCGGACCAGCACGACCCACCGGACCGGCAAGCGGCAGCGCGAACGGCGCCTCGGCCGTGCCCGGCAAACAGTTGGGCATCGCGCCCAACGCGCTCGCGAACGCTGCGCGCAGGCTGTCTTGGAGCCCTGCCGGCAGCACCCCAAAAAAGGGCAAGAACTCGCCGCCCGGCACCAAGCGCTGCTTTTCGTGATGGCCGAGCACCCTGCCGCTGGGCAGTTCGAGCCAGAGCGCCGCGGGCGTCGCGCTCGCCGCCGATCGGTCCGCGGCGTTCGCCGCAGCAACCGGAACGACGTTGGCGCCGGCGAGCAAAACGCACGTCGAAGCCGCCGTAGGCGACGCGGCGGGCGGCGGCGACGACGTCAGCGGTCCCAGGCCGATGCGACCGCGGCCGGCGATCAGATCCGCGCGGGACAACGCGTGTGGCAGAGCGCTTTCCGGCCAGCACACCAGATCGGGACGCTGGCCAGGAGCGGCATCGGTGAGCAGGCGGCGGGTCGGAGCCACCAGCCGTTCGCGCGTGAGGCGAGCGAACTCAGCGCGCCACTGCCCGGCGGGCAGCGCATAGACATCCGCGGGATGAAAGCCCGGCTCCACCACGGCAAGCCGCGCAACCCGCGCGCTGCCTTGTGGTGCGTTGCCTTGTGGTGCGTTGCCTGGCGGTGCGTTGCCTGGCGGTGCGCCCTTGCCGCCTCTGTCGCCTGCGCCGCCCGTTTCGCCCGCCGCGGCCGCATCGCCGAGCTTCGGCGTCGAACCGCTCAGCCGGACGGCGCCGGCAAAGCACGTCAGCGCCCACAGCCCGACCACGGCAAGCAGCTGCGCCTGGGCCCGCCGCCACGACGGCTGCAGCAGCTGCCAGCTTTGACCGATCGCGACCAACGCCGCCGCCAGACCGCCGAGCAGCAGGTTGCCAAACGCCTCCCCGAGCGCGCCGACCGACAGCATCAGCGTCGGCCACTGCCACAGGCAGTGGATCGGCTGGCCGTGCGGGTAGTAGATCTCGGGCATCTCGGCACGCAGCCAGAACGATCCGGCAACGGCGATCGCAAACGCCGGCACCCGCAGTCCCGGCCGCAAGGCCCGCACGCTAGCCGATGCCAGCAGGTAGTAGAGCCCGCCGACCAGGACGATGGCGGCGTAGGCAGGCCACAGGACGTGGCGCACCGACCACGAGAACCACGCCATGTGCACGGCACCGAACACGTAGCCCCACAGCAGCGGCCGGCGCGAGGCATTGGCGGCGCGGAACCACAGCATCAGCGCCGGCACGACCAACCATTCGCCGAACAGCGGCACGGCCGCCGGCGGCGAAGCAAGGCCGAGCAGTAGCCCGCCGAGCAGCGCCGAGCGCCATCCCGGACGCGAGCCGACGGCGTCCCCAGCTCCTGTCGCTGCCTGGCTCACGGCAGCTCAATGCCCGTTGAGCCACCAACGATATCGATGTCGCGGCAGTCCTCGCGCTTCGCCTCTGGCGGCACCAGCGCATAGCCGGTTCCAAACAGCAGGCTGAAGGGATCGCCGCTCGGCGACGGCGGCGCCAGCTCGACGCGCAGCGCGCCAGTCGCTGCCGCCGCCGCCGCATCGCGCACGAAGCGCGCCGGCACGGCCTGCTCACGCCAGTTGGGCTTCCAGCGCGTAGCGGCGGCAAGCGCAACCTGCGTGCCCCATTCGCCCGCATCGCCGCCGAGCCAACGGGTCAGCATCGGCCGCACCAGCAGATCAAAGACGGTAAACGTCGACATCGGATTGCCCGGCAAGCCAAAGACATAGCGCGCGCCGCGCTCCGCATCGTTTGAGCGCCGGCCAAAGTAGGTCGGTTTGCCGGGCTTCAGGCGGATGCCGTGGAACTCCGTTTGCACGCCGAGTTCGGACAGCGTGCCGTGCACAAGATCGTGCGTGCCCTTGCTGATGCCGCCGATGGTCAACACCACGTCGGCTTCGCCAAGCGCGCGCTCCAGCATCGAACGCAAACCAACCGGCTCGTCCGGCGCAATCCCGAGCCGCAGCGGCTGCCCCCCGGCACGTTCGATCTGGGCCGCCAGCGCCCACGAGTTGCTTTCGCGCACCTGGTGCGGGCCCGGCACCGTATCGAGCGGCACGACTTCGTCCCCGGTTGCCACGATCGCGACAATCGGCCGGCGCACCACCGAGACGTTGGCACAGCCGAGAACGGCAAGCGCGCCAATCTCGGCCGGACCGATGGCAGCACCGGCCGTGAGGACTTCGGCGCCGGCGCGGCGCTCGCTGCCCATGCGACGGATATTGGCTTCGGCCGACACCGCCTCGGTCAGGGTCACCTGTTCGCTCGCGTAGCCGCTGGTCTGCTCTACCGGGACGACGGCGTCGGCGCCGTCAGGCACCACCGCGCCGGTCATGATCCGGATCGCATCGCCGGCCGTCAACGTGCCGGCGAACGGCTTGCCGGCGAGGCTCTCGCCGACAACGCGTAACTCGGTGGCGGCCGCGAGGCCGGCAGCCCCCGCCACCACCGCAAATCCGTCCATGGCCGATCGGTCGCTCGCCGGCCACGGCCCATCGGTGCAAACCGCTTCGCCAAGCCGGCGGCCGAGTGCTTCGGAAAGCGGCACACTCTCCTGTTCGCGGGAAGGCTCGGTGCACAGCAGCACCTGTTGGCGCGCAGCGCGCAGATCGATCGGGGTAGCCATAGCGAGCAACTTGGCGCGGCCGCCGCCGTGAGGCAACTGCGATCCCGATCTGTCGCGCTACGTTGGTATGGGCCAACGCGGCCGGGACCGCATCAATCGCGGCGCACCGCGATCAGCATCTGGCCGAAGTCGGTGCCGATTGCGCAGCAGACGCCGCTGCCGATGGCGCTGTCGACATGCGGCTGCACCCGGGCGCGATCGCAGACTTCGGGCAAGCCGATCATCAGAGTGCTTCCCTGTTGCGAGACTTCCTGGACCAGCTCGCCGCCGAACACATTGGCCATCTCGCTGACGACCGAGCCGCCATACCGGCGCCAGTCGAGCGTCGCATCGTCGAGCCCCATCATGCCGGCGGCGATTTCTCGGATCATGCCCGAGGTGCAGGAAACAGACATGAGGTAGCCGGGCGAGCCGCGCAGCTCGATCAGTCCATGCGCTTCGGCAGCATCCAAGATTTCTCGGGGTGGGCGATCCAACTCATCTACGAAGACAAACGCCATGCGCTCCAGCGCCGAGGACGCAATCTGCAGCAGCCCTCCATTCGATACGGTCAGCATCTGCACTCCTACGTGGTTTGGAACATGTCCTTGACGAGATCTCGCAGCTCTTCGGGTTCGAACGGCTTGCGGAGATAGTGTTCGACGCCAAGCGCAGTCATCCGCGAGAGGCGCTCCCGATTGCCCTCGGTCGTCACCAGAGCAACCCGCACCTCGGACAGAGAAGCGTCCTTCTGCTTGGCTTCAACAAACTGGTAGCCGTCCATGACGGGCATATTGATGTCCAGCAGGACGATGTCCGCCGGCTTCGCCTGCAGCGAGGCCAGCGCTTCTTGGCCGTTGCCGGCCTCGCGCACGTTTTCGAGTAGGGCCCCCGCTTGGAGCACCGCCCGCTTGGCGGTGGCCCTCAGCAGCGGCGAGTCGTCGACGATCAGGATCTGGTAGTTCATGCGATGGCTCCCTCTGGCCGCTTTCGTGTGTCTAGGCTCGTGCTGTCTTCTCGCGAGACGCCTTCGTTTTCATATCTTTCGGCTCGTGTCTTCCCGCAAGACGCGCAGGTTGTCTAGCGCTCGGGCACGGGCTTGTTGTCAGCGGCCCACAGCACGCGGTTTTGGCTGCGCGCGCGTACCGACACCGAGCCATCTTCGAGGTTGATGCTCATGGTTCGCGCCACGGCGCCGCCGCAGTCCTCGCCCGCAAGCTGCAGGTTCATCTTCCAGAGCACCTTGCGCATCGTGGTTCGGTTGCGCGATCCAATCGCCATCTTCGAAGCGCGTTCGAGAATCTCCGCGCCGCCGGCCGCCGTCAGCACGACGCGACTTTGCACCGCGCCACGCTCCACCAGGCGACGAAACAGCATCGGGATGCCGGTCGTCGCAAACATGAACTGCTTGCTCACGCGGCCTTCGGCGTTGGCGCCGGGATGTGGCAACATGAAGTGCAGCAGCCCGCCAACACGCGTAATCGGATCGTAGGCCGTCAGACCGATGCAGGACCCCAGCGCGTAGGTGATGATGGAACCGTCCATCGCGCCGCCGACCGCGAGATCGGCGACTCCGACTACCAGTCCTTGTTTGCCTGGCACTGTCATTGCGCTGGCACCTGTGACAAACAAGCCGGATCGATATCGCCGATCACCTTGTCAATATCGAGCAGGATCAACACGCGATCCTTGAGTTTGGCGAGGCCATCGACGCAGTCATCCGTCGTGTTGGTGCACCGCGGTGTTTCTTCGAAGCAGTCGCTTGAGATGGTCAGAACCTCACTGACGCTGTCGACAATGCAGCCAACGCGAAACGTTGTCTCGGTGTCGGTGCCGCAGTCGACGACCACGATGCAGGTCTCATTGGTGAAGTCGGACTGGCTCATGCCGAACTTTCGGCGCAAGTCCACCACCGGAATGATGCGGCCGCGCAGGTTGATGACGCCAAGCAAGTAGTCCGGCGTGCGCGGCAACGCCGTGACGTCCACCATCCCTATGATCTCTCGAACCTTGAGGATGGCGATGCCGTATTCCTCCTTCGAAAGTCGGAATGACAGGTATTTGCCGCCAGCGAAGGCTGTCTGTGCGTGGACAATCGTGTTGCTCATGTTACTTCTTCCGCTTTAGGTCAGCACCGAATCCACCAGAGTCGCCACGTCGACAATCAACGCCACCCGACCATCGGTCATGATGGCTCCACCCGAGAGTCCGACGCAGCGCTCGCGCGACATGCCCAGCGACTTGATCACGACCTGCTGCTGGCCCACGATCTCGTCCACGAACAGGCAGCTGCGCTGCCCATCGACTTCGACGACAATCAGGATGCCGTCTTCGAGTTCATCGAGCCCTTCGCTCTGATCGAAGATCTGCTTGAGCCGGTAGAGCGGCAGCACGGCGCCACGAACGTGGATGCACTCGCCGCGGTCGACGACGTAGTGCACATCGCCGGACGCCGGGCGAAAACTCTGTTCGATGCTCAGCGTTGGAATCACGTAGCGACTCTCGCCGACGCTCACGACCATGCCATCGATGATGGCCAGCGTCAGCGGCAGGCGCAGCCGAAACGTCGTGCCCGCGCCCAGCGTGCTCTCGATCTCGATCTTGCCCCGCAGCGCCTCGATGTTGCGGCGCACCACGTCCATGCCGACGCCGCGGCCGCTGAGATCCGTCACCTGCTCGGCCGTCGAGAATCCCGGCAGGAAGATCATGCCGTAGACCTCGCCGTCGGAAAGCGATGCTGGGTTGGTGTCGGGCGCAATCAGGCCCTTCTGCAGAGCCTTCTCAAAGACCTTGTCGCGATCGATGCCGCGACCGTCATCGCGGATCTCGATAACGATGGAGCCTCCCTGGTGGTAGGCCAGCAGCGAGAGGCTGCCCTGCTCTTCCTTGTCCACCTTGAGACGATCGGGCGGGGCCTCAATGCCGTGATCCACCGCGTTGCGAATCATGTGCACCAGTGGGTCCGAGATCTGTTCGACGACGTTGCGGTCTAGCTCGGTGTCTTCGCCACTGATCGACAGCGCCACCTTCTTGCCGGACTTGCTGGCAACGTCGCGCACCAGCCGCGCCATCTTTTGAAACGTCGCCTTGACCGTGACCATGCGCAGCGACATCGCGGCTTCCTGCAGATCGCGCGTGATCTTGCCGACCTGGCTGATGTTGCGGGCCAGGTTCTGATCGCCGGCTTGCCGAACCGCCGGATCCTGCAGAACCATCGACTGGGCAATCACCAGCTCGCCCACCATGTCGACCAGCAAATCGAGCCGCGTCGTGCTGACCTTGATGGTTCGCTCGACCTTGGCCGCCGTCGTCTGCTTCTTGCCGGCCGGCGCAGTGGCCTTGGGCGGCGTTGGCTTGGAAGTTGGCGGCGGCGGCGCCGCCGGCTGAAGCACGCTGCCATCTGTCGATGGCGTTCCTTTCTGCGCCTCTGCGCCTACGCCAGCGGGCGCTTCTTCGGCAGCCTCCTTCGCTGGCTCGTCGTTCGCTGGTTCTTGGCTCGCTGCCGCATCGCTGGCGGCATCCACCTCGCGTGCGGCCCGCTCCTGCAGCGACTCCATCAGCTGCCGCCACTGCTGCACCTTGGGCGCCGGGCTGCCTTCAAAGGCGTTGAGCATCTGACCGATCAGGTCGACGGCCGCGAGCACGAGATCGATGTCTTCGGATTCGAACTCGAAACGAAGCGAACGACCGCCGTCGAGCAACGTCTCCGCAGCGTGTGCCAGTTCGACGATGGCGCTGAGGTTGAGGAAGCCAGCTACGCCCTTGATCGTGTGGAAGGCTCGGAACGTCAGGTTGAGATTCTCGACGTTGCCCGGATCGGTCGACAGTTCGACCATCGCGACTTCCGAGTCGCTCAGGTGTGACCGGGCCTCACTGACGAAGTCCGGCAAGCTGTCGACAAACTCCCCCCCGACCGTGAGATCGACGAGTGCATCGCCGACCGAGTCCGGCACCGCGCCGTCGGCGCTCTGCGTCCCGTCGCCGGCAGGCCCCTCCGAGAGCAGCGCATTCAGCTGTTTCAGCAGGGGCTCCGCGTTGTCAAACTGCGTGTGCACATCCGCCGCAAGCCCTTCGACGAACTGCTTGACGGCATCGCCTACCTGCAGCAGGAGATCGACCGGGAAGTCGAGGCCGCGCTCGATCACGTGGTCAATCGCCGTTTCGGCGGTATGACACAGTTCTTGGGCTGAACGGTGGTCGAGCACGCCAAACTCGGCCTTGAGCGTGTGAACCGTGCGACGGATCGCAGCGACCGCATCGTCGTAACGATCCTCCGAGCTGCCGGCGATGCTCAGCAGGTCCTCTTCAAGGTCTGCCAAACCACCGAGCGCGTTGCTGACGAAGAGCCCGACGTTCTCGCGGAACAGGCGCTCCTCTTCGACGTCGACCAAGGCCAACGCAGCTGGGGCAACGGGCGTCGCGCCAGCTTGTGGCGCCGCTTCGAGCGATGCGGCAAGTTCGAGCGCATAGCGAATCAGCTCGCGCAAGTAGCTCGACACGGGCGTGACCTGACTCGCAAAGCGCGGGCTGCCAGACAGGTCCTTCAGCGTCAGCTGCAGCGAACTACAAAGACCTGCTAGCTCTGCGCACTCTCCCTCACGGGCGTCGCGTTCAAGCTCCGCTAGTTGAGTGAGCAGCGCAGGCGCCAACTCTTCGGCAACCGCACCACCTTGTTCGAATCGGCCAACGAGCCGCTCGAGGGTCTGCATTCCATCGACTATGGACATGGGCGTGCGTTGCATCGAACGCACACCGGAGCAGACTTGAGTTGCGCACCGCGTCCGTTCGCCGGCCGCAATCCCCCTCATTGGGAGACTCCCGCAAGCTGCGGACCACCGCCGGCACATTGGAACCAGCGTTGTTGCCTAGGGGCAATCCCGAGGAGCGACGGGCTACGGCGCGGCGTTGTGCCGGGATCGCGCGGCAGCACCGCAGAGTTTGTAGAGCACGCGGGCGCCGACGTTCGCGTCCCACTCACCGGCCGCGGCATCCGGATATCGGGCACTTGGTGCGACCTCGACCAAATCGAAGCCCACGATCGATCGGCCGCTGTTTGCAACTCGTGCAAACAAGTGCGCCAGTTCTGCGAACTGCAGACCACCTGGGACCGGCGTGCCGGAGTTCGGGCACAGCGACGGGTCCAGACCATCGATGTCGCAGCTGATCCAGATGCGCTGCGGCAGTGCCGCGAGCACCTCCTCGACGATGCTGTCGAAGCTCTCCCCCATCAGGCGTCGCAGCTGCACATCCGCATCAAAGTGCGTAACGACCCGACCGCCGCTGTCATGGATCGCGCGCAGCTCGGCCTCGCCGTAATCCCGCACCCCGATCTGTACCAGCCGCTCAACACCGGGGCACAGCTCCAGCACGTTGTGCATGATCGATGCGTGGCTCCAACGAAAGCCCTCGTAGGCACAGCGCATGTCGGCGTGGGCATCGATGTGAAGGATGCCAAGGGGCGCGAGCTCGGCAGCCGCTTCGATCGCCGCGAACGGCACCGAGTGGTCGCCACCGAGCACGCCGACGATCTGGCCTCTCTGCAGGCACGGCAGGGCGCGGCTCCGCAGGCTGTTGTTGACCAGCTCGCCCGCCGCATCGATTTCCTGAACGGCAGGGTCGCCAGCCGGAACGCCGCCGCGAGCCACAATCGGCGCGGCCAAGGCCCGGGCGCGCTCGTGCGCCGCCGCCACCGCGGGATCGGCGGGCAGCATGGCGATGCCCGCCTCATAGGTCCGGCCAAAGTGCCAATCGTAGAGGTCGACCTGATGACTCGCCGCCAGCACCGCATCGGGCCCGTGCTCCGCGCCACCGCCGTAGGAAACGGTCGCCGCAAACGGCACAGGGACAACAACGATGCCGGCCTCGCTAGGCTCCGCATCGAGGCCGAACAGGCCGCTGCCGGGCTGGGCAGCAGCATCAGGATCGAATCCGGTCATGCCCGGGTCGTATCACGTAGCCGAGCAGATCCAAGGCTCCGTGGCCTGTCGCCAGCACTCACCGGCGCGGCAGTGGCTCTTGCGGCCCTGGGCGCAGCAGATCCGGGCAACCGTCGTGACGCCTGCCCCGGTGCCGCACGAGGAAAAAAAGGCTCCCTGGCCGGGGGTGTTCGATGAATGCGCCTCAGCGAGAAGAAAACATTCGAACGGAGAAAGAATCCAGCCAGGGAGCCCACCTCGTCTCGTTTGCGGGTCCATGCCACCCGCACCCCTATCTACTCACAGTTCCGCCCGGAGTTACAGCCCCGATCGATGACTTTTTCGATACTGGGTCGTGCGGCGTGGCGAAGAGCAGCACGGGAGACTGCAATTGTCCCTTGAGTCCGGCGTCCGGATCTGCTTTTCTCCTCGCCCGCTTTTGGTACGGCAGGATAGCTCAGTTGGTTAGAGCGAAGGCTTCATAAGCCTTAGGTCGCCGGTTCAAGTCCGGCTCCTGCTACCATCGCCTTCGACATCCCTCGCGACCGCGACCGATCCCGGGTGTGCAGGTCGCGCCCCCAGGCATCTGCAATGGGCTGGCGATCCGGCTCTTACGCTGCTCGTTTTCGGGCTGCTCGTATTCGGCTGCGCGAATTGCCGCACGCGTGAAGCCGCGCGCCGCGCGAATCCCCAGACCGCGCGAATCCGCAGACCGCGCGAATCAGCCCGCCACCCACGCGAGATCCCTACCGCCCAACGAGCTTCAAGAACTCCGTCCGGGTCCGCTCATCCTTGCGGAACGAGCCACGCAGGCACGAAGTGACCGTGCTCGAGTTCTGCTTTTGCACTCCCCGCATCATCATGCAAAGGTGCGAAGCCTCGATGACGACCCCTACACCGCGCGGCTGCATCACGTCCTCGAGAGCCTGCGCGATCTGCATGGTCAAGCGCTCCTGCACCTGCAGGCGACGCGCGTAGATGTCGACAACACGGGCAATCTTTGACAGCCCAATGATCTTGTCAGATGGAATGTAGGCGACGTGGGCCTTGCCGAAGAACGGCGCCAGGTGGTGCTCGCACAGCGAGTAGAGCTCGATGTCTTTGACGAGGACCATTTCGTCCGTCTCCGCCGCAAAGACTCCGGTCCCAATGACCTCGCGCGGATCCTGACGGTAGCCCTCGGTGTAGGCACGAAACGCCTTTTCGACGCGGCGCGGCGTGTCCTGCAGCCCCTCACGATCGGGCTCGGGGTCCAGCTGGCGCAGCATCGCGGCTACGTGTTCGCGAAAGCCCTCCGGTGAATCCATCTCCGACGATCCAAACGATCCATCCTGCTGCTTGCTCATGCGACTTCTAGCTTTGCTACTACTCAATCGTCTCGCGCAACAGCTCTTCGACTGTCGTCTCGCCCGAGAACACGGCTGCCAGGCCGTTCTCCCGTAGGCTGCGCAGACCGTTTTCTACAGCCGCCTCTTGGATCTTGGTGGTGCTGGCACCGTCCAGGATGAGCTCGCGCATGCGGTCGTCGACCTCGAGAATCTCGGTGATCGCCATACGACCGCGGTAGCCCGTAAAATTGCAAAGCTCGCAGCCCTTGCCGTAGGCGAACTTGCTGCCAACGACCTGATCCGCCGTCAGCTTGAGCCGACGCAAGATGTCGTCGCCGGGCTCGTAGAACGTCGTGCACTCGCCGCAGACGCGGCGAACCAGGCGCTGGGCCAAGATGGCCTGGACCGTCGCCGTCAGCAAGAACGGCTCGATGCCGATATCCACCAAGCGCGTGATGGCCGACGCCGCATCGTTGGTGTGCAGCGTCGAAAACACCAGGTGACCGGTCAAGCTCGCTTCGATCGCCGTCTGCGCCGTCTCGCGGTCGCGGATTTCCCCAACCAGGATGACGTCAGGGTCCTGACGCAGGATCGTGCGCAGCACCGCCGAATAGCTGACGCCAATGTCCTCGTTGACGGGCACCTGCACGATGCCTTCAAGATCGTACTCAACGGGATCCTCAACCGTGATGACCTTGGTGTCTTCGCGGTTGGCTTCGTTGAGCACCGCGTAGAGGGTCGTCGTCTTGCCGGAGCCGGTCGGGCCGGTCACCAAGACAATGCCGTGCGGCAGCTTGCTGAGCTGGCGCAGCCGGTCGCGGATCGGTCGCTGCAGGCCGAGGTTGTCGAGACTGAGCGCGACGTTGCTGCGGTCGAGAATCCGCATCACGGTCGACTCTCCAAACATGGTCGGCAGCGTGGAGACCCGCAGATCGACCGAACGCCCCCCGACCGTCAATTCAATGCGGCCGTCCTGCGGCAAACGCGTCTCGGCGATGTCGAGATCCGACATGACCTTGATCCGCGCAATCAGAGCTTCTGCCAGGTGTGGCGGCGGCGCCTCGAGTTCGAACAGAGATCCGTCCACTCGGTAGCGGATCTTGAAGTCGTGCTCGAACGGCTCCATGTGGATGTCGGACGCACGATCGCGGATCGCTTGGTAGAGGATGTAGTTGAGCAGCTTGACGACCGGCGCTGCGGACGCCATCGCCGCCTTGTCTTCAAGGTCGATCTTGCCGCCATCCTGGGACAGCGCGCTGACCAGTTCCTGCATGCGCGCCTTGCTCTCGGCGACATCCTCTTGGTAGTGCTTGTCGAGCCCGGACGTGATCTGCTGCTGATCGGCCACGACGCCCACAATCTCGCAGCCTGTCGTGAAGCTCAGATCGTGCAGCATCGGCGCGTTTGCCGGATCGGCAATCGCGACGGTCAGCGTCTGCCCGTCGAGTCGAATCGGCAGAACACCAAAGGCGCGCGCCGACGCTAGGTCGAGCTTTTGCAGCGCGTCGGACGACGGCGGCTCCGCGTCGAGATCGTGGAACTGCAGTCCGGCTTGGCTGGCCAAGGCGCGGGCCACGTCGTTCACGCTGACGCTCTCCATGTCGACGAGGATCTCGCCGATGCGCCCGCCCTTGTCGCGCTGCGTCTGCAGCGCTTCTTGGATCATGCCTTCGTGGATCAGCCCCAGCTCCTTGAGGATCTGGCCGAGCAATCGTCGCGGTGCCATGCGTTACTCCGCGGCTCCCCCGCCCATGCGCAGCTGCAGCGCCTTGCGGTCAAAGGCCCGCTCGAGCGCGACTTCTTGGTCGATGCGCCCTTCGCGGTAGAGATCGAGCAGGCAATCGTCCATCAGGACCATGCCCTGGCGCCGGCTCGTTTGGATCACGGAACCAATCTTGAACGTCTCGCACTTGCGGATGTGGTTCTCGATGGCCGGATTGCTGAGCATGACTTCGAAGGCTGCGGCCCGCCCGCCATCCGGCGTCGGCACGAGGATCTGGGAAATCACCCCAACCAGCGACTGCGCCAGCTGGCTGCGGATCTGCTCCTGCTGCTCGCGCGGGTACTGATCGATGATGCGATCGACCGTGCGCGCCGCGCCGGTCGTGTGCAGCGTGCCGAAAACCAGGTGGCCCGTCTCGGCCGCGGTAATGGCCGCCGAGGTCGTTTCCAGGTCGCGCATTTCTCCGAGCAGGATCACATCGGGGTCCTGACGCAGGGCCCGCCGCATCGCTTCGCTGAACGTTGAGACGTCCGTGCCAACCTCGCGCTGCGTCACCTGCGACAGCTGGTGCGAGTGATAGTATTCGATCGGGTCTTCGATCGTGATGATGTGCACGTCGCGGTTGCGATTGATCCAGTCGATCATCGTCGACAGCGTCGTCGTCTTGCCCGATCCCGTCGGCCCCGTCACCAGCACCAGCCCGCGGTGCAGGTGCAGCAGGTCCTGGACCGAGTCCGGCAGCCCGATCTGATCAAAGGTCAGCAGCTTCTGCGGGATCTGCCGCATGACGATGCCGCGCGAGCCCTTCTGCGTCAGGATACTGACGCGGAAGCGGCACTTGTCGGCGTGCGCGACGCCAAAGTCGGTCGAACCGATCTCGGTCAGCTCCTGGAAGTTTCGATCGGGCGCCAGCTCTTTGGCCATGCGCGCGGTGTCTTCGGGCGTCAGCGGCGCATCGCCGATTTCCACGAGCCTACCGCTGACGCGCAGCACGGGCTTGCGGCCTACGGACAGGTGTAGGTCGGAGGCGCCGCGTTCGAAGGCGGCATCCATAAGTGCGAGGGTTTCCATCAGTCGTTTGGCGGCGCGCTCGGGGTAGTTGCAGGGTTGCGAATCGGCTGTTGCGAATCGGCGGGAAGGGTCAACGAATCAAAACAGACGCCCATCGAACGGTCTGCGGGCGGACAACAGCACAAGCTAGACGGCAGCGACGACGCGCAGCACCTCGGCGATGCTCGTCTCGCCTTCGAGCACCTTGCGCATGCCGTCCTGCACCAGCGTCGACATGCCGCCCGATTGCCAGGCGTAGTCACGCAGCCGCACAATCGGCTCGCCGCGGAACGTCATTTCACGAAGCGTGTTGTCCATCTGGAGCAGCTCGTAGATCCCGATTCGCCCACGGTAGCCTGTCTGCTCACACTCGTCGCAGCCTTCGGCGCGGTAGAACGTGTTGCTGCTGCTAGCACCGGCGTCGATGCCGATGCTACGCAGCTCCGGAGCCGTTGGCTCATACGTCTGCCGACAAGATGTGCAGAGCACGCGAATCAGCCGCTGCGCCATCACCGCCTGCACGGACGCCGCCACCAAGAACGGTTTGACCCCCATGTCGCAGAGGCGCGTGATCGCCGACGTCGAGTCGTTGGTGTGCAGCGTCGAGAACACCAGGTGCCCCGTCAGAGCCGCCTGCACGGCAATCTCTGCGGTCTCCTTGTCGCGAATCTCTCCGACCAGGATGACGTTCGGCGCCTGACGCAACATCGCGCGCAGGATCCGCGCAAACGACAGGCCGATGCGCGACTTTACCTGGCACTGGTTGATGCCGGCGATGTTGAACTCGACCGGATCCTCGGCCGTGATGATCTTGACGTCCGAGCGGTTGAGTTCCTGCAGCGCCGCGTAGAGCGTCGTCGTCTTGCCCGAGCCGGTCGGACCGGTCACCAAAACGATGCCGTTCGGGCGCGAGATCACGTTGCTGAAACGCTCGCGATCGCGCCCCTCGAAGCCAAGCTTTTCGAGGCTCATCAAGCCGCGCTCCTTATCGAGCAGACGCATGACAATGGTCTCGCCGTGACTCGCTGGCAGCACCGACGTGCGGATATCAATATCGCGGCGGGTCCCGTCGTCGGCGTCCGTCGCGCGAAAGCTGATGCGGCCGTCCTGCGGCTTGCGCTTCTCGGCGATGTCGAGGCCCGCCATGATCTTCAAGCGGGACGTCAGCGGCGCGAGCAACGCCATCTCGAGCGACTGCACCTCCGTCAGCACGCCGTCGACGCGATAGCGCACGCGCACTCGTTGCTGAAAAGGCTCGACGTGGATGTCGCTGGCGCGCTGCGCAAGTGCGCCGTCGAGGATGCGCGTGACCAAACGAATGATCGGCGCGTCTTCGCCTTCTTCTTCGCCCGGCGCCCGCGCGTCCTTGCCGCCGCCGCCGCCGCCAGACGTGCCGACGATCTTGCGAAGCGCCGCCTTGAGCGCCTTGGGCGGCATCAGCGCACACTGCACCGTGCAGCCCGCCAGGAACGACAGGTTGTCGGCGACAAACGTCTTGAAGGGATCATCGATCGCCACCCAAAGCTCGCCGTTCTTGAGCAGCACGGGCAGGGCCTCGTTTTGCTCGATCTGATCCGCCGGAACCTTTTCGATCGCCTCTGGCTGCGGCGTCAATCGCGCCGGATCGACAAACTTCATGCCGTGCGCCTTGGCAAGCGCACGCCAGACCGCCGACTCATCGGCGAGGTTCAGCGCGACGATGGTGCGCTCCAGGGGAGTGCCGCGGCTTTGGGCTGCGGCATCCGCCTTTTGGAGCTGCTCGTCGTCCAGAACATTGGCCTCGATGAGGAGGCTCCGGAAGGTCTCGGAACTCAACGGCTGAAGTGGTGCGGCTGCAGGTTTGGGAGGGGTGCCGCTCCGTTATCCCGCATTGGCATGCCCAAGGGAAGGCCCGGGCCGCGTTTCCAGCAGCTCTCCCGCGCGCCGGACCGAGCCCCGCCTCAGACGCCTGCGGGCTTGTTGGCGTCGACGTATTTGCGGTCGATGTGGCAGATGTGGGCCGACAGCCAGTTGACGAGGAACTGGAGGAATCGATCGGAGAGAGTGCCATCCCCGCTGCGGAACTCCTCGTGGTGCTCCGTCACCTTGCGAAGCATATCTTCGTGGATCAGGCCGTGCCGCTCACGATCGGCATAGCCAATCTTCTCCATGTAGAGCTCTTCGTCGCGAAAGTGCTGGGTCGTCAATTCTGCGAGCTTCTGGATCGCGGCGTCGATGGCGGCCTTGCCGGCCTTCTCCTCCGAAAGCTCGTGGATCCTGTTCATCGCGTCAACGAGTCCACGGTGCTCTCGGTCAACCTGAGCGACGCCGAGCTCGAATCGTGCCTGCCATTCAATACGTGCCATTGTGTTTTCCTTCTGAGTTGCGAAACGAAGTTGCCCCCCTTGTTCGTCACCTTGCGCGCGGCGCCGCATGCGCACGCCGCCCCAGAGGATGTCCCTACAGCAATCAGCCCTAGGGAATTGCGACCGTCGCCAGTCCCCGAACGTTCGCTGCAACAGCGGGGCCGCCGGGCAGGTTCGCGCGGGCCCCGAGGAACTTCCCCAGTCCGGCACACCGCACGGCGCCATTTTGGCGCACGGAAATTCAGTGGCCGAGCGAAGGCGCAGGAATCGAGCCCAAGCTGATGCTGAAGCCGGCGGTCTGGGCTAGGCTCACCGCAAATGAAACCCGCCATTGCTGATGGTCACGTCGTGACCCTCCACTATCGCCTCACGCTCGATGATGGCTCGATCGCCGACGAATCCTTCGGTGGCGAGCCGCTCGTGTATCTGCACGGCGCCCAAAATATTGTTCCTGGCCTCGAGCGGCAGCTCGCCGGCCGCAACGTCGGCGACAAGACCGATGTGGCCGTGCCCGCCGCCGAAGGCTACGGCGAATACGATCCGACGCTGGACCAAACGGTGCCGCGCTCGGCGTTCCCGGCCGAAGCGCAGCTGCAGGCAGGCGTCGCCTTCCAAGCGCGCGACCAGCGCAACCAGCCCATCACGCTCTGGATCCGCAAGATTGACGGCGACGAGATCACGGTCTCGCCCAACCACCCGATGGCCGGACAGAATCTGAACTTTGCGGTCGAGGTCGTCGATGTGCGCGAAGCCACCGAGCAGGAGAAGACGCACGGGCACTCCCACGGTGCGGAAGGTCACGACCACTAGCCTGCGCCGAGGCGCGCGCGCGCTTCGAGCGGTGGCTATGCCGTGCTTGGTGTTGGCCTTGGCCGCGCCTGGCGGCTTGCGCGCGTCGACAGTTGCGCTGCGCCCATTGCCGCAGGCGCCTGCGGCCGAGTCTGCCCGGGACTCTGCCCGAAAGGACGAGCAGCAGGTCGCGGCAACCGCTCGCCCCAATATCCTGTTCTGCATCGCCGACGACTGGGGCTGGCCGCACGCCTCTGCTTATGGCGATGCCGCCGTGGCGACGCCGGCGTTTGACCGCGTCGCGCGCGAAGGCGTGCGCTTCGATCGCGCCTACGCAGCCAGCCCGTCGTGCACGCCATCGCGCAACGCGATCCTCACCGGCCAATTCCACTGGCGGCTCGGACCGGGCGCCAATCTGTGGTCGTCGCTCGACCAAGCCATCCCCGTGTTCCCGCTGCTGCTCGAAGACGCCGGCTACTTCGTCGGGCACTGGCGCAAAAGCTGGGGCCCGGGCAAGCTCGAGGTCGGCGGCTACACCGACTCGCATCCGGCCGGCGCCAGCTACCGCGGCCTCGCCGCGTTTCTACAGGCCCGCGACAAGCAGCAGCCCGACCGTGGCCAGTCTGACCCTGGCCAGTCTGACCGCGACCCCAGCGACCGGGACCCCAGCGACCGTGCCGCGCCCTTCTGCTTTTGGCTCGGCGCGCACGATCCCCACCGCCCCTACAAAGCCGGAGCCGGCAAGCGGGCGGGCATCGACCTCAGCAGCATCGAGGTGCCGCCGTTTCTGCCGGACGTGCCCGAAGTGCGATCGGACCTTGCCGACTACTACGCCGCGGTGCAGCGGTTTGACCGCGATGTCGGACAAGCCCTGGCGCTGCTGGCCGCTCGCGGCGAGCTCGAGAACACGCTGGTCGTCGTCACCGGCGACCACGGCATGCCGTTCCCGCGCGCCAAGAGCCACTGCTACGAAATGGGCCTGCGCGTGCCGCTCGCCATGCGCTGGGGATCCAAACTGCGCGCAGGCCAGATCCGCAGCGAACTGGTTTCGCTGACCGATCTGCTGCCGACGTTCTTGGCCGCTGCCGGCGCGCGCTGTCCAGACCCGGTGGACGGCCGCTCCCTGCTATCGCTCGCGAAGCCGGTCGCCGCGACGCCCGAAACAGAGGAGCAGGCTCCGCCGTGGCGCACCGCCGTGCTCTTCGGCAAGGAGCGCCACGTCGCCTGCCGTCCGGACGGGGCCGGCTACCCGACCCGCGCCCTGCGCACCGACCGCTGGCTCTACCTGCACAACTTCAAGCCCGATCGATGGCCCGCCGGCGATCCACCGCTGTTTAGCGACACCGATCCCGCGCGCCGCATCGGCGAGGGCACCAGCAAGGGCTACATCCTGACGCACCGTGAAGAGCCAGGCATCGCGGAGCTGTTTGCTCTGTCATTCGACAAGCGGCCCCAGCGCGAGCTGTTTGACGTGCAGGCCGACCCGTTCCAGCTGCGCAATCTTGCCTCGCATCCGGAGCACGCAGCGACCCTGCAAAAGCTGCACGCGCAGCTGTGGCAGGAGCTGCGGCGCACGGCCGACCCGCGCGTAATCGGCGGTGCGGAGCGGTTTGACGAGTATCCGTATTACGGCGGCGGCGCGTATCGAAAGCCGAGCAAGGCCCGCAAGCGCGGCCGCTAGCGGTGCAACGCAGAACGCTACCGACCTAGGCGCGGCCCGAGTCACGCCCTGAGCGGCGGCGGCGGCGCTCTCTACTTTTTGCCGGGCAGCTTGGCGGCAAACTTCGCGGGGTCCTGGTCAAACTTCGCCTTGCACTTGCCGCAGCAGAACGCGACGAGACGGCCTTCGTGCTCCGACGTGTGCGCGGCGTCGATCTTTGCCCCACTCACCGGACAGCGCTCGTTGATGGGAGCGCCTTTGCCGCCGCCCGTTTCGGCGGCTGATTGGCCGGTTGCTGACTGACCGGTTGCTGACTGGCCGGCGCGACCGGCCTTCTCGCCGGCAGACTTGCCCGGCAGCTTGCCCGCGTACTTCGCCGGATCCTTCTCGAAGGCCGCCTTGCACTTGGCGCAGCAGAACGCGACGCGCCGGCCTTCATGCTCCACGAAGTGCGCTTTGTCGACCGGCTCGTCGGAGACCGGGCACGTCTCGTTGCACGGCGTGTTGCGCGCTTCGCGCGCCGCGATCTCTCGCTTGGCGTCCGCCAAACGCGTCTCGACGTAGTCGCCCAAATCGGTTTCGAAGCGCGCAAAGTGGTCCTGCGCCGCCTTGACGCCGCCCTTGGTCACCTTCGACTGCCACGCGTAGAACTTGCGCAGCGCTGGCAGCTCCAGCAGGTAGGGCAGCTCGTCGTCCGAAAAAGACGTTGCGTAGGCGTTGAGGTACTCGAGCTGTTTCATCGCTGCCAGCGACTGAAAGCTCGGCCGACCGAGCTTTGTCCCGGCCAGGTTGAGCCGGCGCAGCTGCGTCAGCTTGCCAAGCAGAACGGCGCTCTCGTCGGTGATCGCCGTGCGGCTGACGTTGAGCCAAACCAATACCGGCGCCAGCGCCTCGAGCTTTCGAAAGGCATCGTCGTCCGCCTTGTCCCGCAGCAGCGACAGGTTGACGTCGAGTGCGCTGGTGTCGGCCGCCACGCGCTGCACCACGCCACCGAGCTCGCGCAGCTCCGCCATGGCCCGCTCGATCGCCTGCTGCTGCGGCTCGGAAATTTCCGGCAGCTCAAACGTGATCTTGGGCAGCACCTGCGCCGCGAGCTCCTTTTGAATGAACTCGTCGCCGGCCGCCGGCCACGTCGCTCCTTCTTTCACCCACTGATCGAACAGCGCCTGCTGCGCCTTGCTCAACGGCTCGCCCTTCGCGGGCATGACCTCTTCGTCATCGAGCGGCAGGCCGAGGCGCCGCAGCAGCTCGCTGTTTTCCGCGTCCTTGGGGTAGACGGTCCAAAAGTCCTCGTCGCCCTCGGCGAACACGAACTCCTTGGCATCGAGCCGCAGGTCGCCCTCCTGCTCTTTGGGGCCATGGCACTCGATGCAGCGCTCGACCAGGATCGGCGCAATCTGCTTGGTGAAATCCACCGGCGTAACCGCGTCTGCCGGCTGCGCCGCGGCGGGTTCCTGGGCCAGAGCGGGACCAGCAGCAACGATCGACAGCATCCAGGCGGCGAAATAGCGCATGCGGCAAATCATCGCCGCGCTCGAAGCAAACGCAACGGCCTGGCTTCGATCATGCCGTCATTCCGGGGTTCGCTCGGCCAAGCTGTCGTCCGCGTCGGGCGTCGGCGTCTACGGGCGCCGCTGGCGCACGTCGTGGCCGGCCGACTGCAGCCGGTCTTCGAGATGGTTGAGCACCGAACGCACCCAGTCGCGCTTGTCGGCATACGAACCGGCGAAGAACGAGCGCTTGAAACCGTAGATCAGGATGTCCTTCAAGGCGCGTGCATCCAGCCCAAACGCATCAACCGCCTTTTCGACTTCATTGGTCATCGTCGTGCGCGACACCAGCCGGTTGTCGGTGCACAGCGCCACGCTGCAGCGCGCCGCCCGCATCTTCTTGAACGGGTGCCGACTCAGGTTGTCGCGCAGCTCGGGCATGGTTTGCTGGTTGCTGGTCAAGCACACCTCGAGCGTGATCCGGCGGTCGGCGACGTAGCGCACCAGCTTGTCGATGTAGGCCTGCTTGTCGGTGATCGAGCGGTCCTTGATGTGGCGCTTGCTAAACAGCCAGGTGCCGTGCCCGATGCGGTCGGCGTGGCAATCGGTGATCGCCTGGAAGATCGACTCAGGCCCGTAGTCCTCGCCCGCGTGCACGGTCTTGCCCAAGAAGTGCTCATGCGCCAGCTGGTAGGCCGCCTGGTGGTCCTTGGCCGGAAAGCCATGCTCCTGCCCGGCGAGATCCAACCCGACGACCGGCAGGCCATCGTCTTCGGCGGCGGCAACCGCAGCGCGCGCCAGCTCGAGCGACGCCAGCGCATAGATCTCGCTGGCCGGCGCCGACGGCAGCGCCTCGAAGTAGGCGCGGTAGTGCTCGCTGAAAACAGGCAGAAAGAAACGCATCGCGCAAACGATCACGCCCGCCTCGAACCGCGGCAGCTCGCCGCGCCGCACGCGGGCATCGCGGTTGATTTCCTTCTTGGCCTTCTCGACGCCGCGGCAGACCGCGCGCAGCACGTCACGGATGCCAAACTCGCCGCGCACATGCAGCTGCGGCGCAAAGCGAATCTCGGCGTAGAAGACGTTCTCGGCGCGGCAGTCTATGCACAGCTCGTAGGCGGCGCGCTCGAGCGACTCCGAGTCCTGCAGGCATGCGACCGTGAACTCAAAGCCGCGCAGGTACTCCGGCAGATTCTTGTAGGCCCGCTTGAAGACCAGCTCCAGCAGACCGCTGCGCGTGCGGCTCGGCAGCTTGACCTTGTGCTGCTTGGCCAACTCCAGCAGCGTGTCGAGACGCAGGCTGCCGTCGAGGTGGAGGTGCAGATCCGATTTGGGCAGCTCGGCGAGCAGCTCGCGCGAGATCACGGGTTTGGGCATGGCTGCGATCATGCGGTTCGCCCGCGGCCGCGACAAGCAGCCATCGCGCAGCTACGCTCGCTGCCGTGCAGAGCTCCCGGCCGAACTCCTGGCAACTGTTTACCGACGACGCGGCCGAACGCGCCGCCTTCGCGAACCTGGACGGCACCCTGCAGCACGAGAGCACCAAGGCAGGCCCGCCCAATCGCCTGCGCCAGGTCACCTGCATCGAGTTCGGCGGCCGCCGCTACTTTCTCAAGACCTTTCAACGCACCCAGCCCAAGAACCGCCTGCGATTCCTGACGACGCGGCCGCTGGCCAAGGACGACGCCGACCGCGAGTGCAAGGTCACCCAAGCGCTGCGCGCGCACGGTGTCGCCGCGCCGCGCCCCATCGCCTACGGCCGGCGGGGCGCGACGAGCTACTACCTCTGCTGCGAACTAGCCGGCGAGCCGCTGGCCGACCTCCTCGCCGCCGGGCGCATCGACGCGCAGCTGCTGCGAGCTAGCGCCGCGTTCTGCGGCACGCTGCTGCGCGCCGGATTCTCGCTGCCGGACCTCAGTGCCGACCACGTCTTCGTCGCCGACGCGACCCGCTTTGCGGTTCTCGATCTACACAATGGCGCGTTGGCGGCCGCCCCGGGCACGCCGTCGCGCAAGCTGCTGCGCCGCGTGCTGCGCCGCTTCGCCCGCTCGGTACGCGAGCTGCCCATCGCCCGCGAAGCGGCGATCCGCTTTGCACTGCGCCTCTTGCGCCAAGCGGGTGCCGGGCGAGAGCTGCGGCGCAGCCTCCTGACCGCGGCGCAGTCGTTTGGCACAGCCGCGCGCTACGAGCAAGACGGCCGCAGCCGCCGCTATGCCGACCGCAACCCCGCCCGCACCGCCGAGGAGCTGCGGCTGCTGGCGGCGGTCTGGCCCGGCCGTCCGCACGAATCCGTGCTCGACCTGCCGTGCGGCGCCGGGCGACTGCTGCCGTTTCTGCAGGAGCGCGGCCACCGTGTGGTGCAGGCCGACGGCGCCTTTGGCATGCTCCGCGAGACCAGCGCCCGGCAGCGCAGCGGCGGCCAGCTGGTGCAGGCCGACGCGCTCCGCATGCCGTTCGCCGACGCCGCCGTCGACGGGCTGGTGCTGTTTCGCTTTCTGCACCACCTGCCGCCGGACGCCCGCCGCGTGGCGCTGGCAGAAGCATGCCGCGTCGCGTCACGCTTCGTCGTCGTCAGCTTCTTTCACCCCTGCAGCACCCACCATGTTCGCCGCCGCCTGCAGGCCCTGACCGGCAGGCCGGCGACGCGCTTCGCCATGACGCTCGGCGCCCTGCGCCGCCAGATGCAGGCGAACGGCTTCGGGCTGGTGCGGCACCAGGCCCAGCTGCCCTATGCGCGCGATCTCTGGCTCGCCTCGTTCGAGCGCGACGCTGGCGCTGCGCCGCGTTGACGGATACGAAGCTGGCGTGTCTCGTTTTCACGTTGCGATCGCCGCGCTCTGCGGCACCACCGGGGGCCCAGCCAGCTACGCGCGGCGCCTGGTGCAGGCCCTGGCGGCCGCCGACGCGGTGCAGCTGTCGGTCTTGACCGACGCGCCGCAGCTGTTCGCAGCGGCCGACGGCGGCGCCGACATCCTCTATGTGCCCACCAGCGGCGGCCTCGACCGGCTGCGCTGGCAGCACGTCGCCGTGCCGCGCGCCATCAAGCGGCTTGCCCCCGACGTCTACCACGACACCAAGAATGCCCTGCCGCGCGGCTTGCGGTGCCCGGCGGTCGTGACGGTGCACGACCTCGCCTACCACACCGTGCCCAAGACGTTCGGCACCGCTTCGCGCTGGTTTCTGCGCCACGCGACCCGCGACGCGATCAAGCGCGCGCAGCTCGCCATTGTGCCCTCCAAGGCGACCGAGTCGGACCTCCTGCGCTACTACCCGAGCAGCAAAAGCCGCACGCATGTCGTGCCCCACGGCATCGATCCACCGCCGTCGATCGACGCGCAGGCCGCGGCGGCCGCCCGCCAGCGCCTGTCGCTGCCGGAGGACTACGTGCTGCACGTCGGCACCCTGCAGGCGCGCAAAAACGTCGACCTCGTCATCGCCGCGGTGCGCCAGCTGCGGGCGCGCGGCCTGCCGCACCGAGCCGTGCTGATCGGCCGACGCGGCTGGCTCGCCGACCGAGCCATCGCGGAAATCGAGCGCGACGACACCGCGATCTGGCTAGAACACGTCAGCCAAGAAGACCTCTATGCCTGCTACGCCGGCGCCGCGGCGTTTGCCTCGCCGTCGGCATACGAGGGCTTTGGCCTGGCCGTCGCCGACGCGCTGGCGTTCGGCGTGCCGACGGTTATCGCCGACGTCAGCTCCCTGCCCGAACTCTGCGGCTCGGCGGCCCTGCGGCTGCCGGCCTTGACCAGCGATGCGATCGCGAGCGCGCTGGAGCCGATCCTGCGCGACGACGCCAAGCGGGCCGAACTCAGCGCCGCCGCCGCCGCGCGCGCCCGCGAGTTTTCGTGGCAGGCGGCGGCCGCAGGGCACCTGCAGGCCTACCGCGAAGCGATGCAGTAGCGGCTACGGCTTGCGACGCAGGATGCCGAGCAGCTCCTGATCCAGGTCTTCGCCGGCGCCATCATCTTTGCCGTCCGGATCGTCCTTGCCGGCGCCGGCCTTGGCGCTGGCCGCCGCGTCGGCGTCGGGCGCATCGCCCAGTCCACCACCGAGAACGCGATCCAGAGCCGACAGCGGATTCTCGCCGCCGCCGCCGCCAAAGCCTTCGAGGCCACCTTCGTCGCCAAAGACTCGATCGATGGCGCTCTGTCGCTGGTTGTCGTCGTCGTTGGCGTCCAGCGCTTCAAACGCTTCCTGCATCGACTCGTTCATGGTGCTCTGTTGCTCTTCAAACTCGATACCGACCAGAGCATCGATGTCCCCATGTGCCGAGATGATGCCCTCGTTGGCGAGGCGCAGCATGATCTTGTAGACGTCGAACAGCGGCAGTCCGAGCGAACTGACCAGCGACCGCGGCGTCGTATCGCCGTCGATCTGTGACAGCAGCTTGATCTCGAGCACCCCGAGCGCCACGTCGCCCATGCGGGCAAACATGTTTGCCTTCGGCTCAACGGGTGAATCCGGATCGGGGAAGACCGTCAGCATCTGCTTCCAGTCGTCGACCATCTTGGAGCCCTCGAGCAGCATCGACGTAACGCCCAAGCGCAGGTCGTGCTCAACGGCAAAGCTCGGCAGCTTGTCGAGCTTGCGGTAGTAGAACGCGTACGACTGCTGCTCACGCATGAAGTCGAACAGGATTTCCTTGCCGACCAGCAGCATGACGTCGAGCAGCTCGTCCCGCTCCAAGACCCCGCGCTCGACCAGGGTCAGCAGCACCGGAACGTTGTCCTGCGCATGCAGCGCCTCGGCTTCACGGATCACCGTCTCCGGAATCTCACGATGCTGCATCGTGTTGCCGGGCAGCACGCGTCGAACAATGTTGTGCGGATCCAGGTGCCAGATGCGCCCTTCATCGATGTAGATGTCGAGGCGGTTGTCTCCCTTCTCCAGACTCAGGCAGCCAAGATGCTTGCCCGAGCCGAGCATCTGCATGACCTCTTCCACCGCGATGAAGTCGGTGCGGCCGGCGAAGTTGAAGTCTTTGTTGCTGCCCGTGCTGGATCGAAACAGCGACTCGTCAAACGCTTTGGCAAACTCAGAAAGCGTGGTGACCGAGAAGATCAACCCCATGACCCACTCGGCGGCGCGCTGCGGCTCGACTTCGTCGTCGCTGCGCATGAACAGATTCATGCCGCGGCGCATCCGCGTAAACAGCATCTCCGCCAGGAAGTCACGCGTGTCGGTCTTGGTGCCTTCCATGTTGAGCTTGCGCTCGACGAGGTCGGTCACCCGCAGCAGCAGGTTGACGTATTCGGCTTCGTAGTCCTCATCGCGCTTGGACACGAGCGCCAGAACGAACGCCCGGATTCGCTCTTCTAATTCGCTGGCCAGCTCTGGCGTTTTCTCGATACCGGACACGTCTCTCCTACTGTCGGCCAGCCCAATCCTCATTCTTGACACCGACTCCAGGACCTGGGGGCAGCCCCCGATCCCGGCCGAAAGTGGTCCGTGACGCAGGCCACTGGCGAACCGAGGCCGAGCGGCCTACAACCGCCCATCGCATCGACACGTACGCGTGCATCCTGGAGCCGCCAAGCGGGCAGGAAACGACACGTGTCCACCATCGCAACAATCAGGAGAGTCCGTGAATTCGACATCCCTCGACGAGCACCGCAAAGCAGCCATGCAGCTGCTCACCGAGCTGCAGCTCACACCGATCGAGCGCTCACGGCCGCTCGAGTCTGGGCACCGCACCAGCCTGCCCCTGCTCGCCCGCGGCACCGGCGACCGGACCTTCTTGCTCAAATACTACCTGCCCGCGCCGGCGGACAGCATCCTGCCCGCCGGCGTCCAGGCCGAGGACTACAGCCGCCGGGAGACCGGCTTCTACCGCCTGCTCGACAGCATCGACCCATCCCGGCGCGACTTCCCCGCCCCGCGCACGATTGCCGTCGGGCCCGGCGATCCTCCTCGCTGGATCCTGCTGGAGTGGCTGCCGGCGGCGGTTGGCCCAGCCGAAGAGGTCGTCGGCCAGGAACACATCACCAAGCTGCTGCACACGCTGTCGCAGCTGCCGACCGACCGGCTGCTCGGACGCCGCGGCTTCCCGCTCGAGCACTGGGACCCGATTGGCTACCTCGACCGCATCCGCCACATGTATGACGCCGTGCTGTTCGTCGTCGGTGAGTCCCGCTGGCGCCAGCTGCAGCGCTTCTTCGGCGAAGCCGTGCGCTGGACCGACGGTCGGCCGCACGTGATGGTTCACGGTGACTTTCAGCAGAACAACCTGGTCGTCACCGAAGACGACCAGCCGTTTTTGGTCGACTTTGAATGCGTTGGCATCGGCAACCGCGACCACGACTTCGCCTGGTTCTGGCTGCACAGCGAGCGCCACGCCGAATGGAAGCGGGACCTGCTCAAGCGCTGGCTCAGCAACCTCGTCGGAGGCGATCGGATCCGCGCCGAATGGGGCATTCGGAGCACCATCGCCTACCTCGCCCTGCGCCGGCTGCGCTGGGGCTACCTGACGCACGGCGACGAAGACCAGCGCAAGGGCTCCAACCTGGCGCTGCTGGACGCGGCACTCGAAGGCGGCGCCGCGCTCTTTCCGATCTAGCGTAGTGCATCGGATAAAGGAGCATTCTGCGGGCGCGAAGACGCCCGTCACGGCGTTGCTGCTCCTCGGCAGGAGGGAAATTCCAGCGCCTGCCCGCAGCGGCACCAGTGCCACAACTCGTAGGCACTGAATTTCCCTCGATCACATTGGCACAGCTGTAAGTCCCTTGCGGCAGGCGATTCTCACGCTCCCGGACGCCGCATATCGAGCCATTCATCGCTGGCACGGATCTTGATGTAGACGGGCATGAGCCAGACCGACACGAACAACGGCAGCCCGTGGACGGATGAAGACCTCGTGCAGCAGCTCCAGGCAGGCAAATGCGACGTCGCGCTCACCGAGCTCGAGCGACGCTACGGACGGCGCATCCTGAACTTCGTGCAGGGCATCGTGCGCGACCCGCACCTCGCCCAAGACGTGACCCAGGAGGTGTTCGAGAAGGTCTTGCTCAAAAACGACCTCTACCGCCCGGGCACCAATTTCCGCGCCTGGATGTTCGAAGTGGCTCGCAACCAGGCCTTGACCATGCTGCGCTCACGCAGCCGCCTGCCGCGGCCCATCAGCACGCTGCAAAAGCCACAGGATGAGGGGGGCGACTTCCTCGACAACGTGCCGGCACGCGCCGAGCGCAACGAGCTGGTCGAGCAGGAGTTCATGACCGCCTTCCAACAGGCCGTCGACGAGCTACCCGAACACTACCGGGTCGTCTTTGAACTCTGCGTGCGCAAGGGCCGCCCCTACCAGCAGGCCGGCGAAGAGCTGGGCCTGCCAACGGGCACGGTGGCCATCCGCATCATGCGCGCCCGCAAGCGCCTGTTCAGCACGCTGCAGAAGCACCTCGGCCGCTTGCGCCGTCCGCCAGCCTGCTTCCAATAGCTGGCGGACGTGCCGCAGCGCGCGTATCGATCCGCGCGCGAACCCGCGGCTCGCGTTCGTCCTTTTAGCCCGTCGCGATGCCGAGTTCGGCAAATGCCGCGTCGGCGAGCTTTTCCCAGCCCTTGTTCGCGGCTGGCGACGCCGGGCTCGGATGCGGGATCCGGCCGCACTGGAATGCGCCGTCCGCCAGCTCCGCGCCAAACACGCGCCGGATGCGGGCTTCGGCGAAGGCGCCTACGCCGACCAGCCACTCCGGCTGCAGCTCGTGGACAACCCGACGCAGCACGGCATCGCAGGTCCCAAACAGCGGTTTGGTCTCGGCTTTCTTGAGCTTGTCGGGCGTCAGGTTTGAGCCGGTCTCGGACAGGAACGCGAGCGGACAGTAGTTGTAGACAAAGAACCGCTGGAAGAAGCGCTGCGGCGTGACGAAGCGCTGTGCCGCCCAGCCCCAAAGACGCCGCCCGGAAACCTCGCTGCGGGTCGACGCAAGCCCGAGGATCGGTCGCTTGGGGTGTTCGACGGCGGGTCGTTCGACGCTTCCCGACAGGCCGAGCCAGCTGCGCACGGCCTCGATCTCGCCAAACGGAACGCCCGTCTGCACCATGCCAAACGGGCCGGGATTCATGCCGAGCAGCACGACCTGCTTTTTGCCGCGGCCGTAGCGGTCCAGATACTGGCCATGCAGGTTTTCGGCGTAGACCAGCGGGTTGTAGACGCACGCAACCGGGTCCGAAAAGCGCATGCGCTCAAACTCCGGCACGGCTTCGGCAATCACATGACGTAGCGCCATCGCCTCAGCCTACCGCAGGCGGGCGAGGCGATCACGTTGTCTGCCTGCGTTCGCATGACGGCCGGGGAGCGTCCCCTCAGCCAGCGCTCCCGCCGCCAGAATTACTGCCAGCCCTTCTGGCGGCCGAGATCCTCGGGCCGCTCGTCGGCATTGGCAACGTGCCAGCCGGTCCAGAACGCCAGCCGGGCAATGCGCTCCATCTTGTCGCCGTCCAGCTTCTCGGCGTGGTCGGAGACCTGATGGTAGTCCTCGTGTTCGCCGTTGCAGAAGAAGACCACCGGCACGCCCTTGCGCGCGAAGTTGTAGTGGTCGCTGCGCTGGTAGTACTTGTCGCCGGACGAAAACGACATGCCCAGCGTTTTGCCGAAGCGCGCCGCATCGCGCACGATCGTCGAAAACGCGCGGTGGCGGTAGCTTGGCGTGACCGTCACCTCCATCGGCCCCGACTCCGGCCCACTGCGGCCGATCATGTCGGTGTTGATGTCGGCCACGATGTCTTTCAGCGGCCACGTCGGATGCTCCGAGTAGTAGCGCGAACCCCACAGGCCGAGCTCTTCGCCGGACACCGACAAGAAGATGATGCTGCGGCGCGGCGGCTTCTCGGCCTTGGCATAGGCGCTGGCAATCGCGAGCAGACCGGCCGAGCCCGACGCGTTGTCGTCGGCGCCATTGAAGACGTCGCCGTCCATGCGCTTGCCGACGTGGTCCATGTGGGCCGAGTAGACGATGGCCTCGTCGGCGAGCTTGGGATCGCTGCCGCGCAGCACCGCAACGACGTTGCTGGCGCGCGCATCGGCGTCCAGCTTGACCTCGACCTGGCACTTGCCCTTTGCCTTGGCCGTGGCTTCGACCTTCTTGTCGCCGCCGGCGACAAACGCCTCGAAGACCTCAGCCTCGATGCCAAGTTCGTCGAGCACCGATTGGCTCGCAGCCGGCGACAGCACCATCGTCGGCACGCCGCCGGTGCGGATCATGCGGCCCATCGCCGCCATGCCAGGATCGTTGCTGCGGCCTTCAAACGCCGCCTCGAGCGCATCCTTGCCGGGCGACAGTGCCAGGTAGTTGAGCACGTCCGACAGCCCGATCGGATCTTCGAGCTGCAGGTAGACCACCGCGCTTGCGCCGGCCTTGCCGAGCGCCTTGCTGGTGCGGCCCATGACCGACAGCACGCCGAACGACAT
>JBGCDH010000073.1:0-13757 GCA_045105235.1 Planctomycetota bacterium | reverse complement strand
ATCACAACCTGATCCACTTCGTGGATGCCGCTGCCGTCAGCGGGAGTGCCCTCTGAGAGCCCGTTCGTCGTATCGATACCTGTCATCAACCTACATCTCGAGCCGCCAATATAGCGAAGCGTCGCCCGCGGTCACCGTTCGTCGCCCGAGCTGGCCCAATTCCTGCGACGGAAGCCAAAACGACGGCCTCGCTGCCGGTGCTGCAGAAGCGGAACGCCGAACGGCCACGAAAAGCCTGTAAGGTCTGAGCGACCATCGCGTCCGGGTTGCGGCTATCCGCCCGCACCTACGATGATGAACAGACCCCACGCACGCTTTTCTTCGCCCGCCGTCAGCCGGACCGCGTCTCGGCTGCCGTATGCCTGCTTGGCATTGGCCTTGCTCGCGGCCCCCACGGCCGCCCAAGCGGCCCAGTCGACCTACGGCCACGCGCGGGCGCGGGCACTCGCCAATCTCGGCCGCCTGCCGACTCCGCGCGACATCGTCGAACGCGATATCGTCAACTACCACCGCCACCGGCTGCCGCTGCCGAACGCCGACCAGGCCGTCTCGCTGGAGCTTCGCATGGATCCCAGCACGGGCCCGCGTGAGACGTTTTGGCTGCAGGTCGGCTACGCCACGATGCCCGAGGGCGACCGCGCCTTGGCACCACCGTGCTGCGTCGCGCTCGTCGTCGACACCAGCGGCTCGATGAGCCAGCGCGGCAAGCTCGCCAACGTGCAGCGTGGCCTGCTGGCGTTTGTCGAGCGCCTGCGTCCCGATGACCTGGTCGCATTGGTCACGTTTGCCGACGAAGCAACGACGCGCTATTCGCTGCAGCGGCGCGGTGACGGCCGTGCGATCGCAGCCGCGATCGCGGCCCTCGCGCCAAACGGCAGCACCAACCTGCATGCAGGCGTCATGCGCGGCATCGCCGAGCTACGGGCCGGCACAGGTGACCAGGCCGAGCGGCGGGCGGATCCTGGCGACGCCGACGACAGTCGCGTCCTCATCCACGGGCGCATGGGCCGCCGCATCCTCGTGTTGACCGACGGCATCGCCAACGTCGGCACAACGGCGCCGGCCACGATCGCCCGCGAGGTTGCCGCCGCCGCCGCCCCTGCCGCCGCCGCCGCCGCCGCCGCCGAATCCGACGCAGGCGGCACCGCGAGCCCCATCGACATCTCGACGATCGACATCTCGACAATCGGTGTCGGCGAACAAATCGACACCGTGCTGCTGCAGCAGCTCGCCGAACGCAGCCGCGGCCTGTTCCATTTCGTGGCCGACTCCGCCGACATCGACAAGGTGTTCGTGCAGGAGGCCGACAGCCTGCTGGTGCCGGTCGCGCGCGACTGCGAGCTGACCGTGACGTTCGACGCGCCCGTCGAAGTGTCCCTGTTTGGCCACGCCCATGTCGGTGGCGATATCGGTGGCGATGGCGACGACTCCGGCCGAAGCCAACGCCACGAACCAACCCGGCTTCGCATCCGACTGCCAGACCTCAACGCCGGCGCGACGGGCGTGGTGATGATGCGCTGCCAGATGCCGCCGGGCGGCAACGAGCGCGGCGCAACGACCATCAACGCCCACGCCGAACTGGCGTTTTCGCGCGCCGCCGATCCGGCCCGCCACGGCACCCGCCACCGCCGCACCGCCGGTCTTGCCGTTGACGACACGGCTGCACCGCGGCACGCCAACGGCAAGCACCGAACGAACCATGGCGTGGGCCGCCGCGCTGGCAACCGAGTAGCAGACGTTCGCCCGGACCCCCTCGTGCGCAAGAACGCAGCCATCGCCGTGCTGGCGCGCGGCCTCGCCGACATGGCGCGCGAAAGCGAACACAGCTGCTGGGCCGCCGCCAACCGGCACCTGCAGCGCGCCCGCGACGACGCGCGCGGTCTCTTTCCCGGCGACGACGTCGACGTGCAGCGCGTGCGCGACTTGGCCGCGGCCCACGCGCGCACCCTGCGCAGCTACCTGCAACGCTTCCGCCAGCTGTAGGGACACGCTTCCGCTTCCGCTTCCGCTCCGCCTCGCCGCCTCGCCGCCTCCATGCAGATTCGCTGCACAACCTGCACCAAGACCATCGCGATCGCACCCGACTCGGGTGCTCTGCCGAGCAGCTGCCCCCACTGCGCGCAGCGACCCTTGCCGGCGCGGCTCGGCCCCTACGTTTTGGATCGCCTGGTCGCCACTGGCGGCATGGGCGAGGTCTACCTCGCCCGCCACGCCGAGCTGTTCACCGAAGTCGCCATCAAGCTGCTGCCAGCCGTCGCGCGCGAAGCCGTCGACTCGGTCCGCGACCGCTTTGCGCGCGAGGCCCGGCTGACGGCCAAAGTACAGCACCCGGGCGTGGTGCGCGTCGTCGACAGCGCCGTCGACGACGACCGCCCGTATCTGGTGCTCGAGTTTGTGCGCGGCCAGACGCTGCGGGCGCTGCTGCAGAGCCCTTCGCCGCCGGCCCCCACCGCCGCCGCCACCATCGCCGCCGCCACCGCCGACATTGTCGCGGCCGCGCACGAGCACGGCGTGCTGCATCGCGACATCAAGCCCGACAACATCATGCTGCAGCCCGATGGCAGCGTGCGCGTCTTGGACTTTGGCCTGGCGCGGGCTCTGGCTCACGAAGAAGCACCGCTGACCCGCACCGGCGAAGTCGTTGGCACGCCCGAATACATGGCGCCCGAGCAGCTGCTCGACGGCCCCGAGGCCACCGACGAACGCACCGACGTGCACGCGCTCGGCGTGCTGCTCTACGAGCTGCTCAGCGGCCGCTCGCCGTTTCGCAGCAGCAACCTTTTCCAAACGCTCAAGCTGGTCGAATCGCTCGACCCGGCGCCGCCACCGAACCGTGCCGACAAGGACGCGGTTTCGCATCAGCTGCAGCAGGTCACCGCGCGCGCCATGCACAAGGAGCCGGCGGAGCGCTACGCATCCGCGAAGGCATTCGCAGCCGCCGTGCGCGTGGCCGAGCCGGCGGCGGTGCAGAGTCTCGCCGCAGCCGCTCCGCGGTCGGATCTTTTGCCGCGGCCAAGGCGGCGTGTGTGGGCCGCCGCGGCGGCGGCGCTGGCGCTGGCGCTGCTCGGCGCCGCTACGATCACGGCCTACAGCATGGGCCGCCGACACCCCGCGGTCGACCCGACCGCCGAAGCTCCTCGCGGCGCACTCCTGGCAGCACAGAACGAGGCAATCGCGCGCGGCAAGCGTCGCGAGCGTCGCGCCAAGCGACTGGAAGAACTCGCCCAGGCGCTGCGCGACGGACGCTGGCAGCACGTGCTGCGCGGCTGCGAGCACAGCCGCAGTGCGCAATCTGCCGAGGTCGGCGGCGATGACGGCGGCGAAAGCAATGGCGCAGGCCAAGACGGCGGCGACTTCGCGCTGCGCCTGCGCGCGCTCAGCCGGACTGCGTTCGCGCTCGGCCACACCGCGCTGCCGCGCGCGCTGTCGCTGCCGGTCTGGATCGGCCAGTGCGACGCCAATCTGCGCACGCGCCTGTTCGGCGGCTTGCTCGAACCCGCCGATGCCGTCGACGCCCAAAGCGACCCGAGCGCGCACGCGGCGCTGCTCGGCGATCGCGCCGCGTTGCTGCAGCGCATTGACGCCGCGCAGTTCCCCGATTCGATTGCAGCCCGCATCGTGCGCGCCGCGGGCATCGCCAAAGACGCCCAAACTCCAGAACTCGAAGCGCTGATGCTGCGCCTGCCCACCGAAGAGCCCGAGCACTGGCTGCTGCGCGCCGCCGTCGAGCATCTACGCGGCAACTACGCCGACGGCACGCGCGCAGCCGAGACCGCATGGCTGACGGGCGCGGGCGAACGCGCGGTGCTGTTCGACGCCATGTTTGCCTACGGCGATCCGGGCGTCCGCCGACCAAACGGAGACGAGCCGGAGCGCGACCCAAGGGCTCGGCGGCGCGCAGCATGGCGGCGATTGGCCGCAGCCGATCGCGCCGACTGCCCGGCCAGCACGCTGCTGATGCTGGCGCTTGCCGCGCGCACGCCGCAGCCCGACGTTCTGTTTGAGCCGCGCCAGGCGCTGCTGCCAGCGACCTTGCCACAGCAACATCACACCAGCGCCGCCAGCTGGTTCGTGCGCGAAGGAGCGGCCAGCGACGACAGCCATGCGCGCACCCGCCTGCTGCGCATTGCCGCAGCACTCGGCGCCACGCCGGACTTTGCCGCCGAGCCGTGGCGCCAGGTCCCCGAGTCCGAACGTGCGGCCATTCGCAAGGAGGCCGTCGATGCCCGCTGACCTGCGTGACCTCGTCCAGCGGGCCCAATCCGGCGACCGGCACGCTTACGACGAACTTGCTTCAACCCAGGCCACGGCGCGGCTGCGTCGCTACCTGACCACGATGACCGGCGACGAACACGCCGCCGAAGACCTGGTTCAGGACAGCCTGCAGCGCGGCTTCGAACGACTCGACCAGCTGCAGGTTCCGGAACGGTTTTCCTCGTGGCTGCTTTCGATCGCGTGCAATGCCTGCCGCAGCCACCTGCGGCGCGAAGTGCAGCGCGGCTATGGCGGCGGCGGCGAAGGCAGCGGCCACGATCCCGCCATCAGTCAGGAGGCGCCCGCCGCCGCCCAGCATTCGGCGCTGTCGTCCCTGGTGCGCCGCGAAGACGCCGTCCGCCTCCAGCTCGCCATCGATCGTCTACCGATCTTGCTCCGCGAAGCGTTCGTGCTGTTCGCCGTTGAGGGATGCCCCTACAGCGAGATCGCGGTCGTAACTGCGTGCTCCGAGGGCACCCTGCAAGTGCGCGTGCACCGCGCCAAAACGCTGCTGCGGCAGCAGCTCGGGGCCGTATTCGACACCTGGATTGGCACCAGCTGAAGCTTGCGGCGGCAGCGCTTATGTCGATGCCGCGGGCCCGTCGATGAGCCTTGCATGGAGAGTACGGCAGCATCACGGTTGCGGTGGATGGGCTTTGGCCTTGGCGCGCTGGCCTGCCTCGCCTCCGCGGGCACCGGCCAGCAGACAGCGCCAGCGCCAGCCAAGCGCCCCAACGCCACCACGCGCCGTGCGATGCACGACCCGGCACCGCACAGCCAACCGTCTCCCGCCGAAGCGCGTCGGGTCCGGCCCGATGCGAATGGCGCCATGCGCCGCAGCACCCACGACCCCAAGCCGTCGCTGCCGCCGCTGCTGGCCTGGCAGTTTCTCGAGCGCAACAACCGCCTCTACGCCGAGCATGGCGTGCGCCGCGCCAAGCCGGCTGCTGCGCCCCACTCGGACGAGCACGGCAGCGGGCATGGGCACGCAGATGGCCACGCGAACGGCCACGCAGATGGCCACGAGTCCGGCGGCCGCCGCCATCAAGTGCGTGCCCCCAGCATGCTGCCGCGCCCGGCCGGCGCCGGTCGCTACGTCTGCGCCATCGTGACCTGCGCGGATGTCGCCACCGACCTGCCGGCGGCGTTTGGGCTGGACGCGCGCGACGTTCTGATGCTGAAGATTCCCGGACCGTTCGTCAACGCGGAGACCGCCGCCATGCTCGAGCGCGCCATTGTGCGCCACCGGCTGTCGCTGGTGCTCGTGCTTGGCCATGCGCAGTGCGAAGCCCTGCGTGCATCTCCCGGCCCGGCGAGCGACGCCCTCGACCGCCGCGTCGCCGCGCTGCAGCAGCGCCGCCGCCGCCGCGCCGCATCGTCCAGCGAACGCGGCCTCGACCTGACGGCTTTGCTCGTGCGCCGCCAGCGCGAGCTCCTGCTCGCGTCCTCGGAACGCATGCAGCGCCTCGCGCGCGAAGACCACCTGCGCATCGTGCCCGGGCATATCGACGCACGCACGGCGCGCATCACCTGGCAGCACCGCCGCGCCGAAGCGCTGCCGCTCGCGCCGGTGAGGTAGTCTCGCAACAGAACCTGGCGCGTCAGGCGCGCGGGTCAGCCTCGCGGGGCAGCCTCGCGGGGCAGCCTCGCGAGATCGCGTCGGGCACCAAGCGGCGCGCCGCGTCGGGGATCGAGTGTGGAAAGCCGTCCACGTTCTCCACCGGCTGTGCAGAAAAGAAGCAGCAGCTAGGCCTTCCCTTCACCCAGCTGGGTCCGCTCTTATCAGGGCTGCGGGAAGCACCCCGTGCGATCCGCGCTCGCCGCGGCTGTTGCCGCAGCCGACACCAACCTCCGATACGCCCAATATGCCCACACAGCTCGGCACCTATTGTCAGCAGTTCGACGGCACCCTGCGCCCGATGATGCAGGACCTCGACGTTGCCATCAACGCACTCGATGCGGCGTCTGACGACACCCCGAGCAAAGCACTGCACGTGCCGTTGATCGAGCTGCAGCACCAGCTCAAGGCACTCTGCGACAAGGTCGCGGAGCAGCAGGCCTACGTGCTGATCTTCGGCCCGCTGAAGAGCGGCAAGTCGACGCTGATGAACGCGATCGCAGCGTCCTACGTCAGCGAAGTGTCGAGTTTGCCGGCATACCCCTGTCTGGTTTTCGTACGGTCGGGCAAGCAGCGCGAATACGTCGTGACCTGCTATGACGGCACGACCCGGCGCTTCCGCGAGGCCGACGCACTGCACGCCGACATCGCCACCGCGCACACCGAGCTCGCCGACGCCATCCGCAAGGCCGAGGCGCGCGGCAACGCCTTTGACCCGCAGGTGCACTTTCCGCGCGCCATCCGCCGCGTCGACGTGCACGTGCCCGATAGCCAGCTGGAGAAGACCGGCGCCGTCCTGGTCGACACCCCCGGCCTCTACACGCGCATGCGCTTTGGCTACGACCGCATGACGCGCGAGTTTCGCGACGCCGCCGCGTGCGCCATCTTCGTCGTCAAGAGCGACACCTTGTTCTTGGAGCAGGTGTTTGCCGAGTTCCAGCAGCTGCTGGACCTGTTCAGCCGCATCTTCTTGGTCGTCAACGTCGACTCGACCAAGCGCGACGTCTCACCGGACGGCAAGCTGGTCCCGAGCCTCGAGCAGTCCAAGCCCGAAGAAGTGCTCAAGGCCTTTCAGCAGCTCGCGATGTCCGCGCCGCTGCAAAAGGCCGCGGAAGAAGGCCGGGTGCGCATGTATCCGGTCGACCTGATGCACGCCGCCAGCAACGCGCTGTCCAAGGGCACCTCCGGGCACCACTCCACCGGCTTCCAGAAGTTCGAAAAGGACCTTGGCGACTACTTGGCCAGCTCGGAGTACCTGACGGCGTTTTTGCGCGACTCGCTGCAGCGCGCCGAAACGTTGCTCAGCGAAATGCAGACGCACTTCGCCGGGCCCGAAGCCGTGCGGCTGGTCGCAAGGCTGCAAGAACTGGAAGAGCAGCGCGACTGGCTGCACCACGAGCAAAAGCGCGTCGAGCGAGCGCTCGAAATCAACTGGACCGAGTCGTTCCGCAGCAGCCGCAGCGACGTCGCGGCCGAAACGGAGCGCTCCGCGCGCGACCACGGCGCCAAGCTGCTGCGCACGCTCGGCGCATCGATCGACACCTGGTTCTTGTCAAGCCACAGCCTGCAGTGGCTGGTGCAGGACCAGTGGACGCCTCTGGTGCGCGACTACCGCGAAGCCGTGCACCAGGCCTCCCACAAGTCCTTCGCACAGAGCGTTGGCCAAAGCTACGCCGGCCTGCAGCTGCCCGACGGCATCCCCGAGCTCGCCGAACGCGCCGACATCGACCTGCGCGAGCTGCTGGCCGATTCGATGACGGCCATCGGCAAGGTCGACTGGCCGCCAAAGGCCGCGGTGCCCGTCGACGTGCAGAAGATCCCGATCAAAAAGGGCGTCGTCGATCGCATCGCGTTTCGCTCGCTCGACAAGGTGCGTGAACGCCTGTTCGGCTCAAGCGCCACCCCCGACCGCAAGCTGCCCGGCAAGGAAAAAGCCAAGCAGCTGGGCGAGCCGGGGCGCCTGCACCTGCACCAGTGCGTGGCGCAGTTTCGCACGGAGCTGATGCCGCAGACAACGGCCTGCCTCGACAAGCACTACGGCGACAAGCTGTTCGCCGAAGCGACGAGCCAGCTCGAGAAGAAGCTCAAGGCCTACCTGCCCAAGCTCGAAGAGCGCATGCGCATCCTCGATACGGAGCACGCCAAGCTCAAAGCCGTCGCCGATCCGCTGCGCACGCTCAGCAAGCTGACCGACGGCACGCAGCCCAAGCTGACGGCGCTTGGCTCACAGTTTGTGCGCGAAGCCAGCATCGCGCCGACGCCGAAGGACGTCGTGCTGGAGCCAAAGGCCCCGCGCCGCCCCGCAGGATCGCCAACGCCGAGCGGCGGCGGCAAGAGCAAGTCGCGTCGCCGCCACTCGCCGCCGCGCTAGCCGACTCGCGTCGGCAGCGGGAGCGGGAGCGGCCGCTACTGCGACGTCGGTAGCCCGACGATCCGACGGAAGCGCGCGAGGGTATCGCGCACGAGATCGAGCACCTCCGCCGCCGGGCGTTCGCAGAACAGCTCGATGGCGTCCTGCACGTTGCGGATCGCGTGCACGACAAACTCCCCCGACTCGACCGCCCGCACGACGTCGCGGTCGAGCATCAGGTCGCCGAGGTTGGCGTGCGGCAGGACGACGCCCTGCTTTTTGGTCAACCGGCGCGAATGGCACAGTCGGAAGAAGCCTTCGATCTTGTCGTTGACGCCGGCAACGGCCTGGACCTCGCCCTTTTGATTGACCGAGCCGGTGATCGCGAGGCCCTGCACAAGCGGCACGTTGGCGAGCGAACTCAGCAGCGCCAGCAGCTGCGCCAGCGACGCACTGTCGCCTTCGACGCCGTTGTAGAGCTGCTCGAAGCAGATCGTGGCCTGCATGCAGATGGGGCCATCGTCGCCAAATTCCTGCAGCAGGAAGCCTTCGAGGATCATCACGCCCTTGTCGTGGATTGGCCCCGACAGCTGCGCGAGCCCCTCGATGTTGACCAGCCCCGAGCGCTGCGCGACGGCAACGCCGGAGTTGCAGGTGATCCGACACGGGCGGCCAAACTCGATGGTGCCGGTATCGAGAACCGTTAGCGCATTGACCTGGCCGACTGCGAGGCCCTTGGTCGAGAGCCGCATGTAGCCGGACGCGTAGCCGCGCTCGGTCAGCTCCTGCGCCAGGTCGTGCCGCTGGCGCTGCAGGCGCACAGCGTCTTCGACGTGCTCACGGTTGACGCGACGCTTGCCCGCCGCCGACGCAACGAACGACGCTTCGCGCGCCAGGTCGCCGATCTCGCTGTAGCGCGTGATCAGGCGATCCCGTCGCCCCGCGCAGCGGGCGCCATACTCGGCCACCGCCGCCATGCCGTCTGGCGTCAGCGGCTTCAGGTTCTCGACGTCGATCAACCACTGCAGGTAGTCGGCGTAGCGCTTGAGGTTCTTCTTGCTGACCGAGATCGTGCTGTCGAACTCGGCGTGGATCTTGAACAGCTGCGGAAACTGGATGTCCTCCGACGCCAGGTGCTCGTAGACGCCGGGCTCCCCGATCAGCACGATCTTGAGATCAATCGGGATGGCCTGCGGCTGCAGCGAACCGGTCGCGGCACCCGCACCGTGGTCAAACTCACGGATCTCCAGGCGTCCCGACTGCAGCGTGCGCTTGAGCTGCGTCCATACGCCCGGCTCCCGCAGCACGTCGATGCAGCGCAGCACCAGGTAGCCGCCTTCGGCGCGCAGCAGCGCGCCAGGATGCACCTGCAGCGGTCCCGGCAGCGAGCCATCGCCCGAGCTGATCGTGCCAAACAGATTGCCGAAGCTCGGGTTGGTCTCGATCACGACCGGGCAGGTCTCGTCGAGCGCGGTCTTGACGACCTGCGAATGGAACTCGCCCAACCGCGGCTCCGCGCCGCTCGGCATCAGCTCGAGAACCTTGGTCTCGTCGTCGAGTTCGACCTCGGTGCCGACGAAGCCGGCCAGGTTGCGCTCGATGAACTCGCCGGCCGCGTCGAGCCAGTCCGCGACTTCGGGCTGCGGCCAGCGCCGCACAAAGTCCTTTTGGTGGTTTTGCAGCACGCGGTAGGCGAGCTGACGATCCATCGTGCGCAGCTCCGTCTCGGCGCGCACGTACTCCTCGCGGATGCGGTCGCTGACTTCGTCGAGGCGATCGAGCAGCTGCTCGCGCTGGCGCAGCAAACGCTGGCGCTGTGCATCGGTGACCTTGTTTTCGAGCACCAGCGCCGACAGCGCGTCGAGAGTGATCGGTTCGCCATCGACGACCGGATAGATATCCGCCGTCGACGAGCCGGTTTGCGCTTGGAACGTGACCAACGCGCAGCCCTGCTTTTGCGCCTGCCGATTGAGCGCCGCCATGATCCGCCGCTCGCGGCTGTCGCTGGCGCGTTTGACGACGCGTCGCGACATGCGGTGCGGCCGGGAGCGAAGCGCACTCAGCAGCGCGCCGTGCAGCACTCGGCCCAGCTCCAGCAGCTCGTCGCGGAACGCCGGGCCCTTGCCGGTCGGCAGCGACACCAAGAGCGGCCGGTTTGCCTCCTGAAAGTTGTGCACGAAGACGCGGTCCGGCACCAACCGACAGGTCGGCTGGATGTCGCGCAGCAGCATCTCGACGACCGCGGTGCGCCCCGAGCCAATCAGTCCGGAGACGAAGAGGTTGTAGCCGTGCGCGCGCACCGACAAGCCCGTGCGCAACGCGGTCATCGGCCGGTCTTGCTCGAGCAGGAAGGTCGCCGTCGGCACCTTGCCCGAGGCCTCAAGCGGCGGACAGGTCCAGCGCAGGTCCTCGAGCGGCACCGCGCCCACCGTGCTCTTGCCGCCGCCGCCGCCGCCGGCCTGCCCGGTGCGCGCCTTGACGACACGACGGTTGCGACCCGCTTTGCTGCGAACAATGCCGCCAACCGCCTTCGCTGCAGCCGACTTTACTGCAGCCGACTTTGCTGCAGCGGCCTTCTTCTTACGGGCACTCACGCGCGCGCCACCAAGACGGGGCACGGCGCGGCCTTGAGGATCTCGCCCGCGGTGCTGCCGAGCAGCGCCTTCATGATGCCGGTCCGGCCGCGCGAGCGCACGACGATCAAATCGACCCGTTCGACCAGGGCTTCTTTCAAGATCTGTTCCTCTACGTCTTCGGAGAACGTCAGGTGCCCGAGCGCATGCACACCCGCTTCGGCTGCCTCATCGACAACCGACTGCAGCTTGTTGCGCACTTCGTCCTGTAGTTCTTGTTCAAAGCTGGCGCCGCCGCCAGCCGCTCGGTGGTTGCCGATCAACATGACCGTCGCCGACGTATCGACGACTGCCAGCAGCAGCAATTCGGCCTTGAGCTGAGCAGCGAGACCGATGGCATAGCCGAGCTCCGGGTCGCGGGACTCGGCGAGATCGACGGGGGCGAGAATGCGTTTGACGACCGGTTCGGTCATTTGCGTCCTGATCCTACGCGCAGCGAACAGCAATTCGAGTGCCGGTTGGCTATCCTGCGTAGCCGGCGCTGCGCAGACGCACCCCGAGGATCGAACCCGAGGACCTTTCGTGGACCTGAAAAGCCTAAAAATCGAACGCAAGCCGGCGCAAAAGCGCCGGCGAAAGAATCCTTGGCCGGCGCGCCTGGCCGTGCTCGGCGTGCTTGGCGCCGGCGCCTGGCTGACCTGGCCGATGCTGACGCAGTTCTACGACAAGATGCGCCTGCCCAGCGTGCGCACGTATCGGGTCACCGAAGCCGCGCCGGCCGCTGCCGCTGCCGTGCGCGGCACCTCCGCCAACGGCTACATTGTCGCCGCCCGCCGCGCCGCCCTGTCCTCGGACGTGCCGGGACGAATCGTCGAGCTCAGCGTGCAGGAAGGCAGCGTCGTCAAAGAAGGCGACATCGTCGCGCGCCTGTTCGCCGATGACTTCCGCGCCGCCTACCTGCGCTCCGAAGCGGACGTGCTCGCGGCCGCCGCTGCCATCAAGCGCGCCGAAGCCGCACTCGAGGCCGCCCGCGCCGATTGGAAACAGTCCGAAAGCGCCACGGCCAACGCCGAAGCGCTGCGCGACGAAGGCCAGGCGCGGCTGGCGTTCGCCGAGCAAGAGCTTGGGCGCGCCAACGACCTGCAGCAAAGCGGCATCGAGGGCATCCGTCGCCAGCAGCAGGCCACCAGCGACCGCGACCAGGCCCAAGCGAGGCTGCGCGCGCTGGTCGCCGGCGTGGCGGCCATGGCGGCAACCGGCACCGCCGTGCAAAAGCGCGTCGAAGTCGCCCGCATCGACATCGACGCCAGCAAGGCCCGCCACGCCGCCAGCCAAGCCGCCCGCGACCTCGCCAAGGCAACCCTCGACAAGACCGACGTGCGCGCCCCGTTCGACGGCGTCGTCGTGCTCAAGGACGCCGAAGTCGGCGAGGTGGTCTCGCCCAACGCACAGGGCGGCAGCACCGCGCGCGGCGCCGTCTGCACCATGGTCGACTTCGACTCGCTCGAAGTGCAGGCCAACGTGCCCGAAAACACGCTGTCGTCGGTGCAGGTAGGCGCCCCCGCCGAAGTCTATCTCGACGCGTTCCCCGACGACCGCTACGCCGGCACCGTCGATCGCATTTGGCCGACCGCCGACCGCCAGAAGGCAACCGTCGAAGTCCGCATCAAGCTCGCCCAGCGCGACGAGCGCCTGCGGCCAGAAATGGGCGTGCGCATCGTCTTCCGGCGCGCCGGCGAACCCGAGCCCAGTAGCCCGGAGGACCGCTCGCGGCGCATCCTCGTGCCGATCGAAGCCATCGTGCAGGTCAACGGACGCGACGGTGCCTTTGTCGTCGAGCGCGGCACCGTGCAGTTCACCGAGGTTTCGGTCGGCGAAAGCAAGAGCGGCCGGATCGCCATCGAAGCCGGCTTGCGCACCGACCAGCAAATCGTTCTCGATCCGCCGAACGCGCTCAAGGATGGCGACCGCATCCTGATCGCAGAGAAGTAGTCAAAACGACAAGTCGTCCAAAACAGCCGCCGCGATTTTCTGAAGCAGACAGCAGGATCGCCCCCAGCCCGTCGTCTCGGCCGCAGCCAGCGGTTTCGGCCGCAGCCAAAAGCCACCGCCCAGTCCACACCATGCCTACCGCCATCACGCTTCGTTCCGTCACCAAGTCCTATACCCGCGGCGGAGAAACGCTCCGCGTGCTCGACGAGCTCGATCTCGATATGGACGCGGCAACGTTCTACGCGCTGATGGGCCCATCGGGCTCGGGCAAGACGACGCTGCTCAACCTGGTTGGCGGCCTCGACCAGGCCGATACCGGCGTGGTGCAGGTTGGCGACGACGACATTGCGCAGATGGAGAGCAGCGAGCTGGCGCAGTGGCGCGCCGAGAACGTCGGCTTTGTCTTTCAGGGTTTCAACCTGCTGCCCGTTCTCAACGCCCGCGAAAACGTCGAGCTGCCGCTGCTGCTGACGCCTCTTTCCAAGAGCCAGCGTCGCGAACAGGCCGAGCGCGCCCTCGAGCTGGTCGGCCTCAAGGACCGCATCACGCACAAGCCGCGCGAGCTGTCGGGCGGCCAGGAGCAGCGCGTCGCGATTGCCCGCGCCATCGCAACGGATCCACAGGTCATCCTCGCCGATGAGCCGACCGGGGACCTCGACCGCGAAACGGCCGACGCCGTGCTCGAGATGCTGCAGCGGCTCAACCGCGAACTCGACAAGACCATCCTGATGGTCACGCACGACCCGCAGGCGGCCGGCTACGCCAACAAGACCATCCACCTCGACAAGGGCAAGCTCGGCCGGATCGAGATCAACCAGCCGAACGCGGCCGCCGCAAGCGCGTCCAAGGAGGCCTGAGCGATGCCCTGGAAACTCCTCTGGCGCAACGTGATGGGCCACAAGGTCCGCTCGTTGCTGACCATCGGCGCCGTCGCCGTCGCCGTGTTCTTGATCTGCATGCTGCATGCGGT
>JBGCDH010000072.1:0-13160 GCA_045105235.1 Planctomycetota bacterium | reverse complement strand
GCACGCAGAGTGATCCAGCCAGCAGCTGCAGAACCGCTATTCGTGAATACGAGTTTCTCGCCGTAGCCGCCCACCTTGTCGCGCACGACGATTGTTGTCCCGGGTGTGGCGGCATCGAGAGCCGGCTGAATGCTGGTGTATTGGCCGCCGCCTCCCGCAGGAGCGACGACTAGGGTCTGCGCGCCTGCCGTTGCAGTCAGTGCCAGCGCAGCCAAGGTGCAAGCAATCACACGAGCTGCCGCTTGGGGGCGGCGAGTGGGTGAGGCCGTCGCGTTGCGTGAAACCAACATGACGTGCGATCATACCTCGCGAGCCAGCAGTGTCCGGGTAGGTTGCTGCGCGGCGAGGGGTGCTATTTGGGCTTACGTCGCGGCGTTGACGTTCCGCTAGAGCATGCTGACGACGGTTGTGTGAAAGTCTTCGCGATCTACGTCAAGTGCGGCTTTTAGCTCGGTAAAGAATCGTCCCCCGTTTTTTCCAGAATAGAGCATCGCAAGGGCGTCTTCGAAGCGCCCCTCAGCTAGCAGCTTTTCACAGAAGAGCGCGCATACAAAAAAGTGCGTGTAGTGCGGGCCGACATGCGACTTGCGGGCCGCGAGGTGCTCTGTCAAAAAGTCCCAGCTTGGGTCTTGCCGCTGAGCGCGCCCGAACTTGGTCTTCATTTGGTCCAGCGTGACGCCTCCCCACGTGTTGCCGTAGCAGACGGCTAGGCCCTCGAGCATCGCAGGGTAGAGCTGTCCCGCGTTTGGCAGTGCGTGGCGAAAGTGCGCGTAGACGTAGTCGCGGATGTTGCACTCGCTCCCCATGCCTGTGACAAAGCGCGCGCCGTTGGCTTCGCCGAAGCCGAGGTCTTTGGCGAGGAAGTTGCACTTGTTGCGGTCGTATTCAATGCCGTAGGCGCGCAGCAGCGTCTCCAGGCTTGTGAAGGCGTAATACGTAAGATCCGGGCAGGGCGCGTTGGTACGCTGGCACAGTCCTTGGCGAAAGTCGGCGAATTGCTGCGTCAGGTTGTTGTCGAGAGGGCGTGCGTGGCGATAGGTGACGTTGTCGACTTTGGTTGTTTGCAGGCCGAGCGTCCGCTCTTCGAACAGGCATTCGAATCGATAGCTCCGTGTCGCGCCGTCGACGCTGCTCGGGTCGTGAGGTACAGCCTTCACTTGCACGATCTTGCGCAGGAAGCGCTCGCCATCGCGCTCGCCGTGGAACGCCAGCGAGATGTAGTAGCTGTCGCCGTCGAAGCTGTACGACTTGAGCACGACTGCGGGGTCGATGTGGAATCCGGAGCGCTGCGAAGCGCGCGTTTCGATCAGCTCGTTGAAGAAGAAGCTGTGCTGCGCCGCGTGCTCCGGCTTCACCGTGTCGCGCTCGAATGCGCCGGCGTCGCATTGGTCGAGGAACCGTGTGAGGGATCGCTCCAGGGCGCGATCCGTCTCGGCGTCTTCGGACAGCTCCGCCCCCAGATTGCGTGCAATGCGGGTTTGGCTGCCGGTGCCGGCGCTTCGTGCGGGGGCCGCGGATGGGGCCTGCTGCTGGCATGCGCCGAGGGCCAGGAAGGCCGCTAGCCCCGCAGCAGGGAATCGGCGACGGACGAATGAGCGATGGGGAGGTGTCGGCATGGACGCGTCGAGCGTGCGTGCGGCGCGCAAACTCCGCGTCTGATCCCCGTCGGGAAAAACGCCGTCGGCGCTAGCCCTTCTTCTTCGCCATCAGTGCGCCAAGGCAGCCGAAGAGTGAACCGCCCATGATCGTTGCTGCGGGCCAGATCGTTGCCTGTGCCATCGCCAAAAACATGAAGCGTTCGTCGTCTGTCGGCTGCGCAAACTCGGGCGGCGTTTTGGTGTAGTGCGTGCCGTCCCAGCCATAGTGCAGTGCCAGCCACGTGATGATGACGACCGGGATCCGCGCAAGTATGGCGTAGACGAGCAGCGTCAACGCAAGCCGCGGCCAGGCAATGAAGCAAAACAGGACCCCGGCACCGATGGCCGCCATGAGGTATTCCACGCCGACGGGATTCGCGGGGCTCTCGAGGGTCCCAGGGAACGTGAGGTAGCCGCCCTGATTCATGACAATGGCCCCGCCAATGGTGAGGCCAAGGCCGACCAGGGTGAGCACGAGCGCGCGCGTCGGTGACTTTGTGCCGTGTCCGGCACGCTGCATGCGCACGCCGAAGTAGAGGCCGAAGATCACGATCAGCCACCCGATCCCGAGGATGGCGCCGCTGCCGCCTGGCTCGGCTTTGCCGAACACGGTTTCGTTCCAGCCCTGCATTTGCCCGACGAGGCGCAGGATGGAGACGATCAGGGTGAGGATCGCGGGGATGAGGACGAGCGAGAGGACTCCGGGGCGTTTGTCGGCCATGGCAGCCGGAGCGTATGCGGGCCGCCACCAGGAGTCTCGGCCAAAGCTGGCTGCGCGTGCTACTGAAGAATCAGGACGCGCACTCCGGAGACGCCGGATGCCATGCCGTTTGCGTCACCTTCAAGAATCTGCGTGTAGAGCAGAAGCAAGCCGAGGCCGCCCGGGACGGGCACCGAGAAGCTCTCGATTCCGAGCCCGCTGTTGAAGGTGCCAAAGTTGAAGAGCACCGGGTTGTTCAAAAGGTTGAAGCCCTGGAACGGCGTTGTCTGAGCCGAGATGCCCAGGACGAAGAACCACTGGTTTCCCGGTGTGCCGGCGAAGTCAAACTGCGCCGTGCCGCCGGTGTTCGGGATAATCGATGTTTGCGTTAGCTTTGGGGGCGAGGTCGCCGTGTAGAAAACGGGCACACCGTTGCTGGTCCCGAGCGGGTTCGTGACGGTGAGGAGCTCTGGCGCAAACGCGGTGCCTTCTGGCAGCGTGATGGCGAGGGTGCCGTTGGCGCTTGCGTTGAAGCCGCTGGTGTAGGTCTGCCCGCCAATCGTGTACGACGTTACCGAGGAGAGGCCTTGGCCGGAAACCGAGACGTTGCCTGGTTGGAAGATCGATACCGAGCTTGGCGAGATGCCGGTGATGACCGGGGCAACGGGTGCCGTCGCGAGGCAGCTCGCGTTCTGCGCGTAAGGGCTGATGGTGTTGATCGTCGTCTGGCTGAACTGCGACAGGCTGTTGTTACACGCGCCGAGAGTCGCGCACATGATGTAGCACGGGTTGCTGCCGTTGCAGTGCGGTGCCGAGAAGTTGTGCCCGACCTCGTGCGACGTGAGGCCGATACGCGTGTTCAAGTTGCCGGAGAAACGCGACTGCGAGAGGCCGTAGGCGTTGCCGTTGTTGCAGATCACGCTGACGTAGGCGATGCCAACCGTGGGGCCTGAGAGATTGCGTCCCGTGAATAGGTGGGCGAGGTCGCGCTGCACGCTGCCGAAATTGGCGTTCCAGTTTGAGCGGAACTGGTCGAGCAGCAAGATCGGATCGTTGGTTGTGTAAACCTGGACCGTGGTGACGACGATGCTCGTGATCGTGAAGGTGACTTCAACATCCCGGTCGTAGATAAAGTCGACCTGGTTGAACACCGTCGTCATGTCGTTCTGCGTCGCGGTCGTGTTCGAGCCGTTGAGCAGGTAGTACTGGCGATCGGCCTCAAGCGCGAGTTCGCACTCGACGAGCACGTCTGTGCCGACGGCTGGCGTTGTGTTGGCTGGCACGCCCGTTGTGTCGGTGCCGCAGGTGGCTCCCGATGGCAGCGTGTCTGCCGCCCGGTAGACGATATGTAGGTGCTGGCCAGCTGCTGCTGAAACCTTGTTGACCGGCTGAACCGCCCAGACTTCACCGGCCGCGTTCGGGCCGGTCGGGGCGCGGTGAATCAACGCGTCGAGGGTGCCGTCTATGATGCTCGCAGCAACACGTGTATTGGGTTCTTCGAGCAGGTAGCCGCGGTACGTCACGCAGGGCGGGGTCGGCTCCGCGTGGATGCCATTCAGGTCCTGGACGAGCAGCTGGAAGTTTGGGCTGCGCACGTCGTGGAGATCGACGACCATGGTGCGTAGGTCTGCGCCAAGCCATACGGGCACGCGATACTCCGAGGATTGGTCTGCTTGGACGGTGAGCGTCTGCAGGGTGCCGGTCTGAACTTCGAACTTGGCGAGCAGCGCCGGCGGGGCGTTGCGCACGGCCGGTCCCTGAGTCTGCGGTGCGACCGCTGGCTTCGCGACGGCTGGCAGCAGAGCCGTTGGCGCTGCCATGGCCAGCGCTGTTGCGGTCGTCAGTAGGCTTGCTGCCAGGATGGCGCGAAGGCCGAGGAGATTCGTATTCAGATTCATGGAGTAGGGTCGCGTGCCGCGGCGGTAGCGAGGCTTGGGGCGAGCCGCGCAATTCTACCTTCGACGTGGGCATGATGCCTCGGGTTCCGTCGGGTCGAGGAATGACCGCTCGGCGGATCCGCCGCGGCTATTCGGCTGGGCGTAGCAGCAGGGCGCCCATGGCTTGCTGGTGCTCCGCCCAGTGGCGCTTGTAGGCCATCATCGGGCCCATGTCGTAGCGACTTGCGCCGAGTTCGGCGAGCCAGCGAACCTTCTCCAGTTGCAGCACGTTGCCGAGCGAGTGCGCGCGCCAGGACTCGGCGTAGCTGAACTGCTGTCCCCGGTAGACCCCGCCGTGCATGCCACCAAAGATGAAGCCGGCGTCGTTGCCTGCGCTTTGGTCATGCGCGATGACGATGCGTGCCAGCCCTCCGGCAGCGAGCCGATTCAGGAGCAGCCGGTAGAAGGACTGGGAAGGTTCTTCGGCCATGCCGCAGCGGCCCGTTCCCTTCCAGCTCAGCGACTCGACGGCAAGCATGCGCTCGTAGACCGCGTCGGACTCTTGCTTGGTGCGCGGTGAGTGCCGCTCGAAGCGGATGCCGAGATCGCGTAGGCGGCGGCCGTCGCGGCGAACGTTGCGGCGCACCTTGGCCGTTCGCCTGCCGAGCCAGCCATCGAGTCCGCCGGCCAGGTCGCCGTATACGAGCGTGGTGGGGGCAAGTCGGAAGACTTCGAATCGACTGCCAAGCTGCGTGCGGATCCGTCTTTCGAGGTCCGTATCGCGGCCTTCTGTGGGGGAGATCGTGCCGCTGGCTTGCGGCGGAGTTGCGTCGAGGCCGCTGATGAGCAGGCACGGCAGCGGCGTGTGCTGGTGTAGCTGCACGAGCGTTTCGCTGAGCAATTCGGCCGCATGCGGGCCGAGGAGTGGGCAGCCGAAGAGCCAGCTGCTTTCGATCGGCTCGAGCAGAGGGCCCAGGCGAGGGTCCGTTTGGGCTGCAAACGCGATCATGCTGTCGTCCGCCGTGCGCACCAGCAGGTGGCGGTCGGGAGACATGGCCTCGTGAAACGACAGTTGCCATTCCGTTCGGCAGCTGAAGGGATCCGCATGCCGTGACGAATGCACGGCGCGGTTCCACGCCGAGTCGGCATGGTCGAAGCGGGCGACGGGCCCCATTGTGGGGCGCGGCAGCTGCCGTTCGTCGCGCACGCTTTCGGTAGCTTGGGCTACTTCTTCTTTTCGGCGACCATGACCGGGACGGTCACGCGCATGTCGCCGAAAGCGATCGAGAGCGAGCACATGCCGTTCTTCTCGGATGGCTCGAGGCTGATCTTCATGCACTTGGTGTCCTTGCCTTCGCTGAGCTTCATGCCCCAGCGGATGGTGTCGCCCTTTGCGGGCTTGAGGTTCAGGATCCAGCCGTGGTCGGCGTGCACCGTGAAGAACATCGAGTACTTGCCAGCGGGGACCATCTTGCCGGCGACCTGCACATCGCAGTTGGTCTCGACGCTGCCGAGCGGCGACGACTCTGCACGCGTGTTGAAGCGCTCGTGCATGTCGGCGTTGTCCTTCATCTTCTTCCACATGCCTTCGCCGAAGCGGATGGCGGTGTAGTGGACGTGCAGCTTGTGGCTGCCCATTTCGATGACGTTGCTGACCTTGGCGGCGCCGCGGTTGATGCTGCCCATGACTTGGGCCGTGAGGCCGGACGACAGGACCGCCGCGGTGGCGATAGCGAGGATGGACTTGATCATTGTTGAGTTCCTTCTGAGTTCAGATTCGTAGGGGCCGCGGAGTGTAAGACCCGAGCGGCCGGGATGCACGCAAGGGAAGCGGGTCGTATTTCCACTTCTTAGGGCTCTCGGGCGAAGTGCCGAATCGGTACGGATTTCCTCGGAACTCGTCCGGGTTCTCTCGTAGGCGCAATGACCTGCTGGCAAGTGGTGGCGCGCGGCGTTCGAGACGCAGTCCGTAGAATGCGCCGTGCCCGATGCCTTCTAGAGGCCGCGCATCCAGTCGGGGCGGAGGGGGACGTCGCCGCGCAGGGCGGCGTCGATTGATGCCAGGATCTGCTCGCCGTCCCGCGGCAGGCGGCCGCCGATTGGCAGCCGGTTGGACGCATGATTGCTGCGGAAAATCGCGTCGTCCGGTTTTGCATGCGCCACAAACGTGCGCAGCTCGCGCAGCGTGGTTTCGACGTCGGGCGCCTTGTAGAGGCCCTTCTCTTCGGCTCGAGCGATCGGTGTGCCGGGCACGACCGTCAGCGTCAGCGCCGACAGAAAGCGAGGGTTCATTGCGGTGGCGAGTTCGCCCGAGGCACGTGCGTGCTGCTCACTGCGATCGACGCCGCCTGCGCCAAGCAAGAAGATCACGGACGTCTTCATGCCGGCCGCGTGGGCTCGCTCTGCTGCGGCGACATGGTCGGCGGCCGTGCTGCCCTTCGCGATGCGCTTCAACGTTTCATCGTCGCCGCTTTCGGGGCCGACGTAGAGCATCTCAAGGCCGAGTCCGCAAAGCTCTCGAAGCTCATCTTCTGTCTTGGCCAAGATGTTCGACGCCATGGCGTAGCACGAGACCCGGCGCAGCGAAGGGAACGCCTGGCGGCATGCCGAGAGGATCGTGCGCCAGTGCGCCATATCCAGAATCAGCGCATCGCCGTCGGCGACAAAGACCTTGTGCACCTCCGGCCCATATGCCTGGCCTGCCGCCTCAACGTCGGCGAGTGTTTCGTCGAGCGCCCGCACCGAGAACGACTTGTCTCGATACATGTCGCAATAGGTGCACTTGTTCCAGCTGCAGCCAATGGTCGCCTGCAGGATGTAAGACTCGGCTTCGCTCGGCGGGCGGTAGATCTTGCCCTGGTAACGCATGGCTTGCTGCCGTTGGGTGAGTGGAGGGTGAATGTCGCCGTCGCTCAGAGCTGACGACCGCTCCAGCGCAGCATCTGCGCGGCAAGGTCTCGGCAATGCACCGCCTCGACGTTGACGACGTCCCCGTCGGAGTCCGTCACGAGGCGCAGCTCCGGCTGAACGAATCCGGTTACGGACGGTAGGTTCAACTTCTCGATGCGTCGGATGACCTCTTCGTGCAGCGTGCGGTCAATCTTGGTGCCGTAGGTCTCGACGAGTTGTTTGCCGGCCGCGAAGTCCCCTTCGGCCTTGATGCGCATCAGCTCGGCGAGCAGGCGCCCGCAGCCCTCGCGATACTTTTCGATCGAGTCGACCACGTAGAAGGTCTTGCCGTTCTTTACTTCGGCGTGCACGCCGCCGTCGTTGGCGAGCAGCCAAAGCACCACCAGCTGTCGGTTGCGCATGTGGTCTTCCTCGACTCGTTCGCCGAGCGGGACGCGGCGAAGCTGCACGAGCGCGTTGCGCGAGTAGGCCTCATACTTGGCGAGCACGGCGTCGTCGTTGGGTACGAGTCCCATGTCTTTGCACTTGTCGCTTGCACACCAATACAGCCCCACGAGGTCCGCGCGGCCCTCCTCGAGGGTGCTGTAGTAGAGGCCTAGCCGCTGGGCTGGGTTCTTGATCTCGGGTTGTACTTGGCCGGAAGCATGGCCGACGACTTCGTGAAGGTTGGTGTGCAGGTCGTCCATCTGCGCGGCGTATCGGCGGGCGCGATCGGCTTCTTCCGGCGTGAACGAAAACTCGTCGAGGCTGCCGGCTGTCTTGACCATGTTGTAGGTCTCGACCACGTTGGCGAGGTTTACCGACTTGCTGCCGTAGTTTTCGCGGATGTCGGCTTCGTTTGGCAGGTTGATGCCAATCGGGGTGATGGGGCCGCTGTCGCCGGTTTCGGTGACAACAGAGATGGCGCGCGCCGAGATGCCTTTGACGTCGGCCTTTTTGAAGCGTTCGTCCCACGGCATGCGTGCCTCGAACCATGGCGCCTCTTTCGCGAGCCGTGCGATGGCGCGCGTTTTGGTCTCGTCGCGAAAGCTGATGACGGCTTCCCACGAGCCCTTGATGCCGCGTGCGTCGAGGTAGACTTCAACAAAGCCCAAGATGAAGTCGATGTTGGAGTCGTTGTCCTGCACCCAGGCGATGTTGAAGGCGTTCCAGTCGGCAAGGTCGCCGGTTTGGTTGTAGCGAATCAGGCGATGCAGCGCCTTCGCCGTTGGCTTTGGCGCGAACGGAAGCGCGGCCTGCAGGTGCTTGTTGACGGTGCGGAGCTCTTTTGCATAGCGGCCGGGCGGCACCTCCTTGCCGTCGCCGCAGCGATAGACCTCCTCGATCAGTTGCCCGTCGCGCTTTACCAGGCGTGAGTTGAGGCCGTTCTTCTCTTCGAACCCTTCCAGGTCAGCCGTCGTCACGCCGGCGTAGAGATTGTTGCAGCTTGCTGCGACCGGGTCGTTGCCGTCTTCGGCGTTTTTGTTGGTTACAGAGCCGAACGTATCCGTGCTCGTCATGACGTCGTAGGCATGTCGCACGTCCCGGAGCGTGCCGAGCTTGGCCGTCGTCATCGCATAGCCCGCGTTTGCTGCGGTTTCGCATGCCGTTTCGAACTGTTCCCAGGTCAGCTGCAGCGGCACCTTGCGCGTGGTCAGGTTGTTGTGGATGCCAGAGTGCACCCAAAACAGCTTGCAGTAGCGCGTGATCTCGTCGGCCGTTGGGGCGCTCAGCTCGTCGCGCACGAGCCATAGCGACTCCAGCACCCAGCGCAGTCCTAGCGTGTGTTCGAAGCGCTGATCCAAAAAGATGTCGCGGCCCGCGATCGCGGCCTGCGAAAGGTGGTAGGCAAGCTGCTTGTCGCGGAGGGATAGGTCTTCGAAGCCATCGGCATAGAGCTGTACGACAACGGTCTGGTCGACGCGGTCGAGCAGCACCTCGCGGTCTTCTGGGCTGGTGTTGCGAGGCTTGGGGCTTTGGCAAGCCGAGCCCAGCAGCGCGGTGGCGAGCAGGAGAATCGTGTGGCGATGGATGGTGCTCATGTTGAGTGCTGCGCTGCAGCATAGCTGCGCGCCGGCGAGAGCGCTCTCCGATGGGTGCGCTCGAGGCTGGAAATTGCGCGTTGGCACCGCCCGGCTGCGGCAGGCTGCGGAATGCGGATCTCGGTCGCCGATAGATCGATTGCCTCAAGGTGAGACCAAGGCTTCGCAGCGGTGTGCGTCGCTTCTTGGTTCCGTTGAGGCGGTGTCTTGGTCACGCAATGATGAAACAACCAGCTGCGAAGAATCGGTCTCGGATGATGAAGTGTGCGTGTGCGCTATGGGCATTCGCGGCCGGCTGCGGATCAGAAGGCGTAGAGCCATCCCAGCCGGTGGTGCCTGGGGCTACCGAGCTTGCCGCAGAGCTCGCCGACGAGGGCGTTGTCGCGCTTGCGGCTACGCCGGACATCGACGATGCGCTCGTGCAGCTCGGGCAAGCGCTCTTTTTCGACAAGGTGCTGTCCGGCAACAACGACACATCGTGCGCCACCTGTCACTGGCCGACGCTGTCGTCTGTCGATGCCCGAACGCTGCCACGCGGAGTCGGTGGTATTGGTCTTGGAGTGGACCGCCTCAACGGCGACATCATTCCGCGCAATAGCCCGGCGATCTTTCACGTGCAGCGACTCGAAGAAGTGTTTTGGGATGGGCGCATTGAGCGCGATGGCGGGTCGATCGCATCGCCCGCCGGCGGCGCGCTTACGGCGGCGATGCAGGCGATCCTCGATCCGCGTTGGGATCTGCTGGCCGCCCAGTCGATGTTTCCGGTTGCGTCGCGTGAGGAGATGCGCGGTCAACTGGGCGAAAACACGTTGGCCGATCTCGCCGATTCCGACTTTGCGGGCATCTGGAGCGCGTTGCGGGATCGCCTGGTCGCCTATGTGGAATACCAAACGCTCTTCTTTGCGGCCTATCCGGAATTGACGAGCCTCGCCGACGTCCAGTTTGCCCATGCGGCCAACGCGATCGCGGCATTCGAAGTGCACGCTTTCGATACACTCGATAGTCCGTTGGATCGATTCGTCGCGGGCGATCAGCAGGCGTTGACGGCGGAGCAGGTGCGGGGTGGGCTCGAGTTCTTTGGTGATGGAGGGTGCGCGGCCTGCCACTCCGGACCGCTGTTCACGGACGAGGGCTTCCACAACATCGGCTTGCCACAGTTTGGGCCGGGCAAGGGCGATGGCGGCAGCGGCGCCGACGATTTCGGCCGCGAGCGGGTCAGCGGCAATGTCGGCGACCGCTACCGATTCCGAACCTCGCCGCTGCGCAATGTCGCCCTGACGGCCCCCTATGGGCACTTGGGCCAGTACGCAACGCTTGCGGAAATGGTCCGCCACTACACCGATCCGCCAGCGCGGCTGCAGTCCTATTCCATCGTGGCGAACGTCGTGGATCCCGACCTCACGGGCACGCTGTTGGCCAATGGTGCGGACATCGCCGCGCGCATCGACAATCGCGTGGATCGACGTCGCAACTTCGACGTCGATGCGGTGGTCGCGTTTCTCGGGGCGCTCACTTCGGACTCGGCGACGGATCGCGAAGATCTGATTCCGGCGACTGTGCCGAGCGGACTGGCGGTTCGCTGAGCGTGATGCTTACGGCGGATCCGGCGCTCGCGTCGTGTATCTGATGTCGGGGGCATTCTGCGGGCACGAAGCCGCCCATCACGGCGTTGCAGCCCCTCGGCAACAAGGCTTCTCGGCAGGAGGTGGGGAACATGCATTCGTCGCATTGCCTTGCGACGAACGCCCTCACATCCCGGATCATGCCCCGTCTACCCGATGCACGACACTAGCACTAGCGGTCGAGCAGCAGCTTGCGCACAGCGAATCGCAGCAGGCCCGAGCTGTCGCTGCCAGCTACGGCCAACGCGACCTTGCCGTCGCGGTTGATCACGAAAGTTGTGGGAGTGCTGCGCGCGCCGATGCGTTCGAGGTCTTGCTGCGTGCTGATGGCGAGCGGCAGGGCGAGTGCCGCGTTCTTTCTGAACTTGCGGATGTGCGCGGCGAAGTCTGCCGATTTGATGCTTCGAAGAGTTGTGCCGCCGCGATGAAGTTGTGCGGGGGAGGCGGGCAGGTATCCGCTGGGGTAGGCGCGCGTGATGCCGAATGCGATCAGGCCGTCGCGGCTGTGCTGCGCTGCCAGCGAGTCGAGATCTTCAAGCGCCTGGCGAGATGCACTGCACCATGTGGCGCCGAACGTGGCGACGACGATGCGCCCGCGCATCTCTGCAAACGTGCTGGGGTCGCAGCCAATCCAGGTTGGGGCGGCAAGCGTAGGCGCAGCGGATAGAGCCGGCATCGGGGCTCCTAGGTGCGATCTGCGCAGCTCGAGGTGCCGCCGTGTTCGAGGTGTGGGCGACAGCGTTGCGGCGTGTTCAAAGCTGGCGGCAGCGTCCTTTCGCCGGCCGCACGCAAGGTGGATGTCGCCCAGCAACATATGAAGCCGGCTGCTTTCTGCCCTGCTGGCGGTTCGCATGGCTGCCTCGAGCGCCGCGATGGCGTCGTCGCTTTTGCCGCACGCCAGCAGCGCATTGGGGAGCATGGTGCCGCGAATGTGTGGGGCTTGGCTGCTGTCTTTGAAGTGTTGGAGGAAGAGGTGGCAGGCTTCGACTGCGCGCTCGGGCTCGGCCGTGTCGCGAAGCGCCGACTGCAGGCCGAGCCTCAGCAGCTCTTGCTCCTTGCGCGGATCGAACCTTGACCATGAGTCACATTCGGCGAAAGCCCGTTCGAATGCGGCGGTGGACGCGTGCGTGGCTGCTCGCACGTGGCGCAGCATGACCGTGAGCTCACGGTGCTCGACGCTGTCGCGTGCAGCCTTGCGATACTGAGCGAGAATCGGCTTCGCCTTGCTCTCACTCTGGCTCCGGGCGCGCTCTAGCTCCACAAACCGCTGCCGCACCGCCGCCATTCGATTCGACTCGGAAGTCGCTGCGGCCGGCCGGAGCTGTGCCGGTCGAGGTGCTTTGGGGGTTTGGCGTTGGCTGCAGGCGGGTGCGTGGAGGGCAGCGGCGGCAACGGCGGCGAGTGTTGCTTTGGCTAGCTGGCGAGAGATCATCTTGCTGGTCGCATGGTGGTGGGCGAGTGTAGGTCTGGCGGACCTTTTGACGGTCGCGTGGGGCTCTGCGGCACCTGCGTTGCACAATCGCGACAATCCGGCAGGTGCGCGACCGCCTCCGACACGGACGAATGGTGACGTGATCACGAGACCCACGTTCCTCTCCATCTTCGCGGCTGTCGCCGCGTCAGCCGCCGCCGTTGCGCAGGATGCCAAGGCGCCCGACTACTCGTCTGCGCTCGGAGCCATGAAGTTCCGCAGCATCGGTCCAGCCATGTGCTCGGGTCGCATTGTCGACGTGGCGGTGGATCCGGCGGACCCGGCGCGCTGGTTCGTGGCTGCGGCTTCGGGCGGCGTTTGGCGAACCAGCAATGGCGGCACCACGTTTGAGCCCATCTTTGATGGAGAAGGGTCCTATTCGATTGCCTGCGTTGCGATCGATCCGAGCAACCGGCACACGATCTGGGTCGGCACGGGCGAAAACAACAGCCAGCGAAGCGTCTCGTGGGGTGACGGGGTCTACCGCTCGCGCGACGGCGGCAAGTCCTGGCAGAACGTCGGCCTCAAAGAGAGCCAGCACATCGGCAGAATCGCCGTCGATCCGACGAACTCCGACATTGTCTGGGTCGCCGCGCAGGGGCCGCTGTGGAACGCCGGCGGCCAACGTGGCGTCTACAAAACCACGGATGGTGGCGAGACGTGGCAACACGTGCTCGATGTCGACAAGCATACGGGCGCCAACGAAGTGCACCTCGATCCTCGCGATCCCAGCGTTGCCTATGCGAGTAGCTACCAGCGGCGGCGTCGCGTCTGGACGTTGATCGACGGCGGGCCGGGATCGGGGATCCACAAGACGACGGATGGCGGCAAGACGTGGCGGAAGGTCCACCGCGGCCTGCCGTCGGTGGAGATGGGGCGTATCGGCATGGCGGTGTCGCCCGCCGATCCCGACGTGCTCTAC
>JBGCDH010000071.1:0-46118 GCA_045105235.1 Planctomycetota bacterium | reverse complement strand
CCAGACGATCTACCTCAAGCTGCGCGAAGTCTTCACCGTCGAAGAGCTCGCGGTGCGCAATGCCGACGGCAGCATTGCCGGCGGCATCAAGATGGCCAACGGCACCAACCCGCAGCGCAAGGCGCCGTTTCCCGGGACGCGTGGCAAAGCAGCGGCGCTGGTCCGCGCGCAGTACCACCGCGCCAGGGACTATCGCCGCAAGATCGAGGCGGCCGACGGCGATCCCGCCAAGATGCCCGATCGCAGCCTCGCGATGGAGGCCCTGCTGGAGGCCATGGACGGCAAGCGCATCGTGCACCACCACACGCACCGGCAGGACGACATCCTGACCGTGCTGCGGCTGCAAAAGGAGTTCGGGTTCCGCTGCGTTCTGCACCACGTCAGCGAAGGCTGGATGGTTGCCGACGAAATCGCCGCGGCCAACGTGCCTTGCTCGGTCATCGTGATCGACTCGCCCGGCGGCAAGCTCGAAGCCGCGCGGCTGTCGCTCGAGACGGGGGCCGTTCTGGACAAGAAGGGAGTGCTGGTCGGATTCCATACCGACGATGGCATCACCGACAGCCGGCTGTTCTTGCGTTCGGCAGCCATCGCCGTGCGCGCGGGCATGGATCGCCAGAAGGCGCTCGAAGCCGTGACGATCGCCAACGCGCGCATGCTCGACATGCAGGATCGCGTTGGCACGCTGTCGGTCGGCAAAGACGCAGACTTCGTTGTGCTCAGCGGCGATCCGTTCTCGGTCTACACCCGCGTGCTTGAGACGTGGGTTGAAGGCAGCAAGGTCTTTGATCTCGCGGATCCCGAGGATCGACTGCTCGCGACGGGCGGCTACGGCGCCAGCAACGACCAGTCGCTCTCGCTTTGCTGCTACGAGCTGATGGGGAGTGGACAATGAGTGTTCTTACGAAGTCTGTGCTGTCGGGGATTGCTGCCGCCGGCTGTTTGGTGGCGCAGTCCGAGTCCGCACAGGCTCAGGCGTCTGCTGTCAACAGCAGTGCGCGCTACGCCGTCGTCGGCGAGATGGTGCACACGATGGCTGGCGAACCGCTGAAGAACGGCATGGTGCTGATCGAGGACGGGCGCATCACGCAGGTGGGCCCCGCCGGAAACGTGCCGGATGGCGTTCCGATCGTTCGTGCCAAGGTCGTGACGCCCGGCTTTGTCGATGCGCATTCGACCGTTGGCCTCAGCGGCGTGCTCAATGTGCCGCAAGATCAAGACCAGCTCGAGTCGTCTTCGCCGCTGCAGCCAGAGCTGCGCGCGATCGACGCCTACCATGCGCGTGATCCGTTGGTTGCGTGGGTGCGTTCGCTCGGCGTGACAACCGTGCACACCGGGCACGGCCCAGGGGCCCTGGTCTCCGGTCAGACGATGGTCGTCAAGACGCACGGCCGCAGTGCCGATGCCGATGTGCTCACACCGTTCGCCATGGTGGCGGCGACGCTCGCCGACGCCGGCCGTTCGCGCGAGGGTAAGGCGCCAGGGACGCGGGCGAAGTCCGTCAGCATGCTGCGCGAAGCGCTGCTCAAGGCCAAGGCCTGGGCGGAACGACGCGCGCGAGACGCGGACACTGCGATGGATCTTCGCCACGAGGCGCTCGCCGCTGTGCTCAGTAAGAAGGTGCCGCTGCTGGTGACGGCGCACCGTGCTCATGATCTGGCGTCGGCGCTGCGCATCGCCAAAGAGTTCGACATCCGCGTCGTTCTCGATGGTGCGGCGGAGGCCTACCTGATGCTGCCGCAGCTGCGAGCCGCTGGTGTCACCGTGTTGCCGCACCCGGCGATGGCGCGAACTCGCGGCGATCTGGAGAACGGCAGCATGGAGTTGGCCAACCTGCTGCACGCTGGCAAGGTGCCGTTTGCGCTCCAAACGGGCTTTGAAGCCTATGTGCCAAAGACCCGCGTGCTCGTTTGGGAGGCTGGCGTATCCGTTCAGCATGGTTTGCCGACGGCGGCGGCTTTGGAAGGCATCACGATCGGTGCGGCACGAGCCCTCGGAATCGAAACCCAAGTTGGCTCGCTCGAAGTCGGCAAGCACGCGGACCTGGCGCTCTTCGACGGCGATCCGTTCGAATACACGAGCCACTGCCTCGGGGTCTTCATCGACGGCATCCGCTACGAGCAAGAGCCGCGCTAGAAGCGCCAGGTCAGCGACAGCAGCGCTTCCAGGCGGTCGTAGTCGGCGTCGTATCGAATTGCGGGGCCGACTTCGCTCTCGTAGTCCTCGGCGAAGGCGCGGAAGTAGCGGCCTTCGAGCCCGAGCGAGAGCCGGTCGCTGAGGCGTATTCGGCGCCGACCGTCGCCTGCAGGCCGAAGCCAGAGGTCGAGAAGCTGTTCTCTTCGCTCTCGGCTCCGATGGCTGCAGCGGACCGTCGACCGGGAAGTGGTAGCGGGCGTTCGCCATCACGCCAAGGGATGCGACATCGCCTTCGGTGATGCCGCCTCCCGGCGCCGTCGATGAGGCTGCCGGTGAAGCCGACGCGCGACGTGCGCGTCTTGGGCGAAGCCGTTTGGGGAGCAAGCGCAGCCTCGGTAAGCCGGGGACGGGCGGAAGGCGTCGTGCACGAGGCTGTCGCCAGACCCGCGAGCAGGGCGGCAAGCAGGGCTGGTGGGGCGGTAGAGATGCTGGGGCGTGAGCAAGTGGTCATCATGCCCATCTCTTCGCGTGCGTCGCGAGAGCGGATATCCGAACGCCGTTCAGCTTTCGTCAAACTTCCGTCGAACGAGTGCGCAGGCGGATTTCATAGGTGCCGTTGCCGATCGTGACGGCAATTTCTGAGCGATCGCCGTGCCGCACCGCGTTGTGAATGAGGTTGCGAAGAACGACATCTGCGAGCTCCTCGGTCGTGGCGGATTTGACGTCGATTGCATGAACGTAGGCGCAGCTAGTAGCGTGCGGCTGTGAGTGCCGCGGCAGATACCTCGAATCGATGGCTGGTGCGGTCGCTCGTGATCGCGCAGTTTGGCCCGGCATTCATGTTTTCGGGGGTCGCGGTGGCGCTGCCGTCCATGGGCGAAGAGCTGGCGATGTCGGCGACCGGGCTGGGCTTGGTGGAGACGACGTTCGTTGCGAGCAGCACTGCGTTCTTGCTGCCGGCTGGCCGCATCGCCGACATCCTGCCGCGCGGCGTGATCTTTCGCGTCATGCTGACAGCGTTTGGCTTGCTGTCGCTGCTGCTCGGTTGCGTGTCGTCTGGCTGGCTCGTGCTCGCGCTGCGCTTCCTGCAGGGATGCACCGCGGCCATGGCGTCGGCCACGGGCCCGGCGCTGTTGACCGATCTTGTGCCGCCCGAGCGCCGCGGCCGCGTGCTCGGTGCGATGATGGGCACCGCCTACGCGGGGCTCGCGCTCGGGCCGTTCGCGGCGGGCTGGCTGGTCGAGACGCTCGGCTGGCGGAGCGTGTTTTTCGTTGGCGGTGCGCAGATCTTGATCGGCGGGCTGCCGGTCTTGCTGCGGCGCATCGATAAATGGCGGGCGCCAACATCGGGACTTCACGTTCCCAGCAGCTTGTGCATCGTGCTCGGCATTGGCTCGGTGGTCGCCGCCGTCTCGGCGGGAGAACGGGAAGCATCGCCGTGGCCGTGGGCGTTGGCGGCGGCAGGTTTGCTCAGCGCGTTTTTGTGGTGGCAGCTGCGCCTGCGCGAGCCCCTGCTGGACCTGCGTTTGCTGCGCGGCAACGCGCTGCTGCGTTCGGCCTTGGTGGTCCAGATGCTGCTCTACCTCAACGCCTACTGCTCGATCTTCCTGCTCAGCTTGTTCCTGCAGGTCGGCAAGGGGATGGACGCTCGCGATGCTGGGATCTGGCTTGCCGTCGGCTCGATCGTGATGGCGTGCATCGCGCCGAATGCTGGCAAGCTGGCGGACCGCACGCGGCCGGAGTCCGTCGCCGCGAGCGGCGTGGTGTTCTTGGTGCTCAGCTCGGTCTGCGGCTTCTTGCTGCCGCCGGATGCTTCAACCTGGATGGTTGGCGGCGTGCTCGCCCTGCAGGGGGTCGGCTTCGGACTGTTCTCCTCGCCCAACCTGAGCCTGATCCTCAGCAGCGTGCCGCAGACCCGCAGCGGCTTCGCATCGGCGATTGCGGCGCAGTCGCGCGGTATCGGCATGTTTAGCGGCATGGCCGTCAGCGCCGGGCTGATCGCTGCGAGCTTTGGCTCGCGTTCGGTGCGGTCCGAGCCGGGCGCCGTGCACGGTGTGCTGCACGATGCCTATGGCGTGCTGCTGGTGACGACGCTGATCGCGCTTGTCTGGAGCCGCGTTGCGCGGCCGCGCCGCTAGCGACGGCAGGGCTGCGGCGAAAGCGACTACTCTTTTCGCAGTCTCGGGCCCTCTTGGTCGATTTCGACAACGACTTTCTCGGCCGGCAGTGGCGGCACCCGAAATTCGATGAAGAGTTTGCCGAGCGACACTTTCAACTGTCCAGAGCGCTCCGGCAGGTAGAGCGAATGCTGTTCGCCGGTCGTGGTTTTGAAGCTCATGCCCTCGCGCTGCACGGCTGCGAGCCGGTTGGTGGCGTCTTGGATTGGCCAGTGTTCGTCATCCGGTACATGTTGCACCGTGCAGTGGAAGCCGAGATCTGGTGCAACGCTCACCAACGACACGTCGAGGCGGCTGGCCTTGCCGTCCCACGATAGCGGCTGGTCCAAGTCGATGGCCGCGACGTCTTGCCAGCCCAGGCAGATGCCGGTGAGCATGTCGACCAGCGCGAAGCGCCGGTCTGTTCGTGCGACCGGCATGCGGTAGGTTCGGTCGGGTCGACAAACCGACACGAAGCACGGTGGCGCAAACTGGTGGTAGAACAGGTCGCGCTCAATTTGGAGAGCCAGCACGCAGAGGCGGTTCCATGGCACGTCGCCGCCGACGCGGCCCTGCACGGTGACAACGTCCGGGAGCTTCGGGTCGTAGGCCTCGCCAACAGATTTGTGGTCCCAGAGTTCGCATGGGATCTTGTTGGGGCGCCCTATGCGCCCGGCCTGCGGCAGCAAGATCTCGGGGCGATACAAACGCGGGGCGATGTCGCGGAACACGAAAGATCCATCGGTGTTGACGGGGATGGCGCCTTCGGTCTCTCTAGCCCATGTGCTGATGTGAGTGTTTTTTCTATGCCGGTGCAGCCGTACGCGAAGCCCCGGGATGTCGGGGAGCTGGATCTTGGCGGACAGCGTGCGCCGGTTTGGGATCTTCCACTCGATCGCAGCAGGGGGCTTGCCGTCCCGTAGATCCAAAGTGAACGCCTTGCCGATTCGTCGGCCATCGAGGCAGGCGAGTAGCGTGAGTTCGTCGGCCGGCAGGTCTGCCAATGCAAATGCGCCAGACTCGTCGGTGGACACGGCATCGGGCGAGCGGATGCCGTCGCCAAACTCCATCAATCCGCCTTCGAGCCACTGCAGGAGCTGATCAGAGATTTTTCCCATCGGCACGATGGTGACGCCCGCAACGGCTTTGCCCGTTTGCTCGTCGAGCACCTTGCCACGGGCGGCAACAGGTGCCGTGAGCGTGACGACGTGCTGCTTGTTGCCGAGGTCGGCCTGGTCGAGCTTGAGCATGCCCCAGCCGTGGCCGGGCGAGCGCACGCAGACGAGGGCGGATTCGTTGTGGGTTTGCCTCGGTCCGGCAAGCGTGACGGAGCCAGACGTAGTGCTCTTGTGTCGGTCTTTGTCCTTGGCGGCCTCCGCAAGCAGCGCGGCTGTCGTCAGGAACTGCAGCTGGTTGGTTTGATGCCAGCAGGCTGTCGCCGTAAATGACGACACGCTGCTGCCGTCCGCGGTCTGGGCCGCGACGACTAGATGCTTCTGCGACAGAGCAGCGCTTTGGCTCTGCTCAAACTTCAGTTCTACCTCCGCCGACATGTCTGCTTCGTCGAGCTGTCGCGCAATGCGGCGGTACTTGCTGTCCAATGTTGCCGAGGTCCAGATCTCGCGGGTGTGCGGCGTGCGCAGCTGCATCGCAAAGGTGCCGTCGTCGCCCGTTTTGCCGCGAGCACTGCCGCAGTAGACGCGTTGGTTGACGAGCGGCGCGCCGTCCTTGTCCACGACGCGTCCGCGGACGGTCGGAGCGGGGTGCATCGTGACGTCAATCGGGTCCCCGACCGCAACCGGTCGAACGACCGCATCGTAAAAGCCTGGGCAGCGGATCTCGACGCGGCCAGCGGAGCGAACCATCCCCGGCAAGAGGAAGAAGCCGTTGGGCCGCACTTCGGCCGTCGACAGCAGTTTGCCGCTGTGTCGGCGCGAGTAGGACAGGAAGCGGGCCGTGGCCAAGAGGTCGGTGCCTGTCGCCACCGCGCCGACGGGCTCGGAGCCGTCGGCCATCCGCACGCGGCCCGTCACCGAAATGCCGCGCGCGAGCACGAGTGTTCCCAGGTCGAAGGCGCCGTCCTGGCTGGCCTTGACGGAGTGCTGCAAGATCGCATGGCGACGGCCGCCGATCATCAGGTAGGTCGTGCGTGCCTCGTCGACCGCGACGACGACTTCGAACCGGCCGTCCTCGCCGGACGTCGTCAGCGGCTTTTTGATGCGGTTGCGGAAGTCGATATCCTTGCTGCCGCGGGTCCAAATGGGCACGCCGCTCGCGGGCGCGTAGTCTTCGTCTAGCAGCATGCCGCACACGGTGGTGCCGCTGGCTTCTGGCGCGGCGCTGCTCGGCTCGTCGACGGGGGCAGAGACAGGCGACTGTGCCGCTGGATGCAGCGACAGCGCTGCGAGGCCGGCGCTGAGAAGGGCGTTGGTAGCGAGCTTCTTCATGGGGTCCTTCGATACCGCATGGTCGCCCAGATCCGGCCTTTGGGCCTTAGGTGCGCGCGGTGTTCGGCACGCGTGGCTAGACCGTTCGCAGGGCCGCTGGCTACGAAACCGTGGCCGCGGCGCCAATCTCTTCGTAGACCGTCGAGCGCTGCACCGGCTGGTAGCCCGCTTCGCGGATCAGGTGGCCGATGTGGTCCACCGACAGCACTTCGGGCTCGGTCGTGCCGGCATCGTGTGTGATCTTCTCTTCGGTCACCGTGCCGTCGACGTCGTTGGCGCCAAAGCTCAATGCCGTCTGCGCCGACTGCTGCGTCAGCATGATCCAATAGGCCTTGATGTGCGGGAAGTTGTCGAGCATCAGGCGGCCAACCGCGATCGCGCGCTGGTCCATGTGGCCGGTCGTCACGTGCCCGTAGTTTTCGAGGTCCGTGTGGTAGGGCCAGAACGCGAGCGGGATGAAGGCCATGAAGTTGCCGCACTCATCCTGTAGCTCGCGCAGTCGCTCGAGGTGCTTGACGCGCTCTTCGACCCGCTCGATGTGGCCGTAGAGCATCGTCGCATTCATCTTGAAGCCGGCTTTCTGCACCTTGCGCGCCGTGTTGATCCAGCCGTCGGGGGACTGCTTCTCACGGAACACCGCCTTGTGCACGCGGTCGACGAGCACCTCCGCGCCGCCGCCCGGGCAGGAGCCGAGGCCCGCATCGCGAAGGTCTTGGAAGACTTCTTCCTCAGACTTGTCGGTGATCTTCAGCATGTGGTCGATCTCGACCATCGTGAAGGCCTTGACGTGGATGTCCGGGCGCGCGCGCTTGGCGGCCTTTACGACGTCGATGTAGTAGTCGTAGCCCATGCGCGGGTGGATGCCCGCGACCATGTGCACCTCGGTGACCGGGCGATGCAGCTGCTCGCGCACCTTTTGCTCGACGATTTCCGGCGTCATCAAGTAGCCGCGCTCTTCGCCTTCCTTTGCCGCGAACGCGCAGAACTTGCACGAGTACTGGCAAATGTTCGTGTAGTTGACGTGCTGATTGATGTTGAAGTACGTCTTCTTGCCGTGCATGCGCGTGCGCACGCGGTGGGCCATCAGGCCGACCGCCGACAGGTGGGGCGTCTTGTAGAGCGTGACGCCATCATCAAAGCTGAGCCGTTCGCCGTTTTGCACCTTGCGGTCGATCTCGCCGAGGCCGGCGCGGTCGATCAGCTTTTGGGCGAGGGAGTCGTCGAGGTGGGCGTAGTCGAAGGTCTGCATCGGATTCCATTCCGCCGGTCCGTCTGGCGTCGATCGTGACGGGCCGGACGTGGGCGCTAGAGAAGGAAAGTAGGTCGCGTCGCTGCTGTTCGGAAGGGCTGTGCGGCTGAGAAGCGGAAGAGAATCCGACTTGCGCGCGTCTGAGACAAGGTGTGGGCGGCCCGCGGAATTGCGAGGGAAGCACAGGTGAATACGGAGAGCAAGAATATGAGGCTGTGCGGCCAGGACAATGTGGTCTGTATGCGTGGGGTGGTCGATACTCGGGCCATGCGGGGCGTTGTGATGCTGGTGCTGGTGCTGCTCATTTGCGGCGGCGTACAGGGGCTGTTGATGCGCGCGGCAAGCCCTCACGGCCTGGCCGGGCCACCGGCAGTCTCACCTGGCGACGTCCATGGCGATTCGACGAACCGGGATGCCTCGGGAGTCGAGGCTGCGACGGCCGAAGCAGGCACTGTCGATGAGGAGGCCAGCGGCGAGCGGACCATGGCTGTGGCCGGCCGCGGCCGCGGCAGTAGCGTCCCGCCGCCACCGGTGCCGGCCGATGCTCGCCGATTCGATCTGCGCGTGGTCGATGGTGAGTCAGGTGTTGCGCTTGCGGACGCTCTCGTCCGTTGGCTTGGTCCGCAGCAGTGGCAGGAGTTGCGTGAGCGCGCAGTCGGCCAAGAGGGTGCGGACCCGCAGGCATCGGATCAGGACGGGGCGGACCTTGTGTTTGGTCCGGATCGGCTGGCGGCCAAGTATGGCTGGCGCACGCAAACGGACGCGACCGGCATCGCGCATTTGCACGCGCCAAGCAACGGCCCTGCGTTCGTCATTGCGTCCTTTGAGCGCGATGGCGCGACGTTCTATGGCCAGCGCTATGTCGGCGATATCGACGAGGCCCATGGCTCTGCGACGGAGCTGTACGAACTCGCCGTCTTCCGTGATCAAAGCCTGCGAGTGCGCGTCGTAGATCCCCAGGGTCAGCCGGTTCGGGCTGTTCCACTGCAGATGCGGCTGCATGACGGTGCGAGCGAAGCGCCGGTGCATTCGTTCGAGGTTGGACGCTCGGGTGACGACGGGATCCTCACGATCGCCCACGTGCAGCGCCGACGTCAGTATCCGCCACACGCGAATCGCGCCGGTCCCGTGGTGGCCTGGTCGTTTGCTGCGGCGATACCCGGGCTCGATGCGGCGACTGCGTGGATCGACGCAAGCGCGCGGCCGCCGAGAGATCCCGTTGAGCTGCGCTTGCCGGCTGTTGGCTCGCTCGTGGTTCGCGTGACCCTCAATGGCGCGCCGCCACCGGGGTTGGGCGATCTTGGTTTGCAGCTCAGCAAGTCGGGGCGGAGCGCCGCTCCGACGCCTGTGGGGATCCGGCCGACGACGATGGTCGTGGAGCAGGAGACTCCCGGCCAGTGGCGATTCCTTCATCTGCCGTTGGGCGAGCGGTTCGGCGTCTGTGTGCGCGGCATGACGATCGATGTTGCTGGGCCGAGCCTGCCGAGCCAGGAGGTCTTTGCCGAGGTTCGCCTCGACGATCTCGCCTGCGTTGTCGTCGGCCAGCTATTGGATTCGGATGGGGTGCCCATCGCCGAGGAGGCCATCGAGGTGGCCTACGACCTATCCATCATGCGTGGCAGCACGATGGTGGTTACCGACAAGGACGGCCGCTTCGAGTGGCTGTTGCGCAAGAAGCTCGGCGGTCAGCCTGGGGAGCTGCGCAAGATGCGCTTCCAGCGCGGTGTTGCTGGCGGCACGTTCTTTGACGTTCCGCCTAGAGAGCTGGTTGTCGGCTTCAACTATCTGGGCAAGATGCGCATGGAGCAGCTGCCGCTCGCAGTCGCCGGGAAGTTTGTGCTCTCGGGGCGTGCCACGCCCGGGAGGGGCACTGGGTCTAGGGGGCCTGCGCCAAGCGGTTCAGGCCAGCTCTTCATCGTGCCTCGGGTGCAGCGATTCTTGGCAGGCAATGGTCAGAGCCGAGACCGCTGGCAGACCGAGGCCGGTATCCAGCACAACATTGCCGAGGATCTTTCCTTCGTGATCTACGGCCAGTTGCGCCCTGGCCGGCACCGTCTGGTTCTCCGGAGCCAAGGCACTCTTCCGATCGCGCCGGTCGAGTTCTCTGTCGGCCAGCGTGGACTGCGCATCCCGGTTGCCTGGGGGCACAGGGCGACTGCCTCTCTACTTCTGCCCAGCGATATTGCGGCAAGCCAGGTTCATGTGCGCTTCCGTCCGATGGATGGCACCGTGTCGTCGGATCTCAGCGATCCAGACGTGCAGCCCCCATATGTTGAGCCGACTCGCAGGCAAGTTGAGATCGGCGGTAGTCGTCCGTCACCTGGCGATGGCGGCAAGCGTGTGTCCTATCGCTGGAAGAGCCTTCGTGCCGGTCGCTACTCGCTGACGGTGTCGCTGGCGGGTGGCCAGAGTTTGCATCGGGTAGATGACGTTGTCCTGCCGCTATCGTCCGACGGGGACTCGCGCCTTGTCGATATCGACCTACGAGGGATCTACAGCCAGCTAGACCTCTTCGTCAGCTGCGCCGACGCTGGCACGGCACGAGGCGCCGTCGCTTTCGTGTTGCCGCAGCCCAACGACGGCTCTGAATGGACGGGTGCGTCTCTCGACGGCGTGCACACCGTGCTGCCGGTAGTCGGCGAGCGCGTCGACTTGATGGTGGCTGCTCCGAACTATCGCCCGGTTACACTTCGTTCGGTGTCTGGACGGATCGAAGTGGAGCTGGAGCCGTGGCCGACGACGGACATCGCGTTCGATCAAGAAGACCTTCCCGGCGGCGTGCACCTTGGCGTGGAGATCGCTGTCGCGTCGACGATTGACGCCTCGGTGAGCTACGACTCGGGGTCGAGCAAAGGGTCGCTGCGATCCCTGCTTGAGGCAGGTGCAAGCCTCGTCCCAGTTCGGGCGGGCCATGCCAGGCTCACGATGCCAAGCGCATCTGCCGAGCTGCGAGTCGTGCTCGTGCACGACGGTCGCACGGTTGAGATGAAGCGGTTCGAGCCGCGTCGCGTCAAGGCGGGTCAGTCGCACCGCATCGATCTGCCGGCCGATGAGCTGCGCGCCGCCTTGGCTGAGCTCCTACGCTAGGGCGCGCTCGATCCCCTATTGCGGTGCGTTGAGAGCTGTCTGCACGTGCGCCACGGTGGCATCCGAACTGAGGATGTCGACGTGCTGAAGCGGCTGTCCGAACAGCGAACGCGCTTCCATCTGCACGCGCGGCTCCAGCTGGCTCGCAACACCGACGACGCCATCGTTGTCGTTGGGCATGCCCATGCCGCCCTTGGTCTGGAAGCCAAACAGCAGGTCGTGCTGCGTTGTCGCCGGCAGTGGCGTGTCCAACATGCCGCTCAAAAACTCGCTGCCCGGCACCAGATCGCGCCAGGCCGGCACCGGGTTGCTTAGGTATTCGACGCCGAGCGTGGCGGCCGAGTGCCCGCCGAACGGCGAGGAGATCGTCACCAGGTTGGATACGTAGTTGTCCTTGTCGCCGGTTGCGAGCCGCTGGATGGCCGCGCGCGAGACAAGTCCACCCATGCTGTGGGCGACGATTGCCATGCGGTCAAATCCGAGGCGGTCGTGCAGGCGATCCATGCCCGAACGCAGCCCGGCCGCGATCTTTGTCAGTCGGAAGCCGCTCGGGTAGTGAAAGACCCAAGGCTGAAAGCGCGTGCGGTCGAGATCGTTGATCAGTCGTTCAAACTGTCGTGGGCTACCGGAGATCCCGTGGACGAACAGCACGGGGACGCGGTCCTTGTCGTAGTCCTCCAAGAAGTAGATGCCGCCGCCGTTGTCGGCGAGAAACTCAAACGGCTTCCACATCCCGCGCGTGCCTTCGTCTTGCTCGAAGCGCGCGTCCTCGAGGGTGGCGAGTGTGCCTGCTTTCATCGCCAGCACCTGGCCGTATTCCTCGGGGGCGTCGCGCATCGTGCAGCCTTCGGGCAAGCGCACGTCGATGTCGAGCACCAGAGCCGTAGGCCGCGGCTCTTCCTCGCGCTCAAGCGGCTGCGGCCAGACGTTGGTGACGATCGCGGCGGGTTCGCCGGGGTCGTAGAGGCCGTCTTCGTCGACGTCGGTAAACGCCGCGAGTTCGTGCGGGATGCCGTTCTCGAGCAGGAAGTGGGCGACCCCGCCGGCGTCGACGGGATGGTGTCCGATGCACTCCAGCTGGAGCTGGTTTTGCTCGTCGGTGCGTTCGCGCCACGCGACGACAAAGGTCGTGTGGCCCGGGTTGGCGCCCTGCACGACGGCGGTCGCGAGACCGTATTTTTCGATCTGTTGCACCTGCTCCTTGAGCCCGAAGATTTGGCAGCCTGAGCATGCGAGTGCTGCGAGCGACAGCGGGAGAACGCGGCGAATAGGGCGGCTTGTCATGGTAGGCGTACGTTCGTGGCGGTCGTTGCAGTCGTGGCGGTCAAGGCGGTCAAGGCCGTGCGGGCGCAGCTCGCAGCTTGCGGGGCGGCCAGATTGTATGGTCTCGAAGCCCAGCGCTCACGGAGCACTTCCATTGCAGTCGGCACGTGGTTGCGGCGACGATGCCGAGCATGGAAGACCGTGATCTTGCGACCTCGCGGCGGTGGGTGCCGCAGTTCATCCGCTCGCTGCACATCTGGCTGTCGATGATTGCGTTTGCTGTGACGCTGCTGTTCTCCGTGACGGGCTTCACGCTGAACCATACGAGCTGGTTTGAGAGCGCCGAGCCGACCGTGACTCGCTTCGAAGGCACGGTCGACGCGGAGCTAGCAACCAACGATCTGCTTGAGTTGGCCGAAACGCTGCGCGCGGCGCACCGGCTGCGCGGGCGAGTGGTCGCGACCGTTGGCAACGGACAGACCATCACGATGACCTGGCAAACTGCTGGCTACACCGCCAAGGCCTTCGTCGAGATCGCTGACGGCAGCTATTCGGGATCCGTTTCGCGGCGGGGCTTCTGGGCGATTCTCGACGACCTGCACCGCGGCCAAGATTGTGGGCCGGTCTGGTCTGTGATCGTCGACGTGGCGGCTGTGCTGCTCGCGCTGCTCTCGATCACCGGGCTTTGGCTCATGCTCTATCTGAAAAAGCGGCTGCGCACCGGCATGGTGCTCGGCTTCCTGGGGGGCGCAGCGGTCGCGGTGAGCTACGTCTTCACGGTTCGCTAGCGACCTTCGAACCGGGCCGGCCTAGCAGCCGGCGATCGCTGCCTGCCAGCGCGCGAGATGCTCGGTGACCGTGGCGTTCGGCATGCTGGGTGAAAACGTGCGGTCGGCGCGCCATGCGGTCTCGGCCGTTGATGGATCAGGCCAGAGCCCGCAGCCGATGCCGGCCAGCATCGCGGCGCCGAGCGCGGTGGTCTCCAGCATCTGCGGCCTTTGCAGCGGCACGTTGAGCACGTCGCACTGGAACTGCATCAGCAGGTTGTTGGCGGCGGCGCCGCCGTCCACCTTGAGCGAGCGCAGCGGTGCGCCACAGTCCGCCTCCATGGCCCGCAGGATGTCGACGTTTTGCAGCGCGATGCCCTCCAACGTGGCCCGCGCAAGGTGGGCGCGGGTTGTGCCGCGCGTCAGGCCGGTGATCGAGCCGCGCGCGTCCGGCCGCCAGTGGGGCGCGCCCAGGCCCGCAAAGGCCGGCACCACGACGACGCCACCAGAATCCGGGGTGCTGGCGGCGAGCGACTCGATTTCGGCGGCTGTGTCGAACAGTCCAAGGCCGTCGCGCAGCCACTGCACGGCGGCGCCCGCGATGAACGCGGAGCCCTCGAGCGCGTAGTGAGGCTTGGGCGTGGGGGCTCCACTGGCGCCGCCTAGCTGCCAGGCGACAGTGGTGATCAGCTGGTGTTTGGAGGCAATGGCGCGCGTGCCCGTCTGCATCAGCAAAAACGCGCCCGTGCCGTACGTGCACTTGGCGTCGCCGACTTCGAAGCACGCTTGGCCAAAGAGTGCTGCCTGCTGATCGCCCGCCATGCCCGCGATGGGAAGGCCGTCGGGCAGCGGTGCGAAGTTCTGGACCTTGCCGAGCACGCCGGTGCACGGGCGGACTTCGGGCAGGACCGCATTGGGGATGTCGAACGCTTCGAGCAGGGCTTCGGACCATTCGAGTCGATGGATGTCGAACAGCATCGTGCGGGATGCGTTGCTGACATCCGTCGCATGCACCGAGCCGCCCGTCAACGCGTGCAGCAGCCAGCTGTCGATTGTGCCGAAGGCGAGCTCGCCCCGCTGTGCGCGTTTTCGCAGGTCGCCCTGGTCGAGCAGCCAGCTCAGCTTGCTGGCCGAAAAGTACGGGTCGATCGGCAGGCCGGTAGCCGCGCGGACGGCATCGCCTTCGCCGGCCTGGATGCGTCGGCGGCAGCCTTCGGCGGTGCGCCGGTCCTGCCACACGATGGCGCGGTACACGGGCCTGCCCGTTGCGCGATCCCACAGCACCACCGTCTCGCGCTGGTTGGTGATGCCGATAGCTGCGATCGATGTGCCGGCGACGCCGCAGCGCGTCAGCGCGTCGCCGACGGCACCGCGCACCGAAGCGAGGATCTCGTCGGCGTCGTGCTCGACCAAACCTGGCTCCGGGAAGTGCTGCGCAAACTCGCGGTAGCCGCGTCCGAGCTCGCCGGCGCAGCTTGCCAGCTGGAGGTGTTCGTCGAGCACCAGTGCGGTCGTGCCGGTTGTGCCCTGATCGATGGTCAGGATGTGCTGCATGGTCGAATGCTAGCGTCGGCCCTCCGCAATCAGGCGGCGCGCCTAGCTGTTGTCGATGTCGATCGCGCGCTGTCGGCGCTGGTCGAGCTGCAGGCGCAGCACGTCCGGGCGTGCGTAGTGCCCCGAAGGATCAAAGTTATGGCGCTCGCGTCGCACAAACGCCGCGTCGAGTTCGGCGACGAGCAGCTCTTCGCGGTTGCAGACGGGTTCGATGAGCCAGGTGGCGTCGGGGGATGCGATGCAGGAGCCGCCGTTGCCGGCAACCTCAGGCAGCGAGGCGCGCAGCTCGTCGGCGCGTGGGGCGTCATCGGGGATGTCTTCGCGTCGCATCAGGCCGCAGACCGAGAGCACATAGCTGCGGCCTTCGCGCGCCGCGAAGCGAGTGATTGCTTCGGTGTTGCGGTCGCTGCCGGGCCAGATCATCACGTGCAGGTCTTCGCCTTGTGCATGCAGTGCGGCGCGCGGCAGCGGCATCCAGTTTTCCCAGCAGTTGAGGCCGCCGAGCGTGAACGGTCCGACGCGATGCGTGCGTAGTCCGTGGCCGTCGCCGCTCGCCCAGAAGAGCCGTTCTTCATAGGTCGGCATCAGCTTGCGGTGGGTAGGCTGCACCACGCCGTCGGGCGTGATGGTCACCATCGAGCAGTAGAGAGAATGGCTGCCGCGGTCGCTGGCGCGCTCCATGCAGCCAAACACGATCGCCATGCTGCAGTCGCCGGCGAGTTGCGCCAGCTCGGCGAAGTGGGTTCGCGGATCGCAGCCTTGGTCGAGGTAGTGGGCGTAGAACTCCTTCTGACGGGCGTCGTCGAAGCGCGCGCCGTCGGTGTGTTCGATCCACCACGGATAGCCGGGGGCGAGTGCTTCGCCGAATGCGCACAGGCCCGCGCCGCGGTCGGCGGCGCGACGGGCCCATTCGGTGATCTTGCCCAGCGTGCGATCGCGGTCGAGCCAGATCGGTGCGATCTGCGCGAGTGCGACGGTCATTTGGTCGGTCATGGTGCTTGCTGCTTTCTGTTTGCGGCGGCCGCGGGCTAGCGCGCGGTGCGGCTCACGCGGCGCATGGTGTTGGTGCAGTCCTGCACGGGGCACACGTACCGGTATTGGTCTGCGCCTACTTCGACGAGCTTTTCGATGCTGACGTAGGGCAGCGGCAGTTCTTCGAGTGGCGGCTCCATTCGTTCCGTGACGCCGTGGATGGCGCCGTCCCGAACCTGCCAGGTTCCCGAAGACTCGTAGCGCTGCATGCCGCCGTCTTCGTCCTCGAGCTCCATCCACATCGAGCATGTGCCATCGGCTCGGTAGGTGATCTCGGCGTCGTCGTATTCTGTGACCCAGGTGCCGAGCAGCATGCGCGTATGGGCGCGGTCTTGCTCGGTTGGCGCTGTGCTCTTGGTGATGCCGCCGCCGCCTGCGCAGCCGGCAAGCAGTGCCAGGATCCAGGTCGCTCGGTAGCCAGTGCGGTGCATGCGTCCAGCGTAGCCGCCAACGTGCGCCGGCCGCTACGAGATGCCCTCGCCGCCGCCCCCGCCAACGTTGCTGGAATCCCCGCGCACCAGCGCGATGTCGCGCTCTGCGGCCCACGCGGAGAGGTCTTCGCGCTTGAGGGCGGCGGCCATCAACCCCGGAAACTGGTCGGGGGTGCACGCAAAGACGGGACTCCCGAGTGCGGCAAAGCTCGCTGCGAGCGTCGCGTCATAGGCCGGCGCGCCGTCGTCGGAAAGCGCGAGCAGGGTGACGAGGCGAACGCCGTCGTGAACCAGTTCTTCGACGTGCCGCAGCAGCGCCGCGCTGTCGCCTCCTTCGTAGAGGTCGGAGATCAGGACCATCGTGCTGCGCGCAGGCCTCTGGATCCGGTCGGCGGTGTAGCGCACGGCCTGTGCAATGTCGGTGCCGCCGCCGAGCTGCACGCCAAACAAGACGTCGACCGGGTCGCTGAGCTTGTCGGTGAGATCGACAATCTGGGTGTCGAAGCAAACCAGGTGCGTTGCGATCGCTGGAATGCTCGCCATGACCGCGGCGAAGATCGACGCGTAGACCACGGAGGTGGCCATCGACCCGGACTGATCCACGCACAAAAATACTTCGTCGAGGTCGGACTGCCGGCGCGAGCGGCGGGCGCGGCCGACCAGCCGTTCGGGAATGATCGTCTGGTGCTCAGGCTGCCACGTATGCAGGTTTTTGCGGATGGTGCCGGGCCAGTCGACGTCGGCCAGGCGCGGGCGGCTGGTTCGCTGCGAGCGGTCGATTGCACCGCGCAGCGTCGCGACGGTGCGCTGCTCCAGCTTCTTTAGGAGCTCATCGACCACTTTGCGCACGACGGCGCGGGCCGTGTCTTTGGTCTTTGCGGGAATGGCGTGGCCAAGGGCGATCAGGTCCGCGACCAGGTGCACGTCGGCCTCCATGACCGACAGCATCTCAGGCTGCAGCAGCATCTCGCGCATGCCGAGCCGTTCCATCGCGTCCTTCTGCACGATCTGAACCACCGGCGTTGGAAAGAACTCGCGGATGTCGCCGAGCCAGCGCGCGATGCGTGGCGCGGAGCCGCCGAGGCCGCCGCGTCCCTTGCGCTTGCTGCCGCCGGCGGCGTCATAGAGCTGGCCGAGCGCGCGGTCGATGCGGCCGTCGCGCTCGCTGAGCGACACCGGTGCATCGGGGTCGTTTTCGCCGAGCACGAGGCGCCAGCGGCGGCGCCGTTCCTGATTGGAAGGGCTGCTCATGGTCGAAGTCCCAGGATGCGTTCGAGTAGGGGGAGAGACTCGAGGTAGGCAGAGGGCAGCTGCGTGTCGATCTCTAGATCGCCGCCGGGTTGCGCTTGTCCGGCCGGAGCCGAGCCCGACGCTTCGGCTTGCGCTGTGTTCATATGCGTCAGCTGCGTCATCAAGCGTCGCCGCTCGCCGGCATCAAAGTCGGAGAACTCTCGTCGCAGCACCGGCAGCAGCTCGACGAAGTCCTCTTCTTCCGGGCCCTGGAGCCACGTGTCGACCAGTGCGAGCAGGCGTTCGTCGTGCATCAGGACCTGCGCGGCCTCGCCGACGAAGCCGCCGAGCCACTCGCCGGCCTGCTGCGTCGGAACGCTGCTGGAGAGTGCTCGCGACATGGATCTCGCCGTGTCGTCGGGCGTCGACGCGCTGTGATCATGGCGGCAGCGCACGGCCCAGCCGGCGATCCGCGGGTTGGTCTGCGAGTCGTCTGCAACCGAGGCGAGGGTCTTGTGCCAGCGTTCGCGGTGGAGCTCGCCGCGGGCGGCCTCCAGCGTGCCGAGGGCGTCCAGCGCGCGGTCAAACGCACTGAGCTGAGCCTGCAGCGCGGCTGCCGCGTCGGCGTCGAGCGAGCGGCAGGAGTAGCCGAGGCTGGTCACCACCTCGGTCGCGATCGAATCGAGCAGCGCAAGCAGGGCGTCGGTCGGCAGCTTGCGGGCCGTGCCGTAGCGCAGCACCGCAGCCAGCGGCGTGGCCGCCGCCATCAGCGCGCCGATGTCCGAAGAGCGTGCGGCGCTTGCCTGCAGTTTGGCGATGGTTGCTGTGGCGGCCTCTTCGAGGTCCGCGAGCAGGCAGCGCTCTACGATGCTGGCGATGTCGACAATGCGCTTGGCGCGATCGGCCTTGTCGATGGCGGCCTGCTGCGCTGCGCTCGCGACCGTCGTGCCCCAGCGCAGCGCTTCGGCAAGCTGCACGGAGAGTTCCGGCTGCCATTCGATCTGCCAGAGTTCGCGGAACGTGCCGCGTCCCGCCGCTGCGTCGAGCAGTTTGCCCCACGGCACGTCGATCATCAGCAGCCGGTGCAGCAGCGTCGATTTGGCGAGGCCGGCGTCCGTGCGCAGGTCGACGGCGATTTCGCGTTTGCTCGCTTCTGGTTTCAGGCGCAGCTTTTTCTGCCAGCGACTGAGGTCTGCTAGCAGCGCCATCTGCGGCACGCTTTCGGCCACGGCGCCGATTCGCTCGCCGATGACGAGGCGTTTGGCGATGACCTGAAGCGGAGCGGTGTCGCCGTGACAGAGCGCCGCGAGGCTCGCGTCCTGCATCTCGGCGAGGCCCGGCACGGGATGGCCCCGCAGCGCGGCCAGGCATGTGGCCAAGCGAGCCGCTTCGATGGTCGAGGCCGTGGCGGCTGGCAGTCCTTCGGAGCGAAGCAGGCGCGTCGTGTCTGTTTGCCACAGCACGGCGCTTTGGATGCCTCCGTTGATGCCGCTGCCGATGCCGATGCCAATACCGCTGTGGCTGCCCTGCCCGCCCTGTGTGAAGCAGCGCCACAGGTGGCGGTACCACCCGGGCGAGAGCACGCCGGCGGCGTAGCCGGATGCGGCGGCGAGGCGCGTATCGGTCCACGGAACCCAGGTGACTTCGACGGGCGCCGGCCGCACGCCTTTCAGCAGTGCGCGGTCGGCCGTGCGCGTGTGCTTGGCTTCGATGGCGGGGGCGTGCCATGCGCCGACGACGACGGCGATGGAGCCGTCGAATTCATCGAGCGCTTTGCGAATACGCTCCCGCATCTGCGCTTCGCGCTGTAGCTCGCGTTTGCGCGCATGGCGTTGCGCGGCGCGATCTTCGTCCGCCTCGCTTGCGCCATCGTGTTGGTCGTCAGCATCATCGAGCGGCGCATCCACGCCGCTTTGCGCGCGGACGGCGGTCATCGCTGCGGTGATCGCGGCAAAGACCCCGCGGCTTTGATGCTGCTGCTCGACAATCGCGTTCCACCAGGCTTCGCCGTCCGAGTGGCCCGCTGCCTCAGCGAGCGCGGTCAGCGGGTCGCGCGCCATCATGTTGTTCGGCGCGCGCGCATGTTCTTTGTCATCGCGCAGCTCGACGCCGGCAGCTAGATCGATAGCCCACAGCGGGCGCTGTTTGCGCAGCGCCCAGCGCATGGCTTGCCATTCGGGTGAATACTCGGCGAACGGGTGGAACAGCGCGCGCGACGGATCTTTCTTGTCGTGCACCAGCAGCGCGACCGGCGGCTCCATGCCGGAGGCGTTGGCAAACGGCAGGGCCTCCTGCACGTCGATCGGTGCCTCTACCAGGACGGCGGCCGGGTCGAGTTCTTCGAGTGCTGCGAGCAGACTGCGCGCCGAGCCCGGGCCGTGGTGGCGGATGCCGAAAGTGTGGACGCGTTCGTGCATCGCGATCTACAGCACCTCGCGGATCGCGTTGTAGAGATCGCTCCAGCCCTTGCGCGTGCGCACGACGCTCTCGAGGTATTCCTCGAGCGCGATGCGGTCTTGCACCGGGTCTTTGACGACGGCACCGACGAGGTTGGCGGCCAGCGCTTCGGCATCTATGGCACCGCTGCCAAAGTAGCCGGCCTGTGACCATGCGCCGATCGTCACCGCGATCGCTTCGGCGGTCGACAGCGTCGCGCTTGGCACCTTGAGACGGGTGCGGCCGTTCTCGGTTTGGCCTTCGCGCAGCTCGCGGAACATGCTGACGACGCGCGCGATCTGCTTCTCGGCCGGCTCCACTTCGGGAAGCTTGAGGCCGGTGCCGATCTCGACGACGCGCTTCTGCACGATGCGCGCTTCTTCTTCATGGGTCGCCGGCAGCGGCAGGACCACGACGTTGAAACGACGCTTGAGTGCCGACGAGAGTTCGTTGACGCCTTTGTCGCGGTTGTTGGCCGTGGCGATCACGTTGAAGCCGGGCTTGGCCTCGATGATCTCGTCGAGCTCGGGGATCGGCAGGATCTTCTCGGACAGCACGGTGATCAGCGTGTCCTGGACATCGGATCCCATGCGGGTCAGTTCTTCGAAGCGGACCACGGCGCCGTCCTGCATGCCGCGCAGCAGCGGCGTCGGCACCAGCGCGTCGCGCGACGGGCCTTTGGCGAGCAGCAGCGCGTAGTTCCAGGAATAGCGGACCTGTTGTTCATCGGTGCCGGCCGTGCACTGGATCAGGCGCTGCGAGTCGCCGTGGATCGCGGCCGCCATGTGCTCGCTCAGATACGACTTGGCGGTGCCGGGTACGCCGAGCAGCAGCAGAGCGCGATCGGTTGCCAGCGTCGCAACCGCGGTCTCGATCAGCCGCCGGTTGCCGATGTATTTCGCCGAGATCTTGGTGCCGTCGTCGAGCGTGCCGCCGAGGAGATACGTCACGACCGCTTGGGGCGAGAGCTGCCAGCTCGGCGGCCGATCGCGATCGTCGGCCTTCTTGAGCGCGTCGAGTTCGGCAGCGAAGCGTCGTTCGGCCACGAGGTTGTTGGGGGCGTCGTCGGTCATCGAGTCGTGTGCCACGCGTTGGGTCGGCAGCAATGCGTCCGTGCTTGGAGTGGCGAGCAGTATCAGAGGGCTCTCAAGAACTCGCGTACGGGCTCAGCCGTTCGAGCACTTCGAGCAGAAGTTCGGCGCGCTGGCGGTCGCCGAGCGCGAGGTCTTGGATGGCGGACCGAAACGCGCCGCGGGTAGCCGCGGGCATAAGCGTGGCGATCGGCTCGAGGAGCAGGCGTTCGGGGGCCTCGAGCGGCTTGTCGCGAACCACCTGCAGGCAGCGTCGCAAGCACTCGCTGTCGAGCAGTTGCGCGGCGATTTCGTCGGGGAGCGGCCCGCGCAGCGTTTGATGGATCTGGGCGAACGCGATCGCCGGCGGCATCTCTTGCCAGTCGTGCGGCCGCATGCAGGCGCTGACCAGCTCGCGCGCGAAGGCGGCATGGCGCTCGGGGTCGCCAGCTTCTTGGCGGTCTTGGATCACATAGAGCAGCAGGCCGACGTCGGCGGCTTCGTCGGCCCGGGCTCGTTCGATCGCGTCGGAGCGGCCCGTTGATAGCGCCGCGCTAAGCAGGCCGGTGCTCAGCGCGGTGTCCTCGCGGGCGGCTGCGAACAGTTCGTCGAGCGCGAGGCCCATCTTGGCGGCGAGCGCGTCGAGGCAGATGCCGCGCAGCTCAAGCGCGCACTCCTGCACGGGGTCTGCGTGTTTCTTGCGCGGCTTCGGCCAGGCCAGGGTGGTCTTGCGGCGGATCAGGCCGCGCTTGCCGGCGTTGGCGGTCAGCTTGCTCGCGATGTCTTCGATGCGCCGCTCGTGCTGTTCGGTTCCGGGCAGCTGGGCGAGCAACGACTCGGCGACATCATGAACGGACTTGGCGCGACCGCCGCAGTGCGAGGCGACAAACTCCTGGTCGTCGCTGGACAGCCCAACGGCAAGCGCCTGCAGGAGGCTGGCGCGGGACTGCGCGGGTTCGTTGGCGAGGCTCTCGGCGAGCATCGTGCGGGCGGCTGCGGGATCCCGCGTGCGTTCGGCGCGCACAAATGCGATTCGTTCGGCGATTGGTTGGTGCAGCCAGTTGTCGGCGGTGATCGCTTCTGCGGGGGGGCTGCTGTCCGTGCGGTGTACGCGCCGCAGCCAAGCTCTTTCCTGCGGCTCCTGGGGCGGCAGATCGAGCAGCGCCGGCAGGCGCGGCAGATCAAAAGGGTGCACGCGCATGTTGGCCTGCCGCAGCGCACAGCGCACGGCGATGGCTGCCGGCACGCGGTCGTCCGCCCGCTTGTCGAGCAGTCGTGCGAGCAGCGGGCGCACCGGCTCGGGCACCGTGGGGCGCTCGTCGATCGGCAGGCCGCCGCCTTCGAGGAGCTCTGGCACGGCAAACGCGCGGTGCCGAAGCTGTTGGGCAAACAGGGCGAGGCTCGGCAGCAGGTGGCGGTCGCCGCGCAGCTCGCGCAGCTGTTTTTGGGTGTCGGCCGCGATGGTCTGGGGCGGCGCAATGGGACTGCGGCCAGAGCCGAGCATCAGCGCCTGCAGGAAGGAGCTGCTCATGTCGACCTCCAGCTGCCGATGTCGGTGTTGGCGTAGTGGAGAGTCGCGCCTCGGGAATCGCAGATCGCAAAGCCGCGAAACGGGCGGACGCCGACGAGTGGGTAGGCGACGTCGTCTTGGCTCGGATCGAGCGGGAGCCCGCGCTTGCCGTCGGCGTCACACAGCCAGAGAGCGCCGCTGCTGCTGAGCGAGATGCGCAGGTCGTCTGCCGCAAGCGGCCAGCGGTCGAGCCAGGGGTGCTTGGCGCGCATGGCGTCGACTCGCTGCAGAGCTTTGGCGAACGACTGCTTCGGCCAGCTTTCGATCGCTTGGGTCGCGTTGCTGCCGCCAGCCGGTTGGCCGCTACCAGGCTGCTCGGGCATCGATTCGATTGCCGCGCGCATGGGCACGCTCGACGGGTAGTAGGCAAGGGTCGCCGACAGTCGCTCGCCAACCGAATAGGTTGCGTCGGCACCGCCACCGCTTCGCACCGGCACGAAGTCGAGCAGGAGTGCGACATCGCAGCTGTCTTCGGCTTCGCGCAGCAGCCAGGTCTCGATGCGGCGCAGCTTGTCGGGTTGCACCTCGTCCGCGCGCGCCGCGACGAGCCAGCTGCCGGTGACGCGTTTGCCGTCGGGATCCTCAAGAACGGCCTGGCGCTCGGTGTTCCAGCCGATCAGCGCGCGCACGTCGGCGCGCAGTTCGGTTGGCAGCTGTTCTTGGCGGCGGTAGGCCTCGGCGAGCAGGTGCAGACCGCCAAAGCGTTCGGCCAGAAAGGCGCCGCGTTCGGCTTCGGGCAAGGAAAACATGCGCGCCGTGACTTGCTCGACCTGGCTCGAGAGCGCCGGCGCCTTGGCGTCGGCAAGTCGGCGGGCGATGACGCGGGACTGTTCACCGGCGACGGCCGGAAACGAAGCGAGGCCGCGCGTCAGCTGGTCTTCGAGCCAGGCGTCGAGCTCGTCGAGGCCGGCAAGCACCTGGGCTTCGCGCTTCTTCCGGTTGCGTTCGCGCGCGGCGGCGGCCTTTTTGGGGTCTGCGGTGCGTGCGGTGGGCTCAGCCGCACTCAACTCCGCAGCGGCTAGCGAGCGTTGGCCTTTGGGTTTGCCTTTGCTGGGAGCCTTCTCCGTGCCGGCTGGCTGGCCGCCGCCACTCTTCCGCCGTCGTGACAGCCACTCGGCAATCCACTCGGGAGGCTCGCCGGTGGCAAACGGCGCGGTGCCGTCGACGTGCAGCCACATCAGCGCGAGCACGTGTTTGCAGGGGAACTTCCGGCTTGGGCACGAGCACTTGTAGCCGCGGTCGCTGGGTGCATAGACCACGCGGTAGGGCGTCGAGCCAGATCCCTGGCACTCCCCCCAGATCAGTGAGCCGTCTTCGCTGCACGCCGTGGTCGGCCACTTTTTGGGCGCGAGCAGTTTCTTGGCGGCGCCGAGCGAAGACTGGTCCGGCGCCAGCTCTTCGATGGTCGACCGATCGAGCGACATGGTTGCGGATCATGGCCCCCGAGCGCGTCGCCGACAACTTGCCAGTCCACGTCGGCCCGGTCAGGCTTCAGGCGAGGCCGCTCAGGCCTCGACCTGAGAGACGACCTTCTTCTTCTTGCTGCCCTTGACCACGCCGAACTTGTCGGTGACGGGCGTCTCGACGTGGTCATACATCATGTTGCGGCGCTGCGGCACGAAGCCCGCGTCCTTGATGTGGCGTTCGATCTCGGGGATCGAAGTCGGGTGCGTGCAGCCGGCGGAGCTGACGACATTTTCTTCGAGCATGGCGGAGCCAAAGTCGTCGGCGCCCATCGACAGGCCGACCTGGCACGTCTTCATGCCTTGCGTGACGAACGAGCTTTGGATGTGCGGAATGTTCTGCAGGTAGAGCCGTGAGAGGCTCAGCGTGCGCAGGTATTCGGCGACGGTCGCCTTTTGGCCGCCGCGCGTTTCGAGCAGCTTGTCGCCCAGTGGCGTGTTTTCAGGCTGGAACGTCCACGGGATGAACGCCGTGAAGACCGACGTCTCGTCCTGCAGTTCGCGGATGCGCGTCATGTGTTCGATGCGTTCGGCGTCGGTTTCGCAGTGGCCAAACATCATCGTCGCCGTGCCCTTGCCGCCGAGCTGGCCCCACTGGCGCATCACCTCGAGCCACTCTTCGGTTGTCGCCTTTTTGGGGGCGATGATCTTGCGCACCCGCTCGACGAGCAGCTCGGCGCCGCCGCCTGGGATCGACTGCAGGCCAGCGGCCTTGAGATCCTTCAGCACGTCCTGGACCGGGCGCTTCTCCATCTTGCTGACGTGCGTGATCTCCGGCGGGCTCATGCCGTGGATCCAGACGTCTGGATAGCGCTTCTTCAAGTCCTGAAAGAGCTCGGCATACCAGTCGGTCTTTAGCTTCGGGTGGTGGCCACCTTGCAGCAGCAGCTGGCGGCCACCCTGCGCCACGAGTTCGTCTACCTTTTGATAGATCACTTCGCGCGGCAGCACGTAGGCCTCCGGGTCGTCGGGCGAACGGTAGAACGCGCAGAAGCCGCAGTCCGTGACGCAGACGTTGGTCGGGTTCAGGTTGCGGTCGACAATATACGTGGCCTTGACGGTGCCGTCCTCGCCGGGCGGGTTGAGCCGCAGGCGGACGTCGTGCGCGAGCAAGCCCAGCGAGGGCTGGTCCAGGCCGCGATACAGGGCCAGGGCTTCGTCGGGGGTGAGGATGCCGCCGTCGACGGCTTTGGCCGCCGCCGTGCGGGCTGCTTGGATGTCTGAGGTGCCGGAAGCCATGAGGAAGCGAAAGGTAGGCCGTGGTCGCCGCTACCGGAAGGCGTTCTCCGGCTGCTGAGGCGGATTCGGAACGGTTTGCGCTGTCGGAATGCGCTCCGCTGGCACCGAATTGCGTCAGGCCCGCAGTTACGCTGCGCCCGGGGCGGGCTATGCCCTGGCTATGAGAGTCAAGCCTGCCCGGCCGACCGCCCGCGTCGGATTTCCGCTGTTGCTGCCCATCGTCGTGTCGCTGTCGAGTCTGGTGGGGCTCTCGAGCTGCAGCGACTCCTCAAGCGCGACGGTGTCGACGGTTTTGCTCGACGGCACGATTGGGCCGGCAGGCGGCGTGCTGGCCGTCAGCGGCGGTGTCTACGACGGTTTGGCGCTGACGGTTGAGCCGGGCGTGCTGGACCGGGAAATCCCGTTCCGCATCATCGACGACACGCTTGGCGTGGCCTCTGCGCCGCAGGCCCCCGGCCAGGTGATCGCTTTGCGTCCCCCGGTTGGCTATGCGTTTCGCATCGAGCCGAGTGATCTGGTGCTAACGCAGAACGTGCGGTTGCTGATCCCGTATCTGCCGCAAAACATCGTGGAGACTGCGCCCGGCAACGTGCTGGTCCGACAAACGAGTCCGTTTGTGACCCGGGATATCACGCCGGCGGTTGTCGACGTCGGCGTCGCTCAGGTCGAGCTCGAGACCAAGACGTTTGGGCGTTTCGAGCCCGTGCCCGGTGAGGTTCTGACGGCGGGTTTCTATCTGCCGGCGCGCGAGGAAGTGCAGCAGCTAGAAGGCGGCTACTCTTTCGTGATCGAAGACGTGGATCCCTCGTCGCCATGGGCCGTGGATGGTGCCGATCGCTGGCGAATCGAGGGGCCGGGCTTTGGTGAAGATCTCATCGTGTCCGGGCTCCGGGTTCTTGGCCGAGAAGCCGCAAACATGGGCTGGCGCGAAGTGTGGGCGATGCAAATGAGCTTGCTGCGCACGGAGTTCGAAGTCCAAAGCGGTCCGATTGCGACCACGATGTTGGTGGAGCAGCCGGCCGGCGGTTTGGGGCTAGGCGCTTCGCTGATGTTCTTGGCGTTTGTGGACTTTACGTTTCCGCGCGCGCTGGAGGGCGTCAGCTACCGCAATGTGATCAAGTACACCATCGATGTCGCTTACAACCGGCCGGACTTGGGCCAGGGCGAACGTCGTTTGATTTTGTGGTGTGCGCCGGATGTCGGCCTGCTGCGTCTCTCGATTGACGGCGTGGTTCGAGACCGCGTGTTTTAGGAGTCCTGGCCTAGGACGCGGGGAGACGCGGGGGGGAAGCAGCCTGCGGATCGGCGGCTGCTGCGGCTGCGGCGGCTGCTGCTGCTCTTGTCGTGCATCTGATATAGGACATGCATTCTTCGCAGCGCCCTGCGACGAACGCCCTCGCATCCCGGATAATCTCCCGTCTACCAGATGCGCTGCACTAGGATGCGCGGATGCCATCGCACTACGCCTTCTTGGTCGACACCTACGCGACCGAAATCCTCAAGGTGCTTTCGGTTTGGGCGATGGCGAGTGATGTGGATCTCGACGTGAGGCCACGTCCGGATGATCGTCGCGGGCGCACGCTGCGTGAGCACATGGTGCACCAGTGCCAGTCCGAAAACGGTTGGTTTGCGGGCATGTTGGGCATCGTCGCGCCGGGCGAAGTGCTGCCGGCCGACGCGACGCGCACGGGCTTTCTCGAGCACTACGCAGCGGCTGCGCGCCACCGGTTGCAGGCGCTGACCGCGCAAGACGATGCATGGTGGCAGCAGGAAGTCGCGTTCTTTGAGGTGCAGCGCTCGCGCGCTTGGGTCATGACCCGGCGTATCGCGCACACCGCCCACCACCGTGGCCAGCAGACGGTTTTGCTGCGCTTGTGCGGGCGCGCACTGCACAGCACGTATGGCCCGACGGCCGATACCGGCGGGCTACCGCGCGACCAGGCGCCGATTCTCTATGCCTATCAGGATATCGATGCGCTGCTGGCCGGTGAGCAAGCGGGCGGCGCCAAACGCGGTCTGCCAGAGCGCGTCGCGCGGGCCGTTACCGAATTGGCCTGAGACCGTCGGCGATAGGGCGCGGGCCACAAACAGAGGGGCCGGCAGAATCGAACGCGGCCGACAGTTGCATCCGTGCAGTGACGGAACTGTCGGCCGTGCGCCAGGCCAAGAAGGCCGGCAGCTTTGCGAGTGCGCAGCTAGAATTCTGCTTCACTCCACTCTGCTTCAATCCACTCTGCTTCAATCCACTGGGGCGAGACTAGAGGTCGCCCTGCGGCTTGAAGTCTTCTGGTGCCTTGAGCAGGTTCTCGCCGGTCCAGAACTCCCAGCTGTTGAGCACGATGTAGTCGCCGAAGACGGCCAGTGGGTAGACCGGAATGATGTGCAGGCCGAGGAAGGCGAGCTCGTTGATGAGCTTGTTCTCGGTCAGCGTCGAGTTCCACGACTTGACGGAGTTGTAGGCGTTGTTGGGGCCGATGCAGGAGGTGCCGAAGAGGCAAGCGCCGAGCGCCAGGGTCGTGACCGTCTTGGAGAGGAGGTTCTTCATGGTGGTTTTTGGCTCGCCCGTAGTGGGCGATACCCAAACGCTGGCCGGGCATGTTGCTTGACGCAAGAAGTTCTGCAAGGGAATCGTGCCCCGAGCGAGCAGCCAATTCGATTCTGCAATCCGGTGGCATCGTTCTTCAACGTCTTGCAGACGGTTCGGGGTGGTGTGAACGACTCCGACATTCGATAACGGAGGGCATGCGCACGGCTCCCTTCTGGCTGTTCACCTTTGTCGCCTGCTCCGCTCCGATGACCGAATCCGATTCTGCTTCTTCGCCCCAAGCTGGCGAATCCGCGCTGCCGCCTGTCGCCAAGATCGTGCCCCACGAAAACGTCTGGCATGAACAGGAGTTCGCCGACGACTACTACTGGCTGCGGGAGAAGGAGCACCCCGAGGTTCGCGCCTATCTAGAAGAGGAAAACACCTACACGTCGGCTCGCACCGCACACCTGGCTGGCTTCCGGAAAACTCTGTATGACGAAATGGTCGGGCGCGTCCAGGAGACGGACCTCAGCGTGCCGGTCCGGTTGGGCAAGTGGTACTACTACTCGCGCACCGTCGAGGGGCTTCAGTACCCGATTCGTTGTCGCAAGCCGATGTCCGACGATGGCCGCATGGATGAAGGTGCCGACGAGCAAGTGTTGCTCGATCAAAACAAGATGGCCGAAGGCCTTTCCTATCTGGGTATCGGTGATGTTCAGGTCAGCGACGATGGTCAGCTCTACGCCTACACAACCGACGTGACGGGCTTTCGCCAGTACGACCTGCACGTCAAGGATCTACGCGATGGCAGAGAGACCAGGGATCTCGCCGCGCGCGTGACTTCGGTCGAATGGGCGGCCGACGGCCAAACGCTCTTTTATGTGACTGAGGATCCGACCACGAAGCGCTCGAACCAGCTCTGGCGTCGGCGTGTCGATGGTGCGCCTGAGATGCTGTTCGAAGAGCAGGATGAGCTCTTCACGCTCAATCTCGGCCGCACCAAGGATGGCGAGTATCTGACGGCACTTTCCTACAGCACGGATACCTACGAGACGCGCTTCCTCGCTGCCGGCGACGCGGCGGGTGACTTTCAGGTGCTGCTGCCGCGCGAGAAGGGCCATCGATACCAGATGATGCACCGCGACGGTGTCTTCTACCTACATACCGACAAGGACGCTCTCAACTGGCGCATCGTTGCGACGCCCGCAGCAAATCCGAGCCCAGACAACTGGCGCGATGTCGTGCCACATCGCGACGACGTCTTGGTCTCCAGCTTCGAAGCGTTCGAAAAGTTCGCGGTCGTGCGCGAGCGGGTGCAGGGGCTCAATCGATTCCGTGTGCACGACTTTGCCGACGGCAGCTGGCGTGAGATCACGTTTCCCGAAGAGGTCTACTCGGCGGGGTCGGGGGGGACGCCGGAATACACTTCGACCAATTTCCGCATCAGCTACGAGTCGATGGTGACGCCGCCGTGCGTGTTCGACTACGACCTGCAGACGCTGGATCGAGAGCTCAAGAAGCAGCGCGATGTGAAGGGCTACGACCCCGAAAAGTATGAAACGCGCCGAATCTGGGCGCCGGCTCGCGATGGCGCCAAGGTGCCGGTCTCCGTGGTGATGCGTCGCGGCATACCCTTGGACGGAACAGCGGCGCTGTGGCTGTACGGCTACGGTTCCTACGGCGTTTCTATTCCGGCGGGCTTCAATAGCGACCGCGTCAGCATGCTCGACCGCGGGGTCGTCTTTGCCATCGCGCACATTCGCGGCAGCAGCACGCTCGGCGAGGCGTGGCGCAAGGCCGGCATGTTGATGAAGAAGAAGAACACCTTCACCGACTTCATCGATGTGGCCAAGCACCTGGTCCAGGAGCGCGTCGCGCATCCGAACCGCGTGCTGGCCGAAGGGGGCAGCGCCGGCGGTCTGCTGATGGGCGCTGTCGCCAACATGTCGCCCGACACGTTCCGCGCGATCCACAGCGCGGTGCCGTTCGTCGACGTCATGAATACGATGATGGATGCCTCGCTGCCGCTGACGGTTGGCGAGTATCTCGAGTGGGGCAACCCAAACGAGAAGCCAGCCTTTGACTACATGATGTCGTACAGCCCATATGACAACCTCGAAGCCAAGAGCTACCCGGCGACGCTGGTCACGACCAGCTTCAATGACTCGCAGGTCATGTATTGGGAACCTGCCAAATACGTCGCCAAGCTGCGCACGCAAAAGACCGACGATCACGAGCTGCTGTTGAAGTGCAAGCTCGAGGCGGCCGGGCATGGCGGCGCCAGCGGTCGCTATGACCGCTGGAAGGACCGCGCGCTCGAGGTTGCCTGGATGCTCGACCAGGTCGGCATCAGCAAATAAGCCAACAGGCCGACGCCGCGCTCAGCCGTCTGTGCTGTGGATTTGGAACAGCGCGAAGACGGCGCCCACCGGATCCGCCATCATCGAGAATCGGCCGACTTCCGGAATCGGCATGTCGTCCATCATGATGTTGGCGCCGAGCTCCTTCGCTTTGGCGGTCGATGCCTTCAGGTCGTCGACCATAAAGTAGACGAGCCACGCATCTGGGGCGCCGTTGGCCGGGTTCTTCATGATCCCGCCGGTCTCCTTGCCCCCGTTCATCATGCGATGGTAGGTGCCCATCGGGCCGAGGTCCTTGGGGTCGTCGTTCCAGCCAAACATGCCGCTGTAGAACGTCAGAGCTTTCGCGTCGTCGCTCGACAGCAGCTCGTTCCAGCAGATGCGACCCGCGACGGGGAGGTCCGGATCAAAGCCGGGCGACTCGTCGTTGCCTTTGTAGATCGAGAAGAAGCCGCCCATCGGATCTCCGACAACCGCGAAGCGGCCCGTCTCGGGGATGTCGGTGGGTGGGATGCAAACCGTGCCACCGAGCGACTTGCACGTTTCGGCGGAGGCATCGACGTCATCGACGGCGACGTAGGGCATCCAGTGGGATGCAGGAATCGCCTTCTCCTCGAGGATGCCGCCGACTGGCCCCGGCCCAACGGTCAGCATGCTGTAGTTGACGCCGCCCGGCATGGGCCGCGCCTCGATCTGCCAGTTCGGGAACAGCGACGAATAGAACGCCTTCGACTTGTCGGCGTCCGTTGTCATGAGATCGTGCCAGACGAATCGTCCAGGCCACGGGCCTTGGTTGATCATTGCTGAGCCCTTTGCAGTCGTGTTTTGGCAAGCGAGTGTGAGTTGGCGGTGAGTCTATGACGCCACCCCCGGCGTAGCCGCTGCAAACTGGCTCGCTTGCCTGCGGGTTGCCTATCTCTCGAGAGCTCGCGAGATCTTGCGCTTTAGCTCGGTGCTCTTGGTTCTCGCTTGGAGCTGCTGCAGAGCGGCGCGGATGCCGGTGTCGTCTTTGAGCTTGAACATCGTCGTCGCGAGCGCCGCTTGCGTCGCGGGATCTTGCTCGGCTTGGAGCGCTGCCAGCAGGGCTGGGGCGGTCGAGGCGTTGGCGTTGTAGCTCAGCATGCCCGCAGCGCTCGCTCTGGCTTTTGCGTCGCGCGATGTGAGCAGGACATCCGTCATGCCGCCCATGGCGTCGAGGCCGGCCTTCGGGTGTTCGAAGCCAAACATCATCATGCCGCGGTAGGCCTCGATGCGTTCCCAGTCGCTGTAGCTGCGGTCCTGTGCGACGGCGCCCAGCGTGCGCTGGCTCTGTTCCGATTGCAGTGCCTGCACGTCGGTAGCCTTGATGCGGACGCCTCTGGAGGAGAGCAAAACAGCCAGTGCAGAGCGGATGTTGTCGATGTCCGCTAGACCAAGCTTGCTGCCGGTGCGGCGGCCGTTGCTTTGCTCGAGCGCCGCGAGCCGTATCTCTATGTCTCGCAGCAGCGCCACGGTGTCGGCATTGTTCGCAGCAGCAGCGCGGGGCGAGCCGCTCGGCGTGCGGCCGACGACAGCTTCGAGCTGTGAGAGGCGCTGGCGAAGATCTTCGACGGAAGGGGTTCCGGTCGCGCCATAGCCACTTTTGGTCGCGTTGGTCGTTGCGACGTTTGGCGTGGGCGCTCGCCGCTGGGCCGTTCTTGCTGGCTCAGCTGGCGACTCCTCTGGCGCCGGGCTTGGAGGCTGTGTCGGGTCCGTTGCAAACGTTCGCAGCAACGCAAGGCCGGCCACGGCGAGGGCGGCGGCGGCTACGCCGAGGCCGAGTTTGGACGCAGAATCCGATGATCCCATCGCACCGTCATACAGGACGGCAGCGCATCCGACGCGGATTTTCGGTCGGCGGAGAGGTGCGCGGTGATAGGGCGTTGCCATCGCTGCATGAAGAATCCGTTGGCCAAATCATGATTTGTAGAGAAACGTGCAGGGTCTCGAATCGCTGTTTTCTACATGCGCATCGATGTATTAGCAGCACTGTCCATATTGGTTCTCCCGGTCGCGGCTAGCGCCCAGGACATGATCGGTGTCGGTTGGGGCGGCTCGATCGTGGCCCTCGACTCCTACACGGGCGCTTGGTCGTTCGTTGGCAGCGGCGCGTCCGGCCAAAACGCCATGGCGGTCGATGAGCAGGGCACGATCTGGTCGACGCGCCGCAACGGCACGGTCTACGAGCTGACGACGATCAACCCGGTCACCGGCAACGCCACCGTCGTCCATCCTTCGGTGGATACGCGCGGCTTGACGTGGGCGGGCCCGGGCGAGCTATACGGAGCGGAGCAGGGCGGCGACACGCTCGTGCGAATCGATACCGTCACCGGCGCCTCGACGACGATTGGCAACATCGGCTTTTCGGGCATCCAGTCGCTGGCGCAGCTCGCTGGCTCACTCTACGCCTGGGACATTGGCCAGGGTTTGGTGCGGGTGGATGCGGCAACGGGTGCTGGCTCGCTGGTCGGCCCGCCGATTGTCAATGCGCCCAACCTGCAGTGGCTGTCGCGGCGCTCGGATGGTCGTCTCGTCGGCGGCGACAGCAACAACCTCTACGTGATCGATACGGCCACCGGCACGCCGACCTTGATCGGCCCAACGCAGAGCCTGCGCGGCGCCGAGCCCTACCAGCGCTTCTTCGGCAACTTCGGCACGGGCTGCAGCGGCGCCGCCGGCGTGGTTGCGTCGAGCGCCTCGATCACCGCGGGAGCCAGCCCGCAGCTGGTGCTGCAGTCGACCAACCACCAGGCCAACGCGGCCGGCATCGTGGTCGTCGGCCTGACCGGCGCCGATTGGGCCGGAGTGCCTCTCCCGCTGCCGCTCGACAGCGTCTTTGGAACCAGCGGCTGCACGCTCTACGTCCGGCCCGACGTCACGTTCGTTGCGACGACGTCGGCCAGCAGCCCTGCCACGCTCGACTACAGCTTGCCGGTCGATCCGGCTTGGAACGGCTACGCGTTTTTGTTTCAGCACGCGACTCTCGAAAACGTGCAGGGCGGCTTGTCGCTGTCGGATGCGAGCGTTGTGCAGTTTGGCTGGTAGTCAAACGGGCATGCTGTCTCTGCCGCGCGAAAAGGCACCTGCGAGGCCATCGTCAATATGATTCGTTTCATCTTCTTGGCCGTGATTCTGGCTGGCTGCGCCACTGGCGATACGTCATCGAGAAGCAGCGGCATCTCTGCAACCGGCCGTGCGCTCGCCGGCGACTTTTCCTTGCCGGATGGACGGTCCGATGCAGCGGTGCCCTATGTGCTGCTGGAGGTGCCGTGCGCGATGGCGTTCGTGGAGGCGTTCAACATGCGCATCCAGATCGAGCATCGCGGGTATTCCATTGTGTATGAAGGGGCGGAGCCCGGCGGCCAGGCGCGCGGCGAGGCGCGGTACTCGACCGTGTGGCTGCTCGAATCCGAGCGGGCGCGCTCGCTCGCCAACTGAGCGGCGGCCTCGCCTGCTTGGAAGCCTTTCGATTGGCGACTGTCTATGCTGTAGAACCTGCGGACGCCCCAAGGACTTGCTCCCGGCGTCGGAAAGAGGCAACAGCATGAAAGTTCAGTATCTCGAGATCGTGACGAAGGACGTCGACGGTGTCTGCGCGTCGTACTCTGCTGCGCACAGCGTGCCTTTTGGTGAGCCCCAGCCTGGGCTCGGCAATGCGAGGACAGCGACCTTGTCCGATGGTGCGGTCGTCGGCGTGCGTGCGCCCATGCGGGAAGACGAGGCGCCGGTTGTGCGGCCGTATTGGCTTGTCGAAGACATCGCCGCCGCCGTTGCCGCTGTGGTCGAAGCCGGCGGGGAAATCGCCGTTCCGCCGATGGAGCTTCCGGGGCACGGCACGTTCGCCATCTACCTTTTGGGCGGCAACGATCACGGCCTCTGGCAGATGTAGCGGCCGCTCACGATTCTGGCGCAGCGGACTCCAGCGATACTCCGAGCCCATCCGCGATCCGGTTGGCATAGGCGTAGTAGGCGACGACTTCGCACAGCTCGAGGATGTCCGCATCGGCAAAGCCGGCCGTCCGCAGTGCGTTGACGTCCGCGGGCTTCATCTCGGCCGGCGTCACCGTGAGCTTGTGGGCGTAGCGAAGCATGGCAAGCCGTCGTTTGTCGAGTCCGGCGGATTCTATGTCTGCTTCTATGCGGGCAAGCTGTCGGTCGTCGATGGGGTCGTTCGCAAGTAGCCGCCGCAGACCGCGGCGATGGTGGTGCAGTCAATAGTGGCAGCCGTTTGCCTTGGAGACGACGACGGCGACGAGCTCGCGGTCGACCTTGCGCAGGCCCTTTGTGCCGGCCATCGACGCGCGGTAGACCGCGAGGTGCGCCGCAAGTCCATCTGGGTGCAGCGAGTGCACCTTGAGGACATGGTCGACGCGCGTCGTGCCAGGATCGAGTGCCTGCGCATACAGCTCGGCGAGCTGGCCATCGGCCTCGCTTTCGTCAATCGTGGCGATCCAGGCCGTCGGCGGTTGGCCGCTGTCAGCGCGCGTATCGGGGTTGGGCGGAGGGGGAGCGCTCATGCCGTTGGATCGTAATGTCAATTCCGGCGTTCGCTGAAGCCATTCCGTTACCGTGACTTAGGTGGGGCCCGCTCAAGTTTTGCGGGCGTTCCGCGGTCGATTTCCGAGGCGGCGGCAACTCGATGGGCATGAACCCTGTTGTGCTTGCATCGAGGCTCGCCGACCCCGCCATGTCCTCCTCTACTCCATCCTCCACGCCCGGCGATTCGTCCCAGACGAGCGGTCGACCTGACGCGCTCGCTTCGGCCATCTCCGCACCGATCGAAGAGCTGCTGCAAAACGCCGGCTGGCTGCGGGGCCTCGCCGCGAGTCTGGTCGCCGGCTCGCACGATGTCGACGACGTCGTCCAGGAGGTTTGGCGGGCAACGCTCGCCGCGCGGCGTGACGGCGCGCAGGTCACGTCTTCGCGCGGCTGGCTTGCCGGCACGGTTCGCAACATTGTGCGCATGCGTCACCGCGGCGACAGCCGTCGCGCCGAGCGCGAAGACGTGCGGCGCGCGGAGTCGTCGATCCGCGCACCGTCGGCCGGGGAGCTGGCCGCCGAGCAGGACGTTCGCCACCAGCTGCTGCTGCATGTGGACGAACTGCCGCAGGCCGAACGCGAGGTCGTGCTGTTGCGCTACTGGCAAAGTCTGCCGCCGCGCGAGGTCGCCAAGCGCCTGTCGATTCCGGTCAACACGGTGCGGTCGCGCACGGCGCGTGCGCTCGAGCGCCTGCGGGCGCGGCTGGATGACAAGCACGGCGACCGCCGGGCGTGGTGTCTGGCGCTGGTGCCGCTGCTCGACGCCAAGGCGCTCAAGGCTGCTGGTTCGGGAGTTGCTTCGGCCGACGTCGCGGTTCGCGGCGCTCGGCTTGCTCGTCGCTCGTGGCAGCTGCTGCTTGCGGCTTCGATCGCGGCCGTATCGGTCGGCGGCTATGTCGCCTACCAAGAGCTGTTCGCGCGTCGCGTCGTTGACTACGCGCAGGCCACGTCGGCTGGTGAGGCGCTGGAGCGCTTTGCCAGCGCGGTGGATTCGGGCGCGGACGTGTCGCAGCGAACGCGCGCGGGAGTTGTCGCGGCACCGTTTGCGGGCAGGGTTGTCGACCTAGACGGCAACCCGATCGAAGGCGCGCTCGTGCGCTTTCGCAGCCGCAGCCGCAGCCGCAGCCGCCGCCGCCGCAGTTTTCGAACGATGCAGGGAGCGCTCGGTGGCGGCGTGGCGCGGCGCACGAGGGACGATGGCTCATTCGAATTTGCGGGCGTCGCTCTGCCAGCGAACCGCGGCCGGCTCGTCATCGACGAAGTGCGCCACCCCGACTACGAAGCGGAGATGGCGTTTACAGAATGGGCTGTCGAAGAGGCGCCGGTCTTGCGGATGCGGCGCGCATTTGACTCGGTCGTCGAGATCGAAATCGCGGAGCCACACAGCAAGGAGCCGGTGCGTTTCTCGGTGTCCGCGTTTGCCGCGTGGAGCAAGAGCTCGCCGTCGCGCACCATCGTCGTTGGCGATCCGAGCAGGCGCACCGTGCCCGCGGAGACGCCGGCCATCGGCTATGGTTCGATGACGTTTCCGATGCGTGTCGTCGCCGGCGCCAAGAACCTCGTGCGGATCACCGTGCCTGGCGGAAGATATGTTGAGCACGAACTGGCCGTGCCCGAAGACCATGGCCACGTCTATCGGTTTGTCGAAGAGGCGCGTTTTGATGTCAAAGCGACGAAGCCCGGCAGCCTGCTCTTGAGCGGTCGCGTCACGGATGCTGAGACGGGGAAGCCGATCAAGTTCGCAGGGGTCCGCACGATCTGGAATCGGCGCGAAGGCCGATCGCTGCATACCTACGTCGCGACGACGCAGACTCGGATGGATGGCGGCTACACGCTGGGCTTTGGCGAAGACCATCGCGCGACGCGGTTCGTCGTGGACCATCCCGATTACCTCGATACCACCCTCGACTACAGCGGCCACCGCGTGCTCGACGTCCAGCTGCGGCGCTTGCCGGGACTCACCGTCGAGGTTCGTAGCGACGGGCGCGCGCTGCCGGGTGTATCTCTTCTAGTGGTGTCGGGGGATCAGGAAACCCGTCTGCGGAGGAACACCGATGGCGACGGCATCGCCGACTTTGGCCTGGTCAACATGGAGAAGGCCCTGGTCATTGTTGTGCCGCATGAGCGGGCGCCCGATGAATCGGCGCTTGCAAGCCGTGTCGTGCGCCTTGCTGCGAGCCAGGCCAATCCCGTCGTGATCGAACTGGATGCGCCGGATCTGGTGTCGGTCACCGGCACCGTCGTGCCGCCGCCGTCGGGGATCGCGATGGCGCCGATCTTTATCCCGATGGACACCGATCGCGGCTGGATCCAGGCGCGCCAGCGCGGCGAGGTCGGCTACTCCGCCGGCGACGTGCAGCGAGGTCGCTACCTGGTGTTTCTCGCGCCGGTGGATGACGGGCGTCGAGACGGCCCGTTTGCTCTTGCCGGAACGGTGGTGGTCGAAGGCGCCATTCGCCAGACCCTCGACTTTTCGATGCCGACGGGCCAGGTCCGCGGACGGGTTGTTGGCGTCGACAGGCTCAAGGAACTGCGCGTCACGGCCCTGCCCAAACTCGCGAAGCAAAGCGATGCCACCGAGCAGCTGTTCGCTTCGCAAAAGCTGGTCGATGTCCTCGGCGTGCAGCTCGCGGACGACGGCTTCTTTGCGATCGAGAACGTCGTGGACGGCCCCTTCGTCGTGCAGCTTCACCGCGGCAGCAAAGTGGTCGCAGCGATGGACGTGCAGGTGGCAAACGGCATCGCCGACCTCGGCAACTGGGAGATCCACTGATGTTCGCCTCACTCAACCCCACTCCGGCCGGGCTGCGCAAGCACACCCGCTTCTTGTATGGGTTCGCGGTGGTTTGTCTCGCCATCGGCCTCGTGGGCTTGGCCATCACCGGCGGCTCGATTGGCTGGGCCGTTTGCCTCATCCTGGGCGGCAAGTTCCTCGGCGTCGCGAGCACGCTCAAGGGCCGCGCCGTCCATCGGGAGCGCCAGGCGGCTGGGGCTTTGACTGGCGGCACACCGTGCGCCCGCCCGCACCCCTGGTATCTCAGCGCCACCGCCATCGCTTTCTACCAAGGCCTCGCCACAGCACCCGAGCCGGCGGTCATGATGCGGACCCAGGCCCGGTCGCAGCTCTTGCTCGGCATCGCGTTTCTGGCGGCCGGCACCATCGCCCTGATGAGCACCGGGGGCTGCGATGCCCTGGCCCTGCCCCTCATCTACGGAGGCGGCGCCCTGGGAGCCGCGATGGCGCTCGGGGAGCTAGCCGCAGCATCCGGCCTCGAGCCAGCGCCAGCCCAGTCTTCGGAGGTCGGCCAGTCTCCCGGCGCAGCCCCACCGCCGCCCTCGACCCACCAGCCCCCCGATTGCCCCTAGCCTGCCCCTCACCAACCTTCCCCCTTGCCCATTCACCCCAGCAAGGTAGGATCCCCCGCGCCCGCGGAGCCAAGCAGCCCCGCGATCGGCCAAAAGTCGGAGCGTGGCGCAGCCTGGTAGCGCACCTGCCTGGGGGGCAGGGGGTCGCAGGTTCAAATCCTGTCGCTCCGACCATCTTCACCGACGGTGAAGACCATCCGCCGCTCCCACTCAGAGCATCGCCGCGTGCGATTCCGGGCTCGGCTTGCAGCCGAACGACTCCACCAGGTAGTTGTCCATGTCGTCGGCGACCTTGCCCAGGCGCGCGATCTTTCGGGCCATGGTCTCGCGGCGCGCGGGGTTGAAGATGTCGGAGAGGTGCATCTCGCTGCGCAGCCAGATGCGTCCGGAGCTCCCTACCACAAAGGTGTAGTCGGGGTCGTCGTAGGACATCACGTAGCGGAGGCAGTCCAGGGGTTTGCTGGGCAGCATCGCGAGCGATGTGCGAACGCAGAACAGCTCATCCGAGACCATCAGGCATTCGATGACGGCGCTGCCGACGACGAGCTCCCAATTGTGGTAGCCCTGGCGCGCCAGGACCGGGTCGTAGCCATCTACCAGCAGGGCACCTTCGACGATTTCGGCGAGGGTTGTTAGCTGGCCGCTGGGGAAGAACTGGTCCTTGTCGAGTTCGCCGCCGCAGGAGCCGCAGTAGTCATCGGGCACGGTGATCAGCTCTTCGCACGAGGGGCACTTGAGGGCGTATTCGCCGGTGCCGTCCCGTTGGCATAGCTCGAGGTCCGCACGGAGGTGCTCCATCGGGATGCCGAAGCCGATGTTCTCGGCTTCGCGCACTTTGCAGGAGGTGATGCCGATCACCTCGCCGGCCTTGTCGATCATCGGGCCGCCGCTGTTGCCTGGGTTGACTGCGGCATCCGTCTGGATGTACTTGCGGTCTCCCATCGGCTGCTCCACGGCGGATACGACCCCTTGGCTGACCGAGTAGGGCATGCCAAACGGAAAGCCGTGGATGAAGGACGAGTCGCCGACCTGCGGGTTGCCTGCGGCCATCTTGAGCGCGCCTTCGGCGGCTCCGCTCGGGAGCTGCGACGGCATGATCAAGGCGATGTCCGCGGCCGGATCGATAAACACGACTTCGCCGGTGCGGCGCGATCGGTCCTGGCACTCGATGGCGACCTGCGTCCCTCCAGCGACGACGTGGTAGTTCGTCACGATGTAGGGGAAACCTTCGACGAGGAATCCGCTTCCGGTGCCGAAGGCCGTGCAGATCTTGAAGACTGGCAGCTTTGCTTCTGCGTTGCTCATACTTGCTCCCGCGCGACTTGGGCCGCTTGCATCTCTCGAATGTTCTTCTGCGTTTCGTCTTCTGCAGCTGTGGCAGATGGCGAGGGCATGGCTTCCACGCTGGCGATCGCCTGCATCAACACCGTCGAAGCCTCGCTCAGGGGCTTGCCGCCGGCTTGCTGAAGGGCATCCACGTAGAGCTGGGTGGCCTCGGCCGGCATGTGGCTGTTTGCCAGGTCCTCGTAGATGGAGTGCAGTCCCACAAAGCACGCGTAGTCGTAGTCGCGGCTTTGGTTGAGCTGTCCGATCAGTGCGCGTGGCCCCGCGATGCTCGACTTGTATTGCTCAAAGTCGAGTGGGTTCTGCTGTGACAGGATGAAGCGCGCTTCGTACAGGCTCTCGCCGAGTTGCTCCGGCGTCGTCGCCGCGATCTCGCGAAGCATCTTCTTGCCGAGCTCGATGCGTTGCGTGCCGGGCTTGGAGGAGTCGCACAGCAGGCGCCGGGTGTCAGCGATCTTCGAGCGCAGGATCCCCTGCGGCCACAGCGTCCAGGTCATCCGCTGGAAGGTGAACTGCAGCGCGTTGTAGGCAAAGTTGAGGTTCTGCTTCTTCTCGAAGATCTCACAGAATTCTAAGCCTTCGCGAACGATGCTCGACATCGCCTCGTGGCTTTTCGTGAGCATCTCGCCGTTCCAAGTCTCGACATCGAGAGCTTCGACCCGGGTTGCGCCGAACTTGTCTTCGAATAGATCGTCATACGTGTCTGCCACCGTGCAGGCCGATCCGAATACGCCGCGGAGGTTGGCGGGGTGCACGCCAGCGATCGAGTCGCGGTGCACGATGTAGATCTCGTCCTCGTTGCGCAGCAAGAAGCGGCTGATCGCCAGATCGTTGGTCAGGTTCATGACCTTGCGCATCATGGCGATGGCACGACCGCCTTCCGGAATGCGCAAGAACGGCACCTCAAGCGAGAACGAGTCCTCGCTCACTTGGATCCGCATGCGGACGGAGCCGTGTTCGAGGCAGACCTGCTTCCCGATCAGGCTTCCATCCGGGACGCTGTCAGCATCGAGCATGCATAGAAATGCTCGCAGGGCGTCGTGATAGCGCCCTTCCTGATAGGCGGCCAGGGCTTCGTTCCAGGTGCTTTCGCTCCAGGTGTTCGCTCCCGGTGCCTCGCGGAGGGGGTCAATGTAGGTGGGTGCGTTGTGCATCGGCAGGTGTTGTGGACCGTGGTTCGGCGACTCGATGGCTCGGCGCTCGCTTGGCGCGCAGCCATTTCGGCTTTCGTTCTGGTCGTCGCGATCGCGAGCGGCGCTGTAGCCCATCCGGCGGGGGTGGGGTTTGCACCGACGGCGGGGCAGCGCTCTGCGATGTGGCTTCGGTGACGGGCGCTGCAGATGCGGGGCGATTCAGCCGTGCCGGGGCCCCCTTGCCAGCGATCGATCCGGGCGGAGTTGGGGCGCGACAGCCGCTGGCGGAACGCGGCGCCGGCGCGCGCGTTGTTCGGTTCCAGACTGACGAGAGCCGTGTCGTGTTTTGCGACTTCTGCGTCGGTACGCGTCGGTTGTAGGGGCCGCAACCGTCGTTCTGCCGCCTGAACCATGTGGGAATGCGAGCCGTTCCGTTGCCCATGCTGTGCATTTCCCTTGCCGCTCTCTTGGTCACCGCCGGCGCCTCCGCTCAACGCTGCGGATGCGGCATGGGCGCGGAGCTTCATTGGCCGGCCCGGATGCAGCGCAGCGACGGCAGCTGGCCGGCTTCTGCCGCCGCTTCCGAGGACGTCGCGGAGCACGAGCAGGTCAAAGAGCAGCGGCCGGCGGACGGCGGCCAAAGCAATCAGGAGGGCTTGGTTCCCCTGTTGCCCGGCGACGCATACGCGCACCAGCCTCAAGACCTCCACGTGACGGCCCTCTATGCGCTCGCGCTTAGCGCCGATGGCTCGAACCTACGGTCTGGACCCGGCCGAATACGGTTGAAGAACGCGGTGCGTTGGGTGCGCGGTCAGCAGGACAAGCACGGGCGTTTCGGCTTCTCGGTACACCCAGACTGGCTCGTCGATCACGCCCTCGTCACCACGATGCTGGCCGAAGTTGCGGCGCACTCTCGCTACTCCATTTTGCACGCACCCGTCGATCGGGCGTTGCAGGTATTGCGCCAGCATTTGGGCCGCGTCGACTCCGCTGACGTCGAGGTGCTGGTGTGGGCTCGTATGGCGACGGCCGCCGGACGGCTGATGCCCGACGCGGTGCGCTCGCTGCAGGCAGAGCCGGCGCGTTCGGAGTTTCTGGCGCGGCTTGACGCGCTCGATGATGCCGTCGTGCGGCTAGCGCCGGCAGCGGTGCTGGATGTCGATGCGACGGATCGCCGCAAAGTCGGCGCTGGGGTGCTGCTCACCTCGTTGCTGACAGACAGGGGCGCCCACGCTCCCGCGGTTGACGTCTCGTGGCTGGACTCTGCTGAGCATCCGCTCGCGACGACCTACTACGCGATTGCAAGCTTCCGCGCCGGGGGGCTCTGCTGGAAGGAAATGAGCAAGCGGCTGGAGGCCTGCATGGTGAAGTCAGCAGACGACAGGTTGCCGTTTGCGCGGACGTGGGCGCCGCGCGGCAGGTATGGCGAGGCATATGGCCGCTTGGGCATGACGGCTACGTCCGTGTTGACCCTGACGCTTTACTATCGCTATGCCCGGCTCGCGGTATGTGACGTCTGATGCTTGTGTCCGGTCGCTCCGCCCGACGAGCAGATTGCAGAAGCTCGGCCTTCGCGAGGTGAAGGCGGGCCTGCGAAGTATGGCGTTGCGGGTCGTGCCTTAGCGCCCGACGACCCCTTCTGCAGCATCCGAGATAACAAACCCGGCCGCGTTTGCGCCTGCGTCGGGCACCAACGCTTGCTGGTAGAAGGTCGTGCCGAGCAGTGCCAGGTTGTTTGGGATCGGTAGTGTGAAAACGGCTGGTTCGGATGCGCCGACGCTGCCCACCAACTCGCTAAAGTCCGGGCTGATTTGAATCGTGCAGCCTGGCATTCCGAGCGGAGCGGCGCTCTGCGGGAGTGGGCCGAAGGTCGCGACGGTGTTGCTGAAGCCCATGGTCAAGATGGCGACTCCGGCAGGCAGGTCGAAGAGCCGCACGACGAAGTCCTCGCCAACTCTTGGCGTGTCTTCGGGAATGATGCGCGTGCTAGGCAGCGAACCCGAACAGCCTGTGGCAAAGGTTACAAACGTGCTCTTGGGACCGATTACGGCTGTCGTGGACCGCGTGCCGGCGCCGACCGAGTTGTATGTGGCGTTGGGTGCCGTCGTTGTTGTGGGGATCAGCGATCCGTTCCACAGCGATGTTGGCAGCTGCGGCTGGCTTTCCCAAGCGACGATCGTTCCATCCGAGCGGCGTGCGACGCTGTGGTTTCTGCCTGTCGCGACTTCGACGTAGGTGACGCCGGGCGGGAGTGGCGGGGCGCCTTGTGGCGCCTGCCCCGTCGGGTTTCCGTATGCCTGTCCCCAAGTCACAATCGTCCCATCGGATCGCAGGCAGTGTCCGAAATTGATGGTGGACGAAAGGCCGATGTACTGCAGGCCGGGCGGAAGTGGTGGCACGGGGACCAGAAGCGATCCCTGCGTTACGACTTCGCCGTTGGAAAGCAGGCCGCTGCTCAAGGTGTTCCCGGCTTCGATTTGGACGTATCCAAGCCCGGCGGGTGGGGCGGGTAGGGCCTGGGCGGAGCCAGTCGTCTCGACTTGGCCATCCGAGCGCAGCCCAACGAGACCGCTATAGGCGACATCGGCGTCCACGTACGACACTCCACTCGGCAGTGTTGTTAGTGGGACGCTATTCGAGACGACCTCGACCAAGCCGTCGGACCGGACCGCGGCAATCCGGTCATACTCCGATGAGATCGTCTCATAGGTGACGCCCGCCGGCAGCGCGGGCAGGTCGGGCAGTTTGGCGCTGGATACAACGGTGCCGTCTTCGAATAGCACAACTGCGCCGTCCTCCCCGGAGTCGATGTGGGTTGGAGCTGGGCCAGGGGAAGCGGCGGGGAAGTTCTTGCCAAACTCTGAACCGAACACCTGAGCGCCCCAGGTCACGATTTTGCCATCGCTGCGGACCATGTGGGCGCTCGCGAATTCGAGCGATACCTGTACGGCTGTCACGCCCGCTGGCAGTGCAGGGACGTTGAGCAAGCCGAATGTGTTGTCCCCCCAACCCACGACGGAGCCGTCGGAGCGAATTGCCAGGCTGCGACCCCAACCACCGCCTGTTGCGGTGTATGTGATTCCGGGTGGGAGCGGCGGCACGTTCAGGGCGCCGTTGGCCGGCCAACCCCAAGCGTCGATGAGTCCATCGGAGCGAAGGGCCAGGCCGTGTGCTTCGCCACAGTCGACGGCGACGTAGCTCACACCGGGCGGTGGCGAGGGCGTGTTTAACTGCCCGAGAGAGTTGCTGCCCCAGGCCACCACCTGCCCGTCGGAGCGGAGCGCGGCGAAGTAGTTGTAGCCTGCGGAAACCGTTAGGTAGCTGGTGCCAGCCGGTGGTTGGGGTGGCGACGTCAGCCCGTAGCCGTTGTAGCCCCACGTGATCATCTGGCCGTCCGATCGAACGGCGGCTCCCGTCTGGGAAAAGATCGCGCAGTCCAAATAGGTCATGCCGGCGGGAAGGGCCGGAACGTTGAGTTCCCCGAAGAAGTTGGTTCTTCCCCACGCGGTAATCGACCCGTCGACAAACAGTGCGAGGGCGCAAAGGCCGATGCCCGTGTCGACCTCCGTGGCGGGCAAGGCGAATTGTGGAACGTTTGCGACGGGTTCATCGCCAAATCCCACCACGGATCCGTTGCCGCGCAGGGCAAGCGTGTGGCCGTCGCCGGATCGAACCATGACGAAGTCCGTGGCATCAACCAGCGAAGTGTCAAAGACATGCAGGCCAAAGCCCTGCACGTAGCTCTGGCACCGAAGTTCGTGGGCTGCCAGCGAAGCCGCGATGGCTGCGGCGATGGGGATCAGTCGAGCTTTCAATGGGTTCCTTTTGGACCAGGTATTCCGCGGGCTCCGGGACTGGCGGTAGCAGAGGCTCGTTGTCACCGTCTTTTTCGAGGCGGGCGGAAGTGCCGGTGAGATCGCCATCGGCGAGGGGCTGGGTGACGAGAAGCGGCGAGCGTTCAACGCCAAGCGCGGCGCTGGCGACAATCAGTTTGGCGTCAAGACGGGCGACATCCGCAAGCTGGCGAAGGAGATCAAGGTCGACTAAGAGCTCGGCCTTTCGCTTTGGCAGACGGGCAATGCGGACGCACAGATGCTTGCCATCCTGCTGGTGCGCGCCAAAGAACTGTCCGTGCAACAGCTGTCGGCAATGGTCAAGGAGGGGACCTGCGAGTGGGTGGCGGACTGGCTCAGCTCCTATGTGATCAAGAAGCACCCGGAGAGTGAGGTCGTGCGCGAGGCGTGGATGAAGTCCAAGGATGCGATGACGGCGCGCGCGGGTTGGAGCCTGACGGCGCAGCGCGTCGCGAAGAGTCCGGAGGGATTGGACCTCGTCGGGCTGCTCAACCGGTTGGAAAAAGAGCTGCTAGATGCGCCTCCGCCAGCCCAGTGGACGATGAACGTCTGCTTGGCGGAAATTGGCATCCACCATGCGAAGCACCGAGACCGTGCCGTCGCGATTGGCGAGGCGCTGGGTGTCTATCGTGACTATCCGGTGTCGAAGGGATGTGTTTCGCCCTACGTCCCGACGTGTGTGCACGAGATGGTCAAGCGGCAGCAGGCATAGCGGGTGCATCTTGCGTGTTGGCGCGCGAGGAAACATTCCTCGCGCGTGAGTTTCTCGGAGTGCCGTCTGCGGCTCGCGCGTTGGCGATCGCATGCTTTCGCGCATCCCTAGTTTGCGGCACTCCCTACTTCTCATTCCACTGCTGTCTGCTGCGTGCCGGGTGGCGAAACTGCCGGTGCCGAGCGAGAGAGAACGCGAAGCCCTGCGGGTCGAGCTCTTGGATATGCAGGAACGCGATCAGCGCATGGAGCGCATTGTGATCGATGGGGATCCGGCGCGCGAGGAGCCGGGTTTCTACGATCGCAAGCAGGCCCAGCAAGACCGACAGGGCGAGCGCTGTCGTGAGATCTTCGATCGCTGGGGCTATCCCGGATCGGACATGGTCGGCGATGAGGCCAGCGATGCGTTTTGGCTGATCGTGCAGCACGCGGATAGCGATCCGCAATTTCAGGGTCAGGTTGCCGCTGCGATGAAAGATGCCGTCGCGCGCGGCCATGCGCGCGGCGAAGAGCTCGCCTACCTGACCGATCGCGTGCGCATCAACACGGGCCGCAAGCAGCTCTATGGAACGCAGATCCAGTTTGATGGCGACACGGGCCGTGTCTTGCCGAAGGCGCTTGAGGACGCTGCGCGAGTCGACGAGCGGCGCGAAGAGATTGGCTTGGAGCCGCTTTGGGAATACATAAACGGTTCTACCGAGATGCACTTCCGCATGAACGAAGCGGGGCTGCGAGAGCGCGGCATCGCGGCTCCGCCTCTGCTGCCGGCCGGTTATCAGAGCTGGTAGGATCCTCGGCAGAAAGGCTCCTGACCAGCAAGGCTCCTAACCAGCAAGCCTGACCAGCAAGGCTCCTGACCAGCAAGGCTCCTAACCAGCAAGGCTCCTAACCAGCAAGTAGGGAACACGCATTCGTCGCAGCGCCTTGCGACGAACGCCCTCGCATCCCCGAGATGGCCCCGTCTACCAGATGCGCGAAACTAGCACTAGCATGGGAATGCGTCGCCATAGGCGTGGCGCCGTGAGCAATCCATGCTTCCACAAGACGTCATCGAACGCATCGCTCCTCTCGTGCTCGCGAGTGTCTTCACCGCGGCAGTTGCCGTCGCCCAATCGCTCGTCTTCGACTTCAATCAGGCG
>JBGCDH010000070.1:0-92095 GCA_045105235.1 Planctomycetota bacterium | reverse complement strand
GAGTGGTCGCGTTCGGCTGCGGATGCCATGGCTGTTCTCATTGAGTTGAACAACCGCTACGCGATCGACGGCCGCAACCCCAACTCGTATTCCGGCATCTCGTGGGTGCTGGGTCGGTACGACCGGCCGTGGGCTCCCGAGCGACCGGTCTACGGCATGATTCGCTACATGAGCTCGGCGAACACCGTCAAGAAGCTGCGCATGAAGGGTTGGCTGGCCGAGTGGGCCAAGAGCTGATCGATACCTGTCTGGGCGGCGCTCGTTCGCTAGCGTCGTACATCCGATATCGGGGCATTCTGCGGGCGCGAAGACGCCGGTCACGGCGTAGCTGCTCCTAGGCAGAAAGGCTTCTCTGCAGGAAGTAGGGAAGATGCCTTCGTCGCAGCGCCTTGCGACGAAGGCCCTCGCATCCCGGATCAGGCCCCGTCTTCCAGATGCACGAAGCTAGCCGCCGAATAGGCTCGACAAGAACTTGAGGTCGTTGATGCGGCGCCGCGTTCCGGTCTTCGCGAGGCGCACGACCAGCAGGTCTTTCGACGGCATCAGGTAGAGCTTTTGCCCGAACATGCCGGCTGCGGTCGCGGTGTCGGCTGGGATCGCTTCATCGCGTTTGTGTACGTCGGCTCCGATGAGCCAAAAGTTGAGGCCATAGCGCGGGTTGGCTTTGGAGCCGCGAAAGCACTCATCGAAGTGCGCGGTTGGCACGATTTGCTGGCCTTCGTGTTTGCCGCGGTGCAGCACCAGGAGGCCAAACTTGGCCCATTCGCGAGCGGTTAGGTAGGCGCCGAATGGCAGCGCCGGATGGCCCTTGCGATCGCGAATCCACTTGGTGTAGCGGCAGTCGATGGGCTGCAGGATGCGCTGGTCTAGGTAGTCGACGAAGTCCTTGGGCGGCGGTTGTTTGGAATCCTTGGCCGGCTCCGCTGCGCGCAGTTTGCGGTTGAGCAGCTCGCCAAACACCATCAGGTGGTTCGAGCCGTAGCGGAATCGTGCGCCCGGGGAGTGCGCCGCGCGGCATGCCACCGACGCCGCGTGCGCGTCTTGGATGCGCGGCGAGTGGAGCGCGTTGTCATTGTTTTCGAGCCCGCTCGTAAAGTTCAGCAGGTGGCGGATCGTGATCTGTGAACGAAGCTCGTCGTCCTGCCATTCCGTGATCGTCTTGCAGACCTTCTCGTCGAGCTTCAGCAGCCCCTCTTTCTCGGCGATCAGCGCGACCATGGGGGCGAACGACTTCGTGCCGCTGAAGATGTGCTGTGGGCGGTCTTTGCTGTGACCGTTTTGGTAGCGCTCAAAGATCAGCTCGCCCTTTTCATATACCAATACGGCAAGGCCACCGCGCGTTGCCGAGTAGTCGGCGGCCGCTTCGCAATCGAGTTGCGCCGTGGCGCCGAGCGCCTGGCTTGCAGCTGAGGCCGCTGAGAAGAGAACGCTCGCTGCGAGTGGCCAGAGCCTGGATGCGCGTCGAATCATCTGGGCAATACTACCTGTGACTTGCGCCGTGTGGTTACGTAGCGATCATGTCTAGGCCAGTCCGTTCTGTGCGCCGTTCTCGGGTTTTCGTGCTTGTTGGGGCCGTATTGGCTGTAGCGGGCGTGCTGTTCGGTTGGCTTGAATGGCGCGAAGACGCTCGTCGTCGCGCCCTCCGAGAGCACGGGGCCAAGGCTGTCGGCGTGGTTTCGGATCGATTCGTGGTCGAGATCGTGGCGCGGTCGGTCGATGGCGAGGAGGAACGGCGAAGGGACCGCCGGCTCTTCTTCCAACCTGCCGCAGAACTGGATGGCGATCTCGCGGCGCTATGGGCACGCACTTCCAAGGCCATGCGCTACCCCGGCTTGGATGTGAACTTCAAGAATTGGGACGGCAGGATCTGGCAGTCGGTCTCACGTTCGGTCTACGACAAGGCTGTGGTCGGTGAGCGCCGGGAACTTTGGATTGACGGTGAGGACGCCTTGCTGGTCACCCCGGAACCGGCGGCGCCTGCGTATGCACTGCCAGGGGGACTGCTGGCAGTGGGCGTGGTGTTGCTCGCTCTGGCTCTGCTCGATCGTCGCCGCGCGAGGTCTGCGAGTGTTGGCGGCTCTGGCGGCGAGAGGGGGTCTGCTCCGTCGTGGCTGCTGCCGTTGGTTTCGGTTGGCCTACTCGCTGGCGTTGGGGCGTCAGAGCTCCGTGCGCAGCAGCGCGCTGTGCCGACGTCGGACGCCTCCGGCTCGCCGCGCGCGCGGCCGCACATCCTCATCGTGCTTGCTGACGATCTCGGCTGGACGGACCTTTCGACGGGGCGAACCAACGGTGGCAACGGCTCGCCCTATTTCCGAACGCCTCGCCTCGACCAGCTCGCGGAGCGTGGCACGTGTTTTGTAAATGCCTACAGCAACGGCCCCAACTGCGCGCCGACGAGAGCTGCGCTGTGGAGCGGTCAATGGGCGGCGCGAACAGGTGTCTACACGGTGGCGAGCGGCAACCGCGGTCAAGTCAAGTTCCGCCAGTTGGACGCCGCGCACAATGAGACCGTGCTGGCTGGTCGGTTCCTGACCTTGGCCGAGCGGGTGCGAAGCGCGGGCTATACGACGGGTCACTTCGGCAAGTGGCACCTCGGCGGTGCTGCGCGGTCTGCGTCGCCCACAGAGCAAGGCTTCGATGTGCAGGTTGGCGGCAACGCGCGCGGCGGCGTCGGGGGACTTGGGCACTTTGCCGATCAGCAAGGTGCTTTTCGGCTGCCTGGTTTGCCGGCCAACGGTGAGGCAAAGCAGTTCCTCGCCGATCGACTAACCGAAGAAGCGATCACCTGGATGGGGTCGGCGAAGAAGCCGTTCTTTTGCTGTCTGAGCCACTTTTCTGTGCACACGCCGATCCAGGCGCCGCAGGCGGATTTCGATGCCGTCGGCAAAGCGCCCGAGGGGTCGCGGCACAGCAACCGCCGCTACGCCGCCATGCTCAAGAACCTCGACGACAACGTTGGTCGCGTGCTCGATTTTCTCGCGGCGACGGAGGATCCACTGCGGCCAGGGAAGATGCTCGAGTCGAACACGCTCGTGGTCTTCGCCTCGGACAACGGCGGGCTCGGTGGCTACGCGCGCGCCGGCGTAGAGGGCGGCAAGGAAGTGACCGATCAGGCGCCGCTGCGGTCCGGCAAGGGGTCGCTGCACGATGGCGGGGTGCGTGTGCCGTTGGTGGTGGCGTGGCCGGGCGTCGTTGCGAAGGCCGTCGATCCGCTGCCCGTGCAGCTGTTCGATTTGCATCCAACTCTGGCGGCGATCGCGGGTGCTCCCGTCAAAGGGGGTGCGAGCTGTGACGGCATGGACCTGTCGCGTCGCTTGCTCGATCTTGCGGGCGGTGCGGGCCGCGGCCGCGGCGATCGCACTCAATCGGTCGATCGGGCCCTGTTTTGGCACTTCCCGGGCTACCTGCAGGCCAGCAGCAGGCTCGGCACATGGCGGACGACGCCCGTGAGCGCCATCCGGCGTGGGAGCCTCAAGGCGATGTTCTTTTACGAGTCGCGCGCGTGGTCGCTGTTTGACCTCGAGGCGGACATCGGCGAAGACCGCAACCTTGCGGCGGAGCGCCCGGCCGCGCTGCGCAAGCTCGCTGTCGAGCTGCGCGCGTGGCTCAAAGACACCGAGGCGCCGATGGCGACGCGTCTCGATGATGGGCGGCTGGCGGCGCTGCCGACGTTGCCGGCTGCGCCCAAGTAGGCATGCCGCCGCCGCCGCTCGCGCTAGTTGCGGCGGTCGCGGCTGCCGGCGGCTTCGGCGGCTTCGCCGCGTGCTTCGGCGCTGGCTTCGACCGCCTTGGTTTGGTCCGCGGCCTGAATCATGCCTGCCTCGACGGCTTCGCGGTAGCTCGGCGCGTTCGGCACCTTTTCCTCCATGCGCTGGTGGTAGGGCACGCCCTGCCGGATCCAGCTCGAAGCCTCGGCGCCCTTGAGATGGTGGTCAAAGAACTGGGCCATGCGGCGGGTCCAGTCGCGCTGGTTTTGCTTCTTGCGCAGGCCGTGATCTTCGTCGTTGTAGTTGAAGAGGTACGCTTCCTTGCCCAGGCGACGCATCGCGGTGAAGAACTCGATGCCCTGGTACCACGGTACTGCTCCGTCCTTGTCGTTGTGCAGGATCAGCACGGGGGTGTTCGCCTTGTCCAAGTAGAACAGCGGCGAGTTCTCCCAGTAACGCATCGGGGATTCCCAGATGGTGCCGCCGATGCGCGACTGCGTCTGTTCGTACTGGAACTGGCGCGACATGCCCGTGCCCCAGCGAATGCCGCCGTAGGCCGAGAACATGTTGACGACCGGCGCACCCGATTCGGCGGCGGCAAAGATGTCCGTGCGCGTGATCAGGTGAGCGGTCTGGTAGCCGCCCCAGCTGTGGCCGGCAACGCCGATTGAGTCCTTCTTGACGAAGCCCTTGGCGATCAGGCTTTGCACGCCGGAAACGACGCACTTTTCGCAGGACTCACCTGGGTAGCCGTCGCGGTAGACAATGTCCGGCACAAACCAAAGGTAGCCGTTGCTGACGTAGTAGGCGGCGTTCGGCGACGTGCCGATGTTTGGCGAGACGTAGCTGTGCAGGCGGTTCGAGCTCTTCTCGTAGAAGTAGACCATCATCGGGTACTGCTTCTCTGGATCGAAGCCGTCGGGCTTGATCAGGTAGCCCTTGAGCGGCGTGCCGTCGTCGGAGTTCCACCTGACCAGCTCCGCGCGGCCCCAGCGGACGTCGTCCATGATCTGGCAGCCATCGGTCAGCTTGCGGCCCTTGCCGAACGAGAGGTCGGTCGTCCACACGTCCGGAAACATGTCAAACCGGCTCATCGTCAAGAAGAGGCGGTCGGCGTTTTCGGGGCGCGTTACGCGGCCCATGCTGGCGTCGCGCATGACGACCTTCTTGGGCTTCGAGGCGCCGGTGATGGCGTCCGTGTAGTAGCCCTGCGCGTAGGTGTTGGTGTCGGTGGCCGACAGCACCATCTCGTTGCGGAGCCAGCGTCGCTTCTCGTTGTCGTCGCGCTCTGCGTCCGGACGGAGGTCGACGCTGCTGTTGCGGAAGCGAATGCCGCTCGCGCGTCCCAGCCCGTCGGTGACGCAGCGGTAGTCGCCGGTCTCGGGGCTGATGGCCCAGATGTCGTATTCGTCGTAGACGAGGAACTCGGCGTCATTCTCGGTCCAGCCAGCGGTGCCGTGTGCGCCGTGTGGCTCCGGGCGGTCGTCCTTCTCACGGTCAAACGCGACGGGCACGCCGTCCGTCAGGTTGCGGGTCTCGCCGCTGTGCACGTCGTAGGTGTGCCAGTCGTAGTCGCGGGGATCGAACCAAGTGATGTAGCGGCCGCCAGTCGAACGGCTTGCTCGGCCACGTAGCCCCTCGATGATCTTGGTCTTGCTGCCGTCGACGGTGTTGACGATGTAGACGTCGGTGTAGCGACCATCCCAGGTCACCATCTTTTCGTAGGGTGAGCTGTCCGTCATCAGCGCGCGCGAGCCGTCGTCGGTGATCAGCGAAACACGCGGCGTCGATGGGGTGCCAAGCACAACCGCGCGGTCGACGTCCATGTGGTAGGCCGCCATCAGGGACGCCTTGCGGGAATCGCTGCGCTTGGCCTGCATGGGCTGAATGAGGCCGTCCTGCCAGTGCCAGAGGTCGAGCTTGACCTCGTCTTCCTTGAGGATCTTGGGCATCTCCTCGAGCTTTGGTGGCGTGATCGAGAACATCAGCACCGAGCCATCGCGTGAAAAGCTCAGGCTGCGCGAGGAGATCTTGAAGTCGTCAGGCACGCCGGCCGTGGCTTTGGTGATCAGGCGGCGAGCCGGCTTCTCGTCAAACGTCCACAGGTAGACTTCGCGCTCAACTTCGTCCTTGCCGAATGTGCGAAGATCGCTGGTGAAGACCAGGCGCTTGTCGGCCTCGTCGGTCGTCATGCCGGAGACATTGCTGTAGCCGCGCAGCACGTCGATGGTGATTCCCGAAGACAGTTCCCGTGCGAACAGTCCGTGCTGCACGCCTTCTTCGATCTTCTTGGTGCCGACGGAGTACCAAAGCCACTTGTCATCAGCGAGCGTTCCGAACGAACGCACGTTTTCGATGGCAATGTCCTGGCCAGTGCTCAGGTCGCGGATCACCAGCTTGGAGCCGTCGCGACGCTTTTTCTCTAGCGGGTCCTTTGGCTTCTCAGGCTTCTTGGCCTTTTCAGCGGCCTTCTCGCCAGTCTTGCCTTGCTCCTTCTTTGCGGGGCCTTGCTCGCCGGCGGTTTCCGGCTTGGCTTTGCCCTGCTCTTCCGAGGGGGCCTTTGGCTTCTTTGCGGCCGCTTCCTTTACTGGGTTTTGCGGCTCCTGTGCCGCGGCGATGTCGTCGTTGCCGCCGCGACCGCGACGTCCGCGCCCACGTCCACGCCGGCCACGCTGCGTTGGCTCGAACCCAGGGCTTTCGCTGCTCTCGGCATCCTTCTTGTCCTCCGCCTCCTTCTTCTCCGATTCAAAGTGGATCAGCAGCAGGTCGGTGTCGTCGACGGTGCGATAGTTCTTGACGTTCTCGAGCTTGGCAACGTCGCCCGTTGCGAGGTCGAGCACGTGCACGCGCTTGAGGAGTGCCTTGGCTTCCTTTTCGGCCGCCTTCTCGGCTTCGCTCTTTTCGCTCTTCTTCTTGCTCGTTGCGCTCTTGGACTCCGCCTTCTTTTCGACGGCTGGCAGCCCCAGGAAGCCGCGCACTTCCGCAATGGTTGAACCGCGCTCTTCCATCATGCGCATGGCCATCGCTTCGGTCATGCCGCGCTCGGAAAGCGCCTTCTTGACGTCCGGTGGCAGACCTTCGGGCTCTTCCGAGCTCGCGGAGGCTTTCTTTTCCTCTTTCTTCGCGTAGAGCTTTTCGAGCTTCTTTCGGCGTTCGTCGGCATAGGACTTGCCGATCTTGAACATCGCTAGCTTGCTGTCGTTCGAGAACGAGACGCTCGTGCCGCGAGGAAATTCGTAGCGGCGGTCGCCGTCGACTTCCTGCACATGAAGGGTGCCGTCACCGACACGTGGCGAGATCGAATACGCCATCCAGCGACCGTCACGGCTGTATGTCGTGCTGCGCAGCGACGTCCAGTTGTCGTAGTCGTCGTGGGTTACAGGGCGCTTGCTCGCACCTTGTGCGGCTAGCGGATTGGCCAGCGCGAATGGCGTTAGGAACAGCGTCAGCGACGCGGCGGTCGGTAGCAGGACCGCAGAGAGTGAGCGGGTTGGGCGAACGGGTTGGTTCATCGGGGATCGTCCGTAGGAAAGGGAGGACCCCAAAACCGTAGCCCAGCGATCGGCGTCGGCTGGACCTGTCTCGCAACCAGTAGGTAACGGCTTCGACCTGCCGCATTTTGGCCGACAGGATCACGTGTCGTTTTCTCCAGCAGGGCTTAACTCCGGAGATTCGGGTTGGTTTGCTTGGAACGCGCGGGACTGCTTCCCTTCTACCGGTGCTGTGGGATACTCAGGGCATGGGTCCAAAGGAGCTGCACGTATTCATGGTCGACGATGACGAGGTCGACGCATTGGTCGTGGACAGGACCCTGCGTCGCTCGAAGCTGCCGTTCTCTTTGCAAGTCGCGCCGAGCGGAGTTGATGCCTTCGCGAGATTCGATCAGCTGCAGGCCGATGGGAAGCCGCTTCCGCACCTCATCCTGCTTGACATCAACATGCCGGAGATGAGCGGCCATGAGTTCCTCGAACGGCTGCGTGCGAGTGAGTCGCTGCGGGGCATCGTGGTGTTCATGCTGACGACGTCCGATGAGGCTTCGGATGTCGCGCGCGCCTACAAGCGGCACGTCGCGGGCTACATCGTCAAGCACTTGCTCGATGAGCAGTTTGGCGGCCTGCTGAGCCTCTTGGAGCGCTACTCCGAGGTTGTTGTCTTCGATGGCTAGCGTTCCCATCGACACGGATTCCACAGATGCGGATGGCCGAGGCAATCGCCCCGATCATTATCTAGAAACCGAACTCAAAGAGCTTGCGCGTCGCGGTGGTGTGATCGAATTCCTCGATCGCTGTTCGCTCGATGGTCTGTGGTTCTGGGATCTCGAGAATCCCGACGATGAGTGGATGAGCCCACGCTTCTGGAAACTTCTTGGCTACGACCCCGCCGAGAAGTCACACCTCGCTATCGAGTGGCAGAATCTCGTCGACCCTGAGGATCTGGAGGAAGCGAAGCAGCTGTTGGCGGCTCATATTGCGGATCCGAACATTCCGTATGATTGCGAAATGCGCTACCGGCACGCGGGCGGCTCGTTTGTATGGGTGCGCTGCCGCGGGGTTGCGATCCGGGATGCAGACGGCAAGGCGAGGCGGGTGCTGGGCTCCCACACGGATCTTACTCCCATGAAGCGTGCGGAGCAGCGCGCGGCATCGTTGGTGCGTACGCTGCCGGGCATCGTCCTCGTGCTCAGCGAGGCGGGCAAGTATCTCGAAGTGCGTAGCTCGGAGAGTGATCAGCTGCGAGTGGTTGAGGACGAGCTTTTGGGGCGCAACGTCCGCGATGTGTTGGGTGAAAGCGTCGGCAAGGGCGTCATTGCGGCGATAGGGGATGCTCTCGCGAGTGGCGAACCGAAGATGCATCGTTACATCGCGGCAGCAGGTGGCGTTCGCCGTCAGATGGAAGCGCGCGTCGCGCCGCTTCCCGACGGCTTTAGTGGCCTGGAGCGGTCCGTTGTGTGGGTTGCAAATGACATCTCGGAGCGTGTGCGCGCGGAGGATCGACTGCAGCAATCGCACGCCGAACTTGAGCGCTTTGCCTACGTCGTTTCACATGATTTGCGGGCTCCTCTGCGCGGCCTCAATCATCTTTCGGAGTGGATCGGGGAAGAAGTTGGCGACGCGGCAAGCGTAGACCTGAAGGACTACCTGCGGTTGATGCGTGATCGCGTGCAGCGCATGGATGGTCTGGTTTCTGGCATCCTCAAGTATTCGCGCGCTGCCGGAGAGTGCACTCTTGAGCGGGTGGACCCCAAGCCGATCTTTATCAAAGCGTGGCAGGCGATTGCTGCCGGCGAAGGCTTCGAACTGCTTTTGCCAGAGCGCCTGCCGCAACTGTCCGTGGACCCTCTGCTGTTTGAGCAGGTCGCCCAAAACCTGCTCCACAATGCGGTCGATCACCACGATCAAGCCAGCGGCACGGTGTCGGTTTCGGTCGATGTCGGTGCGGAAGAAGTAAAGGTTCACGTCGACGATGATGGGCCTGGTGTGCCGGCTCGCGCGCGTCGTCGAGTGTTTGATCTCTTCCAACAGCTCTCGTCCCGCGGAGCGTCTTCGAAGAGTTCTGCGGAGGGCGCCGCCGCGCCGGATCGAGCTGCCGACGAGGCAAAGGAAGAATCGGTGCGAGGCATCGGCTTGAGCATTGTCAAAAAGTCTGTCGAGCGAATGGGAGGCACGGTTGCCGCAATGGATGCTCCAGGCGGGCGGGGGGCACGATTCAGCATCTCTCTGCCATTGCTTGCCCTGTCGGGACACGCTGCGCGCCCTGATGCCGGTTCCCCGGATGTCGGGCCCCCTGATGCCGGTTCTTCGGGCCTTGGCTCCGCGGATCCTGCAGCCCCCGAATCTCAGGTGCCAAGCGGTTCTCAGACGCCAAGCAAGTAGAATGCTTCGGCAATGGTTGACTACGAAGACAGCCGTCCGCTTGTGCTGGCCGTTGACGATGATGAGGTGGTTGCGCACGCGCTCCGACGCCTGCAGCGAGACAGTGGCCATGCGTTTCGCTACGAGTCTGTCTACAGCTGCCAGGCTGCACTTGCGCGGGCACAGAGCCGCGACGTCGCTGCCGTGCTGGCCGACTACATGTTGCCGGACGGTCTCGGCACAGACCTCGTGCCGCTGCTTCGGCACGTGCCGGTCGTCGTGATGACGAGCCACGGTAGCGAGCAGGTCGCCGTGGAGGCGCTGCGTGCTGGCGCCAGCGACTACTTGATCAAGGATTCGGGCCGCGTCTTCATGCAGCTGATCGAGGCAACCATGATCGGGGTGCTGTCCCGATGGCGAGCTCGCCCGGATATCCTGGCGCAGGGCGAGCCGGAGCCTGGCAAAGGCGCTCATGACTTCGCCGCGTTGGTGGTCAGCACCCTCTCGGGGCCGCTCCAGCGCGTGCAGCACCACTGTGCCAATCTGACTCGTCCGGGGCTTGAGCCAGTCGATATAGCGGGTGATGCTCGTGCCGCTCGGCGTGCTGGTCAACTGGCGGAGGGCGTGCTCGCGGATCTCCTGGAATACACCCGGATTTCTAAGGGTGAATCTGCTCGGGACACGGTTGAGCACAGCAAGCTCGTCAAACAGGTTGTCAATGACATCTATAGCAACGAGTCATCGGGTGAGGCCAAGCTTGAAGTGGCCATACGGCCGCTTCCCGCAACGCTTGGGGATGTCGAGGAGCTGCGCAACCTGTGGTTTCGGTTGCTGCGCCGTGCTCGCCGTCGCAACGCCGGGCGAGACTTGCATGTCGAGATCGACGCAGAGCGGCGGCATGAAGAATGGCTGTTTCGTGTCGCTGACGACGGCGAGGGGCTCTCGGAACTGCAGCTCGGGAGTTTGGGTCATCCGGCGATGCCGACTGCGGCTACGGATCCGGAGATGGCCCTCGACGTTGGCATCTGTCGGCGGATTGTTGAGGAACACGGTGGCCGCCTTTGGTTACAGTCGGAGGGTGGCCGCGGCGTCTGCGTTACGTTTACGTTAGAAGTCGTTTACGAACGTGGTCTGGGTGCTTTCGGCCGCGCTCCTCACAGTGAGGCAAGCGCGCGGTCCAAGTCTCCGCCGGAGGTTCAGTATGTGCGCTCGTCAGCTAGAGCGCAGTCAGAGCAGGACAAGCCATGAGCAACGAAGAGTCGATGGAACCTGAACCGACGAACGAAGTCGAAATCTCAGCGAACGTCAGTCCGAACGAGTCCTTGAAGGGGGCTAGGGCGAGCAGGGGCGGCTCGGGTGCGGATGAGGAGCTTGGCCGTGCTGCTGATCCGGCTGCTTCTGATCCCGATGCTGCTGATCCCGATGCTGCTGATCCGGATGGTGGCGATCACCTCCCGAGGGGGGGCGTATCCGGTGACGGAGCGGGCGAGCAGGCTGCATCACGGCAGCCGGATGCGGCGGAATCCGCCCAGTCACACATTGTGGTCGGCATCGGCGCCTCGGCGGGAGGGCTCGATCCACTGCAGCAGTTCTTCGATGAGCTGCCGAGTGATACGGACGCGGCGTTTGTGGTCGTGCAGCACCTGTCGCCGGACTTCGAGAGTTTGATGGCCGAGCTGCTTGCTCGCCACACCTCGATGCGCGTCTCGCAGATTGAGGACGGTGTCCAGGTCGAGCCGAACTGCGTCTACCTGATTCCGCCAAAGCACAACGTGACGTTCCGCGACGGTGCGCTGCACCTGCAGGCGCACGGCAAGCGGCACCGCAGCCTGCAGTTTCCGATCGACGAGTTCTTTCGCTCGCTGGCAACTCAGCTGCGGGAGCGAGCCGTGGCTGTGGTGCTTTCGGGGGCTGGCACCGACGGTGCGCGCGGCGCGGGGATGGTCAACGAGGAAGGCGGCCTTGTTCTCGTGCAGGCGCCGGACACGGCGCAGTTCGACGGCATGCCCCGAGGGGCTCTGACGGCTGCTGGCCCGCAGGCGGCGTTGTCTCCCGTTGAGCTGGCCCACGCGGTTACGAACTACCTGCGCGAGCTGTCGCGAGCGGTTCGCGGTGCGTTGGTTGTCGCGGGTTCCGATGACCCGATCGTGCTCCGCGAGTTGATCGCGATCTTGCGCACGGACAGCACGATCGACTTCGGTCACTATCGCTCGGCCACCATTTCGCGACGCGTTTCGCGCCGCATCATGGTTCTCGGCGTTGCCACCGTGTCCAAGTATCTCGATCGCCTGCGTGATGATGCCGCCGAGCGCGAGGCGCTGCGCAACGACCTGCTGATCGGCGTCACGGGGTTCTTCCGCGATCGTCCGGCTTGGGAAAAGCTTGAGGCTGAAATCCTGCAGCCGATCGTCGAAGAGTCCCAGGATCGCGCGATTCGCTGCTGGGTGACCGCTTGCTCAACGGGGGAGGAGGTCTACTCGTTGGCGATTGCGCTATGCGAAATCCAGGAGCGCCTGTCGGTAAAGCGGGACGTCAAGATCTTCGCAACGGACATCGACAAGCGTGCCCTGGAGGCCGCTGCGAGCGGGCTCTACACGGACTTGTCCAAGGCGGATGTGCCTGCGGGCATGCTCGAGAAGTACTTCGTGGCCGAGCGCGGTTCCTTGCGCGTGCGGCGCTCGCTGCGCGAAATGGTGATCTTCGCGGAGCACAATCTCAGCCGCGATGCTCCGTTCACCAACATGGACTTGGTCACGTGCCGAAATGCACTGATCTACATGGAGCCGAGCCTGCAGCGGCAGGTGCTCTCAACTCTGCACTTCTCGCTTCGTGTGAGTGGCGCGCTCTTCCTCGGTGCGTCGGAGTCGTGTGGGGCACTTGCCGTCGAGTTTGAACCCGTCGATGTAGCGTGGCGGATCTACCGCAAGAAGCGCGACACGGTGCTGCGCGTCGAGGGCCGTCGTCCTTCGCTGTCGATCATGCATCCGATCGTGTCGCGGCCGCGCACGGTCGAGCGCGTGCACGTTGTGGATACGCGCGACGAAGTGGCTGTGCAGTCGCTGCGAGCACTTCTGCACGACCGTCGTGCTGCGGTCTTTCTGATCGATGACGACAACCAGCTGCTGCACGTCTACGGCAAGGCCGAGCTGTTTACGCGTGTTCCGGAGGGCGCCGGCGGTCAGGTGTTCACGCGGATCCTGCTGCCGGAGCTGGCGGTCCCGTTTGGCGCTGCCCAGCAGCGTGCGCGGCAGCTGCAGGGTGCTTGGCGCTACTCGGGGATCCAGATTGGAGAGGCCGAGCGGCACGTGGATTTGTGCGTTGTGCCAGTGGACCGAGCCGATGATGCGCGCCTCGAGCTTGTCGTCATCGAGGAGCGTCAGCACGGCGATGTCGATGGCCCACCGAAGTTCACGGTCGAGGAGCACGTCTCCGCGCGCATTCAGTCGTTGGAGCGCGACCTGCAGGATAGTCGCGACGCTCTGCGTTCCACCGCGCGAGAGCTTGAGGCCGCCAACCAAGAGCACCAGGCGACGACCGAGGAGCTCATGGCGAGCAACGAGGAGCTGCAGAGCACCAACGAAGAGCTTCAGAGCGTCAACGAAGAGCTCCACATGGTCAACGTGGAGCACCAGAGCAAGATCCGCGAACTGACGCGCCTAAACAGCGACATCGACCATCTGTTGCGGCACTCGTTTGTGGCGACGATGTTCTTGGGAGAGCGCCTGCAGATCCGCAAGTATACGCCGGGCGTGCAAGTCGTCGTCAACGTCACCGAGCATGATGTAGATCGCCCCGTCAATGACTTGAGCCACAAGCTGGTGGACTGCGATCTCTATGAGCTTCTCAAGGAGGCGCTCGATTCGGGCGAGTCGCGCGAACAGTTCGCCAACACCGTCGACGGCAAGCAGCTGGTGCTGCGCATCTTCTGCTACGACGACACGACCGACGGGCAGCGTGGTGTCTTGTTGACGGCGCTTGACGCCGAAATGATGCGCGACCTGCTCGGGCGGGTCGATTGCCAGCCGTAGCCCTATCGATACGGAGCGCTGTCGATATGTAGAGTCGGCGGCCGCTGCTTCGTGGTGCGGCCCGCGTTCCCGGTCGACTTGCTCGCTGATCGTCGACTCTGAGCGCGCGGGGTTTGCCTAGCTGTGCCGCTTTCTCGGCGGCTTGGCCGCGCCGCTGCGCCGCGGCTTGGCCTTCTCTGGCTCTGCGATCCGCGGGCCCTTGCCGTCGGCATGCGCCGTCGCATCGGGCTTGGTCGAGGACACTTGCCACGGAGCAAGCTCGTCGACTTGATTTGGCTGGCTCCATAGGAAGCCCTGCGCATAGCGAAGGTCCAGCTCGCGAAGCAGCGCGCGTTCGGTTTCGGTTTCGACGCCTTCGGCGATCACCTCTGCCTTGAGCGCCTGCGCCACCCGCACGAGCCGCTGTAGGCAGGAGCGTCGAATGGAGTCGACGTCGGCTCCACTGACATAGGCGCGATCGATCTTGATCACGTCCGGCTCGAGCACAATCAAGGTCTCCAAGCTGCTCTTGCCGAAGCCGACATCGTCCACAGCAAACATCAGTCCGAGTCCGCGCAGAAGGTCTACGGAGCTGCGCAGACGTGCGGGGTCACCAATGATCTCTTGCTCGCTGAGCTCGATGCAGCAGTTGCCGAGTGCGCCAAGCGTTTCAAAGATCTGGATGTTCTGATCCGCGACCATCTGCTGCAGCGTCGACGGGAAGATGTTGAGGTGAAGTCGCCTGGGGCGCGTCGCTTGCTGGTCCTTGCCGGCAAGGGCGGCAGCCCTCGTGCAGGTCATCAAGCAGAGCTGGTCGACCGTGCCGAGTACGTCGTGGGTGCGCGCCATGCGCAGCAGGTCAGATGGCTTTTCCATCGCGCCCTTCGGGCCGCGTACCAGCAGCTCGTAGCCGAGTGTTTCGCCGGTGTCGAGGTCGTGCAGGCTCTGCGCAAACGCACGCAGGGCTCCGGGCTGTGAGAGGCCCGCAAGAAAGTCGGTGGTTCGCGCCGTTGGCTGATGCCCTTCCGGGGTCGTCGCGACGATGTTTTTGCCGCCCTGCTTACTTTGCGCGAGCGCCTCCTGCAGGTGCTCCAAGAGATCGGTGACGTTCTTGATCGAGGCGTCGACGCTTTGCACGCCGAGGCTGACGGTCATCGTTTGGTCGGCATCCCGGAAAGTCATCGGCTCGTTGCCGACCAGCTTGCGCATGCGCTCGGCGACGTGCAGCGCTTCGGCGTGGCGGGTTTCGGGCATGAGCGCGACGAACTCGTCGCCGCCGACTCTCGCCAGCGTGTCGGTCGGGCGCAGCGCACCGCCGAGGCGTGAGGCGATTTCGCGCAGGGCGCGGTCCCCGCCTGAGTGGCCGTGGCGCTCGTTGACTTGTTTGAAGTCGTCGCAGTCGATCAGCACGGCCGAAAGGGTCGAGCTGTTGCGCGTCATGCGCGAGATCTCGGTCTTTAGCACCTGCTCCAGGCCGCGTCTGTTGGCGAGATTCGTCAGCGGATCGTGCATCGCGAGCTGACTCATCTCCTCTGCCGTCGAGCGCAGCTGGTCTTCCGCTGCCTTGCTGTGGGTGATGTCCGTCGTGACCCCCGCGAGCTGCGAAATGTGCCCGCTGCCGTCGGTGATCGGGAACGTGCGGTCGCGCAGCCAGCGCACCGTGCCCGCCGTCAGGATGCGGTACTCGATCTGCATCTGGCCCGAGACGATGCCCTGGTCGTAGGCTTGGACAACAGCGTCGCGGTCGTCCGGGTGCACGGGCTTGAGCCACAGCTCCGCATCCTCGGTCAGGCGTTTGGCGGTCACGCCCCAGAGGCGTTCGATGACCGGGCTGATGTAGGTGAAGTCGCGGGTTTTTCGGTCGCGAACCCAGATCACTTCGTCGATGTGCGCCGCGATTTGCTCGAACTGCTGTTCCTTTTCCGCGGCCGCTTGCTGTGCCGAGACCAGCTCGGTGACGTCGACGAAGGATAGCACCGCACCGTCTATCTCTTTCGAGTAGTCGACATAGGGCGCAGCGCGGACAAGTAGGGTTCGGTTCTCAGCCGTCAAGATGCGGCGGTCGATTCGGCTGCGGGTCTCTTGCGCCTTTTGGGAGAGCCGCTCGAAGTCGAGTTCGAACAGCTCGTGCTTGATGTTCGAAATCGGGCGGCCAACGTCCGGCGGCAGCAGCGGGACGAGGTTGGCGACGGCCGGCGTAAAGCGGCGCACGATGCCGCTGCTGTCGATGAAGATGGCTGCAAGATCAGAGCTTTGCAGCAGGTGCTCCATGTCGGCGGTCAAGCGCTGCTGTTCCGCGAGTCGCTTTTGGTACTCGATGTTGACGGCCTGCAGCTCCTCGTTGACCGAGTGCAGCTGCTCGTTCGAGCTTTGCAGCTTGTTGTTGCTCACGCTCAGGCGTCGGTTGGATTGCTGCAGTTCGCGCTCAGAGACTTCGGCCGCTGCCAGCGTTTCTTGCAGCGCGGACTGCAGTTCGACCATCTGCTCGTTGCTGGCGGCGAACTGGGTGGCGGCGCTGCCCAGGCTGCCGCTATCGCTGCCTTCGCCCTCAGGGGTTCCTGCGCCCGCTGATGTCAGCACCAGCGCGTGGAAGCTCGTCCGGCCTTCGGTTTCGAGTCGCATGCCCTGCACGTGGATCCGTTCGACGCCGTGTTCTGGCAGCTCGAGCAGCATCGTGACGTCGCTTGTGGTTGTCTTGGACTCTCGTAGCTTGCGCAGCATCGAGCTGCAGACGCGCGACAGGTCCGGCAGCAGCGAGCTGTCGAGTTCGCGCGAGGTGCGGCCTTCCTGTAGGCGGAAGTAGCGGCCGGTGTCGCCGAACGTGAACAGGATTCGGTCTTCGCTGTCGAGCAGCACCGTCGCCTGCTCGGCGTCATGCGAGATATTCGAGCACAGTTTGGCGAGTGCGTCGCATTCGCGCTTGAGTCGATCACGCTCGATTTCGATGCGCGAGCTCGGCGTGGTTTGGGTTTTGATCGACTGGCTGTAGTGGACGGACTCGGTGCCGCGTCGGTGCAGCGTGCCCACGTCGCCGACGGGGGTGTAGAATTGAGTCGTCAGTGACGACGACTCTTCTGGGCCAAGCAGAAGGTAGCCTCCCGGTCGCAGGCTAAACGTCAGCGCCCGCATGACCTGGCTCTGGCTAGGTGCCTCTAGCGAAACCAGCAGGTCGCGGCAGACTACGAGATCCATTCTCGTGAACGGCGCATCGTTGGTGACGTCGTGCCGGGCGAAGACGATTCGGTCGCGAATGCGCCGGTGAACGGTGAAGCTCTCGCCGGTCTTGGTGAAGACCGCATCGCGGGTGTCTTCGTCAAACTGCTGCAGCTGCGGCTCGGTGAAGACGCCGCGGCTGGCGTTGCCGACGTCTTCTTCATTGAGGTCTGTTGCGAATACGCGGAACTCGGCGCTGACGTTGTGTTGGCGCACGTAGCGGTCGATCAGCACCGTCAGCGAGTAGGCTTCTTCGCCGCTGCCGCAGCCGACGATCCAGACGCGGATGCTGGCGCCCGCGACCAGGATTTCGGGGAAGATGGTTTCTTCCAGCTCCGCCAGGCTGTCCGGGTAGCGCAAGAACTCTTGCGTGCTCAGCAGCAGGTCCTTGGCGAGCTTTTGTGCCTCCTGTGGCTCGCGGGCGACCATGTCGGCGTAGGTCTTGAGGTCCGCCGCGTGGCGCAACCAGGCGCGCTTCTTGATGTGGCTGTCGAGGATGCTGCGCCGTCGCATCGTGAAGTCCTGCGTGGTGTGCTCGGCCAGGGCGTGCAGGATGGTCTCGCGGGCGGCGTCGTCGTTGGCCAGCTCCAGAAGATCGGCCGGGTCGCGGCCGGTCACACGCACGACATGCTCGGCGAGCGCTTCGGGCGGCAAGATGAAGTCGGCCAGGCCCGTGCGGATGGCGTTGCTGGGCATGCCGTCAAACTGCGCAGAGTCATCCTGCACCATGACGATGCCGCCAACGGCCTTGATGGATCGAATCCCCAGTGTTCCGTCGCTGCCGGCGCCAGACAGGATGATGGCCATGGCCCGATGCCCGAGCGACTTCGCCATCGACTGGAGAAAGACATCGATCGGCTGTTCCAGCTCGTTGGTGCGCGGTCGCAAGCGCAGCCTCGGGCCTTCGAGGCTCATGGTGTTGCCCGGCGGCAGCACGAAGAAATGGTCCGCCTTCAGCGTCATTCCGTCTTGAACCGTGAGCACCGGCAGTTTGGTGCTACGGCTCAGGATTTGCGGCAGGGCGCTGCGTCGACCGGGAGCGAGGTGGGAGACCAGCACGAACGCAATGCCACGCGTTGGCGGCAGCGCATGCAGGAAAGCTTCGACCGCGTCCTGCCCGCCGGCCGAAGCACCGAGCGCGACGACAAAGCGTGGGGGCGCTAGGGGGCGTGCCGACTTTGCGTCATCAGAGCGTTGGCCCGAATTGCCAACGTCACGTTCCATCCCGTGGTCCACGGTGTGTGTCCTCTCTGCACCTGAGTAGCTCTCGGTAAGTCGAAGAGGTGGGCGGTGCTAGGTGCCCAGCATAGCTTTGCGTCCGGTTGGCCGCACGCGCGTACTGCCGGTGCGATGGTCTTGTTTCGCTGCCCCGGCCTTTGCCGGCTCGACCCTTAGTTTTCCGTTTGCTGCTGGTGGCCACTCTTCAGCAGCTCCTGCACCAATTCGATGAACTGTCGTCCGGAGCCGGGCTTTTGGAGGCACGCTGTTGCCCCCTGTTTGAGCAGTCCAGCCGACTCGTGCGCCATGTCGCGCCCGCTTACAATGACTACGGGTGTGTCGGATGTTTTAGGGTTATCCCTTACCAGTCTAAGTAATTCAGTTCCGGAGCAATCCGGTAGGCCTAGGTCCAAAACGACCAGGTCGGGGATGTTGGCGGACAGGTGTTGGCGGGCGGTTTCGCCGTCTGGGGCTGCATCAACGTGGTAGCCGTGAGCCGTTAGCCGAACGCGAAACGCCAAACGCACGCTGGCGTCATCCTCAACAAGGAGAATGTTGGCTGATGCAGCACTCATCCGATTAGCTTAGCGCGAATCTTGTGAAATGCCGAGGCTCGGTTGACCTCGTAAGGTTCGGGCTTCTCGTGGCCGGTTGCCTTCTGCGGCTCGCTGCGTCTCCGCGCCTCTGCTTGCGAGTGCCGGCGGCCGAAGCGCGGCTCGTGTCTATGCGCGAATTTGCATGAACGTGCGCATGCGGCGTGCAATTCGACTCGCCATGGAGTCGATCCCGGTCTCGTCGTCCCGCTTGCTCGAGATCACTTCGTATTCAATCTCATATGCAAACCCTTGCTTGCCGAGGTCGTCGTGTGAATCAAATAGTTCCGCGATACGCGCAATCCGCTCGGCGCAGACTTCGTCGTTTGTAGCGGCAGCCAAGATGCAAATGCATGAGTGGCGGGTGACGGAGCGAATCGGTACCGGCTCGGCGGGGATCTCGTCGAACGCCTGCCGGAGGGTTGCGATCATCTCCTGGCGCGCGGTTCGGAGGTCGGCGGTCCGGCTCGGGCCATGGTCTGCCCGCAGGTTGATTCGCACGATCGCGAGATCTTCCTGGTGCGTGTCGCCGGACGAGATCATCGAACGCGCGAAGTTCTGGAGGTCGAACGTCGGCAGCAAGCACTCGACGGTTAGGCCTGGACCCTCGTTGTGGCGCGCCTGAATTGTGCCGCCATGCTGCTGCACGATCTCACGACATAGATAGAGGCCTAGGCCCAGGCCCTTTCGGCTCGCAGCGCTTTGTTCGTTGACCTGCATGAGCCGCCCAAAGATGTCCTCGAGCATGTCTTCGGGGACGCCGCTGCCGGTGTCAGAGACCGCGAGTTTGACGCGGCCTTCTTCGTGCTCATTGCTCATCAACACGCGAATCCGGCCGCCTGGCGGCGTGTGCTTGATGGCGTTGTCGATCAGGTTCGTGAGCACCTCGGTCACTCGCTCCCCGTCGAACATCAGGTCGGCGAGCCCCCCTTGGACCTCGAGTTCCAGCGCCAGGTCGCGCTCCTCGGCCATCGGCGCCATGGTCGAGCATGCGTTGCGAACAATAGAGGTGAGCTTGCCGAGTGTTAGATCGCAGGTGAGCTTGCCGGTGCGTGCGCGGCTGACTTCCACCATGGTGCGAATCATGGCTTGCAGCTGATCGGCGTTGCTCGATATGACATCGAGGTACTCGGCTTGCTTGCTATTGATCTCGCCGGCAATGCCGTCGCGCAAAATGGAGGTGAACTGCACGATGGCTGTCATCGGTGTTCGCAGCTCATGCGATACGTGAGACAGCACGCGATCGCGCTGGTCCTGCTCATGCTCACGCTCGGCGGACAGCTTGATGAGCACGCGGTGGCGTTCGAGCGCGTAGCGAATGCGGCGACTGAGATCGCGGTCGCTGAGCGCGTTCTTGGTCAAAAAGTCCTGGGCGCCAGCGCGCAGCGCCTCGCGCGCGTGAAGATCATCGCTGAGTCCTGAGAGGACCACGAGCGGTGCCGACGCCACGCGATCGAGGAACCAGCCGACGTTGCCCTCGTCGGCCTGGTCGGGCAGCTGCAGGTCCATGACGACGAGATCGTATTGGACCTCCGAGGCCAGCTGGACGGCTTCGGCCAGCGTCTCAACGTGCTCGATCGTCGGCTCGATAGGGAAGACGGAGCACACTTGCCGGCAAAAGAGCTTCGCGTCGACTTCGTCGTCTTCGATGAGGAGGATTCTCACGGGTGGGGCGGCGTGGCGATCAGCGATATCGTATGTGCAAATCCTTCTGCTGGTACGCCCGACAGGATTCGAACCTGTGACCTCCGCTTTAGGAAAGCGATGCTCTATCCAGCTGAGCTACGGGCGCTCGCTGAGGAGCGTAACCGCAGTCGCCGCTAGGTCACAACTTGCGATGCGCTGAGCGATGCATTTCAGTCAAACCATGGATTCGCGACTGGGTTGGGCAGCGTGCGTGTGGCCTTTGCGTTCCGGCCGCCAGGCCCGGCCGGCCCGCGTTTGGATGGCGGCAATGGCGGTGGGGGCAACGGCGGCGGCGGCAATATCGGCGCCGCTGTCGGCCGCGGCTTCAACCCAGCAGCCCGCCCCGGAAGCCATCTCCCGGAAGACTCTCCCGGCGGAGCAAAGCCCCCGAACAGAAGGCGCACCCAAGCATTTGGCCGACACGAACGGAGCAGATACGAACGGGGCCGACACGAACAACGCCATCGCGCACTGGGCTTACGAGCCGCTGCCCGGAGTGGTGCCTTTGCCCAAGGCAAATGCGGCTACCGATTCGTGGTGTCGCAACGGCATCGATCGGTTTGTTCGTGCCCGGCTTGCCGCTGCAGGGATCGAGCCGGCTGCGGCCGCTGCGCCGGAGCTGTGGCTGCGGCGCGCGTCGCTGACCTTGACCGGTTTGCCTGCCCGAATCTTTGAGCGGGCGACGTTTCGCGACCAGCTCGCGGAAGAACCGAGTGATGCGGCATACCACGCGGCCGTTGGACGGTTGTTCGAGCTGCCGGGCTATGCCGAGCACCAGACAGCCGAGTGGCTCGATGTGGCGCGCTATGCCGACACCTACGGCTACCAGAGCGACGTGGCTCGGGCGGTTTGGCCCTGGCGCGATTGGGTGCTCGATGCCTATGCGCGCAATCTGCCGTTTGACCGCTTCGTGACCGAGCAGATCGCCGGCGACCTCTTGCCGGGCGCGACCCAGAGGCAGCGGCTCGCGACGGCGTTTCAGCGGCTGCATCGCATGACCAACGAAGGCGGCAGTGTCGAAGAGGAGATGCGCATCGAATACGTCGCGGATCGGACCGAGACGTTTGCGACGGCGTTTTTGGGCATGACGATGGGCTGCGCCCGCTGCCACGATCACAAGTTCGATCCGATCTCGGCGAAGGACTACTACGCGCTGTCGTCGTTCTTCGACGATATTGACGAGTCGGGCCTCTACTCGCACTTCACGCGATCGATTCCGACACCTTCGTTGGCGCTTCGCAAGCCGGGCCAAAAAGCTCGAGAAAGCGATTGGGTGCAGAAACTGGCTGCAGCCGAACGGGAGCTGGACGATCGCCTGCGTCAGCCCGCGCGCGATGCTGTGGAAGCGTTCCGCGAGCGCATGCCGGAGCTTGCCGTCCGGCCGGCCGCTGCCGCGTATTCGTTCGACGAGTCGAGCGGTGCTGTGGTGCTTGAGAATCGTGGTGGCGCACGCGGGCGATTCTCTGGCCAGCCGGAGCGAATTGAGGGGGTCGCCGGAGGCGCGATTCGCTTTGGTGGCGACGATGGTGTCCTGCTGCCGGACGCGGGGCATTTCGATCGGCACCAGCCGTTCTCGTTTGCCATGTGGCTGCGCGTGCCGAAGCCATTTGAGCGCGCCGTTGTCCTGAAGCGATCGCGGGCCTGGACCGATGCCGGCAGCCAGGGCTACGAGGTGCTGCTCGAAGATGGCGCAGCCAGCTTTGCGCTGGTGCACTTCTGGCCGGGCGACGCCATTCGCGTCCGCACGTCGCAGCCGCTGCCGATTGCGCAGTGGCTTCACCTGGCGGTGACCTATGACGGCAGCAGCCGAGCGCGCGGCATGGCCATCTTTGTCGATGGCCAGCGGGCACGCGTTGACGTCATACGAGATCGCCTGCGGCGCGAAATCACCGGCGGCGGTCCCGGGGATCTGACCCTCGGGCAGCGCTTTCGGGACCGCGGTTTGGCTGGCGGCGATATCGATGAGCTGCACGTTTTTGATCGCGAGCTGGTCGGTTGGGAAGTGGCGCAACTCGCAGGGCGCGATGTCGCGCTCGAGTCGGCGGATGTGCGCAAGCTCTACTGCCACACCGTGGACGAAACCTACCGCGGCAAGTTGGCACAGCTAGAAGCGCTGCGTCGTCAGCTCGGCAAGCTACGCGACAGCACGCCTGCGATAGCCGTCATGCAGGAGGTGTCGAAACCGCGCACAACCTATCTTCGTTTGCGCGGCGCCTACGACCGTCCGGGTGCTGCCGTCGAGCCGGACACACCGTCGTGCCTGCCGCCTTTGGCCGCCGAGAAGCCGAGTCGTCTCGCGCTGGCGAAGTGGCTGCTGGAGCCCAACCATCCACTGACCGCGCGTGTCGCCGTCAATCGGATTTGGCAAATGCACTTTGGCCGCGGGCTCGTGGCGACTTCGGAAGACTTCGGCACGCAGGGCGCGCGTCCGTCGCATCCGCAGCTGCTCGATTGGCTGGCGCGAAGCTTCGTCGATTCGGGCTGGGACGTGCAGGCACTGCACCGCCTCATCGTGACGTCGGCCACGTTTCGGCAGAGCTCGCATGCATCGCCAGAGCTGCGTGCCAAAGACCCCAACAACGAGCTGCTAGGACGCGGCCCGCGCTACCAGCTGGCAGCGGAGACGCTGCGCGATCAGGTCCTGTGGGCGTCCGGATTGTTGGTCGACAAGGTCGGTGGCCCGCCGGTTCGGCCCTATCAGCCCAAAGGCCTGTGGAAGGAAAAATCTAGCAGTGTCTACCGGCCGTCCAAGGGCGATGGGCTCTATCGCCGCAGCCTGTATACGTTTTGGAAGCGCACGTCACCGCCGCCGGCCATGATGCTGCTCGGAGCGAGCAAGCGCGACGTCTGCGCGATGCGGCGCATCCGCACCACAACGCCGCTGCAGGCGCTGTTGATGCTCAATGATCCGCAGTTTGTAGAGGCGGCGCGCGTCTGTGCGGAGCAGCTTGTGCGGCAGGGGCACCGTGAGCAGGCGGGGGCTGTGGCGATCCAGCAGATGCTTGGTCGCGAGGCTCGCGCGGCTGAGGCGGAGTTGCTGGCCGACGCCTTTCGAACGCACCGCGAGGTCTTTGCGGCCGCGCCGGAGCGGGCGCGCAAGCTGCTCGGCGTCGGGCAACGCCCGCCATCCGAAGGTCTGGATGCCGTGGACGTGGCAGCCGTGACGCTTGTTGTGCAGACCGTTTGGAACTTGGACGAAGTGGTGCGCTTGCGATGAACAACCCTCTCCCGCCGACCCGGCGCAGCTTCTTGCAGCAAGGATCCGGAGCCGCCGCGATGGGGGCGTTGGCGCTGCCGACCCTTGCATCTCCGGGCGGCGTTGGCGGCGGTCGGCACCACCCCGCACGCGCCAAGCGCATCGTCTACTTGTTCCAGAGCGGCGGTCCATCGCAGCTCGACCTCTTCGATCACAAGCCCCTACTGCAGAAGCGCAACGGGGAAGAGCTGCCGGATTCCGTGCGGCAGGGCCAGCGGCTTACCGGCATGTCCGGCAATCAATCGTCGTTGCCGCTAGCTGGTGCACAGTTTCGATTTGCGCGGCACGGCCAGTGCGGTCGTGAACTCAGCGAGCTGGTGCCCAACATTGCATCGATTGCCGACGAAGTGACGTTCGTGCGCTCGATGCATACCGAAGCCATCAACCACGATCCCGGGATCACCTTTAGCCAGACTGGTTCGCAGCTAGCCGGGCGACCATCGCTCGGCGCGTGGCTTGACTTTGGACTCGGGTCGGACAACCGCGAGTTGCCCGCCTACTGCGTGCTGGTCAGCAAAAACAAGGGCGGGCAGCCGCTCTATCAGCGCCTTTGGGGCAGCGGCTTTCTGCCGGCTCGGCACCAGGGCGTGCAGTTTCGGCCAGGCCGCGATCGCGTTTTGTTTCTTGCGGATCCTCCGGGGATCGATCGCGCGACGCGTCGCCGCATGCTCGACAGCTTGCGGGCGCTACACGAGGGTGCGAATCGAGTCGAGCGCGACGCGGCGATTGACGACCGCATCGCGCAGTATGAGATGGCCTACCGCATGCAGCGTTCGGTGCCCGAGGTCAGTGACTTGTCGGATGAGCCCGACAGCACGTTTGCGCTCTACGGCGAAGACGCGCGGGATCCCGGCACCTACGCCGCCAACTGCGTGCTGGCGCGTCGCTTGCTTGAGCGCGGCGTGCGCTGCGTGCAGCTGTTTCACAAGGGCTGGGATCAGCATGGCGGTCTGCCAAAAGGCATCCGGGTTCAGTGTCGCGAGACCGATCAGGCGAGTGCCGGGCTGGTGCTGGATCTCAAGCGTCGCGGGCTGCTCGATGACACGCTGGTCGTGTGGGGTGGCGAGTTTGGCCGCACCAACTACTCGCAGGGCCGCCTGACGTCGACGACCTACGGTCGCGACCACCATCCGCGCTGCTACACCGTGTGGCTGGCCGGCGGCGGCATCAAGAAAGGCCATGCGCACGGGGAGACCGACGAGTTTGGCTACAATATCGCGCGCGATCCGGTGCACGTGCACGACCTCAATGCGACGCTGCTGCACCTGCTGGGCGTCGATCACGAGCGATTGACGTTTGCGCACCAGGGCCGCGACTACCGCCTGACGGACGTAGAAGGCCGCGTTGTGCGGCAGATTCTCGCGTAGCTGATTCAGCTGTCTAGCACTAGCGCGCCGGCCGTAGGCGGACGTCAATGGGGGCAAGCAGTCCTTCGCGGAGCGTGATCTGGCGGCGCCAGAGGCGGTCGTCGCTGGCGGCAGCGTCGACCATCGCGGGCTCGCACGTCACAACCAGTTCGTATTCGCCGGGCGGGTAGAATCGGTCCGCTACCGTGATTTCACCGTTTGGCGATACCGAACGATAGGCTTCTGTTTGCACGAGTGTGTGCACCATGTCGTGGCGGCTTCTGCCGTCTGCAATGGACACGAGTTCAATGCGGACTGCGTTGATGCGCTCTTCGCGGTTGGCCGCATGTACTTTGAGCTGGACAGGGACGTCCTGCGCCAGCGAGATCTGTACGTTGGCGCATGCGCCTTTCGTGACCTCAAAGCGATGGTGCGCGATACGCCAAGGGCTGACCACAGCATAGGTTTGCTGCTTGGGTGCTGCCAGCAGCTCGACGCTCACGGTGCCCGCTGGCAGGTCCGTGATGCGACCGCTCGCTGGCAGCGCGTGCCACGAGCCGGCAATCTGTGAAGGTGGCGATGGGCCGGTCAATTGCGATGCCACACGGATTGGCAGGCCCGGCAATTCGTCGGTTCGCGAGAACTTGGCCCAGACGGTTTCGACGGGATTGCCGTTGGTGGCGAGGACTCGGATGCGAGCGGATCCAGTGTTCGCGCGCTTGCGCAACGTGATCTGAACGTGGCCTCGATGCTGACCTGGCTGCAGGTGGCAGGCGCCATAGGCGGGGCCGGCAAGGCCACCGATGGCTTCCACCAAATAGAAGGTGTCGGTGGGGGCCGGCGATAGCCCGCCCCTCTCGGCCACCAGGTCTTCTGCTTGGTATGACAGGTCACAGTCCTCGGCGGTGGCGATCAGTGCTGAGCTCGCACCTTCGCGCTGGTATCGCGCGGCGGCGATTCGGCCTGCTTCGCCCCGCCAGGTGCGAAAGCAGCAGATCGCGTCCGGTAGGCGCAAGCCGTGTTGATCGACGACTTGGACCGTCAGTTGCCCGGGTTCTTGCTGCCCCTCGAAGTGGGGGGCGGAGCTGCCGGCGATCGTCCGTTGCCACTTGGTCCGCTGGTTGGCGAAGACCGTGACTTCGAATGGGGCGTCGTCTTCCAGCGAGATCTCGTAGCGCCCGGGCCGCGCGGCCTTGAGGTAGATGCGGCCGTCGGCGTCGGTGACAAGGGAGTCCTCGCCGCCGTGCTCTTCCAGGATCTGAAGCCTTCCTAGGGGCGTCTGGCATGCCTCTGGCAGCGTTTCGTCCCGAGGCGTTCGCTGCTCCGTTGGCGTGATTTCGATGTACTGGCCGGCGGCGGGCTGGCCGTCGGGCCAGAGCAGCTGTCCTTCGATGGACGCGCCCGACGGGCGCAGAATGAGCGGAGCGATGCGCATGTGGCCGTTGGCCACGAGTCGCAGCCCCGTCGGCTGGGAGGTCCCGTGCTTTGGGTCGATGGCATAGATGTAGACGAGCATGCCGGGTTCGCCGAGGCCATCCGCATCCAGGGCAAAGCTACCGTCTGACATGGCGCCCTCGACCATCACGCTGTCTCCTGTGCCGTCGTCGACGACGCAGACGATCTGCACGTTGGTTGCCTTGGAGCCGTCGGCAACGCGGACGCTGCCGAGGATTTCCTGGCTGCGCGTCGTCTTGCAGGTGAGGTCTGGTTCCGCCGGGGCGCCGGCTGCTTGCTTGGCGATAGGCGCCAACGCGCAGCTGTCTCGTGCCGAAGCGAAACCGTTTCGCGTGGCATTGCAGACCAGGTGGGCTTGGCTCTGCGCCGGCAAGCTCAGTTCACGAAAGCGCTTCAGCGGGATACGAAACGTGCCGTTTGCATCGCTCTGGAATGTGCCGAGGAGAATGTCTCCCGCGGATGTCTGGTCCTCGCCGATGCGGATTGTTGCTTCGACGCGAAAGTCGGCGATCGTTCCGCTGGGATTCTTGACGACTCCGTAGGCAAACGCGCGAGCTTCGTTTGCTGATGGCAATGTTGGCGTGCCCAACGTTCGCTCGGCGGCCAAAGGCATGCCAACTTCAAGAGTGCGATCGTTCAACGTCCCACCGTTTGTGGCGCTCGCTGAGGTTCGCGTTTGGGGGGGCATACGCGCTGGGTCAGGCGGCGCTGTTTCGCCAGTTGGCAGCCACAGCGTTGCTGTCGCGGCCGCGAGCCCGAATAGGGTGGCGGCTACGATTGCCGTGGCCTTTTTCGAGCCGCCAGCGCCAGCCGCGACGGTGATGGTCAGGCTGTCCTTTGGGAGGGGAAGCGTCAGGGGGGCCAGCGCCGCGAGCCACTTGTCGCGATCGCCGCCGTGGCGGCGGTCGAGGTGTTCACGCAGCATGTGAATGGCTCGGCTGATCCGCGTGCGAACGGCCGACTCCTGCAGGCCGAGTTCGGCCGCGCTCCCAGCGGTGTCGAGGCCCCGGAAATGCCGCAGCAAGATGACCGCGCGATACTTCTCGGGAAGAGCGAGCACGGCTTCGACGACGAGCTGGCGCTGCTGCTCTTGGGCGACTACTTCTTCGGTCGATGGCACATGACGCGCTGTTCGCTCTTGCTCGCGTCGTTTGCGCCGCGCCTCGCCGCGGCGGGCGTTGTAGGCAAGGTTGCGGGCGACGGTTGTCAGCCATCCGCGGCGATTTGTGACCTGTCCAGCCGGCACCTCGATGGCGCGCTGCAGGGTCTCTTGAGCGAGATCCTCTGCGTCGCTTGCGTTGCGGCACAGCTGGCGGGCGACGCCGCGCACAAAGTCCACGTCGGCTAGGAGTCCGGTGGGATCGTTGGTCGGTTGGGAGGTCATCGATAGGGCGACACCGGCGTCTCGTGGATTGTCACAGGAAAGTCGGCGAAGTGCTCCCTTCGGCGGCTCCCGCACGGTGAAGCGAACGAGTCCGTCCGCCGGGAACGGCCAGATCTGGGCCCGCGACAAGTTCGCGCGCCGTTCGGCCACGATGGCGCCGGCCGCGTGCCCGTGGCCGATCTCCTATGCGCATCCTGAAACCCGCGTTCGTTCCCGCTCTCATCCTAGTCTCGCTGCTGGCGGCGCCTGCCTCCAACGCCCAGTCGGCATCGGCCGCAGCCTCGGCACAGTCCTCTGAGGACTCGGCAGCAGCCAAAGCTGCCGAGCCCGCGAAGCCTGCCGAGCCGGACAAAGTAGCCTTCCTGCGCCCGTCGGGCAGCTACGCCGATTTGCCGGAGACGGGCTTCGACCCGACGATGCTGTTGACCGGCGGTGGCGCACAGCCCAAGTCGTTCTTCAAGCTGCTCGAATTGGTCGACCAGCTGGCCGAAGTCGAGGGCAAAGAGGTCCTGCTCGACCTGTCGGCGGGCGTTGGCCTCAACCTCGCCCAGCAGCGCGAGCTCGAGCGCTCGATGCAAAAGGTGCGCGCGGCCGGCAAGGTCATTACGTGCTACCTCGAAGGCGGCAGCATCGGCACCTACCAGATCGCGGCGCAGTGCGACCGCATCTTGCTGGCCGACATGGCGGGCCTCGATCTGCGTTCGCCGGCGATGAACGTGATGCACTTCAAGGATGCGCTCGATCTGCTCGGCGTGCAGGTTGAGGTGACGCGGGTCGGGGAGTTTAAGGGGGCGGTTGAGCCCTACATGCTGCCGACCATGTCGTCGCACCTGCGCGAGCACTACGAGGCGATGCTGACCTCGATGAACAGCGACATCGTTCGCCGGATTGCGAAGGGACGCGGGCTCTCGCCGGAGAAGGTGCGCGAAATGCAGTCGCAGCGCATGTTCACGGCCGAGCAGGCGTTGCTCGCTGGCCTGGTCGATCGTCTTGTGCCTTGGACGGGCAGCAAGCGGGCGTTTGCCGTGGTTCGTGGCGACGACGATTTTGAGCTGGACGACGTCGCGCCGCGCAAGAAGAAGCGCCGCCGCGACTTCATGTCGATGATTTCGAGCATGATGCGCTCGGACAAGGAAGAGGAGATTGAAGATCCTCAGATCGTGGTCGTGCACCTCGCCGGCCAGATCGTCGATGGCAGTGGCTCGAGCCCTGGCAGCATGGTGAGCGGGTCGACCGTCAAGCGGCTCGACAAGCTCACCGACAACGATCTCGTCAAGGGTGTCGTCGTGCGCATCAACTCGCCGGGCGGCTCCGCCACGGCCAGTGAGGCCATTCGGCTGGCGCTGCAGCGTCTCGCCGACAAGAAGCCGGTCGTGTTCTCGATGGGTGAGTTGGCTGCCTCCGGCGGCTACTGGATCACGGCGATCGGCGAACCGATTCTGGCCGAGGTCGGCACGATCACGGGCTCCATTGGCGTGTTTGGCATGCGCTTCCAGCCAGGTGCGCTGATGCGCCGTCTCGGTGTGCACAGCGAAATGGTGCGCATCGATGAGGGCCCGATGATGGACGCGATGGATCGGCCATGGTCACCGGACGCTCGCGAGCGCATCCAGGGCATGGTCGACGGCGTCTACGATCGCTTCCTGAAGATCGTCGCCAAGTCGCGCGGCAAGACCGCCGAGCAGGTCGACGCCGTCGCCGGCGGCCGCGTTTGGTCGGGGGAGCAGGCGCTCGAGCTTGGCCTCGTCGACCGCATCGGGGGCGTGCACGACGCCATCGCGATGATCCGCAAGAGCGCCGAGATCGAAGGCGATATCGAAATCCTGCACGTGCCGCAGCCAAAGAAGTTCGCCGACGCGCTGCTCGGCTCGCTGTTTGATGCACGCATTGCTGCAAGCGCCGACGGCGCCGTCTTGCGCGCCGCCTTGGCCGAGTTCGGCCGCTTTGGCGAAGTGCTGACGGTGCTCAAGGACGCGCTCACCAGCGAAGGCGAGCTCAACATCTACGCGATGCTGCCGACCGGCCTCCGGGTGCGCTGAACGGCAGCGCAGCGGCAGGCGGCAGCGGGCGCGAGCGAGCGCGAGCTAGCTGCCGATGCGAACCTCGACGCCGTTGCTCCAGTAGTAGTTGCCGCCAAAGTCGAAGCCCGCGTGCTGCACGTAGAACGTCTGCCCGGCGACGCCGAGCGGCACCTCGATCGGCCGGTAGAGGCTCGGGGCGCTGCCGGTCGTAAAGGACAGTTCGGATGCCTCGGAGCTGGTCAGAAGCGTGCAGCCGCTGGTGCCGAGAACCGGGTCGAGGTCGAACGGTAGCGGCACCCCTTGGATCGCGGTTCGGCTGGTGCCGATCAGGATGGCGCCGCCAATGCCGACGAGTGCGCCCGTTTGCGGGTAGCCCGTTGAACGCGTCGTCAGCCAGCTGCCGGCCTTCAGGCTGCCGGTGCAGCGAAGCTCGATGCCGCCGCAGCCGGTGCCGTAGGGGAGCGACAAGCCGCTCACCGCAGCGCCGCGCAGCTGACTGCTGCCGTTGGCGTAGAGCAGTGGAAAGCCCGTCGTCGTGTCAAACTCGTAGTAGCCGACGGCGCCGCCGATGAGCTGGTCGTCCGGGCTTGTGGCCAGCCACCGCGCGCCGATCAGCACGGGCGAAGCCGACAGCGCTGCGAAAGAGCCGTCGCTCGTGTCGATGGTGCCGAGTCCTTCGTCGGTGCTGTAGCCGTAGAGCGTGCCTTGGTGCATGGCCAACGCCTCGACGTTGGCAGCCATCGGGCCGATGACGGTGCGGGCTCCCGTGGCGGTGTCGATTCGCGACAGCAGCGAGGGCCCTGAGAGCTGAAACTCTGCTGCGAACAGTTCGCCGTTGCCCGCGTCGGCCAAGCCGCGAAGGTCGGGCACGACGTGCTGCGCCTGCAGCGCGAGCGAACCGGGCTGGATCGAAGTCAGCAGGTAGGTCGGCGTGCCAAGTGTGACGCGGCTGACGGTCCAGAGCGCTCCTTGCTCATCGCTGCACAGGCAGTTTTGGCCGAACAGTCCGGGGCCGATCGCGCGTTCGTCGCCCGTTTGGCTGTCGACGGCGATGAGTGCGCCGGAGTAGGTGACGCCGAGCATGTCCTGTGCATGGAGCTCGCCGGCGGTGGAGCCAAGGGCAAGGGCTAATGAGAGCAGAGCGGTCGAAACGGCGTTGGCGTGCATGCGGGGTTCTCCTTCCTGATCCGGCCGCGCGATGGAATGGCCGCGCCGCTTGCCGGTGTCGGGACCATAGCGCTGCCCCGCAGCAGCGTAACGCGGGTAGAAGGCCGTCCTTTACCGCAGCGGCTCGCCGTGCTGTTCGCCGCGGTGCCCCTCGTCGTCGATTGCGCGCTGCACCTGTTCGGCTTGTTCGGCCAGTGGCGTGCGCCAGTCGATCACGATGTCGGCGCTGCGTCGGGACGGGGCCACGTACGCTTCGTGCATGGGGCGAACGGTGGCAAAATACTGTCGCATCACCGAGGTGATGGATCGGCCGCGTTCGACGATGTCGCGCTCGAGGCGCCGCAGCGCGCGAACATCGGCTGGGGTGTCGACGAAGACGCGCAGGTCGAAGGTGCTGCGGAGTTCGGGCGCGGCGAGCAGCAGGATTCCCTCGCACAGCAGCACCGGGCGCGGCTGCACGCGCTCGCTGCCTGCCTTGCGCGTATGGGTGACGAAGTCGTATTCCGGGCGCTCGATGCTCTTGCCGGCGCGCAGGGCACGGACGTGCTCAGCCAGCAAAGAGCTTTCCAGACTGTCTGGATGGTCGAAGTTGTTGGCGCTGCGGGCGGCGGCCGGCAGGTGCGCAAGATCGCGGTAGTACGAGTCGTGCTCCAGCAGGGCGCAGCGCGCCTCGGTGAGCGACGCCTGCAGGTGTCGTGCGAGCGTGGTCTTGCCGCTTCCGGATCCGCCGGCGATGGCGATGGCGAACGGCTTTTGCTGCATGGCAGCAGGATAGCTCCAGCTGGGCTTGGTGCGCCTTGATGAGGTAGAGGATTCCGCAGGATCTGGCGTTCGCCACCCCGCATTCACACCAAGGGCTTGTGGCGGGCGGGCTGGACGGCTTACTCTCCGACACGTGCCCAGGCGCGTGCCGCACGGGTGCGCAACACCGGTTGACTTACGATCCAACGAATGTGTTCGCGCGGATCCTCCGAGGGGAGATCCCGGCGGATCTGCTGCATGAGGATGATCGCTGCGTGGCGTTTCGCGACGCTTCGCCGCAGGCTCCCACGCACTTTCTGGTCATCCCCAAGCGGCCTATTGAGACCCTGGCGGATGCGACCGAAGACGACGCCACGCTGCTCGGCCACCTGCTGCTGACCGCCAACAAGATCAGCCGTGATCTCGGTGTGGACGCAGGCGGCACCCGCGTGGTCATCAACAACGGGGCGGGAGCCGGCCAGACCGTTTTCCATCTCCACGTGCATGTTCTTGCGGGGCGACCGCTTACGTGGCCGCCGGGGTAAGGCTCTCTGGATACGGCCGCCAGGGTAGGGCCGCCTTTGTAAGGCTGGCACAGCAGACAGGTCAGGTAAGCAGACAAGAATGAGCGAACTGGACGACGACTACGGCGACCCAGAGGTCATGTTCCTGCCCTTGGCGGCAGCGGACGAGATCGATTGGGGGCAGCTTGATGCCGGTCTTGTTGGTCGTCGCATCCCCGACTTCGTGCACCAAGTCCTCAATCAAGGTCATGCTGGGCCCAGTGCGATGCTTGAGCTGCAGACTTCGTCGGAGTCCGGGCCGGTGACGTGGGTGCAGCTTGAGGCGCCGCCCGATCGCTCGGAGGCCTACGAACTGATGCCGGCAGAGGTGCAGGTTCACGCGGTGGTCAGCGGCGAGATCGCGCCGGCCGACGGCGGTGTGCACGTCGAGTTTCACGTGTTTCGGAACGAAGACGATGACGATGGCGAGTTCGTCACCGAAAAGGCCGGGGCCGTGCTGTCGACGCAGGACCCGGTTGCGGGTCTGATGAAGCTCACGCGGCGGCTGGCCAAGCTGCTGTCGATCCCGTTTCAAGAGCCGCCGGCGAGCCTGCTGACGAGCCATGGCGATGCCTTTCGTCACTTCTTGCGCGGCCTCGACAACGCCATGCTGCTCAGCGGCGATCTTGAGATTGCCGTTCCCGATGATCGCGACGCGTTGATTCGGCCGTTCGCGGACGCGCTTGTCGCGGATCCAACGTTCGGCCTCGCGCTGCGGGTCGCCAACGCCACGATGGCGATCGGCTTGCACGGCGCGCGCCTCGACCGTGACACCGCGCGCCGTTTTCTCGATCGCTGCTATTCGGCGCAGCCCTTTGACGGCGAAGCCTGCGTCGCGGTCGCCGAGCAGCTCAGCGAAATGGGCGAAGAGGATCGAGCCGTCGCATGGCTTGAGTATTCCACGCACCTGGATCCACCGCCGTCGCGCGGGCTCGAGAGTCTCGGCATCCTGAAGGCGCGCAGTGGTGATCCAGTGGGGGCGCGCGGGCTCTGGGAAAAGGGGCTGGTGGTCGACGGCCACCCAGACTTCTTCTCCCACCTGGCGCAGCTGTCGTTTTCCGAGGATCGCGTCGATGACGCCTGGGGCTTTGTTGAGCGCGGTTTGCGTCGGCTGCGCGAACGCACGCTCCGAGCTGCCGAGTGGGGGGAGAGCGGCCGCGGCAGTGGCGTTCTGCTCGAGTGCCTGCATGCGCACCTGGACGATCGCAGCGCGCCGGACAGCATCCGCGAGGCTCTGTTGACCCTGCGCACGTTGCTTGCCGGCGAAGACCGCGTCTACCTCGGCCTTTGCTTGTTTGCGAGCGGCTGCCGGCGCGAAGCGCGCATCGAGCTCGTCGCCGGCATGCGCGCCGTCGTCGACCCAAGCATTCGCGATCGCGCTGTGCGTGCGATGCTGCAGATTGACGTCGCCGAGTTTGAGACGCGGTTCGCCAAGGCAACGGAGCGCAGCCTGCGCGGCCGATCGCCCAAGCAGGCGCTTGCTGAGTTTCGGCTTTGGCTGCACCTGCAGCCGGAGTTTTGGCCGGCGCTCTACTACTCGGCGATCGCCAAGCGGCGCCTGGGCGAACTCGATGAGGCGCTCGATTTGCTGGCGGCCGCGCTGGATGTCTCGCCTGGGCAGCCGGATGTGCTCTACGAGATGGCGGAACTGTTCTCGCGCCGCGGCAACAGCAAACGGGCGCTCGAACTGGTAGAGCGCGCCCTGATGCATCGTCCGGCTGACGTGCGCATGTTTGAGGGCCGGGCCCGCTACCTGCGCGACCTCGGCCGCATCGACGAAGCCCGCAAGGCGGTCGCCAGCGCGATTCGCTCGGGACTCGACAGCCCCGAGCTGCGGCGCATCGGCCGCGCCTTGCGGCGCGGCTAGAGCGCGCCGATCGTCAGCACCAGGGCGTTGCTGCCGGTCGTGCCGATCAAGTTGAGCGCTGGGTCGAGTTCGACCCCGATCAGCTGCATCGCAAACTGTTGGCCGATGAGCGCCGCCATGTCGGGGATCGGCAGCGGCACGTCCACCTGGCCGTTGGCGGGCGTCAGCAGCGCGGTTGCGAACGGCTGCACCAGCAAGAAGCAGCTACCGAAGCCGAGCGGCAGCGCCTGCGTGGTCGTGCTCGAGCCCACGGTCTGCACGGCGAGGGAGATCGGCGCCATGCCGCTGGCCGTGGCCTGCAGGGTGCTGCCGATCCACGGCAGGCTCGTGCCGGCCGTCAGGTCGACTTGGCCGTTGCTGCCGGTGCAGGGCAGGCCGAACAGCTGCACGTCGGCAGCGCAGCTGCTGCTGGCGCGTGCGAGCTGCTGCGACGCCAGCGTTCCGGCTGTCTCAAAGGTGCCGCAGGCGATCAGGTCGCCGTTGGCGGCGACTGCCAGGTCGGCGATCGTGCCGTCGCCGAGGTCCCCGTCGATGGTGGACCAGGTGCTGCCGTCCCAGCGGCCGATGCGACGTGCCGGGCTGCCGGGAACGTTGGCGACCGGGCCCGCTGCGATGATGTCGCCATCGGCAAGGATCGTGATCGTCGTTCCGGCGGTGCTGCCGGGTGCGGTGCTCTGGACAATCGCCGTTCCCGAGCTCAGACGCACAAACTCCGTCGTTGCTGGGATGCCTCCAACCGAGACTGCGATCAGCTCGCCATTGGCGTCGCGTTCGGCGCGGCCGAGCACGCGGTTGTCGGTGCCGGGCATGACCGTTTGGATCTGTGCATTCGAGTCGAAGGTGACGGCCCCGGCAAACTGGACGACGCCGATCAAGATGTTGCCGAGGATGGCGAAGTCGTCGGAATCCAGCGCCACGACATCCCGGATCGCGCCGGCTGGTGCTGGCGAAACGTTGATCCAGGTCGTTCCATCGAAGCGCTGCACGCGGTTCGTAAACGTGTTGCCAGCGCCGAGCACGGCGGCGACGGCGCCCATCGAGTTTTGACTGAGGTGCTCGGGGGCGACCGGCAAGCCGGCGCCCAAGGGGCTCCAGGCGCCGCTGTCGAGGCGCGCGACGCGCAGCGCAGCGATGCCGTCGATCTGGGTGAAGTCGCCGCCAACCAGCAGCGCGCCATCGGCGGTTGCTTTGAGCGACGTTACGGGACCGTTGGTTCCGGCGCCGAATGCCTGCCAGGTGGTGCCGTCGAAGACCGCCAGGTTGTTGGCCTGCGTGCCGAAGATCTGCGTGAAGTCACCGCCGGCGACAACGCGTCCGTCCCTCAGGCGCTCGACGACGCGCACGTCGGATGGGGCGGAGCTGGCTTGGCCCAGGCTGGTCCATTGGCCATCAAAGCGCGAAACGGATCCGGCGCTGCTCGGGTTGCCGCCAGCCAGAATGTCGCCGTTTGCCAGCTCGAGAACCGACGTCGCAGAGGTTGCTGCTGTGTCGCCGAGCGCCGTGAGGTTGGTGCCGTCGAAGCGGTATACCTCGGCAGCGCCGGCGGCGTTCGCCACTCCGGCGATCAAGACGTCGCCGTTGGCTGCGGTCTCGATTGCGTCGATGCCAAGCAGCTGCGTGTTGATCGTGGTAAGGCCCGTGCCGTCCCAAATCGTGAGCGTGTTTGCGGCGGAGAAAGCCTGCGTAAGGATGGCGATGTCGCCGTTTGGTCTCGCGGCGATGTCACGGATGCTGACGAGGGCAGAGCTGCTGACGCCGTTGAGTCCTGACCACGTCGCGCCGTCCCAGACAACCAGGTCGGGTTGGCCAAGAGGCCCGGTTCCGCCTGCGGCGAGGTTGCCGTTTGGCAGAAACTCGATGGTGTTCAGGAATCGCAGGCCGCTTGGTGGCGCGAACGCGGACCAGCTCGCGCCGTCGAAGCGCGCCAGGTTCTCGGCCGGCACCCCGCTGATCGATTCAAACGAGCCGGCGGCAATCAGGTCGCCGTTGGGCGCGATGGCCAGCTCAAAGATCGACCCGACGACGTCGGCGCCGATGTTGGCCCATGCGGTGCCGTCCCATCTCGCGGCGCGACCGACAAACGCGGTGCCCGAAGAAGAGAAGCCGCCGCACGCATAGAGTTCGCCGTTGGGGCGAACGGCGAGCGCGGAGACGAAGCTGTTGAAGCCATCGCCCATGCGCTGCCACGTGGTGCCGTCGAACCGCGCGATATTTGCGCATTGGGCACCGTCGGCGATGCGGAAGCTGCCGGCGGCGATCAGGTCGCCGTTTGGCAGCTCGGCCAGGGCGCGTGCGTTGCCGTTGGGGCCAAACGTGCCAGCGCCGGGCTGCCACTGTAGCCCGCATGGGGTTTGAGCGCGGAGCGCGCCGGCGCTTGTGCCGAGCAGTGCGGCGGCGGCGGCGAGAAGGGAAGCGAGAGGGGAGGAGGGAAGGGAAGGGTATGGGGACGCCATGAGGAGTCTCTTGGTTGCTGGAAGTCAGCCGAGAACTCGGGGCGCTGAGCATGCTCAGCGAACGGTGTCGCGCGGCGAGGGCTGCCGGCGCGAACCATGGTTCTCGAACACCGTCAGCTAGTTTTTGAAAAACGCTGCGTCACGGCATTCCGAGCGCTTTGGCGCACGTTTTGATTTCGCCAGAATTCCCTGAACCGGCGCCCTTTCGCGCCGTTCGCGCGCGTCCGATTGGCGGCGGCGCGGATTTCGCCGCTGTCTTGGCGAGGGCTGCGTGCCGCAGCGGCCAGCTGCCTACTTCATCGGCGCGGCCAGCGAACTCAGATCGATACGGTCGATCGATTCGCTCTGCAGCAGGTGGTCGAGCTTTTCAGCGTGCAGCCACTCGTAGACTAGGTCCATCGGCGTGCAAAGACCCATGTGCGGCACGACGACGGGCTGGCCCTTGCCGTGCGTGTAGATCTTCGAGAACACACCGATCAGCTGACGCGTGTCGGCGCGGTAGATGCCGCCGCCCGAGTTGCCGAAGTAGGTTGGTGCGTTGACCATCCAGTAGTTGGCGCCGTTGAGCTCGTTGTTGAGCGAGCTGACCTCGCCCTTGCTTGGCACCGGATCGTTGCCGAGCGGGCAGCCGACAGCGCAGACCGGATCCCACACGTGCACGTCGGAGGTTTCTTCTCGCGGCAGCACGTTGGCGACGAACGGAAGCTCTCGGTCGGTTTCGAGCTGGACCAGCGCGGCGTCGATCTTGGCCTCAAAGCAGACCATGCGGCCCTTCACGTTGAGGTTGTTGCCGGGCAGGTAGATGGTCACGTCAAAGCCCTCGCGGCGAGCCCGCGGCGTGTCGGCCAGGATGTTGCGCACCACGTGGTAGGACGTCAGCACATAGGTCTCCACCTTGCCCTTCTTCTCCGGGTTGGCGCCGGAGAACACGATCGTGCCGGAGCCGACGGTGTCCTCGCCGTTGAGCTGCACGGTCGGCAGCAGCATCTGGCGCGTCAGCGTGTTGCGGTCCTGGTAGATCGAGCTTGCCAGCGTCGCGATCTGGCCGCGCGTCTGGTTCATCCGCATGGTCGCGTTGCGCTCCTTGGCGCGAACCTCGCTGATGTAAGCGTCCACGAGAGCCTTGGTGCGTTCGAAGTCCGTCGACAGCCGGCTTTGGAACTGCTTGACCTCGCGCTGCGCTTGTTCGAGCTCGGTGTGGATCACCTCTGCTTGATTGCCGTCCGTAGAAGCAGCGCGAAGTTGATTCTCGAGCTTTTCAATGCGCGTGTCGGTCCGCGCCAGGATCTGCTGTTGCAGAGCCTCTAGCTCTTGGTTGTCGCGGTCCTTCTGGACCACGGCGTGCTCAAGCTTGTCCTCGAGTGCATTGACGTCTGCCTGCTGAACCTCAAGTCGCGCGATTTGATGATGGAACGAGACCATCAAGACCAAGGCCGCGAGGCCGCAGAACACCTCTATTAGAGTGCGCTTCATCCCAGTTGCTTTCCCCTAGTTGCATCGGCAGAAACCACTGCCGTGCTGAGGCTTCGGAAAGCTGCTGGTAACGCCTGAAGCGAAAAGCAACTGTAGGCTCTGCAAGGACTTGTGGCATCCTTGGCATGGGCGCTATCCGGTCACGCCGTAGGCTGGATTCAGCTCTTTGGTGGCGTACTTCACGGCAGTCGATTGGTGCATGTTGGGATGTTGGCCAGCCAACGCGTTGAGCCGCCTGGCGGCTGCTGCGGCGCGAGGCTTACGGGAAGTGCCGTTCGCGTTGGAGTTGCGGCGACGCCGTGGTGAATCGGATGTTGGGTGCGGGCCGTGCCGCGTTCGATCATGGCGATATGAAGCCCGCGCTTTTCTTGTTCCGAATCTGCTCGTCGAAGCCCCTCTTTGCTGCGCTCGTGTTGGCGGTAGCGACTGGTGCGCAGGTGGATCAGCGTCCTTCTCAGTCCTCGGTCAAGGATCAGGGCAACCGCGGCACCTGTGTAGCATTCGCAATCTGCGCCGCCCTGGAGACGTTTCCCGGGGTGCCGACGGATCTGAGCGAGCAGCTGCTCTACGCGACGGTGAAGAGGCACGAGCAAGGCGTCGACCAATGGCTGCGGGCGCTCGGTCGCAAACCCGTCATGAGGGAGGGCAACGCCTTCGAGTCGTATGTGCCGCTGTTCGAACTGGTGGGCACGTCGCACGAGTCGTTTCTGCCCTACGACCCCGACCCGCGCAAAGCAGGGCCGTCGACGCCCGAGGAGCTGCGGCGCTATCTCGCACTGGCCCAGATCCGCGGCCCCGATCTCGCCAAGGTCCGCGACGGCTTCGGCAAGTACGGCTTTCGGGCAACGGACAGCGCGGTGCTGCAGCCGGCCGCGGCGCGCGACGTCGCGCGCCTCAAGAAGGAGTTTGACGGCGGCCGCCTCGCGATCCCGGTGTCGTATGCGGTCTATGGGCCTGCGTGGTCGAAAGCGGACGAGGATCTCAAGCGCGAACGCACTGCGATCCATCCGGGCATGATGTTTCGGTATCAGCTTCCTGGCGACGAGGGTTGGCAGGACTACGGCGCCGTCAAGCTGCGCGCTGCCGCCAAGAAGCTCGACTTCGTGCAGGCGCTCTACGCCGGCCAGATCCTCGCCGAGCGCTTGCCGGATCCCGATAAGGACCGCTACGGCGGCCATGCCGTGACGTTGGTTGGGTACGACGCCTACGGCTTTCTGGCGAAGAACTCGTGGGGCAGCGGGTGGGGCGATGACGGCTACTGCACCATCCTGTTTGACTACCACGCGGCGTTTGCAACGCGTGCGCTGCTGATCGACGAGGTCTACATCCGGACGCCGCGGTTGAGCCCGTTTGCGCAGAGCGCGTCGATCCGTGACGCGGACTTTCGCGTCAAGGTGCAGCCTCGGGGAGTCGGCGATGCGGCGGCTCTCGAGCTTTCGCTGTGGACGCTGACGCCGCGTGACCCAAACGTTGAAGTGGTCGAATATGCAGTGGAAGTGCGCGGTCGAGACGGCCGTTGGTCGCCGCTCGCCAGGCGCGTGGTCGCGACACAGACGTTGGAGCGCCGCTGTGGTGCGCCGCTGCAGCTCCGTGGCGAGGCGCTTGCCAAGCTGCGGGCCGGCACCCGCGGGCGGGTTACCATGCGATTCGGCGGCGGCAACCAGGTCGATCCGGACAAGCCAAACTTCTTGCGCACGGTGCGCTTTGGGGACTTTGCGCCGTGGCCCAAAGCGGCCGTCGACCTGGTGCCGGCGCAGTAGTGTCCGCGGCTATCCTTCGAGCACGGTGACGGACTGCGTGGCTTCGTCGGTCTGGCCGTTTTGATCGGTGACGACCAGTCGCACGGTGTAGACGCCAGCGCTTGGGTAGCTGAACTGGACCTCTTCGCCGCTCGCATCGAGGCTGCCATCGTTGGTGAAGTCCCACTGCCAGCTGCTGATCGGGCCGAGTGGGCTGCTGCTTTGACCGCCGCGAAACGTCACGGGGAACAAGGCGAACGGCTCCTCCGGCAAGAAGAAGAACGCTGCGTTTGGTCCGCCGCCGCTACCGCCGCTACCGCCGCTACCGCCGCCTAGGCCTTCAACTTGTTGCACGCTGCTCGCCGTCAAGCCGTCGTTGTCCGTCACCACAAGCCGCAGCTCGCTGGCGCTCTCCGGCCGGTCGTATGCGAACTCTCGGCCGGTGCCGTCGATGCTGCCATCGTTGTCGACGTCCCACTGCCACTCTTCGATGCAGCCGTCTAGGTCGGCGTCGAGTTCGGCGACGGCGCGCACCGTGCTCGGCAGCAGTGTGGTTTCGAACTCGGCACGCGGCAACGTGCCAAAGCGCGCGATGCACGCGCGGCTGCGATCCATGCTGACCAGGATCGTCGCGGACGTGCCGCTGGCTTGCGCGCCCCAGTTGAGAAATACGCGGCCCTCGTCGGGCAGTGCGGTCAGCGTGACCATCTGCGACTGCGCAACCGCAAACGCCACGCCCCGCGAGGCATCGACGGACGTAGCGAGGGGCAGCCCGGCGACCTCGGCGCGGATCGTCCCGCGGCCGCGAGAGAGCACGGCGAGAACGTGTCGCTCGGCACCGCCGCTGCCCGTGCCGTAGACCGGCGCCGCAGCGTCGCGCGACCTTGCGATGGTGCCGTCACCGAGCTGCCCAAAGGTGCTGCTGCCCCAGCCATAGATGCTGTCGCTCGCGGTCGTCAGCGCCAGCGAATGCCGACCACCGGCATCGATCGCCGATGCCGATGGCAGGTTGGTGACGCGTTCGGGCAGCAGCTGGAAGTCGCGCGGGTCGTTTGCGGGCGCGACGGGCGGTCCAGCTTGACCGCTGCTCGAAAGCCCCCACTGCTGCACCTGCTGATTGGCCTGGAGAGCCAGCGAGTGGAAGCGTCCTGCCGCGATTTGTCGCGGTGAGATCAGGCGCGGCACGATCGCGGGTTGGCCGGTCTGCGCACTGAGGCTGCCGTCGCCGAGCTGGCTGAACGCGTTGTCGCCGAACGCCTGCACGGTGCTACCCGACAGCACGAGCGTATGGCGCAGACCCGCCGCGACTTGCGTGACGTTGGCGACGGTCAAGACCGGTCGCGCCAATGCCTGCACGCCGTTGGCCGACGGGCCGAGCTGGCCGAAGCTGCCGTTGCCCCAGGCCCAGAGCATGTTGTCGGTCAGCACCGCATACGAAACGTCGTAGGCCGCCGTGACTTGGGATGCGGCAAGCGGCAGGCCACTGACGGCGGTGTTCTCGTTGACCTGAAGGTTGCTCGTTTGGCCGCTTTGGTTTGCGCCCCATGCAAGGACTGCGCCCTGATCGTCGCGAAGCAGGCCGTGCCCGCTGCCGGCGGCGATTTCAGCGGCGAACGCGTTCGACGCCGAGACTTGGATCGGCACGGGCTGGGCATCGATGTTGTTGCCGATCGTGCGCAGCCGAAAGCTGTCGGTGCTGCCAAAGCCCCAAATCGTGTTGTCCTGCAGTAGAACCAGCGAATGCTCGTCGCCGGCGGCAATGGCGATGGCCGGCAGCGGCAGGCCTTCGACGCGAATGGGCACGATGCGATCGATGAGCGTGCCGTCGCCGAGCTGGCCAAATTCGTTGCGGCCCCATGCCCAAACCGCGCCATCGGTCGCGATGGCCAGCGTGTGGGATTCGCCAGCGGCGATGGTGGTGGCCGGGCCCATGCGCGGGGTGCTGTCGGTGGGCGCGACGATGACCGGCAGGATCACGTCGGGTCCGTCGATCCGAGAGAACGCGACGTCGTGGCGGCCGGGGCGCGCATCCGCCGCGACTGTGATGGTCAGCGCGCTGCGTCCGAACGCTTCGAGCTGGTCGATCGTCAGATCCAGGTCGGAGGCCGGCAGGGGCTCGGCGGTGCGCAGCGGGGCGGGTCGGCTGAGCGTGCTGGAGAAGCGGTTCTGCGCGACCATGACCTTGCCCGTTTCTCCTGGCTCGAGGCACACCCGGGACTGAGAAAACGTCAGCATCACGGCGGGCGTCGATGATGGTGAGCTGTTGGGGCAGGCCGCAAAGAGCAGGCAGAGTGCTCCGAAGGCAGCGGCGCGGAGGGCCACCAGCTTTCGGGCTACGCCCGTCGCGGCGATCGTCGAGGCATGCGTCATGGCCAAGACAGCGGATGCGCGGGCGCGGAGCGAACAGCCGCCGGCAGAATTTCGTCGGCGGCGCTGCCAGCTGTCTGGAAGCCTGGAGGCGCGACGGCGTGTTCGCCCGACCCGCCAGCCCAGCGGCCAGCCGAGCTGCCGGCCGAGCTGGTGTGGGCCGCTAAAGGCCGAAGACGATCTCGATCGCTGCCGTCGTCGACAGAAAGCCAAGGGCCGACCCTGCCGGATCAAGGCACAGATACTGCGCCTGAAACTTCTGGCCAAGCAGGCTCGGCATCAGAGCGAGCGGCAAGTCCGCTTGGCCGTTGGCGTCTGTCGGCGTCGCGAGCAGCTGGATCTGTCCCGCGACTCCGAGCGTGCAGCCCGGCAGCGCGGTGGGACCTCGTTCGGTCGACCACGCAAGCAGGGCAAACGTGTTGGGCAGAGCGTCCTGAACCGTTAGCTCGAACGGCTGCGTAGAGCTGACGCGGGCCGAGCCCGAGACGTCAATCGCAGGCGTGACCGAGTTGGTTCCTGGGCAGCCGCTGCCGTAGGTCTCTGCGACCCAGTCGAGGCTGTCGGGGAACGGCACCGAGAACAGCTCGAGGCCGTGGATGCCGTCGTCGGCCACAAACACGATGTGCTCGCCGGCACGGGTTGGGTTCCTAACGTTCGATTGGAAGGGTCCCATGTCGACAACGATCTGGGTCCCGGTGGCCGTCGCGTCTGTTGTCCACAGCTCCGTGCCGCGTTGGCCGTCGTTGACAAGCAGCAGCGTGCGGTCCTCACCGATCTTGGCCGCTGGGATGGCAAAACGGGTGTTGAAGACGCGCCTTGTGCCGGCGTCGCGGCCATCGGTTTGCCACAGTTCGTCACCGTTTGGGCCCTCTACGATGAGCAGCGCATAGCGGTTGTTGACGGGGTAGGGCCCATCAAAGGGGAGGCCGGGTTGCGTCAGCGTGAAGGTTCCTGAGGCCGTGCCGTCGGTATAGACCAGCCGCTGTTGGAAGCCGATCGTTGCCTGCAGAACGAGACCCGCGTCGAGGGCGACGAGGTTGCTTGGGTTTGAGCCGGTAAAGGGCGACGTTTCGAGGTCGAGAAAAAGCGCCGTGCCTTGGGCCGTGCCATCCGTGCGCCATAGCTCGGGGCCTTGTGTCCTGGTGTTGCCGGCGAAGTATGCGTAGTCCCCAAAGCGAGTCGGTTGGAACCCTTGGTTCTGACCGAATGCGTCGCTGGGCGAAGCGATCTGCGAGGTTCCGGCCTGGGTGCCGTCCGTGCGCCAGATGCTGAACTCGCTCTGCGTTCCGATTGCGAACAGCATTGCGTCGTCGAAGCGATACCAAGATCTTGGAAACGAGTCCCAAGGGCCGGGGACGATATCCGCGAGCGCAAACGTGCCGGCCGCCGTGCCGTCCGAGATCCACGGCTCTTCGCCGGTGCCCGGCAGCGCCCCGTTGAAGACGAAGCGCGAACCGAACGGCGTGACCTCGCGTCCACGAAATCCGGAGTTGCTGGGCAGAATGTCGAGTTGGCGGGTCCCCGCCACGGTGCCGTCAGAGAACCAAGGGTCCCCGTCGTTGCCGGTGTTGGCGGCAAAAAACATGATGCGCTCTTCGTTGGCGGCGAATCCTCGGAAGAACGGGGATCCTGAGCCCGGAACCAGGTCGACCATGAGCTGTGTGCCCTGCGGAGTGCCGTCGGTAAGCCATAGCTCATTGCCGACGCTGCCATCGTTGGCCAACACGAGGACTCGATCACGGAACGTCCCTACGATGGAGGGGACGGATGAGATGCTGACGGCGGGCGGCAGAATGTCGAGGAAGAGCTGCGTGCCCTGCGGGGTGCCGTCGCTGGTCCAAAGCTCTTCGCCGACCTGCGTGCCGTCATCGGCCCCGAAAAAGATGTTGGGCCCGACGCTGCCGATGCTGCCGACGCCGAGGGTTGTTACCTGCGTCGTGCCAGCCGCTGTTCCATCGGTGCGCCACAGGTCACGTTGGCTGCTGCCAAATCCGGTAAGGAAATAGAGGAAGCCATTCGCGATCGTGCTCGGCGAGCGCTCAGAAAATGCCGAGCTACCGATGAATTGGCTCAGCGCCGGCACCGTTCCGGCAGCTGTCCCGTCGGATCGAAACAGGAAGCGTCCCCCCGTGCTGGTAGCGAAGAAGTAGATCTCTCCCTGAAAGGCGCCGACAAACGTTGGGGTGCCATCGTTCAAGAGCGAGGATCCCGGAAGCAGCTCCCGGACGATGCTGGTGCCGGCGGCTGTCCCATCGGTTTTCCAAAGCTCGCGACCGGTTATTGGATCGAGGCCGCGAAAATAGGCGTTGCTGCCCGCCACCACAAATTCGCCGGCACTGCCAGCTGGCAGCTGGCTTGTGCCGATTGTTGTGCCGTCGGTCGCCCAGACGCGAGCAGCTAGGAGGCCGTTGCCGGCCTGAAATACCACCCGGTTGCCGAGACTGGTGAAGTAGTTCGGGCTGAAGAAGGCGCTAGGTAGCTGGTAGATGCTCTGGGTGCCGGCTGGAGTGGTATCGCTGACCCAGACTTGCCACGCACCCGCCGTGTTGGCGGCAAACGCGCACCTGCCGTTGCCGAGGCTTGCGATGGGCTCTTCGGTAAGCGCGACGCTGGCGTTGCCGGGCGCGATGTCGCTGACTCGCTGCGTGCCGGCTGCGGTGCCGTCGGTTCGCCAAAGCTCGAGGCCGTTGGTGCCGTCATCGGCAAAGAACACGATCTGGTTGCCGACGCGGGTCAGGTTGCGCGGCGCCGAGGATTCGGGACCGGGCCGAATGTCTCGGACCAGCGTCGTGCCCGCAGGCGTGCCATCCGTGCGCCAGAGTTCGCGGCCATTCGCGACGGAGTTGGAGCAAAGCAAATAGACGCCGCCGCTGAGCTCGGTGGCCTGGGGATAGTTGGGCGAGTTGGCTGCAGCGAAGCTGTTTGTGAGCTTGACGGTGCCCGGCACCGTTCCGTCGGTGAACCAGAGTTCGGTTCCGGTGGGGTTGTCGAAGGCTCGAAACAGAAGGCCGTTGTTAGGGCCTGCTGTGAAGCCCCTCGCGCCCGAGCTTGCCGGGAGCGGCGATGGCGTTGTGTTGAAGTCGCGAAGCAGGGTTTGCGCCGGCAGTCCCGCGCACAAACCGGCAGTGAGTGCGAATCGGTAGAATCTAGAGCTCAGCATGGTTTGCTTCCTGCGCATCGTGGTTGCGTCGCCGCCCCCTCTGCCGATGGGGGCATCTCGTCAAGGACGACATTCCCTCCCCGGTGTTACAGGGTCCGTGACATTTCTTTCGAATGCAACCGGGGGCAGGGCGGCGAACGCCGAGGGCATCGTCGGTCGCCCGCAAGCTCGAAAGCGACCTCGTCGTGCAGCCGGGGCGCGGTGCGTCGTCGGCGGCGTCGACCGTCAGATGTGCTACGCCGCTACCCCGCTCGCCTAGGGGCCGAAGACGATCTCGATCGCTGGAGTCGTCGATAGGAAGCCGAGTGCAGAGCCCAGAGCTCGAAACATCTCGACCGTTGTGCGGCAAGGTCCGCGTCAGCGCGGCAGGCCGCCGCCGAGGGCTTTGAACAGGGCGATCAGGTGGGTTGCTACCGCGGCGTCGCTGTTGACCAGGTCGTCGTCGATCGTGGCCGCGATGCGCTCGGAGTCGAGCACGGCCTGAAAGTCGCTCAGGCCTTCGCGGTATTGCGTTTGCGCGAGCTCGACGGCGCGCCGGGCTTGGGCGGCGGCGCGGGCTAGCGAGCCGCGTCGCACCTGTTCACGGCCGAAGCGGGTCATGGCGTTTTCGGTTTCCTCCAGTGCCAGCAGCACCGTCTGTTCGAACGCGATCTGTGCCGCCTCGGCCGAGGCCTCCAGCGACTGGATGCGGTGCTTCAGGCGGCCGCCGTCAAACAGGTTCCAACGCAGCGAGGGGCCGAAGCCAAACAGCGTGCTGTCGTCGTCGATGAGGCGGTTGGCGCTGTTGGCGGCGAGGCCGATCTGTCCAGATAGTGCCAGGGTTGGGTATCGATCCGCTTCGGCGATGCCGATGCGGGCGACTTCTGCAGCGAGCAGACGCTCGGCTCGCAGCACGTCGGGGCGGCGGCGCAGCAGGTCGGCGGGGGCGCCGACGGCAACGCTCGCCGGCAGCCTCGGCAGTGGCGCTGTTGCCAGAACTTCGGGTGGCAGCGCGTCGGCCGTGCCGCCCAGCAGCACCGCGAGTCGGTTGCGCGAAACGCTTGCCGCCGATTCGAGCTGCGGCAGACGCGAACGGGTGGTCTCGACGCTGGTGGCGGCTTGCGCGACGTCGCGCTCGGCGACCAGGCCGGCGTTGAGCCGCGACTGCACCAGGTCCAGTGTCTGCTGCTGCAGCTGCAGGTTCTCCCTGGCGATTGCCAGCCGGCGCTGCGCGGCGCGCAGGTCGATATAGGTGCGCGCGACTTCGGCGGCCACGCTCAGGGCGGCTGCCTGAACTTCGTACGCGCTGGCCGTCAGGTCGGCGTCGGCGGCTTCGACGGAGCGGCGCACGCGGCCCCACAGGTCGAGCTCCCAGGCGGCGTCGAAGCTGGCGGCATGGATGTCGGTGCGCGGGATGAACGCGCCGAACGGCGTGTTGCGGCTTTCGTCGCGGTAGGTGTAGGTCGAGTTGCCATCGACTGTGGGCCATCGGTCGGCCGCCGCAATGCCGCGCTGTGCACGCGAGCTGGCGAGCATGCGGAGGCTCTGGCGCAAATCCAGGTTTTGCCGCAGCGCTCGCTCGACCAGCGAGGTCAGCGTGGCGTCGTCGAACATCTGCCACCACGCGCCTTCGGTCACCACGCCTTCCGCGAGTGCGGCCGTGTGTGCCGATTTCCACGAGTCCGGCAGCCGCACCTGCGGGGGCTCGTAGTCCGGGCCCACGGCAGCGCAGCCGTGCGTTACGGCCGTCAGCAGGCTGATCGAGAACAGCCGTTGCAGCAGATGTTTTTGGTGCGCACTCATCAGGAATACTCCGGCGTCAGGTCGGCGTCGCTGCTGGATGGCTGCAGCTCTTCGGCGGGTTCGATCGTCTGCTGGTCGACGGCGATCATTCGGTAGAAGACCGGCACGACGAACAGCGTGAACAGCGTTCCGAGCAGCATCCCAGCGACCAGGACGATGCCGATGCTGTTGCGGGCCTGTGCGCCGGGCCCGGTGACGAACACGAGCGGCAGGTGGCCGAAGATCGTGGCGGCCGTGGTCATGAGCACGGGCCGCAGCCGCGTTGCGGCCGCTTCGCGGATGGCCATCATCTTGCTGGCGCCACGGCGCTGTAGGGTGTTGGCGAACTCGACGATCAGGATGCCGTTTTTTGCGATCAGGCCGACGAGCGTGATCAGGCCGACCTGCGAATAGACGTTGATCGTGGTCCAGTCGATGAATGCGAACAGCAGCGCGCCGCTGATCGCCAGTGGCACGGAGCCGAGCAGCACGATCAGCGGATCGCGGAAGCTGCGGAACTGCGCGGCGAGCACCAGATAGACCAGCAGGATGGCGAAGCCGAGCGTGGTGACCAGCGTCGAGCCTTCGGTGCGGATCTGCCGCGACTCGCCGGCGTAGTCGAGAGTGACGCCGCTGTCGGCGACGGCGAGTGCGGCCTTCTCGAGCACGGCCAGAGCCTCTTCCTTGGTGACACCCGGCTGCACGCCGCCGAATACTCGGACCGCGTTGCGCTGCTGGAAGCGGTTGAGCGTGCGCGGCGAGGCGATCGCCTCAATGGTCGTGAAGGCGGATACCGGCACCAGGTCGCCCGCCGGCGTCTTGATCTTGAGGTCGAGCAGCGGCCCCACCGAGGAGCGGTCCTCGCGGCCGATTTGCGGGATGACCTTGTAGCTGCGGTCGAAGTAGTTGAAGCGGTTGGCGTAGCCGCCGCCGAGCAGCGCGCCGAGCTCGCGGCCGACGCTGGCGAGGTCCATGCCGAGATCGGCGACGCGTTCGCGGTCGATCTTGACGCGTGCTTCAGGACGGTCGATTTTCAGGTCGGTGTCGACATACAAAAACTTGCCGCTCTGCCAGCCGGCGCCAACAACGGCCATCGTGGTGTCGAGCAGGTCTTCGAGGGGAGCCGAGCTCTGCAGCACAAGTTCGACGTCGAATTGGCCCGACGTCGGCAGCGGCGGGTCGAGGCGCGGGAACACGCGCAGCCCAGGAACCTGCGACACGGCGCCGTAGAGTTGGCCGTAGAGCGCTTCGGTCGATCGTTCGCGCTCCTTCCAGTTCTTGGCGACCATGCCGCCGAAGCCGCCGAAATCGGCGACCAAAGACCACATGAACCGCGCCTCGGGCAGCGTGCGAACCTGCGCGACGACTTCGCGCGAGGCGGCGTCGACGGCTTCGAGGGTCGCATCGGGTGAAGCGTCGAAAAAGAGGCTGACGTGGCTCTGGTCTTCGATCGGAGCCAGCTCGCGGCGTGACTGCGTGTAGAACGGCCACGCAGCGAGGGTGACAAGAATGGCGGCAGCGACCACGGCCCAGCGAAGTTCCAACGCGCCGTCGAGCATGCGGCTGTAGACGTTGCGCACCCGCGAGAACATGCGGTCGACAAACTGGGTCAGCTTGGGCTGCTTGCCGTGTGGGCTGACAAACCAGGCACTCATGACTGGAGAGAGCGTGATGGCGACCAGGCCCGAGACGAGCACGGCGGCGGCGAGCGTGATGGCAAACTCGAGGAAGAGTGCGCCGGTCAGGCCGCCTTGGAAGCCGATCGGGGTGTAGACCGCGGCCAGCGTGATCGTCATCGCGATGATTGGGCCGACGAGTTCACGCGCCGCTTCGGCCGCTGCCTGCAGGCGGGTTTTGCCCATCCGCACGTGCCGTTCGACGTTTTCGACGACGACGATGGCGTCGTCGACAACGAGTCCGACGGAGAGCACGATCGCCAGGATCGTCAGCAGGTTGAGTGAGAAGCCCAGTGCCGACATCACTGCGGCGGCTCCGATCAGCGAAACCGGCATGGCGACGAGGGGCACCAGCGCGGTGCGCACGGAACCGAGAAACAGAAAGACGATCAGGCCGACGATGAGAATCGTCTCGAGCAGCGTCCAGGAGATCTCGGTTAGCGCGTCGCGCATGAACACCGTGCCATCCCAGGCCAGGTGCATGGTCATGTCGGCTGGCAGCTTCGATCGGAGTATGTCCATCTCCGCAACGAGTCCGGCCTGCACGTTGATCTCGTTGGCGCCGACCAGCGGCCAGACGCCTAGGTAGACGCCCGGTTGATCGTTGTACTTGGCCATGAAGTTGGCCTCTTCCGCGCCGAGCTCGATTTGGGCTACGTCCGACATACGCACCACGGCGCCGTCGCGATCGGCGACGATCAGCTGCTCAAACTCCGCGACGGTGCGCAGGTCGGTGTCAGCGATCAGGTTGATCTGGACCAGGTTGCCTTTGGTCTGGCCGACGGCGGCGAGATAGTTGTTGCGTTGGATGGCGACGAATACATCGCCCGGCGCCAGGTTGACCGCCGCCAGCTTGTCGGGGTCGATCCAGATGCGCATGGCGATGGGCCGGCCGCCTTCCTGGTTGGTGACGCGCTGCACGCCTTCGATCGTGGCGAGCTGTGGCTGGACGTTGCGCGTCAGGTAGTCGGTGACTTCGGCCAGGCTGCGCTGATCCGACGTGAAGCTGATGTAGAACGACGCGTACGGTCTGTCGGCGCGCTGCACGTCGACCGTCGGAGGCTCGGCTTCGCTCGGCAGTTCGCTGCGCACCTGCTGCAGTCGCGCTGTGACCTCGGCCAGCGCCCGCGTCGTGTCGTAGCCGAGTTCGAGCCGCACGGTGACGGTGCTGATGCCGGCGCGGCTCTGCGACTCGATGTGGTCGACCCCGCCGATGGCCGACACCGCGCGTTCGATCGGAGTCGTCAAGAATCCGCGCACCGTTTCGGCGCTGGCGCCGGTGTAGACGGTTGTGACGATCACCGAAGCGCTGTCGAGCTTCGGATATTGCTGCACGGGCAGCGACATCGCCGTGCGCACGCCAACCAGGATGAGCGTGAGGTTGACAACCAGGGCCAGCACCGGGTGCCGGACGAAAACGTCGGTGACGGATCGCATGGTAGAGGCCTCAGTTGGATTTGGATTGGGCGGCTGCCGCAGGGGCGATGTTCACGAGTGCTCCTTCGCGAAGCTTGAACGAGCCGGCCGTGGCGATGAGGTCGCCTGGTTGGAGCCCGTCTTCGATGACAACCTCATCGCCGAGCATCGTGCCGCTGAGGACGCGGCGCACGTGCGAGCGCATGTTGCCGTCTTCGTCCTTCTCAAGGACGAAGACGGAATTGCCGGCAGGGCTGCGGCGCAGCGCGTTCACCGGCACGACGGCTACCGTGCGAGTTGCGGCGACCGGCACGCGGACCCGCACCGACGCGCCGGGCTGCAGCTGTGGCTTGCTGCCACGCAGTTCGGCGCGCACGTATGTGCTGCGAGTCGTCTGATCGACGCGGGCGTCGAGGGCGACGATCTTTGCCGCAGCGGGCGTTGCTCCAGGTGCCGTGACGACTTCGATTTCGACGCCGGGCGCCAGCGTAGTCGCGACGTCCTGGGTCACGGAAAAGTCGATGTGCACGGCATCGTCAACGCCCTGCAGCGTCGTGATCTGCGTGCCGGGGTCGAGGTACTGACCCGGGTGAAGGTCGACGAAGCCGACGCGCGCGGCAAACGGGGCCCGCAGCACCTTCTGGGCGAGAACGGCCTGGAGTCGGAGCACGTTGGCGGCGGCCATGTCGCGTTCGGCACGGGCTCGGTCGACGTCTGCGGCGGAGGCGCTCTGCTGTTCGAGTGCGCGCTCCATGCGGCCGAGCATGGTCTCGGCAAGCTGGCTCTCTGCCTTGAGGGCCGCAAGCTGCGCTTCTTCGACGGCCACGTCGAACTCGACCAGGAGCGCGCCCTCGCCAACGGTCTGGCCCGTCTCCACCTGCACCCGATGCACGGTTCCCGGCAATTCGTTGCGCAGCGTGATCGATCGCAGCGCGCGCACGGTCCCGATGGCGGTGCTGGTCTTGGTGTAGGGGCGGGTCGCGTAGGCGGTGGCTTCGACCACTTCGGCGGGCTCCGGCATTTGCGCAGCGGCCGTGGCCTGAGCTCGCTGCTGTGCTCCCTTCCACAGGTAAAGGCCGACGCCCAGTCCGACGACGGTGAGCAGTAAGACGGCGGACCCGATCAGGCGCCAGCGCGCGCTACGTTGGGGTGGGGTGGGCATATCGATGTGTTGCGTAGACCGGTCGTCTAGTTAAGTTTTGCGGTGTGCCGGGTCGGGTTTGGCTGCTACTGCGGTTGGAACTTCCGCAGGATGGCGTCGAACGCGATGTCCAGGAAGTCGTCGAGCGGTGCGATGTCGCGATCGATCTGCATGCGCATCACGGCGCCCTCCCAGAGCATCACGAGCACGTTTGCGAGCCGGTCGGCGTCCCGCGTCGCGTCGACTTCTCCGGCCGTCTGGGCTTCGCGAACGACCTGTGCGAGCAGTGCGCTCCACTGCTGGTAGGCGCATTTGACGGCCGCATGCACCGGTTCGCTGAGGTTTGCCGTTTCCAGCGCAAGCTTCGGAATCAGGCATTCCGTGGTCGGCCCGTTGGCGGAACACTCTTCTCGGGCCGATTCAAAGACGGCGCGCAGTCGGGCGAGTGGTGCTTGTTTGCGGTCGCCGAGCAGCGGGGCCAGCTCGGCGATGAGTTCGTCGCGGGTGCGCTCGATCAGCACGACCCCGAACTCCTCCTTTGAAGCGAAGTAGTGGTAGAACGAGCCCTTTGGGACCCCGGCCTGGGTCAGAATCTCGCTCAGCCCGCAGCCGTTGAAGCCCTTCTTGCCAAACAGCTCGGCGCCGGCGTCGAGCAACCGGGTGCGGGTCGCGGCGCCGTCTTCCGCGGCTGGCTTCTTCGGCTTGTCTGGCATTGGTGAGGAGTAGACCAGTCAGTCTAGTGGTTTGCAAGGCCTGTCTCATGGTTGAAGATGATGGCCGGCCGCGCGACAGCTGTGCAGCACGGGGCTCTTGCGGCAGGGCGGCAGGCCATGGCCTTTGAGCGGGGCGATCCGCTTGGCCGTCACCGCGGCTGGCTTGTGCGGCAGGCGCGAGCTCGTGGGCTCGCGCCTTGTCCGCTAGAGCGCGCCGATCGTCAGGTCGAGACCGTTCGATGTGTGCAATCCGGTCCAGCCGGCGCCGGTGAAGACCAGCTCGGCGACCTGCACCTGAACGTTGAGCCCGGCGAGCATCGGGTCGGCCGGGATCGGTAGCGTGACGGTCGCTTCGCCGGTTGTCACGACGCTCGGGCCGGTGAGCACCGCGGCATCGTTGAGCAGTAGGCAGCCAGCGCCGGCTTGCGGCAGCAGCGGCGACAGCGGCGTGCTCTGCATCGAGGTGCCAAAGACGCCGAGCGCGAGCGAGCCGGTGCCGAGGTTGGTGCACGTTGCCGAGAAGGTGCGCTCGGTCCAAGGCAGGTTGTCGGCGGCGAGAGTCAGGGCGCCGCCGGGGCCGGTGCAGCTGCTGCCATACGAGGTGGTCGCCGCGACAACGTCGGACTGGAACTCGTAGGTGTTGGTGTTGGGCGCCAGTGGGTTTAGCGCTTGGCCGCTGACCTTGTAGGTCTTGCCGAGCGATGAGATGTAGCCGGCGAAGTAGCGAGAAACCTTGAAGATGCCCGGGTCGGTTGGGCGCAGGACCCAGTCGTTGGTGATGGAGTCAAACTCGCTGATGATGCCGGTCGGCTGGCCGCCGGTGCCGTTGCCGCCGGCGAGCACGACGCGCTGACGAAGCTCGTCGTAGGCCGCGTCGTTGGCGACCTGGCCGCTCGGGACCTGCGTCGTCGGGATCAGGCTCCAGTCCGCGCCGGACCACTGCCACGTGTCGACGCGCCATTTGGTCGGGCTGGACAGCGTTGCGTCTTGGCCGCCAAACATCAGCACATCGCCGAAATCCGGGCGCGACACTAGGTGATGCTGGCGTCGCGTCGAAGGCACGTTGGACGGCGACATCTGCGTCCAGGCGATGCCGCCGGTGAGCAGCCAGGTGTCGTTGAGGTGGTTGCCGGCCGCGTCGAGTCCGCCGAACAAGACGAGCGAGCTCGTCGCCGGATCGTGAGCCATCGAGACGAATCGCCGCGCGCTCGGGCCGCCGGGCAGCGTCTGGTTGGTCCAAGTGTTCGAGGTCGGGTCCCACGTCCACGTGTCATCGAACACGATGCCGGTGCCGTCGCGGCCGCCGAACACGACGAGTTGGTTGGTGGTGAAGTCCCACGCAACGGCTGCCTGGACGCGCTGGGGCGGTGCGCTGGGGTCGCCGTCGGGGTTGAGCTGCGTCCATGCGGTGCCATCAAACGACCACAGATCGTTCATCGGAGCGCCGCCGGAATTGCCAGACTGTCCGCCGAACACATACATGGCGGTGGCGCTGGCGGCGCCCGGGTTCTCGCGGCGCACGGGCGGGTTGCCGGTATTCAGCGTCAGGCTCCAGTTGGCGCCGGGAGCTTGGGCGAGGGCTGTCGCGCCAAGTAGAAGAGCGGGAAGTAGAGTGCAGATGGCGTTGGGTTGGGGCTTCATAGGAAGGGGATGTGCGAGACGAACCCCTTGGCTACGGGGTTGCAGTGGTTTCCCCATCGAGAAGGTGTTGCATATATGTCGCGGTGCTGCCGGCGTCGGCCGCGTGCGCTCCCTGCCGAGAAGCTGCAATGCCGTGACGGGCGTCTTCGCGCCCGCAGGATGCCCCCATATCGGGTGCATGACGCTAGCGCCCGTCGGTCTTGCGGCCCTCGGTAGACGTTTCGCGGGCGGCCATTGCTGCGGCAATGCCCGCCATGCCCAGCGGCTTGCGGCCACGCGGCGCGCTGCGGCCGCTCTTCTTCAGCTCCGTAAGGAGCGCCTGCATGTCGCGTCGGCGCTCCTCATCCTGGAAGAACAGGTTGGTGGTTTCGCCGGGATCCGTCGTCAGGTTGTAGAGCTGCCCGGCCGCCTCTGGCTCAGCCTCAGGCAGCGCGTACTGCTGGAGCAGGCCGCGGTCGTAGCGGTTGCCGCCGCTGCCCTTGTGCTCCAGATACTTCCAGTTCCCGACCCGGAGCTGAAACTCGCCGCGAAAGCTCTGCGTCAGGAGGTGGGGGCGGATGCTCTGGTCTGTGTCCTGCGTGCCGAGCATGGCGGGCAGCAGGTCAAAGCTGTCGCGCGCCTGCTCGTCCGGCAGCTGGAAGCCAACAGCGGATGCCAGCGTTGCGAAGATGTCGGTTGTGTTGGCCATTTGCGCCGACACGAGTCCGGCGGGGAACGCCTTGGGCCACCACGCGAGCAGCGGCACGCGGTGCCCGCCTTCCCAGCCGTCGCGCTTGACGCCGCGCCAGCCGCCAGCCGCGTCGTGGTTGTGGTCCTTGCGCATCCACGCCGTGTGCAGGGTCTCTGGGCCGTTGTCGGAGTGGAACAACACAAGCGTGTTGTCGTCTACATCGAGCTTTTGCAGCAGGTCAAAGACGCGGCCTACCAGAGTGTCCAGCTGGCGCACGAAGTCGCCGCGTGCCCCCGCTTCGGTTGCGCCTTCAAAGCCGGGGGCTGGCAGCACCGGGGCGTGGCATATCTGGGTAGAGAGCAGCACGAAGAATGGCTGCTCCGGCGTGTTTTTGCGGTGCTCTTCGACAAAGCTCTTGGCCTTGTCAAAAAACAGAAGGTCTGCATCGACAAAGCGGTAGCCCTCCGCCATCCAGCCTTCATCGTTGTCCCAGCGCCACTTGCCGCCCGGGTTCGGCAGGGTTTTGCGTTTGTGGCGCTTGCTCGCGGGCACCGGCACCATGCCGTTTTCAATGTATATATAGAGTGGGTCTGTCGTCGGGCAGTTTGGTGTGACGAACGATTCGTCAAAGCCGCGCGCGTTCGGGCCGTCGATCAGCGGCGTGCTTTTTTCGTAGTCTATCAGCAGCGAATTGTCGAAGCCGCCGCCGAGCCGCTTGCCGTTCTTGTCGAGCCAGGTCAGCCCGACGTGCCACTTGCCGAAGACGCCGGTGCGGTAGCCCTTTGCCTTGAGCATGTCGCCCAGCGTGAGCGTGCCGGGCTTGAGGTAGCTGGGGCCGCCGGGGCCCTCAAAGGCGCCGCCGCCGCGTCCCGTCGACCGGTAAATCTGTTGGCCTGATAGCAGCCCGTAGCGCGATGGCGAGCAAATGGTCGACGGGCTGTGTGCGTCGGTAAAGCGCACGCCTTCGCGCGCCATCTGGTCCAGCCTCGGGGTTTGGTAGGCGGCTTCTGGGTTGTAGCAAGAGAGGTCGCCGTAGCCGAGGTCGTCGGCGTAGATGATGACGACGTTGGGCGGCTTGCGGCTCGAGGTTGTCGGCTTTGCGGCCGTCTGACCTGCGGCCGTCTGAGCTGCGGCCGTCTCACTTACGGCCAGTGCGGCGAGGCCGATAGCCAGAACGTGACCGGCCAGCGTAGTGGCGGCAAGCGAGAGAACGTGGGGGCGACGCATTGGCTGGATGCTATCAGGTGGGCTCGGCGGTCCCTCCAGGCGCCATGGTAGCGGCGTTTGGCGCGGGGCGGCGGCGCTGGCTGCGGGCGGTCGGTGGCCCCGTGGACACATCGTCCGGCACCTTCCGGCCCGATCCGCGGGCTGTGCATGCCCGATTGGGGCGCGGAGCGGATATGGTGCTCGCCGTGACCGACACGTTTTCCCCGATTCCCGAACTGCTCGAAGAACTCAAGGCCGGACGACCGATCGTGCTCGTCGACGATCCCGACCGTGAGAATGAGGGCGACCTTTGCTTTGCTGCCGAATTTGCAACGCCCGAGCTGGTCGCGCAGATGTCGCGCGAGGCGTGCGGCCTGATCTGCCTAGCGCTCGACAACCAGATCTGCGATCAGCTCGAGCTCCCGATGATGGTCGCGCAAAACAGCTCGCGCTTTGGCACGGCCTTCACGGTCAGCATCGAAGCGACCGAGGGCGTGACCACGGGGATCTCCGCCAAAGATCGCGCGACGACGATCCTGGCGGCGGTCAAGCCGGACGCCAAGCCAAAGGATCTGGCGCGGCCAGGGCACATCTTTCCGCTGCGGGCCTCCGACGGCGGCACCCTGGTGCGCACCGGCCAGACCGAAGGCATCGTCGATCTTTGCCGTCTGGCTGGCCTGCGCCCGGCGGGCGTGATCTGCGAAATTACCAAAGCAGATGGCGAGATGGCGCGGGTTCCTGAGCTCGAGGAGTTCTGCAAAGAGCGCAAGCTCAAGATGGGCTGCATTGCGGACCTGGTCGAGTATCGGCGCCGGCGCGAGCGCCTGATCGAGCGCGTTGCGGTCGCCAAGATGCCGACTGAGTTTGGCGACTTCGACTGCCACACCTACCACAGCCGCGTCGACAACCGCACGCACATGGCGCTGACGACCGGGATTCCGCGCGTTGGCGAAGGCGAGCGGTTTCCGCCGATCGACGACGCTGTGCTGGTGCGCGTGCACTCGCAGTGTTTGACGGGTGACGCGTTCGGGTCGCTGCGCTGTGACTGTGGTCCGCAGCTGCGCGTCGCGATGCAGCGGGTGCAGGAGGCCGGGCGCGGCGTGGTGCTCTACATCAGCCAGGAGGGGCGCGGGATTGGCCTCGCCAACAAGCTCCGGGCCTACGAGCTGCAGGATCGCGGCATGGACACGGTCGAAGCCAACGTTCATCTCGGGTTCCGCCCCGACGAGCGCGAGTTCGGGACCGGGGCCCAGATCCTGCACGATCTCGGCCTGCGCCGGCTCGAGCTGCTGACCAACAACCCCAAGAAGCTGGCTGGGCTCAATGGCTACGGCATCGAGGTCAGCGCCCAGCGGCCGCTCGTCATTGAGCCGAATGAGCACAACGAGAAGTACTTACGCACCAAGCGCGAGAAGATGGGGCATCTCTTCGACGGCGGCTCGAAGTGATCGCTAGTTCCGGGGGAGGGCGTGCGTCGCATGGCGCTGCGAATAGGTTGTTGCCGCCGTGCCATGGAGGCATGGTACGGTCCGATCGAGCAAAGTAGATCCCGCGGGAAGTTTCTCCCGCCGGCACCGATCCAAGGTGCCCCGTGTTCGCCTTGAAGCAACGTCCCGAAGCAACTGACAAGGATCTGATCGCCGCCGTCCTCGACGGCAGCGAGGCCGCTTTTGGCGACCTGGTCGGACGATATCAGGATCGGGTGTTCCGGCTGCTGTCGCGCTACTGCCGTGACTCGGTTGAGTGTGAAGACCTCGCCCAGGACGTGTTCCTGAAGGTCTTCCGCAAGCTGCATACCTTCAACCACCAGTCGCAGTTCTTCACGTGGCTCTACCGCATCACGGTCAACGCCGCGACGGACCACCTGTCGCGGGCCAGCAGCCGCCGGCTCCGCCTCGTGGAGGACACCGAGGTGTTCGAGCGCGGCGGCAATGCCGACAGCGCGTCCGACCCGACGGCGCCCCTCGAGTCCGAAGAGCTGGCTGCTGTGACCCGCAAGCTGGTCGCCACGCTGCCCGAGAAATTTCGCACGATCCTCGTGCTGCGCGAGTTTGAAGGCCTGACCTACACCGAGATCTCCGAGGTGCTGGAAATCCAGCTCGGCACGGTCGAGTCTCGCTTGTTCCGGGCGCGGCAGCGCTTCAAGGAAGCCCTGATCCGCCAGCATCCTGAGCTGTTGCCAACGGTGGGTGGCGGCGCGTCTCATTCGCGCGGTGCGAAGTCAAAAGCCAAAAAGCGAGGAGTCCAGCAATGAACCCATCCCGCGAACAGATCGAAGTTCAGCGTTACCTCGACAACGAGCTGTCCGAGTCCGAGGCCGCCGCCTTTGCTGCGCGCATGCTGGTCGACGGCGCGTTGCGCGAGCGAGTGGCGGCGCAGCGGTCGCAGCCGCTGCAGCAGGCCTTTGCCGCCGAAGTCGAGTCCGGTGCCGCAGGCTTTGGGGCGCCGTCCGGCTTTGCTGCCGGTGTGCTGGCCGAAGTTCGGGCGATGCCGTCGCGTCAGCAGCTCCTGCAGCAAGAGGCTGCGGCAAGCCTGAGTGACGGGGCAATGCGCACATGTCGACGGCTGCTGCTGGCGGCGCTGCTGCTCTGCGCCGCCGGGTTGGCCTGGCACGCGGGCTTGCTCGATGCCGGTGGTTCCGGCCGCGTAGAGGCGGGGCCCGCGGAGACGGAGCGCCTGCTTGAGGAGCTCGACGAGCGCATCCGGCAGTCGATGGACGTCGAGGACGCTGGCCTGCGCGCGGGCGAGCAGTCGCCGCGGGGCCGCTAGCGTAGCGCCCCATGTCGCTTCGCCTTTGGATTGTCGCCGTTGCCCTCGGCAGTTTTGCCACGGGCCTCGTGGTCGGCACGGCGGTGCCCACTCTGCTGGCCGGTGAGCGCGAGGTCGACGAAGACGAAAGCTACGTGCGCCTGATGGCGACGGACTACAGGCTGGACGCCGAGCAGCAGCTCAGCCTGCGCGCCGTCTTGCGGGACCGGCGCCGGCGCGAGATGGAGATTTTGAGGGACGCCGATTGGAGCCAGCTGCCGCAGGAACTGCGCAGTGAGAAGCTGGCCGCGCGGCGCCGAACCGAGCAGAGGATTCGATTCGTTCTCGACGAACGGCAGCGCGCCCTCTACGACCGCGACAGCAGGCCAGGCAACTCGGTCGGCAATCCTGCTGCGGGCAATGCCGCTGCAGGCGGTGCCGCCGCGTCTGGTCGACAGGACAACAGGTGACAGCATGGTGAGGAGTATCGGAATCGATCCGGGTGACCGGATGGCTCACGTCGTCGAGCTCGACGGCAGCTACCGCAAGACGCGGCTGGTGTCGACGATGTCGGCGGCCGTTGGCGCGTCGGATGACCCGATGCGTCCCGACGTGATTGCGGAGGCGGTGCGCGAGGCGCTTGACACGGAGGGGATGAAGGGCGAGATCACGCTCGCTCACCCGTGTCGCGAAGCCGTGCTGCGTATCATCGAGCTGCCCTTCAAGGGGGCAGATGCCATCCGCAAGGTCGTCAAGTCCGAGATCGAAGGCGAGATCTTCACCCACTCGGTCGACGATATGGTGGTCGACTTCCATCCAGTCGGCGAGGCCCTGACGGGCGATACGCGCGTGCTGGTGGCCTCGGTGCCAAAGATCGGCTTGCGCAATCAGCTTACGTCGCTGCAGGCGCAAAGCGTGGACCCTGCGCGGGTTGACCTCGACACGATGGCGCTCTGGCGCGCTGCGGATTGGGTCGGCGCCTTCGATGAGGATGACGATGACGACGACACGGACGAAGTGCCGGTGCACGCCGTCATCGATCTGGGCGCGCGCAGCGTCAAGGTCGTGCTGACCGAGGGCGAAGACCTTGCCGAGATGCGCGTTCTCCGACTCGGAGAAGCGGTTGTTGCCGACCAGGTTGCGCGCCAGCACGGGCTGCACGCCGAGCAGGCGTCGCAAGCCGTTCGTGACTGCCTGTCGAGCGGCGGGGATGTGCGCGTTGCGCTGTCGGCCGACCTGCCGGCGGTTGTTGGCGGCGATGCCGTGTTGGGCGACAGCAAGGACGGCGAGCTAGATGTCGGCAAGCTAGATGATGGCGAGCAGGATGATGGCAGGGGGCCCGCCTCGGCCGTCGCCGCTCCTGGCGCGTCAGCTGGCGGCGGCGACGACAAGCTCGACGAAGAGGACTTCCTGTTCGAGGAGATTGGCGCGGACGAAGGCGGCGCAAAGGGCGCCGCTTCCGAAGCCGGTGCCGTGGCGCCGGTCGACGCCGCTGGCGTCGCGTTGGTTACCTACAACGAGGTCGACGCTGCGCACACCAAATACCTGAAGCGCCTTGCTCGTGAGTTGACGCGCTTCTTGACCGCGTCCGGGCGCGCCGCCCGCATCCGCTCGGTTTGGATCAGCGGCAGCGCGTGCCGCGGCCGCGGCGTCTACGAGATGCTGGAGGCCGTTTTTGGCGTCGCTCCGCAGGAGCTCGACGTGCTGTCGAACCTCGCCCACGGGCTCGACGACGACGAGGCCGAAGAGCTGTCGCCGCAGCTGGCGGTTGCCGTCGGCTTGGCGCTCGGTCGCTTTGGTGGCCCCCAGGGCTTCCAGCTTCGCCAAGAAGATCTCGTGCAGACGGGCGGCTTCGACCGCATCAAGTTCCCGCTCGCCATCGCGTGCGTGTTCGGCCTGCTGGCCCTGTTCGTCTACGGGCAGGTCAAGGTCATGAAGCTGAGCGTGCTTGAGCTCAAGCTTGGCACGCGTGCGCCGACGGAGGGCGGCGGGGTCGAATACCACGGCATCCTGCACCCGATCATGCGGTCCAATTGGATCCGCGATAAGCAGACCTTTGGCCTCAAGAAGCGGGGTAGCAGCCGGATCACCTACGCGTTCAATGACCTCGTCGCTGAGCTCGATGAGCTGCCGGTGCATGCGCGTGTCAAGAAGGTCCTCGACCGCCTCGGCGAGGTTGCTTCGCAGAAGCAGAAGGAGTCCGGCATCTATCAAGACGTCAAGCTCGAGTCGGGCCTCGCCGTCCTGGTCCGCTGGGCCGAGATGATGAAGGCGATCGAGCCGCAGCTCGGCCGCTACCTCGTGCCGCTCCTCGACGTCGACATGAAGAAGCGCAAGCTGGAGTTCAAGATCGCCTTCCGTGGCGAGGACTTCCGCACGCGTATGTCGGTGGTCAAGCGCGCGATCGAGCAAGAAATCGGCCGGCCGGAATCGCCGTTCATGGCGCCCGAGCAGGGGCTGCAGAGCCCGCCGGACCAGCCGTTCGACAACCGTGATCAGCCGAGCGTGAGCGGCGCCTACTACAAGTTCGACATCGACATCAAGGACCCGTTTCCGACGTTCGGTCCGAGTGGTCGAGTCGGCATGCTGTTCCCCGCTGATTTGAAGGCAAAAGATCGTTCCAACCGCGTGGAGGTCGGCTGATGAGTTTCTTCCGCAACATGGACATCTACAAGGTCATCATCCTGCTGTCGGTGGTGCTGCTGCCGCTCGGTTGGTGGTGGGTGAACGGCCTCGAAGACAAGCTGCAGGCGAGCGAGAAGGCCTACCAGAGCGCGACGAGGCGTGGTGGTCACCTGGAGCAGATTGGGCAGCTCGAGAAGACGATCGAGATCGTCGCCAAGAACCGGCGCATATCGTCCGACACGATCTCGGAGCCGAGCGTCTACTTCGAAGGCCAGATCAACGCGGTCAGCCCCGAGCTTCGGCTCACCGATTTCCGGCTGCGAAAGGTTGAGCAGGACCCCGCAAGGATCGGCAAGAAGGGGCGCGCCGTCGACCACGTGATGCCGATCGACTGGTCGCCCGGGCGATCCCAGAAAGACCGCAAGTCCTACCCCATGGACTTCATCTACGCCGTCATCTTCAACTGCGAGTCGGGTGCCACGCGAGCAGGTGCTGCGGCGGCGGCTCCCTCGGTCTGGCGCCTGCGCAAGCTGCGGCTCGAAAACGCTACCGACCCAAAGTTCGTGCGGGGCAGCACGGCGCCAGCGCCTGAGCTTCGCGACGCCTGGTTGATCAGCGACATGGAGTTTGCGCGGCGCGAGCCGGCGCAGTCGAAGAGCCGGCGCAAGCGCTAGTGTCGCGCCGGATCATGCCCGGGCTACCAGATGCACGACACGAGTCGGCGCCGCGCGCGGCCGGTTCTGCTGGATGATTCCACGTCGGGGCGCATCCTCTTCTGGACAAAGGTGCTCGCCGTGGCGACCGTAGGGGCTGCACGCACTGCAACCCCAACGCGCCCGTGGTGGACCACCGACAGACCCTGCCAAGCCCCGAGAGGCAGTCGAAGAACCCGCTCGTCCGCGAGGCCCGGCCTGCGCTTGTTGCCGTGGCCGCGCTCGCAGCGCTCACGCTGGCTCCAAGCTGCACGCCGATCGTCCGCTATACATCGGACTTGGTCGATGACTCGACCGGGCGCAGCTGGTTTACACGGTTCCCATCCGCAGTGGGCGGCACGGTCGGCTTTGCGCTGGGGATCCCCATCGACTTCCTGGCGGTGCCGGGCACGTTTCTGGTCTACCGGTCGCAGCCCAAGGAGACCCGGGATCCGCTCTCGGTCTTCTTGTTCCCGTCGTTTGTGCTCTGGAAGATCGGTGCGCTGATCGGTGCGCCCTTCGACGCCGTCGAGTGGGTGCTCTGGCGGGGGTGGCAGGAGCCGCCCGCGATCACGCCGGAGGAGCGTGAGATCATCGAGCGCAAGTGGGATGCCCGCGAGTTCTCGGTCTATCCCGTTACCCCGATTTACCCACGCTGATCGGCACGCGTGGAAGCCGACGCCCTGATTCTCAAGAAGCTGGTCGAGCGCGTGCTCGACGACGACGGCCGGGTGCCGCTCTCGCTTCTTTTGCAGCATTTCGTTCCCGTCGAGGAGTTGCGCGCGGTCGCGCAAAAGCTGGGCATCACGCCCAAGGGCGGCTTTCGCATCGAGCGCGCACCCGCCAAGGTGTTGGCGCAAAAGCTCGGGGAACTGCGCCAGAACGAGCCGCTCGAAGAGGTGCTCAAGCTGCTCCTCGCGCAGCGCGGTGGCGAGGCTCCGGGCGGCGATGCCGCGGTCGAGATCGACGCCGAGCTTGAGCAGGCTCGGGCCGCCGAGGCGCGCGCGCTGCTCGCCCTGCGCGACGGCGAGGCGCTGCGTCTGCGCGGCGAGCTGGAGCGTGCCCGTGGCGGTGCCCAGCGGGCCCGCCAGCGCGAGGTGGAGCTCGAGCGGGCCCTGTCCGATTCGGAAGAACGCCTGCTGCGTGCGCGTCGATCCCTTGAGGAGGTGCCGTCCGCTGTGCCCGTTGAGGAAATCGCGCCTTCGCGCGACGAGCGCGCGCTGGAGCGCCGCCTGCACGAGCTGGTTAGCGAGCGCGAGGGCTACATGGCCGCCGATGAAGCCCGCCGGCGGCAGCTGGCGCGCGACCGCTCGCGGATGCGCGAGCTCGAGGACGAGGTCGCCGAGCTCGAATCACTGATTCCTGCGAGCCGCCGCCGCAAGAAGAAGCCGATGCTCGACGAGCCCGAACCGGTCTCGCAGCGTCGCTTCCTGATGCCCTACTTTCAGCCATCTTTCTACAAGTCGCTCGAGGGCAAGGAGCGCCGCGCGATCGAGCGTGCCCTGCAGGCGGTGCTGCTGTTCTGCCACGAGGGGCACGGCTATCCGGGGCTGGAGGTCAAGCCGATGGGCGGCCAGGATACGTGGAGCTTGCGCGCATCGCTGGGGCTGCGCGTCTACTTTCGGCCGCGTGCGAGCGGCGATATCGACGTGCTGGAGCTGGGCGACCGAGAAGAGCAGCACACCACACTGCGCCGCTTGAAGGACAAGTAGCCGGCTTCCGCGATTGGCATGACTGGACCAAGAGACCCGGAACTGCTGCTGCCTGATGGCCCGATCCAGTTTCCGGATCCTGCCGGCTACGACGGCGAAGGTCTGGTCGCGGTCGGCGGAGATTTGCAGCCAGCGCGCCTGCTGCACGCGTACCGCCACGGCGTGTTTCCGTGGTACGACGAGGGCTACCTGCCGATGTGGTGGAGCCCAGACCCGCGTGGACACATCGACGAAACATCGCTGCACGTGTCGCGCAGCTTGGCCAAGACGCTGCGCCGCGGGGATTTTCGGCTGACGTGGAATCGGTCGTTCGAGGCCGTGATGCGGGCCTGCGGGGAGCGCCGTGATGGCGGCACCTGGGTCATCCCGGAAATGCTCGAAGCCTACGCCGAGCTGCACCGGCTCGGCCACGCCCACAGCTTGGAGGTCTGGTGCGAGGACCGGTTGGTAGGCGGGACTTACGGCGTCCAGGCCGGCGGGCTGTTTGCCGCCGAGTCGAAGTTTCACCGGGAGCGGGACATGTCCAAGGTCGCCCTGGTTGCGCTGGTGCGCTCGCTGTTCGCGGCGGGCATCCGCATGCTCGACATACAGTTTGTAACGGAGCACCTGGCGACTCTCGGTGCGTCAGAGATGTCCCGGCGGGAATACCTAGATCGGCTAGCCGTCGTGCGAGATCTCGAGGTCGACCTTACAGATCTCAAGCCCGTGGTGTAGCGGGTCGAGCTCTCTGTGATACGTTGCGTCGCCCTCTGAGGAAAATGCCGATGCGCGCCGCCCCCCTTTCGCTGTGTTCCTACGCGACGGCCTTGGTCGTCACGTCTGTCTTCCTTCCCGCGCCGCGCTTGCTTGCGCAGGTCCCGCCGCCGGCACCGATTACGGTGACGTCACCGATTTCGGTCGGGTCGCTCCCGCCTGGCGTCTACCTTTCGGATCTGCCGCCCGAAGTGCAGGCCGCGCTGGCGGCCGAGCAAGGAGGCCAAGGGGGCCAGGGGCCGGCGGCTGCTGGCTCAGGCACGCCCGTCGATCCTGCCAAGCAGGCCGCCGATCAAAAGGCGCAGAGGCGGCTGCAGGCGTTCAAAAAGCTGTTTTTCGACCGGCGTCCCTCGTCGATCTTGAAGGCATGGTCGGCGCCCGAGCTCAAGCCCTACGACCCGAAGGAAGAGAAAGACAAGAAGGGCAAGGGCGGCGCCGCGGGTGGCGCGAACGGTAGCGCACCGGGTTCGAGTTCCTCGGCGGCCCCGCGCGTCGGTGCTGCCGATCCCGGCGCAGGCGCCGTCGGCGTGCCGGTGGTGGTCCGCAGCATGCCGGCCGCTCCCGGACGCATCGTCGGCAGCTCTCGGACCGTGGTGACGGGGGTCCAGATGCAGCCTGTGGGGGCGGCACCGACGACGACTGGTGCACCGGCCTCAGGAGCACCGGCCGCAGGAGCATCGGCGCCGTCTACAGCTGGCGGCACGCTGTCGGCGGCGCAGCTCCAGGCGCTGATCGACGGCACGACGGGCGACAGCGCCCCGGCCGAGGGTGCGACGCCGCCGGCCGCCGCGGCCGCTGCCGCCCCGGCGGCCCCTGCGGTGGACCTCGCACTGGAGGCCAAAGTCCTCAAGCGCGAGATGGAGATGCTGCAGCGCGACGTGACCCTCGGCCGCTGGCCGGCGGTCGCAAAGTTCTTCGACACGTTTGCCGAAAAGCAGCGCAAGGACGCCTACGAGACCTTCCTCAAGAAGCTGCCGCGCCACCCCAACAAGCCGCCGAGTCGCTTGCCGGCCAACCTGCAGGAGCGCAACCGCTACTCCTTCCAGGACACGTTCGAGATTGCCGGCATGGCGCCCGGCGGCTTCGACAAGAAGAATAGCAAGCTGCTGGCGCCGCTCGTCAAGCTGTCGCTCGACAGCGGCAGCGTGCCCGAAGAGCTGATTCGTCAGCTCGACATCGAGGTCAACCGCAAGCAGCCGCGTATCGACGAGCGCGAGAGCGCCCTGCTGCTGTCCGCGCTCAAGATGGACGAAGAGCTCGGCGCCTTCCTGCCGGACGCGACGAGCGCCGAGGAGGAAGGGGACCGCGAAGCGCTCAACCTGCTGGCGCGCCACGCGCTCGCCATGTTCGCCAAAGAGCAGCGCAGCAACTGGCTCGAGATGGCCTGGAAGGTTACGCAAGCGGCGCTGGCGAAGGGCGAGATCGACAAAGAGCAAAAGGAAGAAGCGCTGCGGCGCGCGGTCGAACTCGCTCCCAAGGTGCGCGAAGACCTCGGTCCGCAGTGGCTGGCCGAAAGCTTTACGTCGCGCCCCGAGCGCGGCATGGAGATCATCGCGACGATCGGTGGCCAGGTCGCGACCGGCTTCCAGCAAAAAGCGCGCGACACCAAATACCGCGCTTCGACCCTTGAGCTGCAGAAGACGGCCGTTGAGGCGCTGCTGAAAGAGGCTCCGGACCTCGCCAACACGTGGCGGCCGACGCTCGGCCTGCTCGCTTCCGGCTGGATCCAAGAAGCGGCCTACAGCCGGCAGTTCTCCAAGACGTCGTCGTTCGGGTCCTACATGGAGCGCGACAGCTTCGGCAACATCTACTACTCCAACCAGCGCCGCGGCGGCGGCGGTCAGGTCTCGGCCATCGAGCCGGCCGATCTGCTCAAGGCGCAGCCTGGTGACGAGTGGGCCAAGCAGCTCGACAGCGCCCTCCGCCCGCACTTCGTGACCGTGTCCGCGCAGCTGTGGCTCAAGGTCAACGAATACGAAAAGGCGTTCCCGTTCATCGAGCAGCTCGCCGACATGAACCCGCGCAAGGCCAAGGAACTCGGCGACGAGTTTTTGCGCGTGTGGATGAAGAGCAACAACCCGAACATGAACAACCGGGCGAACTCCTACATGTTTATGTATGGGTTCGACCAGCGCTCGAACGGCATTCCGCTGACGCGCAGCAAGCAGGAGCGCAACCTGAAGGAGCTGGCCGACTACGTGCAGCGCCTGCGCGATCTGCCGATGGAGTCGGTGGATCCCGCGCTGCTTGGCCAGGCTTTTGTCGCCGCACACAGCATCGCCGAGGTCTACCGCCTCGAGACGATCGAGGACGTGTTTGGCAACATCAACGAGCTCGATCCGACGGTGCTCGGCAACCTGCTCGCCAAGATGCGCACCAACCTGGCCACCCAGTGGCGGGTGCCGGCTGTGCAGGAGCAGGCCAAGACGCGTCGCTCGCAGAAGGAGATGATGCAGAACGTGGCCGATGGCTACCAGACGGCGGTGACGCTGGCGCAAGAAGCAGTGGCACGCGTGGGCGATCACTGGTCGCTGGTAACCGCCGTGGCGACGCTGCTGCACGACCAGAACAACTTCTATAAGGAGAACAAGCCCAAGGACGGCGGCGACGGCTCGTCGGCCAAGTTCAGCGAAGTGCGCAAGAATGCATTCAAGCTGTTCGAGACAGCCGCGGAGAACTACGGCATGTCCGTCGAAGGCATGACGCGCAGCCAAGAGACCGACATGGTCTTTACGACCTGGTTCTACGCGGCGCTCGGAGCGTCCGATCTGGGGGCGATCGACGAGTCGATGGTGGTTGCGAACTCGCAGCTGCCGTTGATCAAGGACGCTCTCGCGGCGCTGCCCGACGGCGCCCGCGAGCGCCATCAGTCGCAGTTTGCCAACCTGCTGTTCACGCGCATGTCGGCCGTCAAGCCGCAGATCAAGCAGCGCTACCTCGAGGCTGGCTTTGCGGTCGTCGGGGAGCACGAGCAGACCCGCGAGGCGCGCAAGGTTTGGCAATACTACCAGGACCTTTTGAGCGAGCTGCGGCTTGAGGTCGTCGTCGACGGCTCGACCGAGGTCGGCACCGAGCCGTTCGGCGTGCGCATCGACATCGTGCACACGGTGGAAGTGGCGCGCGAAAGCGGTGGCTTCCAAAAGTATGCCACCAACCAAAACGACTCGGCGGGCTCGTGGAACTACGGTCGTCCGACCGAAAACTACCGCGACAAGTTCCAGGACGCGCTGAACGCGGCCATCAGCGAGCACTTCGAGCTGGAGTCGGTTACCTACAACAGCGAGAACATGGAAGCGCTGCGCGGCGACGAGCCGGGCTGGCAGCGCACGCCGTATGCCTACGCGGTGCTCAAGGCGCGGGGGCCGCAGGTCGACCGCATCCCGGCGATCAAGCTGGACCTGGACTTCCTCGACACCAGTGGCTTCACGATCCTGCCGATTGGCTCCTCGCCGGTCGCCATTGATGCCGCCGCCGAGCCGATCGAACGTCCTTTTGAATCGATCGAGGTCGCACAGATTCTCGACGAGCGCCGTGTCGACGAAGGCAAGGTGTCGGTCGAGATCAAGGCCAAGGCCGCCGGCATGGTGCCGGACCTCGAGACGTTCCTCGACTTTGCGCCGCCCGGCTTTGTCGTCGACAAGACCGACGACCAGGGCGCGCAGGTGATGCGCTTCACGGCGGACCAGGACAAGATCGAGACCGAGCGAATTTGGCTGATCGCGCTCAAGCCCGAGCGCGAAGGCATGCGCCCCGGCGGCTTCCGATTCGCCAAGCCGACGCTCGAGGACGTCAAGGCGACCTACCAGCGTTACAGCGATGCGGATCTTGAGACCGTGTCCGCCGAAATCGCTCTGCGCCGCGGCCTGCCGCCGGCCGATCCGTGGTGGTTCTGGGCAATCCTCGCGGCCTGCTCGCTGGTCTATATCGGCTGGTTCTTCTACCGCCCGACGAGCGCGCCAGTTGCCGAGGCCGAAGCCGCGCTGCGCATGCCGGACAAGGTCAACGCGTTCTCGGTCATCACGCTGCTGCAGCAGGTCCGCAACCGCGCAAAGCTGTCCGACGCGCAGCAAGATCAGCTTGCGGCGGACATTCGCCGCATCGAGGCGAGCCACTTCGCGAGCAAGTCCGAGGGCGAAGTCGACCTCGAGGCTGTCGCCACGAACTGGCTCAAGAAGGCCAGCTAGCCGCTGCTAGCTGCCTTCGTCGTATCCCACTCCGCACCGTTCGCGAGCCACGCCGAACGGTGCAACAGACCCCACCCCGCTTTCGCCGAGTTCGCCCCTATGTCCGCTCAGAAGACCGCTACGAAGCCTCGTTTCACGGAGACACGAGAGTTCCTTCACCAGATTCGCACCCAGGTCGGCCAGGTTGTGGTCGGCCAGGACGTTGTTGTCGAGCGCGTGCTGATCTCGCTGCTGACGTCGGGCCACCTGCTGCTGCAGGGGGTGCCCGGTCTCGCCAAGACGCTGCTGGTCGCGGCCATCAGCAAGACCGTGGACCTGTCGTTCTCGCGCATTCAGTTCACGATCGATTTGCTGCCGTCGGACATCGTCGGCAGCGAGATTCTGGACCAAAAGACGCACGAGTTCCGCACCCACAAGGGTCCGATCTTCACCAACCTGCTGCTCGCCGACGAGATCAACCGCGCCGCGCCCAAGGTGCAGTCGGCGCTGCTCGAAGCCATGCAGGAGCGTCGGGTGACGATCGGCGGCGACAACTTCGCGCTGCCGGCTCCGTTCTTGGTGATTGCGACGCAAAACCCGGTGGAGCAGGCCGGCACGTTTGAGCTGCCCGAAGCGCAGCTCGACCGCTTCATGCTGCTGCACCGGCTGGAGTACCTGAAGCCCGAAGAAGAGATCGAGGTTCTGCGTCGCAACACCAAGCTCGGCGTGCGGCGCGACGGCAAGGGCGCCATTGCGCGCACCGAGTTCGACGTGCTCGATCAGCAAAAGAAGGGCAGCGCCGCGCAGCTCGTCAAGGCGATGGAGGACGTGCAGGAAGTGCACGTCAGCGAGACGTTCCTTGAGCACGTTGTCGAGATCGTCAACCGTACCCGCAACCACGACAAGCTGGAGCTCGGCTGCAGCCCACGTGCCGGCATCTCGCTCGTCAAGGCGTCGCGCGCCCGCGCATTGATCCACGGCCGCGACTACGTCGTGCCGGAGGACCTGTTTGCGCTGGCCGAAGACGTCATCCTGCACCGGATCCGCCTTAGCTACGAAGCCGTCGCCGAAGGCTTCACCAGCGTGCAGGTGCTGCAGGAGATCCTGGCGGAAGTCGCGCAATGAGCGATGGGCCCATCTTTGTTTCGCCGGCGAACGCGTCTTCGAGCGCGGCGCGCAGGCGGCCGAGCATTCGCGAACGCGAGGCCGCTCTGCCGGGCATGTTGCCGCCGATCGAGCCGTCGGCGGCGCGCAAGTTCGTCGTCGCGATCCGTCGCCTTGCCGACGACTTGACCTACGGTCTCGATGGCTCGCGCTTTCTCGGCTCGGGTATCGACTACGTGCAGTCGCGGCAGTACCTCGCCGGGGACCCGGTCAAGGCGATGGACTGGCGCGTGACGGCGCGCACCGGCCGCTACCACATCAAGGAATACGAGGCGCAGCGGCGCATTCCGGCGTGGTTTTTGGTCGATACGTCGGCGTCGATGGTCGTGTCCTCGCAGACGCGCAGCAAGTACGAGCTGGCGCTGCAGGTGGCCGGTGGCCTGGCGCTGGCTTGCCTCGACCGAACAAGCCCGGTTGGCGTCTTGGGCTGCGGCACGCGCGATGTGCATATCAAACCGAGCCTCGCCAAGGATCAGGTGCTGCAGTGGCTGCTGCGCTTGCGGCGCTACGCCTATGACGAGCGCACCGAGCTCACGCGTCGCATCCGCGAGCTGCGGCCGACCCTGCACAGTCGCTCGATCATCGTCATTCTCAGTGACCTTCACGAGCCGGGCGCCGTGCATTCGGCCGCCCTGCTGGCGCAGGAGCATGAGGTGGCGGTCGTGCAGCTACAGGATCCTGCCGAGCTGCTGCTGCCGGCCGCGGGTTTCGTCCGCGCCCAGGAAGCGGAGTCGGGACGTGGCTTCGTGGCGCGCGCCAACAAACCGTTGGTCAACCAAGCCAAGATCGAGCACGAGCTGCGGCGCGGTGGGGTGGACCACCTGCTGCTGCGCACGGATCAGCCGTTCTTGCACCGGCTGCGACATTTCTTCGCCTCGCGCGGAGCGGGAGGAGGAGCACGATGAAACGCGATCCAGCAAGTTGGGATGCTGTTCTGCCAGGTCTGATGTTGGCGGCCGTGATTTCTCAAGCGGTGCATGCGCAAGAAGGCAGCGGCTCGCGCGATGACGTGCGCAAGGCGACCGTGGGCATGCGCGGCTTCGTCAAGCAGGTCGTTCTGACCGGCAGCGAACTCGTGCCGGCGCCCTCTTCGTTCAAGACGCCGCTGGTCGTGCGCGTGCTCAAGACGTGGCCGCACGGCGACCACCTGCGCTACGACATTGAATGGCAGGGGCTCGAAGAGGGCTCCTACAACTTGGTCGACTACCTTGTGCGCAAGGATGGCTCGAGCACCGAAGGACTGCCGGCGATTGAAGTCGAGGTCGAAGGACTGCTGCCGATCACCGAGTTAGAACCCAGCGATGCCGAGCCGAAGGCGGCGGAACGAGTCGGTGGCTACAGCAAGCTGCAGGTGATCGGTGCGATCGTTTGGGGCGTGGGGCTGCTGGCGATCCTGTTCGTCGGCCGCAAGCGCAAGCCGCGTGCAGCGCCTCCGCCGCCGGCCAAAGCGACGCTCGCAGATCGCATGCGGCCGCTCGTCGAAAAGATCGCCTCGGGCGGCGGCGAAGAGTCGCACAAGGCCGAACTCGAGCGGCTGCTGCTGCAGTTCTGGCGCGTGCGTCTCGACCTCGGCGACCGCAAGGCCGTCGAAGCGATCGTTGCCATCAAGGAGAACGAGGAAGCCGGCGCTCTGATGCGCACGGTGGAGCAGTGGCTGCATGCGCCGAGGCCGCCGCAGGACATCGACGTCAACAAGCTGCTTGAGCCGTATCGATCGGTGTCGGCGGCAGACTTTGAGGTTCGCAGCAGCGCGGAGCAGAGCCCTGCGGCCGACGGGGGGCGGGCCTGATGTTTTCCCGTCCGTGGCTGCTCCTGTTGCTTGCCCTGCCGGTGCTGCACCTGTGCTGGGTGTGGCAGCGACAGTCTGGCCGCTTCCTGCTGCCGTTTGACTCCGATGGCTCGCGCAAGCTCGGCAGCGGCCGGGTTATGCGCGCACTGCTTGGCGTAGGTGAGTCGCTGCCGGCACTGCTGATGGCGGCGGCTGTGCTGCTGCTATCGCTGCCGCAAGAGCTGGCAGCGCCGAAGCAAAAGCGCGCGCTGACCAACATCCAGTTCTTGGTCGATATCTCCGGATCGATGACGGCGAAGTTCGGCAGCAAGACGCGCTACGACGTGTCGATGCAGGCGATCAACGACTTCCTCGACTTCCGCAAGGGCGACTCGTTTGGGCTGACGTTCTTCGGCAACAACTACATGCACTGGGTGCCGCTGACGAGTGATCCGTCGGCGTTCCGCTACGCGATTCCGTTCATGCGGCCGGAGATTGCGCCGCCTGGGTTTGGCGGCACCGAGATTGGCAAAGCCGTGCTCGGCGCTCGCGAAGTGCTGACGTCGCGCGACGATGGCGACCGCATGCTGATTCTGGTCACCGACGGCTGGAGCAGTGACCTGTCTGGCGGCGCGGAGATGGAGCTTGCCAAGCGCCTGAAGCGCGACGGGATCAAACTGTTCACCGTCAACATCCAAGACAGCGACGCGCGCGGCGAGATCGTCAACCTGTCGCGCATGACCGGCGGCGAGGTGTTCAACCCCGGCGACCAGCAGGCACTGCAAAACGTCTTCAAGCAGATCGACCAAATGACCAAGACCGAACTCGAACAAGGGACCGCCGAGATGGTCGACTGGTTCTTGCCGTTCTGCATCGCCGGGCTGAGCTTGCTCGGCCTGTTCGCCTTGCTCCAGCTTGGACTGAGGTATACGCCGTGGTGATGGCTGCGCTTTGGGCAGCCCTCGGCGCCTTTGTTCTGCTGTTGGTCGGCGAGACGCTGCACGCGTTGCGCGTTGCCCGTGTTCGCAAGCTCGCGTTCGGTCCGGATGGCGAGCCTGCCAGGTGGGCGAAGGCGGCACCGGTGCTTCGCGTGCTAGCCGGAGCGGCGCTGGCCTGGGGGCTCGTGACCCTGATGATGATCGACCCCAAGGTGCACCGCGGCGAGGAAATTGACGACGACGAATGGCGTCACTTGATCCTCGTCTATGACGTCTCGCCGTCGATGCAGCTGAAAGACGCTGGCGCCAACGGCGACAAAACCCGTCACGATCGCGCCCGCGAACTGATCGAATCGATGTTCGATCGCGTGCAGATCGGCCGCTTCAAGATCTCGGTGATCGCGACCTACAACGGCGCCAAGCCGGTGGTTACCGAAACGCGCGATATCGAAGTTGTTCGGCATATGCTGAGCGAAGTTGACCTGCAGTGGGCTTTCAAAGTCGGCAAGACGAAGCTGTTTGACGGCATCAAGGAAGCTGCCGATCTGGCCAGGACCTGGCCGGTGCGCAGCTCGCTGCTGGTCGTTGTCAGCGACGGCGACACGGTGCCTGCGAGCGGCATGCCGGAGCTGCCGCCTTCGATCGCCGACACGCTTGTGATTGGCGTTGGCGATCACCTGTCGGGCAGCTTCATCGCGGGGCAGCAGTCGCGGCAGGATGAGAGCACGCTTCGTCAGGTCGCAATCCGCCTCGGCGGTGAGTTCCACAACGGCAACCGTCGCCAGGTCCCGAGCGACATGCTGTCCGCGGCGTCGGAGGACAACCGCAAGCCGCTGATCGAGCGTCTGAGCCTGCGCGAGTATGCGCTGTTCGCGATCGCTCTTGCTGCCGGCGTGCTCGGTGCGCTGCCGCTGCTGCTGCACTACTTTGGCACGCGCTGGCGGCCTGGCATCCAGGTCGCGCGCGACGCCGCGTGAGTGAGACGCACGGGCGTCGCCCGGCGAGGAGTAGGCTCGCGATCGCAGCCGTGCTGGGCACGACTGTGGCGCTTGGGCTGCTGTCGCGGCGTTTCCCGCTGCCGGGAATCCTTGCCGAATACACCGGCGACGCGCTCTACGCGGTCGCCGCCGCCTTCGCCGCCGCCTGGGTCTGGCCGGCTCTCAGGGGTTGGCAGCTGGCGCTGATTGGCTTTGGCTTCGCTGTCGCGGTCGAGCTGACGCAGATCTGCAAAGTGCCGTGGGTTAATGATTTGCGTTCGAATCGATGGGCTGCTTTGGTGCTTGGCCAGGGCTTTCAGTGGCAGGATTTGGCAGCCTATCTGGCCGGTGCGATGGGCGCCTTGGGCGTCGATCGGCTGTGTTTCCGCGATCTTTCTCGGCTGCACCGAGCCGGTAACAATCGTTCCAGGTAGTGCCTGCGGACTCGTCTTAGCCGATAGACTCTGTATCCGCGCCGTGGTGGCGCGACCCCTGATTCCGACATGCGCAACATTCTGCTGGTTGGCTGGCTCGTGCTCCCCATTGGGGCTTGGGCCTATCACGAGGGGCCGGGTCAAGACCTGGTCGCTCTCGAAGACGCGGACGTCGTCATCCAGGCTGCGCACGATGCTGCAGCCGACGGTGAGTGGACAACGGCCATCGCGAAGTACAACGACGCGATCGCTCTGCTGCCGGACAACCCGGACGCGCGGGACGAGTCGCTGTCGCAGCGACTTCGCCTCGAGCTCAACAAGGCGCGCATGCAGGCCGCGGGTCTGCCGGTCGCGCGCGAAGAGCTGGAAACGCTCGTCGAGCAGATGCAGGAAGACGGTTCGGACGCACAGCTGCTGGGCGAAGCCCGCGAGCAGCTCGCGCGTGCGCAGTTTTACACGACCTGGCTCATGCGCCTCGAAGGCCAAGACCGCACCCGCTGGGAGCCGGAAATTGAAGCCGCTCGCCAAAACTGGCGCCTGCTCGCGGAGCAGTCGACCGACGGCAAGTCCAAGCTTCGCCACCAGGAAGACCTCGAAGCCGCCGTTCGTCTCGGTCGCCTAGAGATCGAAGACCTCCAGGGGCTGCCGCTCCCGGGTGAGTGAGAAGGCTGCGGAACCAAGGCCGGTCGGCCTAAGATCAGCAAGGCGAAGAAGAAGGGTCCCCCAAGCAATGGCGCCAGCGGCGGTCCAAAGCTCGGTCGCGGCGGCTCGTAGTGCACGGTTACTTGTAGCGACGGCTACTCTTTGGCGGAGGCCTGAAGGCTGCGCATTCGCAGCTTCAGATCTCCTGCCACAAACCCGCGGCCCGCAGGCCGCGCGATCCGCAGGCCTGACAAGAGCCTGCAGCTCTCCGGTCCGCGGCCATTGAGAGTGACGTAGGCAGAGACCTACGAAGCAGGAGGTTGTCGCGCCAACAGCGCGTCTCCGTGGCATGCCGCATCGGAGCGCGTTTCGACGATCGAGCTGCTGTGCGGGCGAGTCGAGCTGACGTCGTTCGACGCAAGTTGGACGGCGCGCTACCGACCGCTGACGCGCGAAATCGCCGACCTGCGGCGGGCGCGCAACCAACCGCGAATCGGCAAGGACGCCGGCCTCATAGGCGAGCGGATTGCAGCGCTCGAAGCGGAGATGCACCACCACACCAAAGAGGTTGAGGCATGCATCGCGGGCTGGCAGGAAGCGATCCGGAAGAAGGTCGCACTCGTCAACGACAAGCGGCAAATCGATGCCGAGCTGGCTCGGCGCTCGGAAGCGAGCGCGTGAGCCCTAGGCGCTACCTCAGAAGCTAGCGCGTAGGGAAGAAGGCAGAAGCGCTACCTCAGAAGCTAGCGCGTAGGGGGCGCGATCTCGCGGATCACGGCGCCGCGCTGTTCGTCGAGAACGAGCACCGCGTAGCGCACGGCGTTGCGGTTCGGATCGTCGCTCAAGCTGGCGTAGTCAAACCGGCCGCGCAGGTCGGTGTAGCCATCCTTGTGGAAGCGCACCGTGCCGTTCGGCAGCTTGGCGAACACCTTCACGTAGGTCTTGCTGAGCGGTCGCTTGTTGCCGGTCTGGCCGTTCTGCGCCGGCTCGCTGACGGCCACTTGGCCGAAGGACTCTAGGAAGCGCACGTCGAGTGCGTTGGTGAAGTATTGGCGCGAGCGCGTCAGTCCGCCGGCGCGCACCTCAATCAGCACGTTCTTCTTCTGCAGCGCGGCGGGCAGCGCAAACGTGATCTGCTCCTCGCCGTCGGGCAGCGAACGCGCCTCGCTTGCGTTGGGCTGCACAAAGGCTGCCGACGTGCCGTTGCTGTCCGCGAACGGTTGCGATGAGAACGCAAACTCGACATCGAGCTCGTAGTAGCGGACCTCGCACTCGTTCAGATTTTCGTAGCGGACGGCGATCGTCGAGCCTTCGACGGCAAGCTCGAGAGCGGGTGCTGTCGCCGCAAGGTTGTCCTGGCTCGGCTCGTCGGTTGCCTGTGGCGTCTTGCCTTCGGCCTCGTCAAGCTGCGCCAACACGTCGCGGAAGCGCTTTTGCCAGTGCGCGACGGGGTGTTGCTGATGCTTGCTGGCGAGCTGCCGCGCCTGCGCCGTGTCGCCTCGGTAGAAGCACAGGTAGGCCGCCAGGTAGTCGAACTGCACCTTGGTTTCGATCTCGTTGCGGTCGATCTTGGCAAAGCTCGCCAGCGCGTCCTCGACGCGGTCCTGCAGCAAGAAGTAGTAGGTGACCATCAGGAAGTCCTTGCTGTCCAGCTGCGGCCGGTAGCCGAGCAGGTCCATCAAGGCGCCATACTGCTTCTGCAGGTCCTTGTTGCCGAACTTGCGTGAGCCGCCGAGCACGTGGGCGCGAGCGTGCACCAGCGGGCTCAGCTCGAGGTGCGTATAGCGGCCGCGTTCGCGCGGATCGATCGACGCGAGCGGTGACTCCAGCCAGGTGCCGCAGCGATCCAAGAAGTCGTCGCGGTGGCGCAGGTATTCGCGCGTTGCGTCCGGGTTGCGGTGCAGCAGTCCATACGACCAAAGCGTTTGGTCGTAGATGTGGCGTGCGTCGAGTCTGCTGGTGACCTCTTCGAAGAACGTGCGGTCGCGCATGCGCCAGGCAATCTTGCTCAGGTCCAGCCGCTGCACGTTGCTCGCATCCAAGAACGTGAGCACTTCCTGCTGGGTGCCCTGTTGCGAAACGTGCTGCCACGACGTGGTGTCGATCTTGCTTGGCGTCGCGACGACGTTGATCTGCTCGGCATCGGCAAACGCCAGCAGCTTGCCAGAGTCCGATGCGTGCGCGGGGTAGTGCGCAAACGTGCCGGATTCGGGGAAGTAGAACGTGTATTCGATCGTTGCCGTCGCGTAGGGCGCGAGGTTGACGCTTTTGCCGCGCGTCCAAAAGCCGTTTTGCAGCGGCACCGCGCCAGCCGGGACCTGCAGCAGCACTTCAGCTGTGCGCGGACTCGAGGTCGGGTTGGTTACGACGACCTGGCAGCCGTAAGCGACGTCGACCAAGAACTCGTCGGAGACGAAGTGGTCCTGTCGCTGGCCGTTGACGAAGCGGTAGCGGTCGTTGAGCCGGTAGAAGTTTTGGCCAAGCAGCAGCGGCGCCGCATCGGCAGCCTTCTCGCTCGGCGCGATTTCTTTCTGCACGACCAGCAGCGGGCTCGCAGCCTTCAGCGTGCGCGTGTTGCCGTCGACGGTGACGGCGTGTTCGCCCGCTTCAAACGGCAGGTCGAGCACGCTGAGCGCCATCATCATCTCCAGGAACGAGCCGTTCGCCTGCGCGAGCGCCGGTGACACAAACGGCTTGCTGTCGTCGCGCAGGGCAAAGTCGACCCAGAACTGGTGGATCGGCACGATGTTGGCTGTGTCAAGCGGCGGGATCTGCCACCAGTTTTGTTCGACCAGCAGCTTGGTCTTCTCGACGTCGCGATACAGCTGGCGCACCTTCTTGCGCTGCATTGCACTGCGCATCCTGCGGTCGAGGTTCTGAGTTTGCGGCGAGAAGTCCTCGGTCGGAGCCGCTAGCTTCATCTCCGACTTGTCTTTCGACGACAGCTCCGCCACGCGCTCCGCGCTGGACGTGGGCGGGGATGGCTTCGGTGCGATGAAGCCATTCGCCCGTGCGGCGGCAACTGGCGCCTCCGCCTCGTCGCGACCCGCCTGGGACCGGCCGCGGCTGCGCACCTTCTTTGCTGGCTCCAGGCTGTCGTTCATGAGCTCGAGCGTGACACCGACCTCGTGCTGTTCGTCTTCGAGCTGCTCGCTCATTAGGGTGATGTCGAAGAGCTTTGCCAGATCCTGCACGTTGGCTGGCCGCAGCTCGAGCGATTCGCGCAGGTTGCGCGCCACGCCCTCGCGCTCGGCGCCGCCGACGCGCTGCGCCAGCAGGATCTTCTCGATGACGTTCAGCTTCGCGAAGGCCCACGGCTCGAGGTGCCGCGAAAGGTCGCGGCCGAGCAGCCACTCGTCGAGGAAGGTCTTGTCGAGCTTGTGAGCCAGGTAGGGCCGCACGACATCGTCGAAGAACGCACGGTCTTTCTGGTAGAGGAAGAAGTGCAGCTCGTGGCAGGCGTGCTCATCGTAGAGCGCCAGCTTGCGGTCCCGGGTCAGCTCGGGCCACTGCAGCACAAACGCGAAGCGCGGCAGTTGCTCGTTGTTGGAGATCGTCGTCAGCAGCCGGAAAACGCTGGCCAGCGAGTCGTGGATCTCCATCTTGCCGGCGCGCTGTTCGTCGGTGGTGACCGTGCCGCCGGCTGCCACAAACTCGATCTGCCGCGTTTCGACGAGGTGCTGATCGGTTGCGAGCGAGCGCGGCAACGTGCGGCTGCGCGGCTCAAGGCGCGACTCGGCGCGCGTTGTCGGCCGGTAGACGGCCTGGTCGTCGTCAATCGCAACCACGTGGATGTGATGGCCTGGGCCGAGATCGGCGAGCGGAACGCGAACGACGCCGTCGGCATCCGGCTTGAGGTTCGCGAGCAGCGTCGAACCTTCGGGTAGGAAGTCGAGGTTGGCGATGATGCCGGGGTTGCCTCCTTGGCCGCCGCCGTCTTCGCCGGCCCGAGCCGATTCGGCCACCGCACGTCCGCCCCGCTTGCCGCCGAAGCGCCCGCCGGCGCCGCCGCCGAGGCCGATGGCGCTGTTCCATGAGTCTTTCTCCAGCGTCATCGGGTTGAGCAGGATGCTCGGACGCTCCAGCATGTTGCCGGGGAACTTGGTCTGAAAACGACGGTCGAGCACGTAGCGATACTCCTCGCTCAGCTTGCGCCCGGCGTGGTAGCTGCTCAGCGATCGCTCGTGGTTTTGTGCCGATGCGCGAGGACCGTCGGGGCCCAGCAAGCCGGCAAACATGTCGTAGGCTGGCAGGTAGCGAGTGGCGACGACGAAGACCCGCGCGCCCGAGCTCGCGTTGCGCACGTTGATGTTCAGGCTTTCAGCGTCCGTTTCGATGGCGCCGATCTGCAGCGGCAGCGTCGAAGTGGCCGCCAGCACGCGGTCCTGGCCGATCAGGAAGCCTTCGTCGCGCTGGCCGCGGGTGACGCGGACTTGGATCGTGCGCTGTTCGCGCAGCAGGCGCAGCGTGTAGTCGCCGGGCTCAAGCTGGCGTAGCTCAAGAAAACCGTCTTCGATCGCAAGGTTCGCAAACGCATCGCGGTTGTTGCCCAGCAGCGACAGCTCGTCGCGCGATGGCTCCGTGCGCTTGCCGAGATACGGCACGCGCAGCGTCTGGCCGGCGGTCCCATGCAGCTCTCGTGGCAGGCGGCACTTGCTCTCGCTGAGTTCGAAGTAGCCACCGAGTCCACCGTTGCGCTGCACCTGGATGAGGGTGATGTCGGCGAGCGGGCCGAGCGCGATGCGGCCCTGTTCGTCGGTTTGCAGCGAAACCTGGATGGTTTCGCGGTAGCTGCGGTGCCAGAGCTTCAGCTGGCAAACGCGCCCGGCGAGCGGCTCGCCGCTCTTGCCGCGCAGCTCGACGGCGTAGCCACCGCGGGTGCGCATCAGCAGCGGAACGCCGGTCTCGCTGGTTGCGTCGATGCCGTTGAACGCGAAGCTGTGCGCGCTGCCGGTGAGCGCAACCTGCTTGCCGTCCATTCCCTCAACCTTGGCCTTGAGCTGCACGTCGAGCTGCTTGAGCCGATTGGGGACGCGGAACGCGTGCAGGGCGGAGCCGTCGTCGCCAAACGTCAGGTCGCGGACTTCCTGGGTCGTGCTGACGCCGTCGAGGTCTGTCGCCGTGATCGTCAGCAGCGGATCGGAAAGGAGCTGCAGAGCGACCGTGCGGCCTGCTAGCTGTAGATGCGGACGGATCACCATCTCGGCGCGGTTGCCGGCGATCAGCGCTTCGCGGTCGACGTAGATCGAGTCGTGCAGCCGGTAGCTCTCGGCGCGGTGCTGGAACGGCGCCATCGAGGAACGACTCTGATGTCGCAGCACCACCTGCTTGCGGCCCGGAGAGGTCGAATACGGCAGCAGGATTTCGCCGCGGTCGTCGCCCGCATACTCCTGGCCACCGAACCACGCGATCGCCTCCGGCACGTGCTTGCCCTGCTCGTCGTAGACTCGCAGGAGGTGGCCAGCGGCGGTGGGGGTCTCGACCATGCGCAGGCCGCCCTTGTGCACGACGACGCGGCTGCTCGTGCCGTTGCCAACAAACTCGACCACATAGGTGCCAGGCTCCGTCAGCATCGGCAGATCAAACGTGCGCGAGACGCGCCGCATCGGCGCATCGTTGTAGCTGTACGTCTGCTCCGAGTTGGCGACGATGCCGTCGAGGTCGATCGATGCGTCGACCGACTTCTGCTTCTCGACGTGGTAGCGGTAGCTGTCGATCGCGAAGACCTTGACCAGCAGTGCCGGCACGTTCTTGGTCTCGATCGTCAGCGACACGGCATCGCGCGCGCCGAACTGTGTTTTTTGCGACGAGGGGAAGCGCAGCTCGACGCGCTGCTCGAGCGTTTCGAGGTAGGCCGGATCATCAAGCAGCGAATACCAGCGCTCCATCTCGCCGCTGTTGCCTTCGCCAGCGCCCGCGAGCAGCTTGGTTTCGGCGAGCACGCGCTGCAGCCAGCGCTTGTCGAGAAACAGGCTGTAGGCGTCGACGCTGTCTTCGCTCGCGAAGAAGTGTTCTAGGTAGGTGCGCAGCAAGGCGACGTCGTCACCGATCGCGTCCATCAGCGTCGGGTAACTCGTGCGCAGGTTGACGTGCTCGTTGCGTCGCGTGAAGCGGTCGATGTGGCTCTTGGCCGCGTAGCCAGACCGGCGCGGCAGGCGGATGTAGGCGAGGAAGCGCCCCTTGTTGGGAACCCCCATTTCCAGGTCGTGCTGCAGCCGGTGGTAGAGCACGTGCGCCTTGAGCGAGTTGAAGCGCGGCGCCAGGCGGTCGACAAAGTTGCTGAGTCGCTGCAGGTAGGCGCTGCGCTCGTCGGTGTCGTGCCACCAGGCGATGTCGCTGTCGGGCTGCAGGCGCTGCAGGTAGGCCTGCACGAAGCGCTGGTCTTGCAGTAGCTCTGCGCGGAGCTGCAGGCATTCATCGAGATGCTCGCGTCGCAGCAAGCCGTGGATCTTGAGCTGGCCAAAGCCGCGGCTGGCGCGGCGCGACAGGTCGCGCACGATCAGCGCCGGCAGGTTGGGCACGTCGGGGCGGTCGAGTCGGCCGAGCAGGCTGTGCAGCTGCTTCTCGTCGAGATCGGCACTTTGGCAGAGTCCTGCAAGTGCCTCGTCGTGGAAGCCATCGACGGTGCCGCGGTGTCGGGTCAAAGCGCGCTTGGTCAGCGCGCTCTGCTGCAGCAGGGTCGGATCGAGTCGCGTCGGCAGGTCGGATGTCTGGCCGGGCACGATGCGCTCGTGGTTGAACTGCACCGCCAGCCGCTTGCGCAGGAAGTCGAACGTGCGCTCTTGGTTGTCGCCGAACGACAGCAGGGCTTCGCGGTTCTCGATCTCGATGACGCGGCTGGTCCGGCCATGGCGCTTGATCCACGTCGGCAGAATGCGGCGAACGGATTCGAAGTCGCGCGCATCAAGGCGCTCGCGGCACTGGAAGTAGTAGTAGTCCGGGGTGCCTGGGATCAGGTCGGCGACGACCGCGCCGCGGTCTGACGCCAGCGCAAAGCGCTCGGCAAAGTCTGTTGGGCTTTGGGCCCGCAGCGAGTCGCGGGGCGCAGGGAGCGCGGCCGCGCAGGCGGCGAGGGTCAACAGGGCACGAACGGAGCGTCGGATTGGCGTAGTCGGCATCTTGGTCGCAATCGAGTGGGTGCGCGGTGGAACGGTCGCGGGACGGTTGGGGATCACTGCGGCGCGGACTTCCATCGGCACTTTTCTGCCTTCCGCCACACCGTCGCTGCCATTCCCCGCGCAATTTTGGGGCTGTCGAGCGTCGCGGCAATGCGCGATTCCGGATCCGGTTCCAAGAATCTGATCTGGCCGGCCGGGAATCCCTCCGCGTGTTGCGAAACGCGGCGGCCCGCGGGGCGCCGCGAAGTCTGCGGCGGGGCGGTGGGATCTCGCGCCTCCGGCGGCGTGGCGCGGCGCGGCGCGGCGCGGCGCGGGCTAGCCGATAAAACCGCGGATGCGGTCGTCGAGCGCGTTTTGGTCCTGCGTGAAGCTGGCAAGTGCTGCTGCCGTGAGCGCGCCGTCCCAGCTGGCGGTGCCGGCGCGGACCTTGTCGACCCAGGACTTGTAGACCGGGATTTTGCCTTCGTTCGCGATACGGGCGGAATCGTCGGCCGTGAACTGCGGGAAGAGGTCGCCGGCGCCGCTGTCGCGGAGCGTTTGGAGAACGTCGTCGGCGGTTGCCGTTTTGGCGTTCAGGCCAGCAGCGTTGGCGGCGGCGGTCTCAAACTTGTTGTCGATGTCCCAGAAGCAGTTCAGGTGGTCGCCTTCGGCATCGACGCCGTTGGCGAACGTGACCGATGGGTCGTTGCCGGTCTTGTCGGTGATGGCATCGTGCGCCGGGTTGAGGTCGAGGAAGCCCTTCGCTGCGCCGATCGGCATCGTGTAGACGTCGAGGCCGAGCAGGTCATCGACCTGGTTGCCGTTGCGCATCGAGGCGCCGATTTGCTTGACGTCGGCGCCGCCCTGGTTCTTGACGCGGCGCAGGCCGCGCTGGCTGGCAAGGGTGGCCTTTTCGCCGGCGTTTTTGCCATCGCCAAGCTGGTTGTCGCTGAGGAATGCGTTGATGCGCCCCATGAAGACGTTGACCCACGTCGGGCGTGCCAGCGACGCGATCAGCCAGTTCTGGCGTGCCGAGAAGCCGAGCGTGAAGTTGAGGCGAACGCCGTCATCGGAGAGTCGGCGCGCGGCGAGCAGGCCGGCGGGAGTCAGCGGCACCTTGACGATGAAGCGGTCGGGGCAGATCGCGTGGAAGCGCTTGCCATACTGATAGCTAGCTTCGGCGTCGTTGCTGATCGCAGTGTGCAGCTCGACCGAGACGTCGGCATCGAACGTGCGGACCAGCTTGAGGCCGTGCACGGCGTTGAGCACGAAGGCGACCTCCTGGACGACGGCGTCGCTGCTAGCGCCCTCGCCGCGAACAAGCTTGGCTGCGTTGGGGACCAGCGCGTCGTAGATGCCCTTCTGCACCTCTTTGTTGAGCAGGGTGTTGTTGGTCGTCAGCGCGACGAACTCCTGCACCCACATCTCGCGCGCGGCGTCGATATCGCCGGTGTCGAGCCAAAGCGAGGTGCCGGTCTTGGCGACGGCGGCCCATATTTCGGAGTTGGGGAAACTCGAACGCTGCTGCTGTGCGTCCGGCACCTGCTCGGTGCAAAAGGCGCCGACGGCGCTGGCAAACTTCGAATCGTGGGTGGTTGGCGTGGGCATATTGGCTTCGGTGCGCGGCTATTTCGTTGGCAAGCATGGTAGGGAACGGCGGGTCCGGATTCACGCTGCTGCGCAGGCCGTCTCCCTTCCGAGGGCGGTTGGGCGGCTTTGGTTCCGGGGTGCCGCCGAACGTCCCATTCCGGGCCAATTCGGCCGGAAGCGCGGTTGCAACGCAGGTTTGTGCCCACGCGAGAGTGCTCAGGCCGCTCCCCGTTGCTGGCCATTGCGCTATGCTCTAGTCGCGGTTCAGCCAGTCGGCGTTGCCGTGGCCCCTTACTCGGCTAGCTACTATCCCATGAAGCTCTCGATTGTATTTGTCGGCATCGGCGCGCTGGCACTCGCGGCCGGTTGCGAAAACCGGTCCACGGCGGGCCCGGTGCAGCCGGTCCCGGATCCCGTGCCCGACCCGGTTCCCGTTGTCAATCTCGGCGATCCGATGTCCGGTTTGACAGCCGATGAACTCGCTGCTTTCGAGCGCGGCCGCGAAGTGTTCCTGCGGCGGTTTACGCCGAGCACCGGCCTTGGCCCGCTCTACAACGCGAGCAGCTGCATGTCGTGCCACAGCGAGCCTGCCCCCGGCGGCGGCTCCGATCTCTACCGAAACTTCTACGTCGCGACCTACGGCTTCTCGCCGTTCTCCTTCAACCTGCCCGGGTTGATCAGTCCGGTGGTGCCTTCGTTTGGCACGATCCTCAGCCAGCAGTTCACGTTGACGGGCGGGCGCTCGACGATCCCGACGAACATCGGCGTGCTGCCGGTTCAGTCGGATCAGCGCAACTCGATCCCCATGTTCGGTGTCGGGCTGTTTGAGCGGATCAGCGATCAAACGATCTTGGCCAACGCCGATCCGGACGATGCCGACGCCGACGGCATCAGCGGCCGCGCCAACAACGATGGCGTGGGACTTGGGCGCTTTGGCACCAAGGCGCAGGCCAACAACATCGAGATCTTCACGCGTGCGCCGCTGTTCAACCAGATGGGTGTGACGACAAATGCCCTGCTCGGTGAAGGCGCGGCGGTCAGCATGGGGCACGGTGCTTTCGTGCAGGGATCGGCGACGCCCAACGCGCCGACGACCGACAACGATGGCGTGCCCGACCCGGAGATGTCGCCAAGTGATCTTGGCGACCTGATCGCGTTCAGCCGCTTTTTGGCGCCGCCTCAGCCGATGGCTTTCAGTGAGTCCGCCGTCCGCGGGCAGACGGTCTTTGCCGACGTCGGCTGCGTCAAATGCCACATTCCATCGCTCGAGTCCTCGACGGGCCCAGTGACGGCCTACACCGATTTGCTGATCCACGATATGGGCCCAGAGCTCGCCGGTGAGGTCAGCTTTGGCTCGCCACAGAGCAGTGCGCTGGCGTCGTCGACGACCGAGAGCGAGTGGCGCACCCAGCCTCTGTGGGGTGTGTCGCGCGTGGGGCCCTACTTGCACGACGGGCGCGCCAGCACGCTCGATGATGCGATCCGCATGCACGGCGGTGAAGCGGAGTCGATCCGCGAAGCCTATGTCGATCTGTCCGCCGACCAGCGCGCAGACCTGCTCGAGTTCCTGAGGCACCTCTAATGGGGGTATCCACGATGTCATCCACTCCCATCTTGCAGTTCCGCCACCTCGTGCTCGGCACGGCCGCCCTGGCGGTTTTCAGCATGCAGGGCCAGGGCACCTCTGGCGAAGAGACCCAGCTCGAGCGCGGGCGCGCTCTGTTCGACAAGGCGTTCTCCATTCCAGAAGGCCTGGGGTCGCCGGATATCAACGGCGATAGCTGCCGCGCCTGCCACCAAGACCCCGTGCTTGGCGGTGCTGGGCCGATCGAAGTCAACGTCACGCGGTTTGCGCGCGACAACGGCGGCGCCGGCCCGTTCGAGAACCTTGCCGGCGGACAGATCCTCAGCAAGCTGCGCGTGCCGACGACCCATGGGCGCGAGGAATATGAGACCACAGGGTTGGCGGCCGCCGACGTCTTTGAGCAGCGGCAAACGCCGTCGATCCTCGGCGACGGCTTGATCGATCAGATTCCTGGTGCGGTCATCACATCCAACGAAGACGTCAACGACGCGGACAACGACGGCATCTTTGGAGTCGCGCGGCGGCTCGAAATCGGCGGCGTGATCGAAATCGGTCGCTTCGGCTGGAAGGCCCAGGTTCCGCGCCTGTCGGATTTCGTCGACGACGCGATGGGCGGCGAACTCGGCCTGACGTCTCCGGACAACGGCCGCGGCTTTGCCCTGCTGTCGGACGGCGATGCGGTTGCGGATCCGGAGGTCTCGCAAGCGGTGGTCGAGGATGTGGCCTTCTTCATCGAGCAGCTGCCGGCACCCGAGCGTGCTGGCTCCAGCGATCCACGGGTCGCCGATGGCCTGTCGGCGTTTGCCGAGGTGGGCTGCGCCAAGTGCCACACGCCGAGCTTGCCCAGCCCGATGGGGCCGGTCCCGCTCTACTCGAACCTGCTTCTGCACAACGTCATGCCGGCCGACTTCCGCGGCATGGAAGAACCGGGCGCTGGCGTCGGCTTCTTTCGCACGCCGCCGCTGTGGGGCATCCGCGATACGGCTCCCTACATGCACGACGGGCGGGCCGAAGACCTGCGCGGGGCGATCCTCGCGCACTTTGGTGAGGCCGATCAGGTTCGTATGGCATTCGAAACTCTGTCGCCCGAGCGCCAGGAAGCGCTGCTGCTGTTCCTGGAGGATCTGTAGTCCGCGCGATGCGGACGCGGCGCGGGCGTGGGGATGGGCATCGTCAGCGCGGGGCTTGTCTCGCGCTACCTGCGGCCATGCTGCTCGCCTTTGGCTGCCGGAAAGCTGCGCCGGACGTCTCCGCGCCGGCGGCGTTATCGGATAGCTCGTCAATCGAATCTCCCGCGGATGCGCCGGTCCACTTTGCCGTGCGCGGCCGTTGGCAAGACCCAGCGGCGTTGACCTACCGGATCGAGCCGCTGCGAGAAGCTGCGTTCGATCCGCCCATCGCTCCGGGCGCCTGGCGCGACGCGGTGCGTGCGGCATGCGCCACGTGGTCGCAGCTTGGCGTGGTCGGCTTCGTGGAGTTGCTGCCGGGCGATGCTGCCGAGGCAGACGTCACGCTCGGCTTCCGTCGTGGCCGTCACGGCGCGTGCGAGCCGTTTGGCGTGCGCGGCAACGCGGCGCATTCCGGGCCCGTCGCGCGCGGGACCTACGTGCACTTTGATGCGGCGCAGCGCTGGTGTGCCGGGGTTTCTCGCGAGGCGGGCGTCTTCTCCGTGCAGGCGACCGCCTTGCACGAACTCGGGCACGTGCTCGGCATTGGGCACAGCTTGGATGAGCGCGCGGTGATGCGTGTTGGCGCTGTCGCCAATGCGCCCGTGGTGCTGTCTCGCTCCGATCGCTGTGCCATCTGGTCGCTCTACGGAAGCGGCTCAGGGGCGGTCGCTCGCCCCTCTGCTGCGCCACGTTCCGACTCCCTCGTGATCCAGCGCGTCGAGAAGCAGGGGGAGCTGCTCTGCACGCTCCATGGTGTTGCGTGGCCTGACGTCAGCTGCTTTGCCGTTTTTGATGCCGATGGCGATCAGCGCGACGATGTGCTGGTTTGGCGCACGGACCGCGCCGGCAGCGGCGTGCTGATGGTCTATCACTTTCGGCGTGAGTCCGGCGGCTGCCGATTGGCGCGGACGACCGGGCCGTGGTTTGGCATCGCCAGCGCTTCGGGCCAGAGCGGTGTGCTCAAGACCGACGCCGGCGAGCGCCTCTTTGTAACGCGCTTTGACAGCGGACGGGTTCTGGTGCGGCGGTTCGATGAGCACGCTCGCCTGGCGCCTTTTGACGGCGGCCTCTCTGTGGGGGCGCTTGGCGCGGAGTTGCTGGAACGTGTCGTTACACAGCTGCCTCGGGTTGGCGACCTCGATGGCGATGGGCTTGTGGAGAGCGTTTCGGTGAATTGATGGTCTCAGGGCCGGCTGCCGCGTTGGCCTTCGCGAGAAACGCACGTTGTGAGAAAGAACCGGCGCTGGCCTGTGTTCTATTGGGTGAGGACACATAGGCGATGTTGGAGACCTTCATTTTCTGGGCCGGTGTGCTGCAGCTGCTGATTGTGCTGTCGAGCCTGGCGTTGCCGCGCATCCTTGGCTGGCGCGAGCAAACGGCGCGTCTCGATGAATTGACGCGTCATATCTTCTGGACGTATGCAGCCTACATCTGCTGCACCAACCTGTTTTTCGCAGGCATCTCGATGCTGAATCCGCAGATGCTGACGGACGGAACGGTCTTGGCTCGCACGGTTGCGGGCTTCATCACGGCCTACTGGGGCGCACGCGTGCTGATCCAGTTGTTTGCCTACAGCGGTGCAAAACCGCAGGGCTGGTTCTTTCGTGCCGCCGACGTCGGCTTCCTCTTCGCGTTCATGTTTTTGACCGGCGTCTACGGTGTCGCGACGCTGCGCGGGCTGTAGTGCTGCGCATATGGTGATGCGGTGACGGGCTACACGCCTTCAGCTCCAGGTGTTTTGTTGGCGGTAGGTGGTGCCGCGGCGGTTCTGTTTGCCGTGGGGTTTCGCCTGCAGCTCTCCGCTGGCCGCTCCGCGCTGTGGGCTTCGCGGCTGCTGGCCGTGCTGACGGTCGCCGCGACGAGCGTTGCGCTGTCGGCAGAGGCCGCCGGCGTGCGCATGATCGCACTGAGCTCGCTGCTGCTGATGGCCATGAAGGCGGTCGTTGGTGTTGAAGTGCGGCGCGTTGGCCGGCCGGCGCTCGTCTTTCGTTCGTGGCTCGCGTTTGCCGGAGGGTGGCTCGGCATGCAGCCGCGGGCCTTCGAGCGCCGTCGCGTTGCCCGCAGTCGCGAGGGCGTGTGGTTGCTGCTTCGCGCAAGCCTGCTTTGGGTCGCTGTCGGCGGAAGCGCGCTGCTGTCGCTGCGCTGGCTCTACGGCTCCATCGGGTCGAGCCATTGGTGGTTGTGCTGCATGCTGGCCCTCGTTGCGCTCAGCATGATTCTGCACTTCGGCTGGATCGGCCTGCACGCGGCGCTGCTGCGCATGCTCGGCTTCCCGGTCGAACCACAGTTTCGCGCCCCGTGGCTTTCGCAGAGCCTGCGCGAGTTTTGGGCGAAGCGCTGGAACCTGGCGTTTTCGACGATGACGCAGCTGGTCATCTATCGGCCGCTGGCCGGCCGGGTGGGGGCCGGGGTCGCGACGGCGAGCGGCTTTTTGGCGAGCGGCTTGCTGCATGAGGTCGGCTGCAGTCTGCCCGTGGATGCTGCCTACGGTTGGCCTACGGCCTACTTCGCGCTGCACGCCCTCGCGGTTTGGATCGAAGATGCTCTGCGGGCTCGTGGGGTGCGGGTTGCCGGACCCTGGGGGCGGCTGTGGACCTACCTTTGGCTGCTGCTGCCGGTCTCGTGGCTGTTTCACGATGCGTTCTTGCGCGGCGTGATCGAGCCTGTGCTGCGTTGAGCCGCTAGTCGGCTGCGCGGCCCGCGAGCGGACCGCGGCGGCGGCGGGGAAGGGGTGGCCGGGACGCGATGCGTCTAGGCGTCGCTCGCAAAGCTCGCGTGGTGCTCCTGCACCGGCGAGACCTCGAGCGGTTTTTTCATCCAGTTTTCCATGCCCTGGATCGTCGCCGACGCGGCGGCCAGCGTCGTGATGCACGGGATCCGGTGCGTGGCGGCGGCGCTGCGGATCAGTCGGTCGTCACTGCGTTCGCGGCGGCCGCTCGGCGTGTTGATGATCAAGCGAACCTCGCGGTTGACGACAAGGTCGAGCACGTGGGGGCGGCCTTCGTGGATCTTCTGCACGCGTTGAACCGGCACGCCGGCATTTTCGAGTGCCCGCGCCGTGCCGCTCGTCGCAACGATTTCGAAGCCGAGTCCCGCGAGCCGATCCACGAGCGGCAGGATCAGGCGCTTGTCCTCATCCCGCACCGACACAAACACCTTGCCCTCGCTCGGCAGTGCGTTGCCGGCGCCGACCATGGCTTTGGCGAATGCGGTGCCGAAGCGCTTGTCGATGCCCATCACTTCGCCGGTCGACTTCATCTCCGGGCCGAGCACGGTGTCGACGCCTTGGAATTTGCCGAACGGAAACACGGGTGCTTTGACCGAGAAGAACGGCGGCTCGAGCCGCTCGACCAGCCCGAGGTCCTTGAGCTTTTCGCCGAGCATGACGCGTGCGGCCATCTTGGCGAGCGGTTGTCCGATCGCCTTGCTGACGAACGGCACCGTGCGCGATGCGCGGGGGTTGGCCTCGATGATGTAGACCTTGGCGCCGCGCACGGCCCACTGCACGTTCATCAGGCCGATGACGTTGAGCGCCTTGGCGAGCGCTCGCGTCTGGTCGGTGATTTGCTGGATCGTGCCGTCGCTCAGCGTGTAGGGCGGTAGCGAGCAGCTCGAGTCGCCGGAGTGGATGCCGGCTTCTTCGATGTGCTCCATGACGCCGCCGATGATGACCTCATCACCGTCGGCGATCGCGTCAACGTCGACTTCGATGGCGGCGTCGAGGAACTTGTCGACGAGCAATGGGCGTTCGGCCGAGATGGCGCGGTGCTCGTCCATGTAGGAGAGCAGCGCCTCGCGGTCGTAGACAATCTGCATGGCGCGGCCGCCGAGCACGAAGCTTGGCCGGACAAGAACGGGGTAGCCGATGTCGGCAGCCGCCGCGAGGGCCTCCTCGGCATTGCTGGCCATGCCGTTGGGTGGCTGGTCGATGCCGATCTTTTGGATCAGCTTGCTAAACAGATCGCGGTCTTCGGCGCGGTCGATCGAGTCGACGCTGGTGCCGACAAGCGGTGCGCCATGGTCCTGCAAACCGCGCGCGAGGTTGAGCGGCGTCTGCCCGCCGAACTGCACGATGACGCCCTTTGGCTGCAGGCGGTCGACGATGTTCATCGCGTCTTCGTGCGTCAGCGGCTCGAAGAACAGCATGTCCGAGGTGTCGAAGTCGGTCGAGACCGTCTCCGGGTTGCTGTTGACCATGACGGTCTCGTAGCCGAGCTCGCGCAGCGCGAGTGCGGCGTGCACGCAGCAGTAGTCAAACTCGATGCCCTGCCCGATGCGGTTGGGGCCGCCGCCGAGCACGATGACGCGGCCCTTGTTGGCCTTGCTCTGCTTCTCAGCCTCTGCCGTCGGGCTGCTGTTCGGGGCAGAGTCGACTTCGTCTTCGGTGCCCGTGTAGGTCGAGTAGAGATACGGAGTCTGGCTCGGGTACTCCGCTGCGCAGGTGTCGACGCGCTTGAATGCCGGCACGATGCCGTGCTGCTTGCGATGTTCGCGCACGTCCCACTCGGTTATCTCGCTGGGGAACGCCGCTGCGATTTGCCGGTCGCTGAAGCCGATCTGCTTGCTGCGTCGCAGCAGCTCCTTGTCGATGCTCTGCAGGTCGCCGCTTGCTTGGCTCGATGCGGCGGCGATCAGGCGCTCCTGTTCGACCAATTCCATCAGCTGGTCGAGAAACCACGGGTCGATGCCGGTGGCTTCGTAGATCTGCTCGACGCTCATGCCGACGAGCATGCCGTCGCGAATCCAGTCGATCCGGTCGGCGCGCGGCGTCGTCAGGTGCGGACGAATCGCTTCCTCGTTGAAGTCCTCGGCGCTGCAGGTCGGCGTGCCAGGCACGTTGCCGTAGCCGTAGCGACCTGTTTCGAGTCCTCGCAAGGCCTTTTGCATGGCCTCCTTGAAGGTGCCGCCGATCGCCATGCACTCGCCGACCGACTTCATCTGCGTCGTCAGCGTCGGATCGGCTGTCGGGAACTTCTCGAAGGCCCAGCGCGGGAACTTGACGACACAGTAGTCGATCGTCGGCTCAAAGCAGGCCTTGGTGATCTTCGTGATGTCGTTGTCGAGTTCGTCAAGCGTGTAGCCGACGGCGAGCTTGGCTGCGATCTTGGCGATGGGAAAGCCCGTTGCCTTGCTGGCCAGCGCCGAGCTGCGCGAGACGCGCGGGTTCATCTCGATGACGATCATGCGCCCATCGCGCGGGTTGATCGCGAACTGCACGTTGGAGCCGCCGGTGTCGACACCGATCTCGCGCAGCGTGGCAATCGCCGCGTCGCGCATCAGCTGATACTCGCGGTCGCTGAGCGTCTGCGCCGGCGCCACCGTGATCGAGTCGCCGGTGTGTACGCCCATTGCATCGAAGTTCTCAATCGAGCAGACGATGATGCAGTTGTCGTTTTTGTCGCGAACAACCTCGAGCTCAAACTCCTTCCAGCCAATGATCGATTCCTCGACCAAGATCTCGCTGTTGAGCGACAGCTGCAGGCCTCGGGAAGCGATGTCCTCGAACTCTTCCAGGTTGTAGGCGATGCCGCCACCGCTGCCGCCCATCGTGAAGCCGGGGCGGATCACGCACGGCAGGCCGATCTCGTCGAGCGCTTCGCGTGCTTCGGGCATCGAGTAGGCGAGCTTGCTGCGGCAGCACTCGAGGCCGATGTTTTCCATCGCCTCACGGAACTCCTGGCGTCCCTCGGCTTTGATGATGGCTTCGGGCCGGGCGCCGATCATTTCGACGTCGTATTGGTCGAAGACTCCCTGGTCATGCAGCTGCATGGCGCAGTTGAGCGCCGTCTGCCCGCCCAGGGTCGGCAGCACCGCGTCGGGCCGCTCCTTCTCGATGATCTTCTTGACCACCTCGGGCGTAATTGGCTCGATGTAGGTCCGATCCGCCATCTCGGGATCGGTCATGATCGTCGCCGGGGTGGTGTTGAGGAGGATGATCCGATACCCGTCCTGGCGCAGCGACTTGCAGGCTTGCACGCCTGAATAGTCGAACTCGCAGGCCTGTCCGATGACGATCGGACCCGAACCGAGGATGAGGATCGACTGCAGGTCTTCGCGGCGTGGCATTCTAGGGGAACAAATACAGCGACTCCCGCTCACCGACGCGAGGGGAAAGTCGGCTCGCGGCAGGTATGTGTTCGCGCGGCTGGCTCAAGCCACGTCCGGTGCGCCAATTGCGCACCGAATCCGCGCTGCCGCCGCACCAGCCGCTCCTCCGTTTCGTGGCCAAGGCACAGGGGCGGCACCTCCGGAGGGGCCGCGGGCCCGCCGAGCGCCGCTCTGGGCCAGTTGGCCAAGCGTGCGCGGTTGCTGCTTCCCGCCGAGCGGCGCCCCGGGAAGACTTGAGATCCACGCTCGCGCAGCGAGCGGGGAACCGTCGCGCCGCTCTGGGCCAGTTGGCCGAGCGTGCGCGGTTGCTGCTTCCCGCCGCGCGGCGCCCCGAGAAGACTTGAGCTCCACGCTCGCGCAGCGAGCGGGGCACTGACGAGACCCTCCGCGCCAGTTGGCCAAGCGCGCGCGGTTGCGGCTCCCCGCCGCGCGGCGCGC
>JBGCDH010000069.1:0-60335 GCA_045105235.1 Planctomycetota bacterium | reverse complement strand
GTGCCGACGCCATCGCCGGCGGAGATCGCAACAAACTGGGTTGCGCCCGGCACGCCGGAGAGGCCGTCGGAATAGTCAAAGCGCACTTCGCCGGACGCGAACAACGTCGCGCTCACGCACCAGTTGGCAGTCAGGCCAAAGCGACGCACGTTGGACCATGTGACCTTGACCTCGTTTGCGACCGAATCGTCGACGAGCAGATCCCAAACTCCCGGCCCGCTGCCAGCGGACAGGTCGGAGCCAAACGGAATGATGCGCGGCGATTCGCCGGGCGCACCACGCACCTCGCTCAATGAGCCAGGTCCAACGGACGTAATCCCAACCGGGCCGTTGCCGTCGGTAAGAAAGATCTCGCCGTTGCTCGTCACGACGAAGTGGGTCCAGTTTGTGCCGCGCATCGGAAACGTAAATCCGTTCAACGGGATCTGAACGCTTCGGCTTTCGTCGTCGATGAAAAAGAAGATCGACGACGGGATCAACAGCGACTGGATCGAGGAGCCCGACGCAACGAAGCACTGGCCGCTAGCGGGGCTAGCAAACAGCAGACTGGCAAAGGCGGCGGATGCAGCCGTCGCCACAGCGGAGAGGTATCGCAAAATACTGAACCTTGGCTTGGGTGTTTGCGCCGGCCGGAGGTGAAACGACGCAACGCACCCGGCGGCGCGGAGCCGCGGGCGTTACCAGGTATTTCGCGAACAGATGAATCGGCGGCAGCAGCAAATGGGTGTTATCAAATTGCGGGCGATTTCTTCAAATGATCGTTCCGGATCGGCTGACTGCGCACGCCGCGGCGGGCGGCAGCGAAACCATTTCATTTGGCGTCGCGCGCCGTCCTTCGGACAGCGATCTGCGGGCAGCGGCCAGCTACCAGCGCCCCGCGGCCTACTCTCGCGAACACAGGCAGCGGCTAGGTCGCCGTAGGAGCGTTCAGGATCGTCTCGCTGCGCACCGGCTTGAGCGGCACCTGCACCACCGGCAGGTCCATCTGGCGGCTGCCATCGCCGGTCGCCATGGCCTGCAGAGCCGGCCCACAAATGCGCGCCTGACACGGCCCCATCCCGGCCCGGCAGCCCATCTTGATGCCGCGCAGAGAGTCCCCGTGGATTTCCGCTGCCTGCTGCGCACGAAGCTGCGATACGTCCTCGCAGCGGCACACGATCGTATCGGGGCGCGCAAGCTCGGCGATGCCAGGCAAGGGCGCAAACGCCCCCAGCATGGTGTCCGAGGCGCTCCGCTCGCGCTTGACGGTGCGCTGCAGGTCTGGCGGCACGCTTTGCCCGCGCACTTCGCGCAGGATCGCGGCGGCGGCCAAACTCCCTTCGGCACTGGCGCACTCGGCGCCGCCGATGCCGCAGATCTCGCCGACGGCAAAGACGTTGGGAACCGAGGTGCGCTGCTCGTCATCGACCACGAGGCAGTGGCCGCCGCGCGCAGCCAGGAAGTGCGAGCGCGCCCCGAGCCGCAGGCCGAGTTCGACCGACGGCACCAGGCCAAAACCAGCGCCGACAACATCGACGTCGATGGTGCGCTCGGTGCCCGGCCGCGGCCGGCCGGAGCTGTCGACCTTGCCGATCACGGCGCGCTCGACTTTGCCGTCGCCTTCGCACGCAAACACGGTCCAGCCCCACTTCAGGCCGACCCGCGCTTTGAGCAGCTGCTTCATGTACCAGCCCGCTTCTTTGCGTCGCGCGGCGTTGAAGGCAACGCCAGGAACGGCGCGCAGCGCGCGCCAACGCGAACTCGCTTCGAGCGCGGCAACGACTTCGACACCGGCCGAAAGCAGCGACGTCACGGTCGGCAGCAGCAGCGGCCCGGAGCCGCAAACCAGCGCCCGCTTGCCCGGCGAAACGCCAAAGCCGCGCACCATGACCTGCAGCGCACCGGCCGTCATCACGCCCGGCAGGGTCCAACCAGGAAACGGCACGCAGCGATCGTAGGCGCCGGGCGCCAGCACGATGTGCGGGCACTGCAGCAGCCGCGAGCGCCCCTCGTGTTCGAACCAGAGGCGACGCGGCTGCACATCCCAGACCGTCGCCCCCGAGACGTAGGTCAGGTTGGCCTGCTCAAAGCCGTCGATCAGCTCGTGGCCATGGTCGTGGCTCGGCGCCTCTTGGAGCACGCCGTTGCTCTGCATGCCGGGCGGCAGCTGGCGAAAGATCTGGCCGCCGGCGCGGTTGCCCTCGTCGAGAACCACAACGCGCAGGCCGGCGCGCGCCAGCTTCGCGGCGCAGGCCATGCCGCCTGGGCCCGCGCCGACGATGCCGACGTCGGCGCGCAGGATCTCGGCGCCATCATCTAGCGCGTGCGATTCGGTTGCGGCGGCGGCGGCGGCGGCGGATCCTGCGGTTCCTGCGGCGTTCACTTCTTGCCTCCTCGCGCGACCTTCATCCCGGCGCGCACCAGCGTCGTGCACGAGCGCACGGCGACGCCGTCGACTTCGACCAGGCATTCGTAGCAGATCCCCATGTTGCACAGCACGCCGCGCGGCGCGCCTTCGAGGCTGCTGTTGCGCAGGACGGGTTCGCCGAGCGCATACAGAGCCATCGCCACCGAGTCGCCCGCCAAGCCGCGGACCGGCTGGCCCTCAAACGTAAACTCGACGGGCTCGCGCTCCCCGAGACCAGCAATGCGATCCCCAACACTCATGCGACGAACCTCTGCGGCAGGTAGGGCGTAGCATCGATGTCCGTCGGCACGCCGGCAATCTGCTGGGCCAACAGGCGGCCTGTAATCGGCGCCATGGAAATACCAAGTCCTTCGTGGCCGGCCGCAATCCAAAGGCCCGGCACCGGGGCCCAGGGGCCGATCAGCGGCAGGCTATCGATCGAATACGGACGCAAGCCAACCCACGTGCGCACGATCGGCGCCGCCGCAATCGAAGGCGCATAGCGCTGGGCGCGCAGCAGCGACCGATGCAGCAGCTCGCGATTGAGCTGCTTGTTCATGCCGCAAAACTGCCGCGTGCTGCCGACCAGGCAGCCGCCGTTGCGCTGCGGCTGCACGTTGACCGCGTGGCCGCCGGCGTCCTGGTCGGTGCGCGTTGGATCGAGCGTGCTCTGCCCGTGCGCAAAGCGCAGGTAGCTGATCTCGAGCAGCTGCGTGCGGATCGGCGAGACATGGTGGCCGGTAATCGCCAGGTTGCCGGCGCGCGGATAGATCGGCAGCCGCGGCTGGCCGAGCATCTCCGCGAGCTGCGGCGACCAGACGCCCGCCGCGTTGACGACCGTCGAAGTCGCCACGACGCCGCGTTCGGTCTCGACCGCGGCGATGCGCTCGCCGTCGCGACGGAAACCGGTGACGGCGGTGTGCGGCTGCAGCACGACGTTGGGGTTGCGCTGCCGCGCTGCGCGCAAGAGTGCGCCGGCGGCGAGCATCGGCAGCACCACGCCGTCGCCCCGATAGAACAACGCGCCCGGCAGGTCCTCGGCCAGGCCCGGCTCGACATCGCGCAGCTGCTTTGGGTCGAGGATGTCGGCCGCGTCGCCGCGATCGCGAAACTGCTGCTGCAGCACCTCGAACATGGCGACGTCCTCGTCGGTATCGGCAAGGTAGACCGCGCCGGACGGGTTGTAGTCAAAGCCGCCGATCTGCTCATGCCACTGCTGCCACAAATCGACGCTCGTCTTGGTCAGCGCGTAGGCCTGCGAATCGTCGGGCGTCACCATCAGATGGCCCATACAGGATCCCGACGTGGCGCCGGCAATCGGCCCCTTGTCGCACAGCACGATGCGGGTCGACGGTTCGAGCAGCTGCGTCAGGTTGTAGACGACGGAGCTGCCGATGATGCCGCCGCCGATCACGACGATGTCCGCGGTTTCGGTCATGTTCTGGCTTCCGGACGCGTTGCGACCGGGCCAGGGATGATGCCGCCACCCGCCTCGAATCGCTACAGCGACCCGATCGTTAGCTGCACGGCGTCGGACGCCAGCAGCGCGGCAAGCTGGCCCGAGGCGTCCAGTTCGACCGGCACAACCTGATGGAAAAACATCGCTCCGACCAGCGCCGGAGCACTCGGAATCGCGAGTTCGGACCGCAGCAAGCCGGCGACGGCACCGGACCAAAACAAGATGTCCGGATCGCACGCAAGGTTGCATCCCGGCTGTCCAAACGGGCTGATCGATGCCAAGGGCACAACGCTTGATTGGAAGCCATACACAGCAGCCGCCAACGCTCCGGGCGCCAAGCCGGTCGCAGTGGTGCGCAACACTCCGCCAAGCCACGGCAGCTGCTCGACCGTCAACGCAATCGGGCCGACCGAACCCGAGCAGCCGGCGCCAACCACCACACTCGCGGCCGGACATGTTGGCTCAAAGCGCGCCAAGTAGGGCGAAACATCGGGGCCAAACGTCAGGCTGTCGCCGCACATCAACACCGTTCCATCGCCACTGGCCGCGAGGCCCATCGGGCCTCTGCCCAGCGTCAGCAGCTCCGACCACTGCAGACCGTCCCAGCGCATGACGCGATGCGGACCGGCCGAAGGCGACGAACCAAAGCGCTCGTCGACAAGCAGGTCGCCATCCGGCAGAACCGCGAGTGCCGACGGCGTGCCGACAAGGCCTGCGCCCAAGGCATGAAACGAGGTGCCGTCGAACCGCGCGACCTTCGCAATTGGCTGGGTGAAGTCGCCCGCCACGACGAGTTCGCCGCTGGCCATAACCCCCATCGCGCGCACCGAGGAATTGACGCCAAGGTCCTGCAAGGTGGTGCCGTCCCAGCGCAGCAAATTCGAGGAGCCGCCGGCGCCAGTCGTGAAGATGCCGGCGAACACGAGGTCGCCGTTGGGCAGTTCCACCAGCTGATGGATCGAGCCGAGTCCGATCGGGCCAAACAGCTGCGTCGTCAGCGACGAGCCGTCCCATCGCGCCACACCCAGGTTGAACGGGAATCCCTGCACAACCGCGATCAGCACGTCGCCGTTGCGCGCCGTGCAAACAGCCGTCGGGAAAAAGCTCGCCCACGTGCCCGGCGGCCCGACGAGGTCGAGCGTCGACCCGTTCCAGCTGCGCACTTCCGGCCCCGGCGGAACGGTGCCGGAGAACGGCGCGACGACAACGAGTTCGCCACTGTCCCGAAACGCCATCGACGTGACGCGCCCCACCGACCCCTGAGCGACCGCGGACCAAGCCGCCCCGTCGTAAAATGCGAGCTTGCGCGCCGAGTTGCCGACCAGGCTTGAAAAGGTGCCGCTGGCGGCAAACGTGCCGCTCGGGCCGGCGACGACGCGTTCGACCAGGCTGTCCGTGCCGTTCTCGAGCGACCGCCACTGCACGCCATTCCACTGCGCCACGCGCAGCGCCGCACCGTCGGGCGTGGATTCAAACGTGCCCCCCACGACGAGCCCTCCCGCGCCGTCGTCCAGCAGGACGCCAAGATTCACGAGGTTTGCGGCGGCGGCATAGGGTGACCAAACGCCACCGACCGCGTTGGTCTGCAAACCTGCTGCGGTCGCGACCACGTAGGAGCCATTGTCCAGCCTGACGATCGGACCGATGCCGGTCGGGGTATTCGGCGCAAGCTCGCTCCACTGCGTGCCGTCCCAACGGGCAAGCCAGGCGTCGGCGGCGGTCCCCACGTCGAACCGACCCAACGCGACCACATCGCCGCTTGGCTCGAGGATCAAATCGGTGCATTGCCAGGATGAGCCGGCCCCGAGTTCATGCCAAGAACTGCCGTCCCACCGCGCGACGGAGGCCGCCGGCACGCCGCCGATCCGGTCAAACAAGCCACCGACGATCAAGTCGCCATTGGCCAACTCGACGGCGCGGAAAACGGCTCCAGCGCTAAATGGCAGCGTCGGCGCGCCGAGCGACGTCCAATTGGATCCGTCGAAACGCGCCAGCCCCGCGATGTTCTGCCCGGCAATCGTCGTGAAGCCGCCCATAAACAGCAGATCGCCGTTCGCTAGCTCGAGCACATCTGCGAGCGAAAAGAACGCGTTGCCGCCGACCGGCTGCCAGACCTCGGTCGCAGGCTGCCAGACAAAGGCATCAAAAGCAGCAACGGCCAGCAGGCGGCCACTGGGCGTGTTGACGATGCGCCGGACGAGGTCCGGCACGCCGGCTCCCATCGGCTCGAACGCGCCGACCGCCGGATCGTAGGCCGCGATGTTCTGCGCGCGGACGGTGCCCGCAACAGCAAACGTGCCGCCGACGATCAGGCGGCGCGGTGCCGGCCCCGGCCCATCCGAATCCCACCACGCCAAGTCGTTGACCGCTCCATCGACGCCGGGCAACGCGTTGCCGGGTGCGATCTCGAAGCCGCACTGGGCCCGAGGCGCCGCAGCGCCCGACAGCGCCATCGCGGCCAAGACAAGCAGCGGCGCAAACCGCCCGCCGACAGGGTCCTTCCAATGGGCAACCTTCATTCTGCCCACTCTAGACACGCGACGGCTTCGACGCCGGCAAACTGGCGCAGCCCAGGGCCAAATGCTATGCAGGGCATTCCTTCTGCCGCGCCGCAACATGTCCGAAGCCAGCAACAGCGAAACCAGCGCCGAGCCCAGGCACCTCCACTTCGGTGGGCTGCTCTCCATGACGCTCCAGGCCTACTTGTCCAACCTGCTGGTTGCGGTTGCTCTGGGCGCCATCGTGATGATGCCGTGGGTGCTGGTACGCTACCTGGTTCCGGCCATCGCCTACGACGCGGCCGGTCAGTACGTCGATCCGGATCAGGCCACCGCCGCCCAGCTGTGGTCGCTCGGCGCATCGATGCTCGGCCTGATCCTCGGCTTCGTGCTCACCGGCGCCCTGACGCACCTGACACTGCAGCAGCTGCAGGACATGCCGACCGGACGCACCGAGAGCTTTGCCAAGGGGCTTTCGGCCATGCTCCGCACGATCCAATCGGGGCTGCTGGTCGGCTTTCGCGTGGTGCGCAGCGCCATGCTGCTGGTTGTGCCCGGAATTTTGGAGGCCGCGCGCCTGTTTGTGGCCGTGCCGGCCTCGGTGATCGAAGGCGCCGCCCCCGACCAGGCGCTCGACCGCAGCGACAAGCTGACCGAAGGCTCGCGCGGCACGATATTGGCCGTTTGGTTCGCCGTCTCGCTGGCGCTGTTTGCGATCCCGTTCGCGTTCGATTTTGTCTATGCGGTGGCATCAGAGACCGGCGAACTGCCGATCTGGATCGAAGTTGCGGTCCGGATCATCGCCCAGCCGCTGCCGGCGATGGTCGCCGCCGTGGCCTACTTCCAGCTGCGGACGCTCAAGGAACACGTCGATCCCGACGAGATCCCCGAAGTATTCGACTGAACGCGACTCCAGCGGCCAACAGACGCGCAACGCTGCTGGCACCGAACGCCAATTGCCGGTACTCGTACTGCATGCGAGGAATGCGCGCGCCGTCTGGTCTCCGTCTTCACCCCGTCTCCATGCGGACGCGAGTGTCCCGCGCCGCCACCGCCGCGCTGGCCCTGGCAATCGCGGCCGGTGGCGCCAGCGCCCAGGCCTCAGCACAGCAGAAGCCCAAAACGGAGCAGGAGCGCCGCCTCGAGCGGGCTGCCGACGCGATCCACGATCGCCTGCTGACGCTCGACACCCACAAGGACATCTCCGAGCTGATGTCGCCGCGCTCGCTGCCGAGCGACCCGGAAACGGCGGCGCAATTTCGCCTCCGGTACGATCCGAGCGTCGACGGCGGCCAGCAGGTCGACTTCGTCAAGATGCGCGCCGGCGGCTACGACTGCGCCTTCTACATCGTCTATGTCGGCCAGCAAAAGCTCACCGCGTCCGGCTACGCCCGCGCTCTCGCCACGGCCAGGAAGAAGTTCGACGCCATCCACCGTATGTGCCGGATGCACCGCGAGACGATCGGCCTGGCAACATCCGCCGATCAGGTCGAGTGGCTGCACCAGCAGGGCAAGCTGATCGCCTGCATCGGCATCGAGAACGGCTACCCGATGGGCGAAGACCTGCGCCTGATCGAGCAGTTTCATCAGCGCGGCGCGCGCTACATGAGCATTGCCCACAACGGCCACACACAGCTCGGCGACTCGCACACGCCGGCAGAGCCGATGCACAACGGCCTCAGCGAACTCGGCCGCAAGGCCATCGCCGAGATGAACCGCGTGGGCATCATGGTCGACGTCAGCCACGCTTCGAAGGCAACGATGCTGCAGGCCGTGGCCGCCAGCAAAGCACCGGTGATCGCATCGCACTCGGGCGCCCGTGCGATCAACGACCACACGCGCAACCTCGATGACGAACAGCTTCGCGCCATGCGCGACTGCAATGGAGTCGTGCAGTGCGTTGCGCTAGGCAGCTTCCTCAAGGCGAATACCGAGCGCGACGCGGCCGTCAACTCGCTGCGCGAAGAGCTCGGGCTGACCGCTGCTGGACGCGAGGCGCTGAGCACCGAAGAGCTCGAGCAGCGCTTTGAGCAGATGCGTGCGCGCATGCCGGCCATCGAAGCCAAGTTCCCCGGCGCCAACGTGCAGGACTTTGTCGACCACATCGACCACATGGTGAAGGTCGCCGGCATCCACCACGTCGGCATCGGCTCCGACTTTGACGGCGGCGGCGGCATCAACGGCTGGGACAACGCCGCGCAGAGCCGCAACGTAACGCGCGAACTGCTGCGCCGCGGCTACACCGAAGCCCAGATCCAAATGATCTGGAGCGGCAACCTGCTGCGCGTCTGGCGCGCCGTCGAGCGGGTCTCCGCGGAAACACGCGGCTAGGCCAAAACCGACGGGCGAGCGAACGCCGCCGCCAGGGAAAGCAGAACCGCCGGGCGGCAGAGGTCGCCGCGCGCTACGCCTCGCGGCCTTCGCTCTCGTCGACGACGGGCATCTCGCCCTCTAGGTCGACGAAGCGCACCGGCTTGGCTTCGATTTCGTCGCCGTGCATGTCGACGTAGACTTCTTCGACCTGCACGCACTCTCCGGCTCGCCACGACGTTCGCACAAAGTGCGAGCGCTCGCTGCCCGTCGCCTTGTCCTTCTGCACGCGCGGCACGACGGCGCAGTTGATGAACATCGTGCCGTCACGACGAATGAAGCGCTTGCGCAGCCCGCCGCGCGGGTGCAGCAGCAGGTGGTGCATGTGCCCCGCGATGACCGCCCGCACGCGCAGCCCCAGGCCGGCGATGCGCTGCAGGGCGAGCGCGAGGTCGTAGTCACCCCAATCGCCGCCGGGCTTGCCGAAGTCCTTGCCGTAGATGTCGTCGGACGCACTGCCCAGGCCCGTTGGCCCGTTATGCGCCAGGATGACCAGATCGCGGTGCTTGGCGCTGCGCGCGGCATCGACGATTGCGGCAGCCGACTGGCGCATCGTGCGCACGCAGTAGAGGTCGTCGTAGAGCTCGGGGCTGCGCAGGCTCTGCCCACCCCATGAAAACGGCCGAGCCCCGATGACCGAAACGCCAGCGGACGGCACTTCGCGCACGTCATAGGCGATGTGGTCCTCGCCTAGGATGGCAAGGCTGTCGCTGAGATCCTCGGTCGCTTCCTTCTGGCTAAAACTCTTCCAAGCATCGTGATTGCCGAGGATTACGGCCTTCTCAATGGAGAGATCCGAGACCCGACGAACCATGTCGACATCTTCGTCGCCGAGGTCGCCCACAAACATCGTCAGGTCCGGCTGGCGACGCTCGAGATAGGCCGCATCGCCCTGCCGCCAGCATCGGTGCACGTCCCCAACCGCGGTGAGGTTCGCCAAGGGTTCTTTCGAAGGAGCGCTCAAGCCGAGCAGACTAGCCGGCAGAACTGCGCGAGTCTCCGCCGAAAGATGACCGATTATCGGAGACTTCGTGACCGAACTTCGGAATTGCCTGACTCGCACTCGGCGGGACCCCGTATGGCCGAGCGACACCGCGATTCACATGCTGCTTGAGAGCTTTGGCGACGTCTTCCAACAACTCCTGGGACCAGATGCCTGTCTTGATGCTCGTTGACGACGATCCCGTCGTGCTCAACCTGATGACGCGGGCACTGCGTGATCGAGGTATGCACCTGCTGGCGTTCGACCTGCCGCTCGAGGCGCTCGACCGGGCCAAAGAACCAGGCTTTCATATGGATGTCCTGCTGACCGATCTCGCGATGCCGAAAATGACCGGATCGGTCCTTGCCAGCCGGCTGCGGGAGCTGCATCCAGAGATGCGCGCATTGTTTACGTCGGGCTACCTCGACCCGGACGTGCTCGGCAGCCTGCCGCCAGATGCCCAGATCCTCGAGAAGCCTTTTTCGGTAGAGCAGCTACGCAGCTTTGTCGACGGAGCGATCGAAGCGAGCGACGTCTGAGCGGCGCCTGCCAAGCTGTTGCTTGGGCAAAGCTACGGATCCAGCAAGCCGTGCCGAACGAGCTTCTCGCGGTAGGTCGTGCGAGGGACCCCGAAGAGCTCGGCGGCCCTCGTCAAATTGCCGTTCGCCTCGGAATAGGTTCGCTGCAGCACGGCCTTCTCCTGCGCCTCGAGCCGCTGCTTCCAGGTGCCGCTATCGGCCGCGTCCTGCGGCGGAACCGTTTCCAGCGCGAGCGCCGGACGTTGCTCGGGCACCGACTCGCTCTCTTGGCCGCCGACGTTGAGCGGATCCAGGTCGAGGTCGCTTGGCTTGATCGGCCCACCGGCCGCGCGCAGCGCCGCACCTTTGATGACGTGCCGAAGTTCGCGGATGTTGCCGGGCCAGCGGTGGCCCTGCAGCGCGCGCGACGCGTCCACGGACAGCGCCGGCGGATCTTCGTAGCCGAGATCTTCGGCCGCTTCGTCGAGGAAGCGAGTGGTCAGCATGGAGATGTCTTCGGCACGGGCCCGCAGCGCCGGCAACACGATCTCTAGCTCGCGCAGCCGGTAGTAGAGGTCCTGCCGGAAACGCCCCTCACGCACCATTCGCTCGAGGTCTTGGTGGGTCGCCGCCACGATCCGGACATCGACGCGCACCTGCCGGCGGCTGCCAATCGGCGACACCACGCGATCCTGCAGAACGCGGAGGATCTTGGCCTGCAGCTCGAGCGCCATGTCGCCGATCTCATCCAGCAGGATCGTGCCGCCGTGCGCTTCTTCGAAGTGGCCGCGACGCGCCTGCATCGCGCCGGTAAACGCGCCCTTGTCGTGGCCGAACAGCATGCTCTCCATCAGCTGCTCGGGAATGGCAGCGCAGTTGACGGGAACAAACGGCCCTTTGCTTCGGCGTGAAAGTTCGTGCAGGGCACGCGCGACGACCTCTTTGCCGGTCCCCGTTTCGCCGCGCAGCAGCACGGTGTAGTCGGCCGGTGCGTAGAGTTTGACCCGCTGCGTAAACTCGGCGCAGGCCGCGCTCTTGCTCGCCAGCGCCCAATGCTCGACGTCGAGCGGGTCCCGGTCGAGCAGGCTGTGCACGAGCACCCGGTTGCCCAACGCCGTCGCCAGCATGCGGGCGCAAAACGCCACGCGCTGCAGGTCTTCGGCCGACAGCACGGCACCGTCGCTGGTGCAGTCCGCGTAGACCACGCCGAGCGTCTTGCCGAGCGCTCGGATCGGCATCGCCACAGCCGCGGAAATGCCCTCGGTGCGCACGCTGTGGAACTCACGCGCAATGGGGTCGCTGGTCGTCACCGGCACATGCACGACCTGGCCCTTGCCGCGCACCTGGTCGATCAACGACTTGCTGATACGGAACGACTTCTCGTCGCCCGATCGGCTGCGGTGGTACTGCGAAGTGCCTTCGTCGAGATCGAGCTCGACGTGCACGCGGTCGGCGCCCGTCGCCCGCAGCACCGCCGCCATCGTCGCCGCCACCATCTGCGCCGAGCTTTTCAGGCCCTCCAGATGATCAGACATCTCCATGAAGGTCTCATACCAGGCACCGATCGGCGAACCCGGCTGCGCGGTGAGAACCGCCGGGTCGATGGCTTCGGCGGATTCCTCGTCCGCCTCCGCTCGGTAGCGCAACTTGACCAGCGCCGGGCCGACGTTGACGACATCGCCATCGAGAAACGGCTCGAATCTCGCACCGACGTTGCCGGTTGCACAGCGCACCGGAAACGGCAGGCCCGGCTCGGCTCGAACCTTAAGCCGGCCGCGGTCGTCGCACGCAACTTCCAGCACCCGGCCGCCGACGTCCGGCAGGTCGAGTTCGAGGTCGCAGCCCGAGCGCATGCCGCCCAACCAGAACCTGTCGACTTCGCACTCGGTTTCGCGGGTGCCAGAACGGTCGGTGATTTCGAGGCAAACAGGCATCTATGTTGGTCTTTCCCCAGGCATCCAGCGGACATACGACGACCTGCGCAGACGCGTCAGGTCGTGGGCTGCAGTTTCTGCTAGGCTGGCGCTGGCGTCCAGCACCACCCGCCGCCGGCTCTCATCCATGCCGGCTTGTCAAACGGCCGAAAGCCCGCTGACATGGAGCCGCCAAGCTTCTTGGACCGGCCAACGGCCGCATGCCCGGCTTCCGGCCGCCTTCTTGCTCCTGCCATGTCCGCTCCTCCGACGACCGACCCCAGCGCTGCGGTATGCCTCCACTGCTCGCCAGCGCGCACGGTCTGGTATCGATACATCGCCGACCCGGGCCTGCTCGGCGGCAAGGACGTGCCTGGCCCAGGCGACGGCCGTCTCAAGGCCATCGAAAAGGTCTACGTCCGCGGGGCGGCAGCCGACGCCGAACGCGAACTCGCCCACGGACGGGCGGCGGCGGGCCCTGGCGTAGCGGTCTACCTGGGAAGCGGGCTCGAAGCGCAAACCGGCCGCCCGACGATCGCGCTCGCCTACCACGCCGGCCAAAACCTCGAACAGGTCGTGGCGAGCCGTGGGGCCATTCCAGCGCGCGAGGCACTGCGCCTGCTGCAGCCAGTCGCCGCCACACTTTCGCGCCTGCACGGCTTGCGCACGCCCGCGTTTCCGGCAGGGATGTGCCACGGTGATGTCAAACCACAGAACCTGCTCGCCTGCAGCGCAGGCGAGTTCGCCGGAGAAGGCGCCGACGCGGATAGACCTGCAGATCGACCTGCAGATGGACCGCAGACGCTGCTGCTCGACTTCGAACACGCGCGGGCTGTGGCGGGCGGCGGCACAGATCGCCAACCGAGTTCAGAAACTCAAGCGGGCGGCCAGCCAAGCGCCGAGAGCTTCACCGGCGGCACCTCGGCGTTCTCGCCGCCGGAAGCCCATCGCGGCGAGCCGAGCAACCCCTCCTTTGATGTCTTCGGCTTTGGCGCGACGCTTGCCTACCTGCTGGCGGGCGGCACCCTGCTGGCCAACGGCACCGTGGCACCCGATGGCACGATCGCTCGCCTGCCGCAGCACGCCAGCGTCGAAGCACTGGTCCAAGACTGCTGCAGCGAACAGCCGGACGAGCGACCGACGGCTGCGCAGCTCGCTCCGCGTCTCGACGCCCTGCTGATCGAACTGACCGACGAACCTCTTGAGCAGGCGCTGCACGGCATCCTGTTTGACGGCGTCTTGCCGGCAAACTGCGTCGAACTGCTGGAAGACTCCCACGACCCACGCGCCAGGCGCTGCCGACGGCTGCAGCGACTGCTGCGCCGGCGCCCCGGCCTGCTTCACAAACCGTCGGGCATCGCGAGCAAGGTCCACGAGCTGCGCACGGAAATCGACCAGTGCAACCGCGTGCTGTCGCGCTTCCCGCGCAACCCCAACGCCCTGACGCGCCGGCGCGAACTCGCGCATGCCGCGGCCGAACAGCTGCATGCAGCGGCCGAAGTGCTGCGCGAAGACCAGCGCCGCGAGCTGTTTGACGACGCCCTGCAGCGGCTGCGAACGCTGGAGTCGATCGTGGCAAACACGATCGCCACGCCCGGCGGGCTCGCGATCCTGACGCAGCTGGAACCGGGACAGTCCCCAGGCCCCCGGCAGCGGGCCCCGATCGAATACGTGCAGCACCTGATCGAGCAAGCCGAGCAGGCACAGCGCGAGCTCGTCGAGCGCGCCGCCGACGTATCGGCCGCCGAAGCGTCATTCGATTTGACCTTGGCGACCCAGCGCATTGACGAAATGGCGCACGACTACGGCGGCACCTCGCCAACCGTAGCGGACCGTCGCGACCGGCTGCATCGACTCGGCTTCTACATGGAGCGGATCGCGCGCGCGGCCGAAAGCGTTGAGCGGGCCGAGCCGCTGTGGGACAGCGAATCGCTGCAGCCACTTCACCAGCTGGTCGCGGCAGCCGCCGGACACACCTCCCAAGCAGGGACGCCACGACACGAAAACGCGTCCGGCCACGGCAGCCGCCGCGGAGGCGTCGGACTGCGCAGCCTGCAGCTCACGCTGCAGAGCGTCGCCGATGAGTTCCCGCACCTGACAACGGTGCCCACTACGCTCGCGACGCTGTCCGCAGCCCTTGTCGCGCTGACCGACAACGCGTGGGAGCAGCTCGACGACGCCAGCCACCGACTGACGCTCGTGCCGGTGCCGGTCCGCCCGCTGCAAATCGCGCTCAGCCGACTCGACACGTTCCGCACCCTCGAAGTGTTCGTGGACCGGCCCGATCGGGCACGCAGCGAGCTGATCGACGGCATCGAGCGACTGCGACTCGGCCTCGAACAGGCGCGCTCCGCCCGCGACCAGCTGGCCGAAAACGCCGAGCACCTGATCGCGCGAGGGCACTGGACCACGGGGCTGTTCGACATGGAACGCGTCGTCAAGCGGCTCAACCCCAGCGACGACACCGAACGCCAAGAAGCCGAACGGCTGCAGGAGCGGCTCAACAGTGCCCGCCGGCTGCGCCAAGAGATCAAGGCGGCCGAGCGGCGAAACGTCGAGCTTACGGCGAACTATCGCAGCCTCGAAGAAGACGCCGACAGCACGTCGGAAGCGCGGCTCGAGGTCCTACTGGCCCAGCGCGACGGCCTGCTCTACCTGCGCGTGCATGCCACCGACGACCGCGCCACGCTCTACCGTGGCGACCTCCGGCGGGTCGAGACGGCCATCGCCGTCGAGCGCGCCACCGACGCGCAGCGGCGCTTTGCCAAGCTCGACGACCTGACGGAGCGCCTGCGCCTCGCGCGGGAGACGGTCGAAGCGCTTGGCGCAGCCGACTCCTCCGCACAGCCGGAGGGCGGCTTGCACGATGCGAACGAGCAGCCATCGCGGCGGATCGCGGATCTGCAAAGCACCTGGCGCGGCATCGCAGCGCGCTGTCAGCGCGAAGTCGACGAGCAGCGGGCCGAACAGCTCGCCGCTGCGAACCGGCAAAGGCGCGTTCGGCTGCTCGTCGCCGTTGGGATCATCGGCGCGATCGCAGCCGTGCTTGCCATCGCGCTGCCGCGGCTCTTTGCCGCTTAGAAGAGCGCATGGTCATCGCCGCGAACGGGCCCACGCGGCAGGTGCGCCAGGTCGAAGCCATCGAGCAGATCATGCGGACGACAAGGGGCCGCATCGGCCCGCAAACCCGACAACGCCGCGAGATAGCCAACCAAGCGCTCCGGCGTGACGCCCTGCTGGCGAAAGAACTGCAGCGACGTGTCGCCATGCCGCTTGGCCAGCCGCCGGCCATCCGCCCCAACCACCAGGGGAACGTGCACAAACGCGGGTTCCGGCAGCCCCAGAGCGCGATACAGCAGCAGCTGGCGCGGTGTGCTCGGCAACAAATCGTCCGCGCGCACAACTTCGCTGATTCCTTGCGCCGCGTCGTCGACGACGACCGCAAGCTGATAGGCTGGCTCGCCGTCGCGCTTCTGCACGACGAAGTCGCCGGCAATCGCACCGGCCTGAGCCCCGGCAAAACCATCGACAAACGAAACCCCATCGACGTCCACCCGCATGCGCAGCGCGGCACTGCGCCCCGTCGCAGCGGCAGCCTCCGCCAGCGTCGCAAAGCGACCGCGGCAGGTGCCCGGATAAACCGGCCCGTCGACGGCTGCCTCGCCCTCGTGTGGCGCCGAAGCCGCCTGCTCCACTTCCTTGCGCGTGCAAACGCACGGATACGCCAGCCCAAGCTCGAGCAATCGATCCACCGCATGTCGGTAGAGCTCGCGCCGCTGGCTTTGCACTGCTACCGCGCCGGACCAATCCAAGCCGAGCCAGCGCAGGTCTTCGATCGTCTGTTCGGCTGCTCCCGCCTTGATGCGCGGACCGTCGATGTCTTCGATGCGAAGCAGTATCGTCCCGCCGCTGGCCTTCGCCGACAGCCAGGCCAGCAAAAACGTGCGGGCGTTGCCGAGATGCAGCACCCCCGTCGGGCTCGGCGCCAACCTTCCTGCTACCCTGTCACTTGATGTCGCCGTCATCGTCTCGCTCAGGCCTCGTTCTACGCATCGACGCGAAGATCTGCCACGTCGAGATCGACGGCGAGCGGCGACAGCTGCCGCTGCTCGGCAAGCTGTTTGAACAAAAGAGCCACGAAAAGCGGCCGCTCGCGGTCGGCGACCACGTGACGCTCGACGTCACTGGTGGCGCCATCGAAGCCGTGCTGCCGCGCACCTCCCAGCTGCACCGACGCGCGGCCACCGAGGGCGAACAGCAGGCGCAGGTGCTCGCCGCCAACATCACCCACGTGCTGGCCGTCGCCAGCGTGACGTCGCCGCCGTTCCAGCCGGAGCTGATCGACGGCGTGCTAGCGGCCGCGGCACGCGAACAGATTCCGGCCACGCTGGTCTTGACCAAGATCGACCTCGATCCGGAGTCAGCCGAACGGTGGGCCCGTGTCTACCGCGGCGCCGGACTGCGCGTGCTGTTGACGTGCACGGTCGAGGGATCGCGCACCGACGCGGCGCTCGCCGAAGTCGCCGAGCTGCTGCACAACAACAACTCGGTCGTGATCGGCCTGTCCGGCGCCGGCAAGTCCTCGCTGCTCAACGCCATCGTGCCAGGCGTGCAGCTGCGCACCGGCCACCTGAACCACATCCAGCAGGGCCGGCACACCACGACGCACACCGAGCTGCTGGCGCTGCCAGGCGGCGGCCACGTGCTCGACACGCCGGGCGTGCGCAACTTCCACCTGTTTCATACCGGCTCTCAGGAACTCCAGTTTCTGTTCCCGGAGATTGCTGCCCGCTTGCCCAAATGCGCCTTCCGCTCGTGCCTGCACGATGGCGACACACGCTGCGCCGTCAAGAACGCGCTGGCCGCCGGGGAGATCGCCGAGACCCGCTATGCGTCGTACTTACGCATGCTCCACGACGCAATCGAAGCCGAGCAGCCGGCGCCGGCCAAGGGACGCCCGACAAGCCGTGGCGGCGGCCGGCGACGGCCGCGGTAGCTGCGAACGCGGAGCGGTTCTGTCGCGGCAACACGGCCAAGAGCGGCGATACTGCCGCCATGACGACCGGATCGAATCTCCTCGCGCTGGCTGCCGCCGGCGCCTTTGCCACGGCAACGGCGACCGCACAGTTTGTCCCCGTGCCGCTCAACTACAATTTCAACGGTGTGGTGCACGCCGGCGAAAGCGGTCAGCCCGACGACCCGAACGGCTTCCGATCGATCTCGGACCGCGCGCTCGACTTCACCGCCGGCATCCCCGTGGACCCGCTGCTGGCGCCCTACCAGCTGATCGCCGTGCCCGGCGTGCTCGACGTCGTGCACCTCGGCAACCGCAACACCGTCGACGGCGGCCTGCGTGCTTTCGACGCGCTGGCCAACGGCGACGACCGCGGCATCCAGCCGAGCTGGATCTTGAACGTCGACCAGTCAACGCCGCAGACGACGACCCTGGCCACGCCCTTGCCGCTGGACGCCAACACGAAGATTGCGTTCCTCTACCAAATCAGCAACGGCGGCGGCTCCTTCGACGTCACGTTCGGCTTTTTCAGCGGCCAGTCCGCGACGTTCACACTCTCGGGTGGCGACTGGTTCGGCGGCCCCTACCCGGGCGCCGCGTTCACCGACAGCGGCATCGCAAGCGCGGCGGGCAACCTGTCGATTGTCGAAACGCGCCTCGACGTTTCCGCCTTTGCCGGCGAAGTCGTCGACACGATCTCGTTTGCCAACGCGAGCAACACGAACGCCGGCATCGCGGTGCTCGCCTGCAACTTTGAGTTTCCGCCCGAGCCATCGCGCATCAACCAGATCGCGCTCAGCTACAACTTCAACGGCATCGTGCACGCCGGTGAATCCGGCCTGCCGGACGACCTCATCGGCTACCGCTCGATCTCGGACCGCGGCTTGGACTTCACGGCCGGCGTGCCCGCCGACCCCATCCTCGACAGCTATCGCCTCGTCGATCAGGCACAGGCCCTGGACATCGTGCACCTCGGTGACCGCAACACGGTGGACGGCGGCAGTCGCTTCTTTGATGCGATCGCCAACGGCGACGATCTCGGCGTGCAGCCGGCCTGGCTGCCCAGCACCGACCAGACGGGCCCACAGCAAACCACACTGGCCGACCCAATCGTGCTCGACAGCACCTCGAGCGCGTCGCTGGTTTTCCTGATCAGCAACGGCGGCGGCAGCTTCGACGTCGAGTTCCAGTTTGCGAGCGGCGCGCCCCTTGTCGCGACCGTTTCCGGCGCCGACTGGTTTGGCGGCGCGCTGCCCGGCACGGCCAACACCGACACAGGGCTGACCAGCGCCAACCTAACCGCGACCGAGCGAAGCATCGACCTGACGGGCCAAGCGGGCCGCACGTTGACCGGCATCGCGTTCCAGAACGCGAGCAACGCCAACGCCGGCTACGCGATCCTGGCGATGAACGTGATCGGCTGCCTCGAATGCGCCAACGGCGCCCAGGCGCAGTTCAACAACCTCGGCGGCGGCACGGGCGCGACCATCGCGCCGAACACCACAGCCAACCTCGGCTGCGATCTCGAATGGGTCGTATCGGGCGCAACGCCTGGATCGCTCGGCTTGTTCGCGATCGGTAGTGGCACGACGTCCGTGCCGCTCGCACTGGTCACGCCCGGCTGTCCAGGAACGATCCACGTGCCGAATCCGATCCTGCTGACTGCGCCAATCGACGGCGCAGGTAGCGCTCGCCTAGTGGCGCCGGTTCCGGGGAACCAAGCACTCTGCGGCTTTTCGGTCACCGCACAGCATGCCGAGCTGGCGCTCGGCGCGTGCTTCTTGGTGCTGAGCGACGCCCTAGAGATTCGCATCGGCAACTAGTCGGCAACGAGCCGACCACGGCCCAGACGCACTAGCGGTCCTGCACGTCGAGCTTGCGGCAAAGTTCGGTGAGCTTCGCCTCGATCGCTTCGAGCCGACCTTCGACCGAAGACAGATCGATCCCCTTCGGCAGCGCGGGCTCACCGCCGCTCCCACCGCCGTTCATGAAGAAGACATCCGGAAGGCCTCCGGCGGCCGGCGGCCAAACAACCGGTTGCCCGCTGCCTGCACCGCCGCTTCCGCCCAGATGCCTCCAGTCGACAGCCTGCGCATATTCTGGGTAAGCCGGCGTCGTCGGCGCCGCGCCAACGACTACATCGAAGTCGTGTTCTTCGCCGCGGCGCAGCACGCGCATGCGGAGGACATCATCAGGCTCCTGCTCGCCAACGATTTTCCGCAGGCTCGCATCGCTGATTTCACAGTGGTCGCCCACGCGAATCAGCACATCGTTTTTCTTGAGGCCTGCGGCAGCAGCCGGCCCGCCTTCGGTCGCATTGAGGATGAGTACGCATGAGCTCGGATCGAGCTCTAGGTACTCCGCCAAGGCGTCTGGAACGCTACCGACCTGCACACCGATCTGTGGACGAACCGGGTCCTCGCCAGCTGATCGCTGGTCGCCGAAAACGTTGCCCAGCGACGCGTCAAACATCTTGCGAGCCGCGCTTTTCGGCGCAGCCGGCCGCGCAAACACGGTGCCGTCCTTGCCAGCGAAAAACGGTCCAGGGGCAGACGGCAGCTTCGGCCAATGGGCCTTCGGAAGCCTGGCCTGCGGCGCGTTCATGAAGCCTATGGCGCCCCCCCAGTTCTTGGCATGCGTCGAAACCGGCGGGGTGAGCTGCAGCGAATAGGCTCCAGCTACGCCCGCAAACGTGCCCTCCTTCTCCGCAAGGCTCTCTGCCGGCAGCACCTCGCCGTTGATTTCAACGGAGGGCTTCTGGCCTGCCGGCAACTTGATGACAATGCGCTCGCCACCGTGATGGATGACAACCGTGCCGGGTTCAACGTTCGTAGCGGCAGGTTTCGTGATTTCCGGCGCAGCTTGTCGCTGAGCGCTTACCAAGGCAGGCAAGGCACAGCTGGCCAGCGCGGCACAGAGGCTCGTCTTCGCGTTCGTTTTGATCATCGTTCGTTCTCGTTGGTAGTCGGGCTTCCGCCCGTATCAAAAGTTGGTTGGCGGGATGTAGTTGGCCAGGTCGACGCGCAGCGGCGTCGGCTGACCGAATTCGTTCGGCGCGAGCGTGACCGCGTGGTCCATGCGTTGACGCTCGACGAGTCGGCGAACCAGCAGCACCTCGAGGCCTGAGCCATCAGGCAACCGACGCGTCGAAAGCGCCTGCAGCGGCAGCTGGCGCACGACCCGGCCGGAAGCGAGGCCTTGCTCGACGTAGTCACGCAGCAGGCTTTCCGGATCGCGTATGGAGGAGCCAACTCCAAAAGCTGCGGCGGAGCGGTCCACGGCGGTCCGGCTGACGACCGGAGGTGCAGCCGACGAGGGATCGATCGATCCGGACGATTGTCCCAGCATGAATGCGAGGGCCATCAATCCAGCTGAAAGCAGCACCACCATTGCCGCGCGAGCGGCGGCAAACGGTCGACGAGGCGCTGCAGCAAGAACGGAAGGCGCGGCCAGCTCGCTCGGCAGAGCGCTGCACACAGCCGGTGGCTCGGCCGGTAGCAGATCTGCGAGCGCCGCGGAGAGCAGCGCATCCTGTTCGAGCGATTCGCGAAGCCGGCGCCAAACGTCGGCGTCGGTGCGGGCAATCGCATGCAGACCGCGCCAATCCTCACGATCGGCGCTGCGGTCCAGAACGCGGCTAATCCAGAGTTCTTCGGATGGATGCATGTTTCGATTCTCTTGCGGCAGTTGGCGCGACGACCGGCGAACCAGCCGTCGAGTCGGTCAGGTGATCAGCTTCGGCCATCGCGTCGCGGAGCAGCCGACGAGCACGGGCGATGCGGGTTTCGACGGTCGTTTCCGGCAGTTCGAGAGCGGCGGCAATCTGGCGCTGGCTCATGCCGTCGAGCGCGCGCAGCAGCAGCGGCTCGCGAAACGGTCGCGGCAGCTTGGCAACGCTGGCGAGCACGTGTTCGAGTTCTTCGCGACGGCTGGCCGCTGCGCTTCCGTCCACCCAAGGATCCCACGGGTCACGCTCGTCGTGATCGCGGCCGCCGACGATCTGCAGAGACCGGGCGCCCGGGGCCTGCGCGCCACACGTCTTGCCCAGCTCGGCACCGGGCGAAGCGCCAAGACCGCCATCGCCGCCGGCCGCATTGCGGCGCAGCTTCTCGCGACGGCCATGATCGATGGCGACGCGTCGCGCCATCGTGCGCAACCACGCGCGCAGCCGGCGGCCATCGCCGAGGTCGGCGATCGACTTGGTGACGCGCAAGGCGACATCCTGCAGCAGGTCGTCGAGTTCGTGCGAGTTGGCGTGGGCCAAGAGCACCGTCGCAACAAATCGCCGGTGGCGCAGCCACAGCTCCCCGATCGCGCGCCGGTCACCCTGCTGCGCCAGGCGCACCAGGCGGCCGTCTTCACCGCCGTTCGTGTTGTTGCCGGGTCGCTCCGTCATCGGAGCACTGGACGAACGAGCGCGGCAGTTCCGTCAGGAATCCACTCGGAGCGCGAAATCCGGCAAGATCGCCTCGATTGCGCGCCGCTATGCCGCCAACGCGCGGACCGACGCAGCCGTCCTTTCTACCAGACCATGTACTTGTAGCCCCACGCCGCAAAGAACAGCAGCAGCAGGCCCATCAGAATTTGCCAGAACGGCAGGCGAACCATGATGTCGACGAACGAACGGCCGCGCACCAGGCAAAACACCGCGTGCACACCCGCCGCCAGCCCGATCATGGCGACCGCCGCGCCAAACGGCTGCGTCACTACCGCCCCCAGCAAATCCCCCTGCACGACCTGCGCCGAGGCGGTCGTGCAGCCGCAAGCCGGACAGGGCACCCCGTAGGCCAAAGGCCAGCCGCACGGATCCATACCAAACGCTTCGTGGGTGCCGTGCCCGCGCGGATCGACCTGCACACCCCACAGCTTGACGAACAGAAATCCGGCGACGCCCGCAACGGCGACGGCCAAGGTGCGATCGGCGCGCACGGACACGGGTCCGTCGGCGACCGGGATCGTCCACGGGATGTTGGAATGGCGGCTCGTCACGCCCCCGCAACGTAGCGCCAAACGCTCCCGGCAGACCAGCCGCTAGCGGAAGTCGTAGACGTAGGCCATCCGGTCCTTGCGCAGGATGGCGTAGTCGATCGACTTCAACAGCTTGAGCTCGGGGTTGTCGAGGTTGAGGCCGCGCACCGACGGCTTGGCCATCGTGAAAAACTTGCGGTTGGTCAGCTTGTCGGACTCGTAGGCGCTCTGCTCGATGTTGCCACCGATTTCGAACTGCATCGAGCCGTTGTAGAACGCGCGGATGCGGTGCGTCTTGGTGTTGGGGTTGGCGAGCTGGCGCAGCGTCTCGTCGCCGGCCACGTCGACCAGCTCGTGCGCCAGAATCAGTTCCGACAGGTTGATCATGACGTTGGGCGTCTTGATCACCTCGTTGTTGCGCAGCGAGACCAGCGTCGCGTCCTGCACTTCGAGGAACTGCCGCTGGCAGTCTTCCAGCGTGTTGGAAAGTCGTTTGGTCTTGTTCGCGAGGCGTCCCTTGACGAGGAATACATCGGTCAAGAACACGTCTTCGACAAACACCGGCGCCGCCACGCTGGCGTCCTGGTTGTCGTTGTCGGCGTCGCCGTTTGAGCCGTCGTTCATTCGGAGCCTTCGTCTATCTCGTGCGCGGGGTTCGTTCTGGTTAGCCGGGGGCCACCAGCTGCCGCACAGCACCGGCGAGGTAAAACGAACCAACGACGAGCCGCGGCCCGTCGTGCGCGCGCAGGCGCTGCACGGCATCGCGCAGTTCGGTCATCAGCTCGCATTCCGCGCCTTGCTCGACGAGCCAGTCCGCCAGGTTCGCGGGTGGTTCGCCGGGTGTGCCCGACAGCTCGGTGACAACGAAGACATCGACCATCGGCAGCAGCGCACTCAAGCCTTCTCGCCAACGTTTGCCCGCGGCGAATGCGGTCAAGACTGCGAGGCGCTTGCCGGGAAAGCGGCGCCCGCACTCTGCCGCGACGGCGCGCAGCGAATCCTCGGTATGGGCCCCATCGAGCACGAGCGTTTGGCCATCCGGCTCGGCAAAGCTCTCAAAGCGGCAGGGCAGCCACGGCCGGGGCGCCGGATCGAGCGCCAGCGGCAGGTCCGGCAGCACGCGCTGCAGGGTCGCGGCCGCCAGGGCCAGCGCCGGCAGCTCGAACGCGTTGGCTCCGGGCAAGCAAAACGGGTGGCGGCCGCCGTCAGGCAAACGCAGCACGCCGCGTGCCTGATCGGCATCCAGCACAATATCGTGCAGCTCGATGTCGGCTCCTTTGCCGAGCACCAGCAGCTCCGCGCCGACATCGTCTGCATGGCGCCGGATCACCGGCAGCGCGGAGCCGTCTGCGCCCGTGATGCCGAGCCCGCCAGGACGAATGACGTGCGCCTTCTCGCCGGCGATGGCGGCAATGGTGTCGCCGAGCACTTCGGTGTGCTCGAGCTCAATCCGGGTCACGATGGCGGCATCGACCGGGATCGCCGTCGTCGCGTCGAGCCGCCCGCCCAGCCCAACCTCGTAGATCGCCAGGTCGACCTGCGACTGCGCAAAGCACTCCACGGCCGCGATGGTCATGGCCTCGAAGAACGTCGGCGGCGACGCCCCGGCCGCCGCCAGGATGTTCTCCAGCAGCCGCCGCAGATCCGCCTCAGAGACCATTCGACCCGCCACCCGGATACGCTCGCGAAGCGTGGCAACGTGCGGCGAGCTATACGTGCCGGCGGAGAGTCGCCCGCGCCCGCCGGCGGCGACCAGCGCCTCCAAAAACGCGGCCGTCGTGCCCTTGCCCTTGCTGCCGGCGACCTGCACGGCCGGCCGCGGCGGCACGGCCGCTCCCGGGCGCCCGAGAAGCTCCCGGATGGAAGCCAGATCCCATACCCGTTCGTTTGGCCGCAGCCGTTCGTAGTCGACCATGCGGTCGAGCAGGGGCTTCCATCGTTCGTATTCGTGGTCCAAAACGTCTTTTTGTCGACGCCACTGGGCGTTCGCTCTCGAAACCGCAACACTATCCCAACCTTCCGGCGTAGCAGCGCTACCCGCTAGAAAGCCGGGACCTTCCCCGGCAACAACTGCAAGCTGACCCCGCTAGTCGACGCATGCGCACGATCCTCTACTGCACCCTCGCCGTCCTGGTCGCGACCTCTCTGCTGCCTTCGCAGCGCCGCCGTCGGCGGGACCGCAGCCCAGCCGAGCTGCAGAACTTCACCTTTGAGCAGGACCGCTACGACAGCAAGGCCGTCGGCAAGCGCATGCTCTACGGCGTCTACCTGCCAAAGGAATACGACGCCGACAAGGACAAGACCTACCCGCTGGTGATCTGGCTGCACGGCATGTGGGAAGACCACATGCGCTTCCACCAGCGCGGCGGAGCCGAGGTTCTCGACCAAGCCGTGACCAGCGGCAAACTGCCGCCGTGCATCTTCATCACGGCCAACGGCGGCCGTTCGTCGATGTATGTCAATCGCGACAAAGAGCGCTGGGAAGACCTGATCAGCGAGGACCTGCTCACGCACGTCAGCAAGACGTATCGCGTCAGCGGCACCCGCGAGCAGCGCGCGATCATGGGTGTCAGCATGGGCGGCATGGGCGCACTGCGCATCGCGTTCAAGCAGCCCAAGCTATTTGGCGCCGTTGCGGCGCACAGCTCGGCGGTCTTTGCCGAAGATCCGGAAGACCTGCCGCCGCGACTCAAGAAGTATGCGTCGCGCCTGGGCCTCGACGCGGTCTTTGGCAACCCGATCGAGAAAGAGCCGTGGCAAAAGGCCAACCCGCTGTGCATCGCCAACCGCGCCGAAAAGGAGCAGCTGGCCAAGCTCAACATCTACTTCGACGCCGGCTCGGCCGACCGCTACGGCTTCGCGGACGGCAACACCCTGCTGCACGACGCCCTCGACGAGCGCAAGATTGAGCACACCTGGCGCCTGATCCAGGGCGGCGGACACTCTTGGGGCAACAACTTCCAGGACAAGACGCTGCCCTACTCGTTTGCGTTTGTCGGCAAGATGTTCCGCGGCGAAACCGCCGAGGCCCAATCGGACGCGGGCTCCGCCAAACGAGGCGCCGAACCCGCCGACAGCAAGGGCGGTCTGTAGCCCGCTCGGCCGCTCCAAGCGGTCGCCAACCGCGGCGCGAGGATCCCGAACGGCGAAAAACGCCGCAATCCGGTCGATCCCGCGCGAATCCTGGCCGATGAGCCTACCTAGAAGGGGGTAGGCGCAGCCGGGCCAACGTCGGATCGCGGCGCGCCGAGACACCATGTACAGCCTCGAACACCGCGTGCGCGTCTTTGTGTTCCAGGTGCTCGACGAGCGCGTCGAGTTCCTGTTGCTCCGTCACAAGCCGCGCGAAGAGTGGCCCCTCGGCCCCGTCGTCGGGCCAGTAACGCCCGGCGAACAGCTGGAGCAGGCGATCCACCGCGAGGTTCAGGCCGAAACCGGGCTCAAGCGCCCGGTCCACCTGCAGGAGCTCATGCAGCCTCAAAAAGAGCTGTTTGGCGACCTGGGAATGGTCGAGTGGCCCTACGCATGGCAGGCTGGCACCCCGAATGACCCGGTCGATGAGCTGCAACCGGGCCCGATGATCGGCGAAGTGCAGTGGCTTCCGTTTGACCAGGCCTTTCAGCTTCTGGAAAGCGAAGCGGACCGCAATGCTCTGGTGCGACTGCAGCTCAGCTTGCAATAATCTGCCTATCAGTTGCGGAGACGTGCGTATACCCGCACCTTTGGCACCGCTCCCCTAACCGACCCCAACCACGCGAGGCCCAGAGCCACGAAGGGCCCGCACAAGACCCCCATGACCGACGATACGAAGAGCGCCGACGCGCAGACCAAGCCGAGCATCGACGAAACGCTTGCCGACGGCCGGATCCCCAGCTCCTCGATGCGCAGCTATGCGCTGCTGACGCCCGAGCTGAAGAACCTCTACATGAGCTTCTACAAGGCGACCTACGGCAAGACGAAGCTCGACCTCAAGACCAAGGAGTACATCGCGATCGCGGCGGCTCTGACGTCTGGCTGCAAGGGCTGCCTCGAGGGCCACCTCAAGAAGGCCAAGCGCGAAGGTGCGACCAGCGAGGAAATCGCCGAGGTCATCGCCATCACCCTGGGCGTCAACGCCGCGACCATCGTGGACCGCTCGGACATCGCCAACTACCACCTTGGCGGCCTCTACGACAAGCCGCAGGGCTAAGCGTAGTGCGTGAACCCTCATGCCGCTGGGCGGAAACGCGAGCGCTGAGGGAAACGAACCTCCCCCGCACCTAGTTCGTTGACGGCATCGTGAACCCCATCACCCGCCGCAATCCCCGCACGCTGCCGAGCATGCCCTCCTGGGCGCGCTACGTGGTAGCGGGCGTGGTTCTCGCCTGCATGGTTTGGGCCATGCTCCTGCTACAGCGTCTCGGCGAAGAACCACCCATCGAGGAAGGCGTGATTCCCGAGCAGGTGATCGTCGTGCCCGAACTCGATGACACGATTCTGGCAAGCGTGCGGGACGCCAGCCGTCGGGATCGACTCCAGGTCGAACCGCAAGCGCTGAGCCACCTGCTGGCCGAAGCCATCGACGTAGGGCCTACCGTTGCGACGGCGCTGCGCATGCCTGAGGAGATGATCCCGGCCAACGAGCTGCAGCAAAACGCCGACAGCTGGCGCAATCGATGGCTGTGGTACGAGGGACGCATCGTCCAGCTCAAGGGGCCGCGCAACGGCCACCCCATCCGCGGCTATTCGGTCTACGAGGCGACGATCGAGCTCGCCGACGGCGCCCACATTCTGTCGACGTTCTCGATCGCCCCCGATGGCTTCAAGAAGGGCGATTGGGTCCGCATCGAGGGCTATCTGATGAAGCTGCGCGACGTGACCTACCCGCGCGAACTGAGTTCGGTGCCGATGCTGGTCGGCCGCGAGCTGCAGCCCGACTATGTCGACTGGCCCGCGGTCACCTCGCTGGATGCAGAACTTCTCGCGCAGATTGATGACGGCACGGTCTGGCCTGGCGATCCATCCTGGAACTGGATCGAAGAAGACCAAAACGAAGCGCTCTGGCACCTTTCGTCTTTTGTGCGCGACACGGCCGACACGCGCGACGCCAAAGCCTGGCGCAAGGTTCCGCCGCTCGCCGTCGGCAAGGTTTATGACCGGCTGGTCGCCGAAGGCATCCAGCGGGGCGAACCCATCCGCGTCTTCGGCACGCTGATCCGTCGGCAAACGATCACGGCGCCGCCGAATCCCGCCAACATCAAGCACTGGACAACGGCCTGGGTGCAGACGAGCAGCTTCGGCGGCCACCTGGTCCCCATCTGGATCCCCGGCAAGGCCCGTGACCTGCCGCGGCGCGCCCAGCTGGAAGTGCGTGGGCACTACTACCGCTGGTACGTCTACGAAAGCGACCGCAAGCGCATCCGGATCCCGCTGTTCCTCGCTTCGGACCTGCACGAGTTTGACCTCAAGACCGGCTACACGATGACGATCATCGGCGGCTGCATTGCGGCCGTCGTCTCGATCCTGCTCCTGCTCCTGATCCTCAGCCAGCGCCGTGTTGCACGCCAGGCGGAACGCCACAGCCGCGACATGGACGCGCGCCGTCGTCGCCGCCGCGAGCGCCTCGCGAATCGCGCCGGCGACGACACGGCCAGCGCCAAGGCATAGCTCCACTTGCTCGGGGCGCCGGCGAACGCGCGCGTTTTCGGGGCAAACTTTCGGTCGTGACGCAACCCCTGCGAGCGGCGCGAGATCGAGCCAGATCACTTCGAGCGTCGCCGGGATTGAGCGATCGCCACGGAACCAGGTGCGGATACGCGGACGTCCGACTCCGTAGAGGACTCAATCATGGCTACCCGTTTCGAGCTCGTCCGCGAGGGCGACGACCAATTCTACTTCCAGCTACGCATGTCCGATGGCGACATCGTCCTGAAGGGCCTTGCGAGCAACAGCAAGGTGATGACGCAGAACGAAATCCTGCACGTGCGCAACTGCCTGCGCGACGACTCGCGCATGGTTCCGCACGAAGACGCACAGGGACAGCAGTTCGTCGTCGTCAAAGACCGTGACGGTTCGGTGCTGGCACGCAGCGCCAAGGTGGCCACGGTGGACGCCCTGCACGAACTGGAGCACAAGATGATCGCCGCAGCCTCGGCGCCGATCATCGACCTCGCACGCAAGTCGCGATCGGCGAGCTAGCGAACTCGCAGCCGTCAGCTTCGCTGCAGCAGCCGCCGTGCTCGGCCGAGCCCTTCAGCCATCCGCGTGCCGTGCCAACAGAAGTCGCGGCCGTCGCAAAGCTCCACACGCGCTTCGCCAAACAGGCTCTCCGCGCGAATCTCGGCGCACTGCGCGTCGTTAAATTCCCACGGCTCGCTGGCGAGCAGAACCAAGTCGACGCCCGCCGCAATCGCCTGATCAGGCGAGCATTCCGGGTAGCGAACGCTGCCGGCATGATCCGCATCCCCAAAGCCCGCCGGCCGAACCACGTCTGCCCCCAGACGCGAGAGAACATCACCAATGAAGGTGTTGGCAGCGACGGTCATCCACGGCTTGCGCCAGATGGCGTAGTAGACGCGCAGGGGCTGTTCGCGACCTGCACGGTTTGACTGGGCCAGCAGGAGCTCGGCCTCGATGCGCAGCAGCAGCGACGAGAGATGCTCTTCGTCGGCCCCAAGCCGGCGCCCAAGATCGCGCAGACACTGCCCCGCCTCGGGCACGGTGCACGGCGTCTGCACCAGGGTTTCCACGCGCTGCGTCAGCCACTCGATGTCTTCCGACCGATTCTCCTCGGCGTTGGCGAGCACAAGATCCGGCTCGAGCTGGACGATGCGTTCGAGATCGGGGTTTTTGGTCCCGCCGATGCTGGCAACCCCCGCCACCGTTGCGGGCTCCGTGCAGTAGCGAGTCCGGCCAACCAGCTGCGCACCGGCACCGAGCTCACAAACGGATTCGGTCGTGCTGGGCACGAGGCTCACGATACGCATGGGACGATCCTGCTCTTTTCGGCGGGCTGGTGCACGGGCTTGCTGCTGCGTTCTCTACAGCACGGGGACGAGCGTAGTGCATCTGGGAGACGGGGCATGACCCGTGCACGACACTAGCACTAGCTGCGCCGCATGCTGCGCAGACGCTTCGGCACCATGCGCCACCAGCCGAGGCCAAACCACCGCTGCAGCGTGCGCAAGCCGACCGTATGCGCGTGCAGGGTCGGGCCGCTGCCGTCGGCGTGTTCTTGCCCAATCGGACAGGCCATCCGGCTGCTGCAGCCCGTGCCGCAGCCGCCACCAACTCGGTGATCTGCGCACTTTTGGCGATCCGCGCCACGGACTTCATCGTGCACCATGGGCGGGCAAGCGGTGACGCAAGGACGATCCCGGCAGGTGCAGCAGGGTTTGAACGTCTCGGCAATGGAGGCATCCGGGATGTTGCCAAACGGCTCCCCCGGCAGCAGCAGCGCGCCGCGCACGCGCACCCACGGACCGAACTTCGGGTGGATCAGCATTCCGGAGACGGGCGAGATGATGCCAAAGCCAGCATCCTCCGCAAGCTGGGCAAACCCGAGCCCTCGCGAACGGGCGTCGACGGCGCGCACGGCATAGCCTTCACTCGCCAATCGCTCTGCCACCGACTGCACGCCCGCAGCCGCGATTTCGTCAGCAGCATCGCCATCGATGCCCGACGGCAGGTAGCCCTGCTGTTCGTGGAACTCGCTCCAAAAGGCGCGCCCGCCCGTGCCGAGCACGACAATCGTGCCGCAGTCGGGCTGCACGGAGCGGCTGCGCAGCTCGCTTGGCTGGCAGCTGTCGTATCGCGACGCGCGAACCAGGCCGAAAAGGTTGAGGCCATTGCGCGCCGCGCGTTCTTGCACGGATCGGAGCAGGGACATATTCGGGCAAATGGACGGTTCAATGAAGCGACCGCCGGTTGCAACACTATTGGACCGCCAAGGGCCCGGCGGCAAGCCCTTGACCAAAATGACACGGCGCCTGGACGGCACATTTTCGCCGCGAGATCATCGCCGATGGGAAATCGGCGCAGGCTTGCCGCCCCCTGGCTACGTCCCGTAGGGTGCGAACGCCTCTTGCGGGGAAGCCGGTGCGATTCCGGCGCTGTCGCGCAGCTGTGACCGAGGACGAACGCCCAAAATGCCACTGGCAGCGCCTTGTTGGCGCCGCTGGGAAGGCGGGCCAGTAGGCTGATTCGGGAGCCAGAACATCCGCAGGGGCCAGCCCGGGCATGCCCTGGCTGCCGCAGTAACCGGCGAGTGGGTGGTGCGAACGACACCCCCACCCGCCAGCGGGAGCGCACTAGCGCCCCGAAATCGATGCATCCTTCCTCCAAACGCGGCGGATCCACGCGCCGCGGCGCGCCGCTCCGACGCCCATTGCTGCGATCGATCGGCGCCGTCCTGATCGCCGCCACGGCTTTCCCCCACCCGCTCAGCGCCCAGCAGCTCTCGCCCGGCTATCGGTCCACGACGCGATGGCTGCCGTCGACGCTCTCGTCGGCAGGCAACACAGCCGTCCGGCTGCTGCGCAGCGGTGCCATCGCGTGGTTTGACGGCTTTGCCCTGCGCACCAGCAGCGACCCGACTGCGCCGCCGCTGCTGTCCTTTTCGCCCCTTCGGTTCGGCTCGTTCACCCTCGAACTCGGCAGTGGCGAGCTGCTGTTCGGCGAGAGCAGCAACGGCACGATCTGGCGCGTCCCGGTCGACGGCACGCCGCCCGTGCAGCTGGCCACGCTCAACTTCAACTACGACGCCGAGATCTACCGCCCGGGCCTCGTGCTGGTCTCGGCTCGCACCGGCGGCTTTTCCTCACCGGACAACGAGCTGCACGCGCTGGACACGCAAACGGGCCAAACAAGCCTGTTGGCGGTCTTTCCCGGCGCATCCGGCCCGCTGACGGTCGACCCGGCCCGCGGCGGCGATGTCCTCTATGCGAACGCTCCCAACGCCTACCCAGCGCCCAGTGGTTCCGTCGCTGTTTTCCGACTGACCAGAGCGACCGTCGACAATGCCCTGCAAACCCAGACCGTGCTCGGCCCCGGCGACGCGCAGCTCGTCCTAGGCGGGCTCGACGCCGTCGGCGACATGGCCGTTGACCAAGACGGCGACCTGCATTTCGTCGACTGGCAGCAGGGCCGCATCGGCCAGATTGAGTCGGCAACGGTCGCCGGCGCGCAGGCTCAGCTAGGCCCGCCGTTGCTCGATTACGGCGCCATCCCCGGCAGCGTGCAGCCCGGGGCAACGCTGCAGTTCGTCGCGGCCGCGGCGCAACCCGACACCACCCGCTCGGCGTTTGAGCCCTTCCAACCGGCGACCGGAACGCTTGTTGTGCACGAGACCGACTACGGCGCAACCGAGCGGCTGCGCTCCGTCTTCAGCTCGCGCATGCGGCTCGCAGGACCGTCCCAGCCCGTGCCTACCGGCGCATTCGACATGATCATCAGCCGGGGGCCAAGCAACGGCGCTGCGATCGTGCTCGTCGCGCAAGCCGGCTCGGCCCCCCTGCCGAGGGAGGGCGTCTGGGCACTGCCGCAGTTCGCCCAGCCGCTGCTGCTATCCCCCTTGCTGCTGACGCCAGAACTCGCCATCCCCGTCGTTCTCGATGCATCAGGATCGGGCGTGCAGACACTGCAACACGCCGGCGTCGCGCAGCCGCTCCGAATCGTCGCACAGGTTGTCGCGTTAGGACTGAGTACCGAGCTTGCATCGACCGCGCCGATGACGCTAGAACTCATTCATTAGAAAGAGTTTACGAGACCTTCCCTGCGGTGCATAGCTGTTACACGGTGCTCCTGTCGAGGATTGGTGGTTGTCGCCGTAGTTAGGCGCCACGCGGTCAAGGGCCGCAACACTCGATGCAAAAGCAAACCCTGATCTTCGCGGTCCTCCTGGCCGTGCTCGCGATCGCCGCAGGCGCCTTCCTCTTCTTTCAAATGGGAGATGCCCCTCTCGCCCCGGTTCGCACCTGGTCCGAGGCCGAAGAGGTTGACGGCGCGGAGCCAGAGGACGCCGAGCAGGCGACGGCCGAAAACGCGCTCGAACGATCCGAAGCGACGCCAACCGCGGCGGCTGCTGCCGCCAACGCGGCGCTCGACAGCGAGCCGCGGGTGGACGCCATCCTGCGCGGCCGCGTGCTCGACAAATTTCAGCGACCGGTTGCCGGTGCCAAGGTTTGGCTCGAGATCGGGCGCAGCCGACAGAACGGTGGCCGCACCGGGCGCAACCGACGTGGCCAAACGCGCCGCATCCCCGAGCCCGTCGAGACCAATGCGGAGGGCCTGTTCGCATTCCAAGGCCAGGCCTTTCGTCAGCTCCGGGTCTCCCTGCAGGTCCGCCACGAATCGCACGCAGTCGGCCTCTTTCAGAAGGACCTCGGCGACATCCGCACGGCGACAGCCGAAACGGTTGTGAGCACCGCGAGCGGCGCCGAGATCGCCCTTGGCGACCTGGTGCTGAAGAGCGGTGGCTTGGTTCGGGGCCGGGTCACGGACCTCGCCGGCAACGGCATCATGGGCGCAGAAGTCGAACTTCGACCGGACTGGCGCAACCAGCTGCGGCGGCAGCGCAACCGCAGCGAACTGCTGCCAAACGTGCAGTCCGACGCCAACGGCTACTACCGCTTCCCCAACGCCCCAGAGGGCAGGTACACGATCTCGGTCCTCGCGACCATGCACCTGCCAGGCAGCTCGGATGATTTCGAGACCGCCGAGGATGCCGTCGTCGACGTCCCGGACATCCAGCTGGGCCCGGGCTTCGAGGTCACCGGCATCGTCCGCGATGAGCAGGGCGAACCCGTCGCCAAGGCGACCGTGAGCATGCGCAAGTCACTGCAGGGCAACGGCGCGGACGAAGGCGACGGTCAGGGCCAGGGGCGCGGGCGCGGGCGCGGGGCACGCGGCTTCTTCGGCGGCAATCGCAACCAGCGCGCCGAGACCGACGAGGAAGGCCGATTCACCATCGAACACCTGCCGGGCGCAATCATGGAAGTGGAGGTCAGCGCCAAGGGCTTCCTCGACTACAAGGAAGACGGCATCGATACGCGGCTGCCGCGCCCGGTCCTGCTCACCATCTCGCAGGGACTGCGCATCACCGGTGTCGTGCAAACGCCCGATGGCCTGCCAGTCACATCCTTTGCGATCCAGGCGGTGCGCCTCCGCGGCCTGCCCGATCCAAACGAAGAGGCGATCGACTGGAACGACGTCATGCAGAAAATGCGCGACCCGAACCTGTCGGCCGAAGATCGCCGCAAGCTCGAGCGCCAGATGCGTTCTGCCGGCGACAGCTTTCGCCGCGGCCGCCGCGGCGGACGCGGCGGCAACCGCGGTCAACGCGCGCAGCTCGGCAACGCCGAGCCCCACCCTGGCGGTCGCTTCACGATCGACGAGCTGCAGGAAGGCATCTACCAGGTTCGCGTCGAGGCCCCCGACTACGCTCGTCTGCTGTCGCAAGAAGTGACGGTCAGCCTCAACGCCGCTCCTCCGGAGCTGATGCTGACGCTCGACGCCGGTGTCTACGTGGCTGGCGTCGTGCAGGACAACTACGGTGACGCGGTCGCCAATGCCGAAGTCGAGCTTCGCACCGCCACCGTCAACAAAGAACCCGCTTCGAATCAGGGCGGCGGGCGCAACGGGTTCGACTTCAACCGGATGGCGGCACGCTTCCGCCGCGGCGCGAGCCCCGACCAGCTCGAGCTGACCGTGCGCACGGACGACGACGGCAACTTCATCTTCAAGAACGTGCCGACCGGCGAATACGACCTGCGCGCCAGCGGCGACGGCTACTCCGAGGAGCGTGGCGACGCGTTTGCACTGTCCAACAACCGCTCGGACTTCACGCTCACGCTGGAGCCGCTGGGCAGCATCGTCGGCAAGGTCACCGGCATCACCGCTGCGGAAATGGGCGAAGTCCGGGTCGGCGCGGTGCTCGCTCCCGAGGACGGCTTCAACATGATGAGCATGTTCGGCCGTGGCGGGCGCGACGCAATGAAGACCGGCAACGTGGAGGCCGACGGCAGCTACCGCCTCGAAGGGCTCAAGGCCGGCAACTACATCGTGCGCAGCTGGATCGGCTCGCCGCGTGAGCTGATCCGCAAGCTCGGCCCCGACATGATGGCGGGCAACCTGGTAAGCGATGTCAGCGTTCGAAGCGGCAACGAAGTCACCTGGAACATGCAGCTGACCCGGCCGATGGTTGGCGTCGTGAAGGGCCTGGTGCTGCTCAACGGCCAAAACGGCAAGGGCCTTCGGGTCGAGCTTCGCCGCAACGACAACGGGGACGCTGGCGGCGGTGGCCGCGACAACAACCCGATGGCGCGCATGTTCAACCGTTCGCCAAGCGGCACGGTCAGTGGCGGAGGCACGTTTGAGATCAAGAACGTCCAGGCCGGCGGCTATCAGCTGCAGATCAAGAGCGGCGGCCGACGCGGCAACGTCATCTACGAAGAGTCCATCCAAGTCGTCGCCGACGTGACGATCGAGCAGACCTGGTCGGTGCAGTCGGGCTCCCTGAAGGGAACGATCACGGTTCCTGACGGCAGCGACCCGGCCGACATCGGTGGCCGCGTGTCGCTCGTGCGCGACCAAACGGCGGTGCCCACCGAAGACCTCCGCGACTGGCTGCGCGCCCAGAACGCCATCGGCGCCCGCATCCGCGACGGTGCGTTCGAAGTTGAGGCCATGCCGATGGGCAACTACTTGGTTGTGCTGCAGGCACGCAACCGCACGGTCACGAGCCAGCAGGTATACGTAAACGGCGAACAGACGGTTTCCGTTGTGGCCGGCGAGGTGACCGAAGCATCTGCCGAGACGGGTGCTCCGCGTCCCGGCAATGCACGTCAGGGCAACCGGGGTGGCGGCGGTGCTCGTGGTCAGGGCGGTCGTGGTCAGGGCGGACGTGGCGGCGGTGGTCAGGGCGGACGTGGCCAGGGCGGTCGTGGTCGCGGCAACGGCGGTCGCTAGATCGCGGCGGCCGCTGCGGACCCGGGCGCAGGGATGCGCTATGGTGCCGGCTCAGAATGGAGCTGAAGCCATCCGCACCCTCGCCACGATCCTGATATCCCTGCTTGTCGCTGTCGCGCTCGGAACGGTGCTCTACGCACTGATTCTGGCGATCGGACGCGATCCGCTTCCGGGCGCACAAGCTGCCATGGCGCCGCCTTCGATTGCGACGCTGCCGATCCCGGAAACCCTGCCGGCCAACCAGAGCCCGACGACCCGCGCGGACGGCAGCGAGTTGCGCGAGACGGATTTCCGAGCTCCGACGCCGCTGACGACAGAGGAGCGCGTGACGCTCCCCATCCAGGTCACGCGCGTGCCGCCTGATCTGATCGCTACAGCCGGTGTCGCCGCCTTCCACACCATGACCGGCGGCGAGTTTCGCTGGCATCCGCTCGCGGACGCCATCCCCGGCCAAGACGACAGCCTGCTGGTTACTGCCGACGTGGCCGCCGGCAGCGACATGACGATTACGTTCGCCGCCAACCGCGAACAGGCCCGACACGGCTATCTGTCCCGCCTGGAGCTATCGGTCAAGAAGCTCGACGGCACCAGAGCGCCGCTGGTGACCTTGCCAGGCTCGGTATTCGCCGTGACGATCGAGCTGCCGACCGGCGCCGACCGCGCCGGGCCGCTGCGACTGCAGCGGGTCGAGGATCGACAGTGGCTGCCGATGCTGCACAGCTCTTCGGGCCTGACGCTACGCCGCGGCAGCGATCTCGAACTGCGTCTCGGCGCAGCAAGCTACGAGCTGCAGGACCCGCTCGCACCCGAGCGCTCCCAGCGCTTTGACGTTCCAGAGACGACGAGCGTCAAGCTCAGTCGGGATCTCGTACCGGCTCGAGATGGCCGTCTTTGACGCGAAAGACCTCGCCCGAAATCGGGTGCTGAGCAGCCTCGGCAATGCGCTCGGTGGTCTTCATCAACTGCTCTAGGTTTTGACCGCCCTCCGGCCCCACCCAAAGCGTGTCGCGATCCGGAACGGCTACCAGGAGCCCGTCCTGCTGATCGAGCAGCAGCAAGCGCGACGCATCGAAGCCGTCGCCCGACTGCAGCAGCACGCCTTCCTCGGCGGCTCCCTCCAGGCCAGCGGCCCCGCTTCGCGCCAGGTTCTGCAGGGCGAGATTGTGGATATCCGCAACATCCCGCTGCCAGATCTTTAGGTGCGCCCGACAGACGAACACCATGCACGATTCGTCATCGACGACGTAGACCGCGACGAGTTCGTCATTGAGCTGCGTGTAGGCCAGCCCGGAATCGCCGAAGGTTCCCTGTTCGTCGAGCCATGCCCGGCTGCGGACCTGCGGCATCAGAAACTGCGCCGCCGTCGCAAACTCGAGGGAGTCGACGCGGTCGAGACCGACCTCACGGATGTCGGCGAGAAGACGCAGCACCATCCGCGAGAAGCTCTCCGGGAACGCCTCGGCGTGGCGGTAGGCCTCGTAGAGCCCCACCGGAGTCTCCTGGCCGTCCACCCGAAGCAGGCAGGCGAAGCGGTCCGGCAGCATGCCCAAGAAGTCGACTTCTGGGTGCGCAGCCACCAGCTCGTTCTCCAATTGGAGAATGAAGGCGACAACCTCGGCCGGGTATCGCGAGGAGCGCAAGCGCAGTCGGTGGTGCATCACCACGCCGGCCAGCCCCAGCACACACCACCCCAGCGCAACCCACAACCACATGCGGGGCTTTATCGACCGGATGGGCCCGATGCTTCAGTGGACGCCGCGGACGCCATACGAGTGGCCCTGCGGCTCTGGCTGGGAACGAACATGGTTCCAACTAGCCACGAGCTGTGGGGTCGTCACCAAGAAGCCGTGGCAGGGAGGAACGGGCTGGCTGCTGGCGGCTGCTGGCGGCTGCCGGCCTGCCTGCCTGCCTGCCTGCCGGGACTGGGGGTTGACCGGACTCCGTCAGCGAACGGAGAGAGGGACGGCAACTCGACCCCCCTTCCAGTTCTTCCAAAAGAATCCTACCGACGGCGGGCGGGGCAGCTATGACGTTTACTCCGAAATCCGTCGGAATATGAGAGCCTTGCGTCAACCCTCCGATTTTCGGAGACTCGACCATTGGAGGAAACCGTGGCGACAGACACCGACACGAGCGAGAGCCAGTTCCGCCTGCTGATCTTCGGCGATGGCACCGTGCGCACGGTGCCGCTGACCGGTAGGCGGTGGACGCTCGGACGAGCACTCGACTGCTCCATCACGCTATCGGATCCAACGGTGAGCCGGCGCCACTTGATGCTCGAACGCATCGGCGAGCAGTTTCGCTTTCGCGATCTAGGCGGCGCCAATCCGGCCGTGGTCGACGGGCGCCCATGCCGCGTAGGCACGCTGCTCGTTGGCCAGCAGCTGACGGTCGGGTTGACCCAAATCACCGTCGAATTGCGGCAACGCCCCACCGCCGTGCGCACCAACCAGAACCACACCGTCGTCCTCTCGAGAGAGATCATCGACGAAGAGCTCGTCGAGGGCAGTGGCGCCGGAGACATCCCGCAAGACACCGCGACGAGGGTGCTGCGCAGCATCGAGTGGACGTTCGCCGATCTTGGCGACCTTGCCGACGCGGCCGAACCTCTGCTCGAGCTCGCCCTCAACCTGACCGGGCACCAAACGGGATGGCTGGTGCGCTTTCCGCCCTCGGCAGGCGTCGAAACGCTCGCCTCGCTGTCGCTGCTGCGCCCGGACTTTGCGCCGAGCCTTCCCGATCATGTCATCGACGAAGCACGCCGCATTGCCGCGCCGCATCTGCTAACGAGCCGCGAAAGCGACGGCGACCGACGCCGCCTGATGATTCCACTTGGCGACCGCGGTGACGGCCTGCTCGTCATCGAGGACGAGGCCGAAGACGCAATGCACGGCCAAGCCCTGCTGCGGCTTGCTCGCTCGCTAGGCCGCGTCGTGTGGCACCGGCTTCAGGAAACCATGGAACGCGTGCGGCTACGGGACGAGCTCGAGCGGCTGCGCTTCCACGGCACCGACGTGCACAACGCCCTGCTCGCCAGCAACCGGCTGCAGGGCGTTCGCGAAGCGCTGCGCACCCACGCCGGCGGCTCGCTTCAAGTCTGGCTGCGCGGCGAAGCCGGCACCGAACGCGAACAGCTAGCGCGTTACCTCCACGCCGAAAGCGAGCGTCGCGAGCGCCCCTTTGTTTGTTGGAACCCCAGCAAGACCCCGAGCAAACGGCACGCAGACGAGCTGTTCGGCGACGCCGGCGGCCAGTCCGCGACCTCTTCGGGGGAAGGGGAGACACAGGCAGGCTCCAAGCAAGCGGGCGCCGTCGCAGACGGACGCCCCAGCCTGCTGGCCAGAGCACTCGGCGGCACCCTGTTCATCGATGACTTTGCTCTGCTTGGCCATGAGCTTCAGCGCGAGCTGGTCACCACCCTCGGCGCCCAGGCGGGGCCGAAACCGACGGCGCTCGCGTTCGCCACGACAGACACCGAGTCCGGCAGCTCGCTGGCCCCAGAAATCGCGACGCGCTGTGGCGACGCACGCGTCGACATCCCGTCGCTGCGCAGCGAACCAGGTGACGTGCTGACGTTGGCCGAGCTGTTCTTGTCCAACCTCGGCCCAGCCCCCGACGGCAGCCCGCGCCTGTTGTCCGAACGCGCCAAGCGGCTGCTGGCCAGCTACGCCTGGCCGGGCAACGTTCGCGAGCTACGCCTCACGATCGAGGCAGCTGCAGCACGCGCCGGCAGCCAGCCGATCGCACCACGCCATCTGCCCGACGAATTTGCCCCCGGCGAAGAAGAGCTGGAGCAAAAGACCCTGCCAAGCCTCGAAGAAGTCGAGAAGAAGCACATCCGCGAGGTCATGCGCAAGACCGGCGGCGTTCGCTCTCGCGCCTCGCGCATCCTCGGGATCGCCAACTCGACGCTCTACGAGAAGCTGAAGAAATACAGCATCGACTAGGCACGTCGCCGCGCGCTCGGACCGAACGGGGCAACTCTCCCGATGGCACCCCCCTTGCAGCCCACGCTTAATCGACTAAGCTTAGAGGAGCCAGACGTCGATACAGGCTCACCCCGGAAGCCACGGACGATTCCCCCGACGCCGCCACGATCCCTATGCAGAATCCTGAACCCACCGAACGCGAACTGCAGATTCTCAAAGTCCTTTGGGATCGCGGCGAAGCCACCGTTCGCGAGGTCTACGAGGCGTTGCGCGAGCAGTTGCCCATCGTGCAAAACACCGTGCAGGCGTTCTTGCGCATCATGGAGGACAAGCAGCTGGTCTCGCACACGACGCGCGGCCGCTCGTTCGTCTACCGGGCCGAGCTCGACCGTGACCCGACGTCCAAGCGCCTCGTATCCAGCGTGCTCGACGGAGTGTTCGACGGCGCGCTCGACGCTCTGGTCGCCAGCGCCTTGTCGGTCAAGAAGCCAAACAATAAGGAGCTCGAGCGTTTGCGTGAGCTGCTGGCCGAGCATGAAAAGGGCAGCAAAGGACCGAAGCGATGAAGGCGTTCTTCGAAGGGCTGTTCGCGGCCACCGAGAGCGTGATCGCCGCACACGGTCTGTCGCTGCTGGCCGGCACAACCATCGTGCTCGCGTTTGGCCTGCTGCTGATGCGCATCGCACGCAGCGACGTGGACCGCCACCGCACAGCCGTATTGACGCTGCTCGCGACGGGGTTCTACCTCGCGTTTGCGGTGCTGCCGCTGCCGCGCTGGCTCGCAACGGGCGCCAACGCCGCGACGACATCTACAGCCGCGAGCAACACGCCGATCGATCGCGTGCTGCCTGTTGGCGTCTCCAAGCAGCCGCCGGCTTCGCCGCTCCAGTCAGCAGAGAGCCAGCAGCTGCTTGAGTCGGCATCAGCAGGCGGCAGCGAGGCGATGGCACCGCATACGGGCACGGCCCCGGGAACGGCCGTCGAGCCAGCCGGCGAGCTTGCCCCCGAGCGGCTCCCCGACGGCGCGGCACCGCTGCGCGATCTCGCCGCGCTGCCTTCCCCTGGACTCGCAGAGGCTTCCCCTGGACTCGCAGAGGCTTCCCCCGAACTCGCAGGGGCAGCGCAAGGCTGGCGGCTGCCGCTGAGCACGCTGCTCGCGTTCGCCCTGCTGGCAGGCGCCGCCTGGTTTTCGCTGCTGCTCGGGCTTGGCCTACTGCGCCTGCGGCGCGTGGTCGCCAACGGCCGCGACGCTCCCGCCGAGCTGCGACGGATCGGCGGCCTGCCGCGCCACGTTCGCCTGCGCATTGTCGAATCTACGCAAACACCGTTTTGCTACGGCTTGCTGCGCCCCGCGATCGCGGTGCCGCGCCACCTGGCCGAGCCATCGCAAACGACGCGCTACGTGTTGCGCCACGAGCTCGCCCACATCGACCACGGCGACACCCGAGCACGACTGCTGTTTGCCCTGCTGCGATCGGTGCTGTTCTGGCACCCGCTGTTTTGGCAGCTCGGCGCCCGCATGCGCTTCTGCGGCGAACGCATCGCCGACGACACCGCTGCCAACGTCCCCAACGGCAGTACCGCCGACTACGTGCGGTGCATGCTCGCCCTTTCCACCGGGACCGAGGGCGCGCGTGCGCCGGCCCTGGCCGCCCCCATCTTTCACCGCAAGTCCGAGCTGTATCGGAGGTTTCAAACCATGCTGCAATCATCCCAAGAGTCTTCCCGTTCGTGGTCCGCGCGAACCCGCATCGGCCGCACCGCCGGCACCGCATTGCTGACGCTGGCTGCGGCCGCAACGTTCGGCGTCGCGCCCACCCAGGCACAAGAGCCCGCGCGGCCGTCGTCGCCGCCGCCCGCGAACGGCGCGACCACCCGCACCATCATTCGCGAACTGCGCGCGGAGCTGCAGCAGCTCAACGAGGAGCTCTCCGCGCTCCAAGCCGAGCGCGCCCGCGGCGGCGGCGGCGACGCCGACGGTTCGCAAGGAGCCGGTCAGGCGCCGCCTGCGCCCGAGCCGACGATCGAATACGTCGTGGAGGCGGGCGACACGTTCGCGAAGATCGCCAAGCGCGTGTTTGGCTCCACGCGTGCCGTCGATCGGCTGATCGTGAGCAACCCAGAGGTCGATCCGCGCAAGCTGCGCGTCGGCCAAAAGCTGCGCATTCCTTCGCCGCACAAGCTGCAGGCACCAGGCAAGCCCGATGCGCCAGTGGCACCGCCGAAGCCGCGCGATTTCGCGGGCGAAGCAGACATTCTAAGTGTCGGGTCGGCCGTATTCACACCGCCACCGCCACAGCCACCGGCGGCCCCCAACGCACAGCCGCCTGCGCCGCATTCGCTGCCGAACCTCAGGACAACTCTGCCGGACCTCACCGATCTACCAGCTAAAACCGAGAGCGCGTTCTTTCCGTCCCAGGCTCGCGAAGCCCACACGCCCGCATCGCGCCTGAACCCGAACGCAGCTTCGGCCGGGCTCGGCGAGCTCGCCAACCTCGTCGAACGCTGCTTTGCCCTGTCCGGCGAGATGCGTGAACAGCAGGTCTACCTGGCGCACGCCAAGTCGACGGTCGAACGCCAGGTCGCCGAGATCCGCCTGGAGACCAAGCAGAAGAGCTACCGCGCCCTGCGCGACGTGCTCAAGTTTGAGCTCGACTCCAGCCTCAAGCAGCTCGACCGCACCAAGAAGCTCTACAGCAAGGGCTTTGTCCCCGAGAGCGACCTGCTCCGGATCCAACGGCGCGTCCGGCTCCTGCGAAGCGCCCTCTAGTGTCGTGCATCTGGTAGACGGGGAGGATCCGGGCTGCGAAGGCGTTCGTCGCAAGGCGCTGCGACGAATGCATGTTCGCTACGTTCTGCCGAGGAGCCTTTCTGCAGAGAAGGCTTCCTTCTTTCCTCGGCGAAATCGACGCCCGCGGACGCGTTGGCATCTCTGTCGGCTACTTCCATCCGGGCAGGTTCATGTTTCTACGCCCAAAGCATCAGCGCCTGCACGTGCCGGATCTTTGGGCGATCGAGGACCAGGGCCCCGACTACGAAGCGGCCCGCTCATTCATGCTTTTTCTGCATCGCCAGGGCCACCTGAAGGGGTTTGTCACGGCCCTGCGTGACGCGGACGCGGCGGCCATCAGCGACGGCCGCGCCGAGCTTGAGGACCTTACCGGCAAGACGCTTGCCCAGCTCGACGCGGACTGGCACGCCTGGATCCAGGCAACCCCCCACGAGATCGGCGGCGACACCCAACTCGTGCAGCGAGCCATGATCCTGCCCCGCGCCGAATGGCTGCAGTGGCGGGAACAAAACGCCGCGCGGCTGGTCTTTGATGAGCAGCTCTCCCGCTGGCGCGTGCGGCCGTAGCGCCCCTGACAACACGGGACTCCGCAAGCTGCCCACTGCTTCGAGCGGCGGGCGCTGGGCATCGCCGCGCCGCATCCTTTTCTAGCGCGGCTCGATTCGCCATGATCCGGGGATGCCCGGCCCACGCCGCATCTACCTGGACAACGCCGCCACGACCCGCCCGTCGCGCCGCGTCATCGAACACATGGCCGAAGCCCAGCGCGAGCTGTTCGGCAACCCCAGCAGCCCGCACGCCTTCGGTCCGCCGGCCAAGCGCGCGCTCGACGACGCCCGCGAGTTTTTGCGGGGCACGCTGTCCGCAGGCCGCATCGTCTTCACGTCGGGCGGCAGCGAAGCCGACTACCTGGGCATCATCGGAGCGGCCGCCGCTCGGGCGCCGGGCCGCATCCTGATGAGCCGCGGGGATCACCCGGCGCTGCTGAAGTGCAGCCGACTGCTGACCCGCCACCGCCACCAGGTCAGCGAACTGCCGGTGACCGAGCACGGCGATCTCGCGCCGGAGACTCTGTTCGAAGCGCTCGGCGGCGATGTTCGAGTCGTGGCCCTGATGTATGGCCACAACGAACTCGGCACGCTCTGCCAGCTGCCCGAGCTGATCGAGCTGATCCGCCGCACGTCGCCGCAGGCACACGTGCACGTCGACCTGGTGCAGACCTACGGCAAGCTGCCGTTTGACTTCGACACCTACGACGTCGATTCGGTTGCGGTCTCCGGCCACAAGTTCCACGGCCCGCGCGGCGCCGGTTTCCTGGCTCTCAGCAACGAGGCCGACATCTCGCCGCTGCAGGAAGCTGGCGGCCAAGAAGGCGGCTTGCGGGGCGGCACCGAGAACATCGCCGGCGCCGTCGGCTTGATGGTCGCAGCCGAAGAAGCGCTGACGCACCAGATCCACAGCGAGGACCACACGCGCGATCTGTGCGAGCGCATGCTCGACATCATCCACGACGCGCTGCCCGACACCGAACGCCTCGGCCACCCCCGCGACCGCCTGCCGCACATCCTGTCGCTGCGCATTCCCGACGTCGTTGGCGAAACGCTGATGCTGCGCTGCGATAGCCGCGGCGTCGCGTTCTCGACCGGCTCCGCATGCAGCGGCGGGCACGGCAACACGGGACGAGCCAAAACCGACAAGGTCAAAGACAAGCCCAAAGCCAAGCGCGTGCAGCGCCCCAAGGGCCGCCCCAAGGACGAAGCGGACAACCACGTGCTGGCGGCGATCGGCATGACCCGGCGCGAAGGACGCGAAGTGGTGCGCCTATCGGTCAGCGGCGAGACCAGCGTCGCCGACGCCGAGCATGCGGCCGACGTCCTGGTCGAGGAGGCCCTGCGCCTACGCGACGCCTCACCGTCAAGAGCTCGCCCAAGCGCTCGCGCGAACAAGGCGGGAGCGAGCCGCTCGTGAGCTCCGCCAAGCCCAAGAAGCTGACGCCCGCGATGCGTCAGTTCGAGGCCGCCAAGCAGCAGCATCCGGACGCGATCCTGTTCTTCCGGATGGGCGACTTCTACGAGCTGTTTCATGACGACGCCAAAGTCGCCAGCAAGGAACTCAACATCACGCTGACCGCTCGCGGCAAAGGCGAAACCGCCATCCCGATGGCCGGCGTGCCGGTGCGTGCGCTCGACAGCTACCTGCGCCAGCTCGTCCAGAAAGGCTTCCGCGTGGCCATCTGCGAGCAGATGCAGGACCCGAAGGAAGCCAAGGGAGTGGTCGAACGCGCGGTCGTTCGGGTCGTGACCCCGGGCACGCTGACCGAGGACAACCTGCTCGACGGCCGCCGCAGCAACCACTTGGCGGCGGTATCGTTTGGACGAGGCGACCGCTGCGGGATCGCCTGGGTCGAGCTATCGACGGGCTCGTTCTACGTCACCGAAGTCGCCGCACCGCAGCTAGCCGACGAGCTGGCCCGCATCGAGCCAGCCGAGATCGTGCTGCCCGACGATCGTCGCGGCGACGAAACGCCGTGGCTGCCGGCCGCGCGCACCCCGCTTGCCTGGCGCGCCGGCTACGACTTCGGCGTCGATGGCGGCACCCGCCTGCTGAAGGAGCAGTTCGCCGTTTCGACCCTGCAGGGCTTTGGCGTCGACGAGCTCCCGCTCGCCATCGGCGCCGCTGGTGCGCTCGTCTCCTATCTCCAAGAAACCCAGCAGGGCGCGCTGCCCAACCTGCGCCGACTCGAAGTATGGCGCGACGGCACGTTCCTCGGCCTGGACCGCACCACGCGGCAGAGCCTGGAGCTCGTGCAAACGATGCGCGGCGGCGAAGGCACCCCGCTGCTGTCGATCCTCGACCGCTGCGACACGCCGATGGGCGCACGCCGGCTGCGCAGCTGGCTGCTGTCGCCGCTCGCCGAACTTGGCCCGATCACGCTGCGCCAGAAGGCCGTCGCCGAATTGCACGCCGACAGCGAGCTGCGCACGCTGGTCAAGGATCAGCTCGCGCAGGTCCTCGACCTTGAGCGCCTGTCGTCGCGCGCCGCCTTTGGCCGCGCCAACGGTCGCGACCTGGTTGGTCTACGCCAGAGCCTCGAACGCCTGCCGGCTCTGCGGACGCGCTTCGCCGAATCGGCCAGCGTGCTGCTGCGCGAACTGGCTGAGTCGATCGACCCCGTGCCCGAGCTGACCGAAGCCATCGCGACGTCGCTTGTCGATGAGCCCCCGACCACCATCAAGGAAGGCGGACTGATCCGCCGCGGCCTGCACGACGAGCTCGACGAACTGCGCGACCTGGCGCGCGACAGCACCGAATGGCTCGCCCGCTACCAGCAGCGCCTGGTCGAGCAGACCGGCATCTCGACGCTCAAAGTCGGCTTCAACCGGGTCTTTGGCTACTACATCGAGGTCACCCACACGCACAAGGGTGTCGAGCTGCCCGCCGAGTTTGTCCGCAAGCAGACGACCAAAAACGCCGAGCGCTACGTCACCGACGAGCTGCGGGAACTCGAGACCAAGATCCTCAAGGCCGAGGAGAACAGCAAGGCGCTCGAATACGATCTGTTTCAAAAGCTGCGCGAGCAGGTCGCCGCTGCGGTCGACCGCCTGCAGCGCACAGCCAGCGCCGTTGCCGATGCCGACGTCTGCTGCTCGCTCGCGACCGTCGCCATCGAACGCGACTACTGCCGGCCCGATCTCGATGAGTCCAGCACGCTCAGGCTCGAAGACGCGCGCCACCCGGTGCTCGAGGCAACCCACGCAGCGGGCTCGTTTGTCGCCAACGACACCGACCTGGCCCCTCCCGCACGCCGCCTGGTGCTGCTCACCGGCCCCAACATGGCCGGAAAGTCGACCTGGATCCGGCAGAACGCGCTGGTCGTGATCATGGCCCAGATCGGCAGCTTCGTGCCGGCCAAGAGCGCGACGATCGGACTTTGCGATCGCGTCTTCACGAGAGTTGGCGGCGCCGACGACATCAGCCGCGGCGCTTCGACGTTTATGGTCGAGATGACCGAAACCGCCAACATCCTCAACAACGCCACCGACAAGAGCCTGGTCGTGCTGGACGAGGTCGGCCGCGGCACCAGCACCTACGACGGCATGTCGCTGGCGTGGGCGATCGCCGAGGACCTGCACGACCGCATCGGCTGCCGCGCGCTGTTCGCAACGCACTACCACCAGCTCATGGATCTGGCGACGGCCGAACGCGGCATCGTCAACTGCCGCGTTGCCGTGCGCGAATGGGGCGACGAGATCGTGTTCTTGCACCGCATCGAGCAGGGCGGCACCGACCGCAGCTACGGGCTGCACGTGGCGCGCTTGGCCGGCGTGCCCAAACCCGTTCTCGAACGGGCGCAAACGGTGCTCGACAAGCTCGACGATGACGGCGACGAAGTGCGCGAGGCCCTCGTCACCCAACCCGAGCGGATGCGCCCAGGGCCAAAGCAGGGCCAGCTGTTTGCGCCGGCTCCCGACCCTGTTGCCGAAGAGGTCGTCGGCGAAATCAAGGAGCTCGACCTCGACGATCTCTCGCCGCGGCAATCGGTGGAGTGGCTGCGCGAACGGCAGCAGAAGCTCAAGGCTTGAACGCGCGCGGCAACGCGTCAGCGGCCGCTAACGCTGAGTTCGGTCGCCTTCATGGCAAACCACACGCGCTCGCCCTCGGCTAGTCGCAGCTCATCGACGGCCCCCTGCGTCACCTCTGCCACGAGGGGGATGGCGCCCCCGAGACGCACGCGAACGCGATCGAGCGTGCGTTCGAGCCCGGCAATCGGCGCCTCGAAGACATTGCGCGGTGAGCCCGACGGCCGCTCGCGAAACAGCGAGATCGCGCGCGGGTGCACCGTGACGAGCACGTCGCCGGGCGGCGCCGACGGCACGCGCAGCGCGACGCCGCCCACTTCAACGACGCCATCCGAAGCACTCCGCCCGACCATGCAATTCACGCCGACGAAGTCCGCGACAAACCGCGAACGCGGCCGGGCAACGAGATCGTCGAGCGTGCCGTCCTGCACGACCTTGCCGGCTTCGAGCACGACCATACGATCGGCCAGCGCCAGCGCGTCGGCGACGTCGTGCGCAACCAGGACGCGCGGACCGGCGAAGGTTCGCAAATGCGCCGACAGCTCGCGGCGCAGCTGCAGGCGCGCGGTCGCATCGACGGCAGCAAGCGGCTCATCAAGCAGCAACAGATCTGGCGCTGCGGCCAAGGCGCGAGCCAGCGCAACGCGCTGCATCTGACCGCCAGAAAGCGCGTCGGGCCGCTTCCGCCAGAGCGCCTCCGGCACGCCGAGGCGCTGCAGCCAGCCGGTCGCCGCCGCCCGCACCGCACGCCGCACCGCCCCACGACAGCGCGGCCCGTAGGCGACGTTGTCCAGCACCGACAGATGCGGCAACAGCGCCCCTTCCTGAAACACATAGCCGATGCGCCGCTGTTCAGGCGGCACGAACGCATCGTGCGTGCCGCCGTGCCATTCGCGTCCGCCGAGCCGGATGCTGCCCGAATCGCCGCGCAGCAAGCCCTTCAGTAGCTCCGGGGTGGTCCTCTTGCCGGCGCCGTTCCGCCCGATCAAGGCGCCCGTTTCGCCCGCCGCAACCGCAAAGGAACAGTGCAGCTCGAGCGGCCCGCGTGCGAGCCGAACATCGGCGACCTGCAGTCCCGCAGCGACACGGCTCACGAGCGCACCTCCGCATCGCGCCGCAGCGTCGGGAACCACTGCCTGCGCAGCACGAACAGCACGCCCGCCGAGATCAGCACCAGCACCACGCTCAGGGCCATTGCCTTGTCCGGCGAGTCCTCCAGCGCGACGTGCACGGCAAGGGGCATGGTGCGCGTCGTGCCGGCTAGGTTGCCGGCAAAGGTAATGGTCGCACCAAACTCGCCCAGCGCGCGGGCCCACGCCACCAGCAGGCCAGCGCGCAGCGACGGCAGCAGCATCGGCAGCGTCACGGTTACAAACACCCGCAGCGGCCGCGCCCCGAGCGTTGCGGCGGCGTCGGCCGGTCGCGGGTCGAGCCCGCGCAGCCCGCCTTCTACCGTCAGCACGAAGAACGGCATGGCCACGTAGGTTGCCGCGGCAACGACGCCCGCGCTGGTGAAAGGCAGTGCAGCGCCAAACCAGCTTTCGGTCCAGGATCCGACGAAGCCGCCGCGGCCATAGACCAGCAGCAGAGCAACGCCGCCGACAACCGGCGGCAGCACCATCGGCAAGGTCACCAGCACGCGCACCAACACCGCCGCAACGGACCGCGTCGACGCGAGCCATGCGGCCAGCGGCAGGCCCAACAGCAGCGACAGCAACGTCGCCAGCAGCGAACTCCACAGCGACAGGATCAGCGCATCGAAAACGGCCGTCCCGCTGAGCAGCTGCAGCAGCTCTCGCCACGGGGCGCGCAGCGCGAGGCCGACCAGCGGCAGCGCAAAGAACAGCGCCGCCAGCGCCGCGGGCAGCCACAGCAGCTTGGGCACGTTGCGACGCGTCGACGTCACGGCGCTTGGAACCCGTGCGACGCGAGTATGCTCTGACCGCGCGGCGAACGCACAAACGCCAGGAAGGCATCGGCAGACGGCTTCGGCTTGGCCGCGTCGTCGCGACGCAGAGCGACGATCGGACACTGCACCGTGACGTTGTGCTCTGGTTCGATCGTCACGAAAGACGCGCGCGAGCTACTGGCAGGACGAACGCCAGCGCGGCGTGCATCGGTCGCGTACACGATCCCTGCATCCGCTTCGCCAAGTTCGATTTTGGCCAGTAGCGCGCGCACGTTCGGTTCATCCGAACGCGAGCCAACGGCGGCGACGCCAGCGCGACCCAGCGCCTGGCGGGCATAGCGGCCCGCCGGCACCTTGGGGCCGCACAGCAGCACGCGCAATCCGTCGCGCGCAAGGTCTTCGATGCCGGCAAGCGGCGGCTGCAGGTCGGATCGCACCGCGAGCGCGAGCGAGTTGCCGGCGAACACCCGCGGTTTGCTTGCGGCCCGTCCAAGCGCCACCACCCGCTCCATCTGCACCGTGTCCGCCGACGCAAAGACGTCAGCTTCGGCGCCCTCGCGAAGCTGCAGAACAAGCCGCGGCGTGCCGGCCGTATGCAGCACAACATCCACACCGGGCTCAGAGTCTTCAAACGACCGCGCGGTTGCCTCGAAGGCTTCCCCAAGCGACGCCGAGGCAAAGACCACAACCGTGCGCGCGCCAGATTCACGCACGCACGCGGCACAGGCCATGCACGCAACACACCACAGTGCAACCAGGGCCGACCATCGCTGGGCCAAGAAACTACGGACCGAGAACACGCCAACATCATGCGCCGGTCCACGGCAGGCAGCGAGCGCTCTTTCTTTCGACGTCGGTGCGAGGGTCGCTCCGCTACCCTTTGGGTCATGCCGTTCGCGAACCGACGATGGACCATGCTGATGCACGCCGCCCCTCTTGCTGCCGTGGCGCTCTTGGCAGGGACCGCTGCAGGCAGGACGCTGCCGAGTCAGAGCCGGCCGGATCCACAGCTCGCCGCGCCAAAGATCCACATCCGTGTCCGGGTCCTGGATGAGCACGGTGCACCGCTGGCAGGCGCCGGCCTTGCCGTGGGTCTATCGGGCGACACCACGAGCGACGAGGCGCTTGACGCACCCGTTGCGAGATCCGACGCAGACGGCCGCATGTCCCACACGCTCGAACGCCGCGGTGCGCTCGCGATGCCGGGCGTCGAAGCCTGGATCGCCGCGAAGGGACGGGTCCCGTTCCGCGTGGTCTTGTCTTGGCTCGCCGCCGCCCCCAACGAGACGGACCGTGAGACCGCGCTCGGCGACATCCGGTTGCCGCGCGGCATCCAGCTGACCGGCCGGCTGCGCGCACGGGATGGCAGCGCCATCGCCAACGCGTCGGTCTTTGCCAACGATCTGCTCAACACGGACAGTGTCGGGCCGGGCTACGCCGCGCGAACCACGAGCAACAAGGACGGCGTTTTCAGGATCCGCAGCACGTTCTCCTCCGGGATGTCGCTCGACCTCAACGCCAACGGCTACTACCACGAACACATCCCGTGGGTGCGCGCCGGCACACCGCTGCAGTTTGCCATGGAGCCAAGCGGCTTCGTGCAAGCCACCGTCGCGTTTTCAGCTCGCGACCTCAAACCGGGGGCGCAAGCGGAAGGCACAGGGGACGAGCCGTTTTCGGGGTTTGCCACGGTCATCGGTGAGTTCTCACGACTGGCGGGCCAACGCGCGACGCCCGTTGAAGTGCAAAACGGCACGCTTCGCATCGGAGTGTCGACGCGCGGCCGCTTCCGTATCGCGGTCTACGATCGCTACACGATGCCCTTCGGCCAAAGCGCCATCCTGGCCGGTCCGACCGATGAGGATGTACGGATCAACCCCCTTCACCAAGCCCGGAAAACGTTGACGGTGCGCGCTCGCGACGAAGCGACCGCAGAGCCCATCGTTGCAGGATTGCGGGCAGCGTCCATTCCGCTGCCAGACGTAAGCGACTGGCTGCAAGCCTACCTGGCAAACTCGAGCCTGCCCGGCAACAAAGAAGGCCGTGTCCGGCTGTTCCAATCGTTGGAGGGGTCGATCGGCAGCGTCTACGCCGTGGCAGATGGCTACGCACCGCTGATCATCGAAGGGGTCGCGCTGATGCCCGGCGCCAAGATCGTCACCAAGCTCTTCGCCGCGGCCAGCATCCGGGGCAAAGTCGTGCGGGCCAATGGCGGCAAGCCAATCGCCAACGCGCGAGTATCCTGGCGACGAATCGGCGACCAGGTCGAGGGAGAGACCGTGGCCCTGCCTCGCGGCGCCAAGTGCATGACGCAGCATGCCGCCGTCCACACGACGGCACAGGGGGCGTTTTCCTGCGAGGACCTCATGCCCGGCCAATATGAGGTAACGGCCAGCTGGAGTGAGGGTTCGGTGCAGGCAACCCGCCAGGTGGCAGTCGGCACCGGCAAGGCCGTGAGCGACCTCAGCATCGAGCTCGAAGAAGGCATCACATGCATCGCACGCATCGACGGACTCTCGCAAAGGCATCCCCATGCCCGCGTGCTGCGCGTTCGACCGGCAGGCGCCAAAGACGGCGAGAGCCGTCCGACGAAGTTGCAGGCGCCATGGCTGATCGCGGGCAGCCTCGTGTCCGCCGACGACCGGGCGGAGTTTCCGCATCTTGCCGAAGCCGACCTGCAGCTGCGCCTCGTCGTGCCCGTCCCCCCTCGCAACGGCTATGCGATCCAGGTCCCGCTGCGCCGGACGGACGACCGGCAACAGAACGGCGACACCGTCGAATGGACGTACGACCTCGCAGCGTCGTTGCCGGGCTTCGTCACCGGCAAGGTCCAGGTCGACGGCACGGACGTATCGCTGGCGCGGTTTGTCGTCTACGTGTTTGACGAGCCCCGCGCGGAACCCGGCCACATCTCTTCGGCGGCAGGCGTCTGCCACTTCGGAGCAGTCGCCCCAGATGGCAGCTTCTCGGTGCCCTGCGGCCCCGGCAACAAGAAGCTCGCCGTCGTCGACATCGCCACGGCGGTGCTCCTCCACGTGCACAAAGAGCAGGTCCAGGTGCCCGCCGGTGGACACTCCAAGAACGTACTGCTCAAGCCAACGATCACCCAGCTTGACGTGCGCTGGAGCGGTGCCGATGGGCGGCGCATCCCGATCGAAGGTCTTGCGGCAAGCTCGACGAGGAACGACGAGCTTGGCCATCATCTCGGCACACTGCTGAGCAGCGTCGGTCGCAGAGGCGTGATGTACAACGGAGCGACGCCCGCGGTCCCGATCACGCTCATTGTGCCCGTAGGCGAGGTTTCGCTGCAGCCCTACTACGGCACCAACGTCCTCGAGCTGCAGAAGATCAGCTACTCATCCGACGACGACCCAACGCCAACCAAGATCCAATGCGCTGGCGGCGAACGGAATGTCGTGACCCTCCCGGCCCCGGAACCGCTGAAGTTTCACTAGCCTTCGGACGGCTCGGCCACGCCCGCGAGCCGGTTGAGATCACCCGCCGCAAACGTCAACGTGCGGTGCGGGAACGGAATCTCGATACCCGCTTCATCCAACGCCTGCTTGATCGCAAGCAGCACTTCGTCGCGTGATTCGCGACGCGCCTGTGGTTCAGAGCCCGTCCACCACAGCACGCGGAAGTCGATGCTCGAGCTGCCAAACGCATCAAGCTGCACGTCCGTGGGGTGCGAACACGCGACCGTCGGCTGCTCCTTGAGAGCCGCCAAGATGATGTCGCGGGCGCGGCCGGCATCCTCCTTGTAGGCAACGCCGACAGCGACCTCGACGCGCGCCAGCTCCTGCGCCGTTAGCACTTCGACAGGTTCTTTGAAGAGGCGCGCATTCGGCACGAGCAGCAGCCGACCATCAACCTGTCGCACGAGCGTCATGCGCACCGTGGTCTCCTCGACTTTGCCAACAAGGTCGCCGCAGCGGATCCAGTCGCCGATCTCGAACGGAAAGCGCCAGAGGATGAGCACGCCGGCGAAGAAGTTTTCGAAGATGTCTTTGAAGGCAAAGCCGATCGCGATGGATCCCACGCCGAGCGCGGTCAGCGTCTTCGCCGGCGTCAGCGATGGGAACGCCAGGTTCATCGCAACCAGCAGACCACCGACCCACAAGGCGGCATAGGCCAGCTGCGCCAGGAGCGCCCGCAAGGATTCACGCATCGACGTGCGAGAGAGAACCGAGCGCACGATCCGCGTCGCGAGCGACGCGAACAGCCACGTGATCAGGATCGCAACCAGGCCGACCGCGAGACGAGGGGTCGCGGCAAGGAAGTCGCGCCAGAGCTGTTCCAGCTGGTCGCCGATGAGTTCCAATTCCCCGGGGCCAAGGATCGACAGGGAGTGCACGGCAATACGCATGCCTGGAGTAGGACAACAACCGTGCCGGACGCCGCGACCGCCCCTTCACCGGGCGTTTGGCGCATCTCGGACCGCTTCGCAGGCGTCGCGCGCAAAACATGCACGCCCGGCCCGCGGTCGCCGGGATCGGCCGCGAGCACCGCCTGCAATGTGTGCAGTTTTTGCAAGGCACAGGCAGCAGACCGGGCGCCCGCCCCCGGCAGCCACGATTCGCAGGCCTTGGCATGCCCGTTGCTACCTGGACTCCCATGCTTCATTGGACGCTGACGTTCTTCTTCCTCGCTCTCGTCTCGGCCGTGCTTGGTTTCGGCAACTTGGCGGGCGACCTGGCCTCGATCGCGAAGATCCTGTTTTTCGTCTTCCTGGTCGCCTTTGTCATCAACCTCCTGCTCGGCCGCAAGCAGGTCACCGCCTAGGCGACAGAATCAGCGCGGCCGTCGCCACGCCCACTCCGGCAATTGCCGCGTCTGGCCGATAACCTCGGACGCCGATGGACTCGCCGATCACGATTCGCCCCTACCAGCCCGGTGACGAAGCAACGCTGCTCGCCGGACACAACCAGATCTTCCCCGAGCGCTCGCTCGCGCACTGGAACTGGAAGTTCCGCGACAACCCAACGGGGCAGATCCACACGATGGTCGCCGCCCATGAGCAGGATGGTGTCGTCGGCGCCTACGTCACGCTGCCGGCGCACGCACAGATCGAGGGCAAGCGTCGCATCATCGGCCAGTGTGTCGACCTTTGGGTGCTGCCGCAGCACCGGCGCTTCGGGCCGCGGCCGGGCCTGTTCGTCAACCTAGCCCTTGCTCACTACGAAGAGTGGGGCGGCAAAGGCGAGAACCAAAACTCATTTCACCACGGCTGGCCCATCGCGACTTGGCGCATCGGTCAGAAGTACCTCAAGTACGAGATGGTGCGCGACTGGGACTTCCTGTTCCGCGAGATGCAGCCCGGCGGCTTTGCGCCGCGCACGGTCAGCGACGAACTGGAGATCGTCTGCGTAGAGCGCTTCGGCGAAGATGTCGACGAGCTGTGGGCAGACTTCGCAGGCGAGACCAAGCTCGCCGTGATCCGCGACCAGCGCTACCTCAACTGGCGCTACGCCGACGCACACGACGCGAGCTATGAGCTCTGCGAATGTCGAGAGCGGACCAGCGGCAAGCTGCGCGGCATCGCCGTGATCGCGAAGCGTGACTTCGTCGTCGACAACACCTGCTTCCTCGTCGATTGGATGGTGCCTCGCGACGACGAAGCGAGCACGCTCGCGCTTGTCGCTCACGCCGAGCAGCGCGCCAATGCTCTCGGTGCGCACGCACTTGCGACGCTGTTCCAGCACCGCGACCCGCGCTTTCTAGGCTTCCAGAAGCTCGGCTTCTTGGTCTACGGCACGATCTACTTTCAGGTCGTGATCCCGTTTGATCGGCACGACACCCACTTCTACAAAGAGGAGTGGTACCACACGCTGGGCGATTCGGACCTGGTCTGAGCGGCGGCTAGCGGCCGCCGCCGCCGCCGCCCACGGGCGCAGCGGCTGGCGGCGGAGGCGGCGGCGGCGGCGGAACAGGAACCCGTTTCTTCAGCTTCTCAACGAGCACCTTCGCTTCTTTGACAGCCTGGACTTGCCTCGGCCCCTTGGCTTGCAAGACGACGCCTTGCGACTGCCTGCCGACCATCAGGAACGGCAGCAAACTGCCCACGAGTCCCGCGGCGTTACGCGACCGGCCAAGGTCGAGGGTCCAGACCGCGTCGGGCCCGCTGCGCGTGCGCTTGACGCTTTTCAGCACACGCCGGAACATGCGCGATTCCGGCATGGCGAGGAGCTTGGCGATGCCGGCATCCACGGCGCGCTCCGAAGTGGCCAAGCCGTCGCCAGCCTTGCCGTGACGCAGAACGGCCTCGAGCTGCAGGTGCGGATCGTCCGGGTCGCCGATCACTCGTAGGCGCAAGCACAGGTGCGTCGGCGCATCTTCCTCAGGCCATTCGGTAGCAAGCGCCTCCCGCAACGCTTCCCGCCACGGCGACTCGTAGCGAACATCCACCGCGACGTAGCCAACCAAACCGCGCGGGTCGGCGATCAGGGAAAGCACTTCTCCGGACGGAAGGCCGGCCCGACGCTCGCCTTCGAGGACCGACTCGACGGCTGCGCGATAGCCATTGACCGCGAAATTGCCCGTGCGGATCGAGACCATGCGGCTTTCGGCATAGCTGCCAAACACCTCGACGCCACCGATCGTCTGCATGTCGCCGTTGCGCTCATGGTCGGGGAGCGCGAGCGGCTTGCGCCCCTCGAAGATCACAACTTCCGAGCGCTCGGAATCGCTGCCGTCGTCATCGTCGCCACCGGACGGCTTGACGCTGACCTGAGCCGTGATGCCGTGAAGATCCTCCAGCACAAAGCCCACGGCTTCGCGCATGCGGCCGAGCACCAGGTTGAGCGGTGAGGACTCGATATCCTCCCACACCTCGTGCTTGCGCAACGCGTCCATGTCGAGGCGGGCGACGAGGGCGCATTCGTCAAACAGGAAGTGCTGCGGCTTTAGCGGCTCTTGTCGCCCCTGGGCGCTGAGAGCCGAGGCAAAGCAGAGAAGCGCCCAGCAAGGCGACGATAGAGAGGTGCGAATCATGAGCTGGCGGCCCCTGCGGAGTCCGGCCGGCAATATTGCCGACTCTCCGTCTGCGGCGACGCTTTGCAGCGTAGGGCCTACCGCTTAGCTGCGCCCCGCAAAGGCGACGATAAACCACGCGGTGAATCCCACGATGGCGGCTGCTGGGAGGATGAACACCCATCCGGGGCGACGCTTGGACGGTTCGGTCATGATTTGGTGCTGCCGAATAGGACGACTCCGAGCGAGCCAAAGACAATCGTCGGGGTCCATGCGGCGACAATGGGATGCAGCCATTCCCGCCCGCCGAGTCGCTGGCAGGCGAGGTCGACCAGCATGTAGCCGGCGCACAGCCCGATGGCCGCCAGCAGCCGGTCGGTGCGGCTGCCGCGCTCGTAGCGGATGGCTAGCGGCAGGGCCAGCAGCAGCAGCAGGAGACAGGCCAGCGGATAGGTCATGTGCCGGTGCAGCGCGAGGCGCGCATCGACGCGGTTGGGCCGGGCGTCGAGCAGCGCCAGCAGATCCGAGTAGGACAAGGTCTCCGGATCGATCTGTTCGCGCCCTTGCTGAACCAAGAGCGCCGGCGTGACGTCGGGCCGCCCGAGCATTGCGCGCCGATCACGGCTGCGAGGTGTTTGGATCTTCCCGCCGTCGAGCCGCCAGTCCTGAAGCTCTTCGTCCCAGTTGCCAACGTCCGCAGTGATCAGCGTTGCGTCCGCTCGCAACACGCCCTGGATCAGCATCCGCACACCGATCATGCGCTTAGCGGCAGGATCGTATTCGAGCACATACAGGTGTTGGCTTTTCTCACCGTGGCTTTCGTAGACGAGATACTGCTGCGTCTTCGCACCCGCTCGCAGAAACGCCCTGCTGGTCGCCAGATCCGCGCCGACGTGCGGCACGATCCACTGCCAGCTGACGGCCATCAGCACGGCCCCCAGAAGTCCGACAAACAAGATGGGACGCAGCACGCGGTGGATGCTCCGGCCAACAAACAGCATCGGCACGATCTCGTTGGCGTTGTGCAACCGCGCAACGGCAAACATGCCGGCGATCACGCAAGCAAACGGCGTCACCATCGTGACGAGCACCGGCAGCAGCTTGACGTAGTAGAGGCCCAGGTAGCCAGCCAGCTCCAGGCCGCCGATGCCGGCGCGCTCGGCGCGTTCGGCATAGCCCGCCAGGTTGGTCAGGACGTCGACGACGACCATCAAGAACAAGAAGAACAGCATCGACGCGAGGAACGCGCCGAGCACGATCTTGCCGACGTAGAGGTCGAGCCGCTTCATCGCCGCATCTGCCTCCAGACGACCGGCACGCCGATCGCCGTCAGCAGCACGATCGGCATCCAGCCACACCACGGATTGTTGGTCGACAGCAGCATGCGCGCGCCGAGCACTTCGCCGAGGTAGAACATCACGAGCGGCACCAGCGCGAGCACGAGGGCAAAGACCCGGCCGCGGAAACGCGCCATCTCGGCAATGCAAAAGCCGATCGGGCCGATCAGCGTCGGCATCAGCGCAAAGCAGCAGCGACGGAACAGCGTGTAGGTCGCCTTTTCCGGCTCGGGGTGCACGCCGCGCATCACTTCGGACAGCAGCTGGTCGCTGCGCACGTCGTCGGGCTTTTCATCGCGACCGCTGGCGGAGCCGAGTCGGTCGAGCGGCACGCTGAAATCGAGATTGTTCAGCACGTAGCCATTGATCGGATCGCGCACGCCTTTGAGCTGGACGAAGAAGTCCGTCTCGGAGGCGTCCTTGTCGCCGATATCCGACGACACCACGCGGTCGACAAAGACAATTGGCGACTGAATCCCGTCTTCGATGGGCCGCGGCGAATAGAGCGTGCAGCCAACAAACTCCCCCGTCTCCTTGCTCCGCTCGCGATACGTCAGGATGTAGCCCGAATCGAGGATCTTGATGCGATCGGTATCGAGGCCGAGGTTGCGGATCGCGCTGCGCACCAGATCCCGCACGACGCGGTACTTCTGAAAGTGCGCATCGGGGATGATGTAGTGATTGGCGAACGACGCGGCGACCGACAGGAAGATTCCGATCAGCAGCGCCGAGGTCATCGGCACGGTTGGCGACAGGCCGGCGGCTCGGATCGCGATCAGTTCACGATCCTGCGCCGCTCGCGTAAACGTGATCACGGTCGCAATCAGGAACGCGATCGTGACCAGGTGCGGCAGCGCGTCGAGCGCGAAAAACAGCGTGATCATGGCCGCGTCAAGCAGCCCGCCCCCCTGCGAACGCTGGATGCCGCGGTAGACCAGCGACACCAACACAACCGTGAACATGACCAGGAACGTGATCGACGCATTGATCGCCAGTTCCTTGAAGTAGTATCGGTGAAGCCGCCACATCGCCGCACCCATGGTTCCCCATCGCCTGGCCTCGGGCAACCGAGCATTGTCGCAATCCGTCACCGCGCCCAACGGCGCGTCGGCCCAGGCATGCCGAGAAGTCGCCGACGGCTTGGCCGAGCTCCTCCGCCACGACATCTCTGAGTGGACCGAGCACGGCTTTTCGCTGACCAAGCTGCGCACCGTGCGCCGGGTGCTGCACGGCCAGATCGCCGGCATCGATGTCTTTGCCAAGGTCTTCCGGGCCGACACCATCGCCGCTCGCTCGCGGGCCAGCCTGCGCGAGGCCAAGGGCGCCCGCGAGGCCGCCAACCTGGCGACCATGCGCGAGCTCGGCATCGCGGCGGTCGAGCCGCTGGCCTTCGGCCACGCGATCGACAGCGAACAGCGCTGCAGCTTTTTGCTGACGCGCGCGGTTCCAGCCGAGCCGTTCACCTTTGCGGCGTCGGCCGAGATCGCGGCGCGGGCCGGGCGGGTCGTGCGCCAGCTGCACGACCTGGGCGTTCTGCCCGCTGATCTTCACCCCGGCAACTTGCTCGTCAGCCGAGGCGGCGGAGACGATCCCAAAGGCGACGGCGAAGTCCACCTGTGCGATCTGACGTCGGTGCGGCGCGTCGGCGCGCCCTCGCTGCGCGCCCGGGCGCACGGCCTGGCGTTCTTCTGCAATCCGATCGACGGCGGGCCTCTCGACGCGATCGCCCGACCGTTCTTAAACGGCTATCGCAGCGTCGGCGCCCCGTTGGCCAAAGATCTCGACGAACTGCTGGCCCTCGCAACGCGGCAGCTGCGCGCGTCCTCGGTCCGCTCATTTGGCCGCCGCGCGATGCGATCCTGCAAGCACACCGAGGCCGAGCCGCGCCGTCGGGCCAGACCGCGCTGGTTCTGGCACCTGCCGCAGACCGACGCCTCGCGCGACGCCTGCCGCGCCTTTGATGCCGGCGAGCACGAACCGCGCCGCAGCGGCCGCCGCGGCGCCGTGTATTTGTCGCCGACCCTCGCCGTCAAGGACCGCGAAGCCGGCAAAGCACGCAAGCTCTGGACAGCCGCGTATTTACTGCAATTCGCCAGGGTGCCGACCGCGGCACCGCTGGCGCTGCGGCTGCATGCAGGCCGCGGCCAGGTGTTTTCCCAGCGCTTCCAGCACCCGGATCTGGCCACCGAGCTGCGACAAGGCACGCTGCCCGCGGAGGACGTGCCCCAGCTGGCCCGCGGGCTGGGCCGCGCGATCGGCCGCATGCACGGCCACGGTCTGCGCAACCGCGACCTCAAGTTCGACAATCTGGTGCGAACGGATACCGCCGACCAACTCGCCATGGTCGACCTCGACGGCGTCCAGCTCCACGGCGCCGAAGACACCCGCGGCGCCGGCCGCGACCTTGGCCGGCTGCTGGCGGCATTCCACAACGCCGGCTCACCGGGCGGTGCAGCCACGATCCGGTCGTTTGTCTGGTGCTACGTGCGCATGCGGCGCCGCCTGCTGCAAGCACCGCCCATTCCGCGCATCTTGATGCGTGCTGAGCAGCGCGCCCGCGAGTGGACTGCAGTCCACAGGTGAGACGGACCGATAGCTAGGAAGCGTCGAGCTTCTCGACGACGGAAGCGGCATCGTGTCGTGACATCGCAAGGCTGCGCCCAGCGCGCAGCAATGCGCCGGCAGCCGCTAGAGCCCCTCACCCCCAAGCCCAACGTGACCCGGCGCAAGCTGCGCCGAGCAACACGGCGACAATCCGTCCGAAACTAGGGCTGTTTCGATTGAGTCCCGGCCGCAGCGGCCTACTTTTCGCCCGCATACCCGTGGCCAACAGCAATCGCAAACCGTGGCAGCAGTATTGGAGACTGCTGCGTCCGGAGGCTCCGGACCTCCGCACCATCATCGTGTATGGCGCCGCCAGCGCTGTGCTTACTCTGGCCGTCCCGCTGACGGTCGAGGCGCTGATTAGCAACATCACGTTCGGCACCCTGCTGACGCCCCTCGTGGTGTTGGTCGGAGTGCTGCTCGGATGCCTCGTCCTGCAGGGAGCGCTCGGCGCGCTGCAGGCTTGGATTGCGGAAGTTGTCGAACGACGCATTTTCGTGCGCGTGGTGAGCGATCTGTCGTGGCGGCTGCCGCGCGTCGACATCCGTGCGTTCGACAGCCACCACGGCCCCGAGCTGGTCAACCGATTCTTCGACACCGTCACGGTCCAGAAGAGCAGTTCGAAGCTGTTCTTGGAGCTTACCAACATCGTGCTGACGACCGGGGTCGGCATGATCGTGCTGTCGTTCTACCACCCGTTTTTGCTCGGCTTTGTGCTGGCGCTGGTGGTTGCGATCATCGTTCTGGTGTTCGGGCTGGGCGTCGGCGGCGTGCGCACCGCCGTGCGCGAATCGATCTCCAAGTATGAAGTCGCCGCATGGCTGCAGGAACTCGCCCGGCACACCACGGCGTTTTGCACCAAGGGCGGTGCGGAGTTTGCCCAGCAGCGCGCCGAGACGCTGGTCGGCACCTATGTCGATGCACGCCGCCGGCACTTCCGCGTGCTCTACCGACAGATCATTTCGGCGCTCGGCCTGCAGGTGCTCGCCAGCACCGCGGTCCTGGCGATCGGCGGTTGGCTGGTCATCGACCAGCAGCTGACCCCCGGCCAGCTGGTCGCCAGCGAGCTGATCGTGACGGCGGTCGTCGCCAACATCACCAAGCTGAGCAGCGTGCTCGAAAGTTGGTACGACGTCTGCGCCGCCAGCGACAATCTCGGCCAC
>JBGCDH010000068.1:0-23810 GCA_045105235.1 Planctomycetota bacterium | reverse complement strand
GGCGTTGCTCCAGTCGCTGCCGTCGTAGGTCCAGGTCCAGGTGTCGGCGTCGGCGATGGCCGGCCAGCCGCCGAACAGCACGCTGTTGCCGGTGCCCGCGTGGAATGCCATCGCGGCGTCGCGGATCTGGCCCGGGTTGTTGGCCGTTGGCACTTGGCCCCAGCCCTGCGCGGATGCGTTGGCGGCGGCCATCGAGAGGGTCATCGCGGCCAGTAGAGGCAGCGGCACGGTTCGTTGTAGCTTCATACGGTTTCTGGTTGGTGTTCTTGCTGGTGTGAACATGCCGCGCTCCGAACGCGCGGTTGGCCGGGTGATTGGGCTGCATGATTCCAAGCAGCGTCGGCACCCTGCCGGTCTGCCCCCCGCGATAGAGGTGGCTGCAGGCCGGCGGGCCGAAGAGCGTATGCAGAATCGACGCCTGCTTGCCGATGAGTCGGTCATGTACGTCCGAGACATCATGACCGAACGGCCGCGCACGATCCGTTCCGACAATCAGCTAAACGTGGCGCAGTCGATCTTCGAGATGGGCGACTTCCGCCACCTGCCCGTGGTCGATGAGCAGGAGACGCTCGTTGGCATCGTCAGCCGTACGGACGTCCTGCGCGCTGCCTGCTCGGAGCTGGCTCCGAACGCGGAGGCCGGTCAGCGCGAAGCGCGTCTCGCCGGCATCTGCATCGCCGAAGTGATGGGGCAGGAGCTGCTCACGACCTCGCCCGAGGTGCCGGTCGACGAAGCGGCGCGCAGCATGATGCGCGGGCGGGTCAACTGTCTGCCGGTGCTCGAAGACGATCGGCTTGTCGGCATCGTGACCTCGTTTGACATGCTGGGCCTGGTCGGGCGCACGCGCGTTCCGAGCGAGGCATAGGCTGCGGAGGTGGGCGCGTGCGGCCGGCGTGCGGTGCGCTAGACTGCGACCATGGCTGATGTCCGCTACCGAGAGTTCCGGGGCTTGTTCCGACGTTCCCGCACTCTGTTTGCCGAGGCTGCCGCGTTTGCCAGCGAACTGGGCGACGACAAGCTGATCTCGATCACGCACGCTTGTCATGGCGCGCAGCACCTCGTGACCGTCTGGTATCGACGGTAGGCGAACGATCGCACCTGCCGCCGAAAGGGTCTCCGCCAGCGCTCGCTATCGTCGCGAACGCGAGCGGCGCTTTTTCGGCTTGGGCAACGCGCGGATCTGGATGTCGACCCGACCGTTTTTGCTGGTCACGCGGTCGATCTCAAACGCGTCGGTTGCCTCAACCAGGCTCGACAGCTTGCCGTGGCCGTAGCTACGCGCATCAAAGTCCGGCTGCTGCGCCATGACCTTGGCGCCGACGGTGCCGAGGTCGGCCCAGCCTTCTTCGTCTTCGCTCGCTTCGACGGCCCAGCGCAGCAGATCGGCCAACTCTTCATCGATTGGCAAGCGCGTGCGGCGCTTGCGATCGCCGCCGTCGTGGTCGTCGTCATCGTCGTCGTCGACCGGCTTGGCGCCGCGCAGGATGTCCGTATGCACAAAGCGATCGCACGCCGTCACGAACGCGCGCGGAGTCTTGCGTTCGCCAAAGCCGATCACCATGAGGCCTTCTTCGCGGATGCGCGAGGCCAGCCGGGTGAAGTCGCTGTCGCTGCTGACCAGGCAAAAGCCGTCGAGCTTGCCCTGCTTGAGCAGGTCCATTGCATCGATGATCAGCGCGCTGTCGGTCGCGTTCTTGCCGGTCGTGTAGCGGAACTGCTGGATCGGCTGGATCGCGTGCTCGAGCAGCATCGCCTTCCAGCCGTTGAGCGACGGCTGGGTCCAGTCGCCGTAGATGCGCTTGACCATTGCGGTGCCGTAGTTGGCGACTTCGGCAAGCAGTCCTTCGAGCGCCTTCGATGAGACATTGTCCGCATCAATGAGCACGGCAAAGCGACGATCAATACGACCCTCAGTTCGATCCATTGCCGAACCCTACTGAGAACGCGGCGGCAGGGCTATGAGTTGGGCCGATTCGTGGCGGCGGTGGCTCAGCCTGCCCCAGCGTCAGGCTGGCTGCTAGCGTCCCCGGTCACGAGAGTCCCCGGCCCCTAGAGTCCCCGATCAAACGGGATCGGGATCGGCAGCTTGAAGCGCTGGGCGGTGCCTGCGGTTGTGTTTCCCCTCGGACCGACGCCAGCCTGTCCGACAATCGCGATGCGCCAGATCCCGAGCTTGGAGCAGTGCACGTAGATGGGCGCAAACTCCGCCCAGGTCGTCGGCCCGTCGAGCAGGATCAGCAGTTCGCCATCGTAGATCTTCAGCATGCGCTGCGGGCCGATCCCCTTCGCGTCCCAGCCAAAGCGCTCGGGCAGGGCGTTGAGCACGCTGCGCGTTTCCGGGCCGGCGGCGCCGTAGCCGCTACCGCCAATCTGCAGGGTCTCGAAGCCCGTCGAGCGGGCGAGCTGGCTGATCTGCAGCATGTCTTGCATGGTGACTTCGCTGTCCAGCTCCAGCACGAGCACGCCTTCAACTTTGGTCCCACGCAAGCGCTTGGCCTGCTTTTCGAGCAGCGGCCGCAGGCGGTTCAAGTCGGGCTCCGCGCCAAGGTCGACCTGCCGGTGGTGGTCGAGTCGGCACAGCAGGTGTGTGGCCGTGGTTTCTGCGGCTGTCGCGGCGTCGCCGGCTGCGTCGGTGTCTGCCGCCACGGACTTGCGGAGAACGCGCAGAGTGGGAGTCTTTGCGGGCCGCAAGTTGGGCGGAGCGGCCGCTGCCTTCTTGGCACCTTTGGCTTGTGGTGCGTCGCCCTTGGCAGGTTCTGCAGGCGCCTCCTGCTGTTCTATTTCTTCTTCGACGACCTCGACCCTCTCCTCCGCGCGAACGGGAGGCCGCGATAGGCCGTGGTCGCCAAGACCGCGCTGCAGCTCAAACGGCTCGATGGTGCCGTCGCGGCGTCGGACCAGCAGCACCAGATCCCCTTGACCCTGCGCGAGTTCGTCGCCGGATCGAAGCGTCGGTGGCGTGATGCGATCGAGTTCGATGCGCTGGCGAACGAGGCCATCAGCCAGCGAGCGGCGGGCGGGCTTTGTTGCTGGCGCGGTTGGCGCGGCCTGCGCGGCGGCGTTGGCGGTCGCCAGGAGCAGCAGGGCGATGGCCGTGAAGTGGCGTCGGAGCATGGCTCAAGTCTAGCGAATCGCCATGCGGTGTTGCGCCTAGGCCGTCGTGGCGCGGGGAGCGGGGGGGACTGCCCACCCTTTAGCAAGGGGTATTTCAGGCGCGATCGTATTCGTGCGCCGGGTTCATGCTGTGGCTGCGACCTCCGGTGTGCGGTAGCTCGTCCGATTCTTCATCATGGCGCAGAGGACTCCTAGTAGGCGATCTGCGACGGATCGGAGGGCTTGGCCGTGTGGCTTTCCTCGAGCTCTGAGTGCGGCGTAGCGGCGCTTTGCGATCGGGTCGCACAGAGCCGCGACGCGTGCCCAGTGGTAGGTCGCGTTGTGCAGTCGCGGGTGGCAAGCGGTTCGGTGGATGATGCGACGACGCCGCATCTCTTCCCGCTGCGTTTGGTGACTGGGACAACGCCTGCAGGCGCGCGGAGTGCTTGGTAGTCTCCTGTCCGAAGTAGTTCAGCTGCTTCACTGAGTAGTGTAGCCGCCACGATCATGCCGATGCCTGGCATGGTTTGGATGATCGTGGCGTCGCACTGCTCGCTTTCGTTCCACGGCGCTTCTCTGGAGCCGAGCTTCTCGAGTGCGGTGGAGAGTTGCTTCATCGTGTCCTTGGGCTGTCGATTGAGGAGCCGGGCGCGTTCGCCGAGTAGCTTCAAGTGCGCGCTCGCAGCCGCAGCGGTTCCTGGCGAAGAGTAGACAGGCCTACTGCGAAGGCGGTCGACGATCTGCGTGGCGGAGAGGCGGCGGATGCGATGACTCTGATTGAACTAGCGAACGAGCCAGCGTGCTCGCCGGATGGGTAGCGCCATGCGCCATCCGCAAATATTCCTGGTTGCGTGATGAAGCGGTGATGCTGCTTAGAAGCCGATCGGAACCACTTGTCGCGTTGCCGGGTCGATCCTCAGTAGATTTATGTATTCCTGGGGGACTCCAAACCAAGTTTCGTCCATCTTGAATGCTTCCCCTGATTCTCGCTGCCGTCGAAAAGCATCCGTGACCCGGACGCGCTTCACTGGCGGCACCGCTCGCTGGGCCGAGAGTCTCGCGCTTGCGCCCCTCGTGCCTGAGCGGGTCGCGTGGTGCGGCTGGGCCACGGCTTAGCCAGACTCCGGTCGCGATCGACAGGGCAAGCACGCTGCCTACAAGGATTGCTCGCATTTGCTTACGAAGAGGGTGTAGCGGGCAGGTCTGAGTGCCGCGATCATCTTCAACTTCGCGATGTGGCGCAGTGTCTCAATTTTGATCTTCTGGGTCAACGCGTCCCCTCGGTGCCAACATGAGTGAGGCGTGCATGCGTGTTTTGTTTGGTGTCGAATGCGTGGGGAAAGCAGCGCATTGCGAGACCAGCAAAGAACGTCGACGAACGGACGTGCCGAAACGGCTGATGCCTCGCAGAATTGCGAGACGCCGGAGAAGCCGCAGCGTCGTTCGTTCACAGCCAGCGACAAGCAGAGAATCGTCGAAGAGGCCGACGCCGCCGCGGCGAATCCTAGCAAGAACCAGGTGGCGAAGCTTGAGCGCGAGAGTGCGCGATGGAGACACTGGCTCAAGCAGGCCGGACCGTCATTGAGTTCCAAAAATGGTGGAACGACCTGCTGGGCATTCCGGTGACCGCACCGCCGAAGCAGGCGAGGGCTAGTGTCGTGCATCTATCTGCCACCGCAGACGCCGTGCGGAAGTTCTCGTCGAGGCGGGCGTGGCTTTGCTGGCGCTACGCGCCGGGCGTGGTGATGATCTTCACAGCGGCTCTCCTGGTGATTCAGGGGTGCTGGTGAGTGTCCGTCGTGCTGTTGCCGCAGCACGGTGGGCGTGTTCTGTCGCGGGCGATTGTGCTTGCGCCATTCGTCAGGATGCCGGTGTTTCCGGCGGGTAGAAACTTGCGGCGGGCAGCAACTTGCGACAAAGAGCCTTGTCGTCCGTACGTCATCGTCAGTGAGTCGATAGCGATAAATGACCTCCTTCCAGGACTACTACCAGACTCTCGGCGTCGCCCGCGACGCCAGCGCGGACGACATCAAGCGTGCCTACCGCAAGCTTGCCAAGGAGTGGCATCCGGATCGGCATCCGGAGGACGAACGCGACGAGGTGGAGAAGAAGTTCAAGGGCATCGCCGAGGCCCACGAAGTGCTCAGCGACCCGAGCAAGCGCAAGCGTTACGACGCGCTCGGGGCCAACTGGCAGCACGGCCAGGACTTTGGCGGCGGCGGCGGCGGTCCGGGCGCCGCTGGCGGTATCGATCCTGAGGAGTTTGCGCGCATGTTCGGCGGGCGTCCGGGCGGCGGCGGCGGGATGGGCGGCGGCGGCGGTTTCTCGGACTTCTTTGGCCACATGTTTGGCGACATGTTTGCCGGCCAGCGTGGCGGTGGCCGGCCGCGCGGGCCGCAGCGCGGCGCCGATTCCGAAGCCTCGATCGAGCTATCGGTCGGCGAAGCGCTGCTCGGCGGCAAGCGCGCATTTGGCTTCCGGATCCGTATTCCGTGCGAAGTCTGCGGCGGCGAAGGCCGACTGCAAACCGGAGCCTGCCCGGCTTGTGCGGGGCTTGGCGCCCAGAACCAGAAGAAGGACGTCGACCTCAAGATCCCCGACGACGTGCGCGATGGCCAGGTGCTGCGCCTGCGCGGCCTCGGCCAGCCGGGTGCGGCCGGGCCCGGTGATCTGCGGCTCAAGCTCAAGCTGGTCGCCGACGACACCTACCGCCTCCGGCGCCGCGGGGACGTCGAGGCCGAGGTCATCATCGCGCCGTGGGACACGCTCGAAGACACCTCGGTCGAAGTGCGCGTGCGCGGCGGCACGGCCACGGCGCGGATCCCGGCCGGAACGCGCCAGGGCCAGCGGCTGCGGCTGCGCGGTCAGGGTTTGCATCGACCGACAGTCGGGAGTTCCGGCAGCTCCGGCACGGCCGCCGACGAGCGCGGCGACCTGCTGCTGGTCGTGCGCTATGACCTGCCCGAAGAGCTGGGCGACGAGCAGCGAGAGTTGTTGCGGCAGATTGGTGCCAACGCGGTTAAGGTTCGAGGCGGCGCAGCGAGCGGCTGAAGGAAAGTATCGGGACCGGGCACCACCAGGTTCTTGCGGGGCAAGGCTCAAAGAGCCGAGCGAATCGCACGGCAATGTGTTCGAACGGTCGGACACACGGCTCCCGATGCAGCGGCCCAAAGCGCGAGCGCCGCGATTGCAATGAGCCCCTTACCTATTTCGACCACCTCTCGTTCGTCGCTGTTTGTCGAGTTTGCCCGTTCCCAAGCGGCGCTGCTGCTTGCCATGCTGTGGATGGTGGGCGCGAGCCGCAGCGCACTCGCCCAGAGCCTGCCGCGCATCGCGCTCTGCGGCAGCGCCGCCTCGCAGTCGAACGCGTGCGAATGGACGGACGTGCAGAGCCGCCTGCAGAACACCGGCCGGTTCGCGGCCGTCGACATCGTCAACGCAACCGCGGCCGGCGGCGGCACGCCGTCGTTTGCGGCGCTCGCCTCGTACGACGCGCTACTGGTCTGGACCCGTGAAGCGCTCGCCGACGCCTCGTCGTTTGGCAACGTGTTGGCCGACTACGTCGACTCGGGCGGCGGCGTGGTGGTGGGCGCCTACGCGAATGCGCTGGGCGTCAATTCGTTTCGGATCGGCGGCCGCTGGCGCAACGGCTACGAAGTGCTGGTCGGCGGCGGCGGCTGGAACCTCGGGCCGGCGTCGCTAGGCGCGGTGCCGCAGCCGGGGCATCCGAGCATGGCCGGAGTCAGCAGTCTGGTCGTGGGCCACTACGTCAGCAGCAGGCAGCTGGCGCCGGGCTCGACGGTGATTGCCGAAAGCAGTCTGGGCGGCATCCTGGTCGCGGAAGGTGCTGCCACCGCCAGGCGGCTCGATGTCGGCTTTGTGCCGGTCGCGTCATCGTGCAGCGTCGGCGGCTGGACCAGCGGTGCCGGCGACACCCTGCTGGCGAACGCACTCGACTACGTGGCCCGCCGCGCCCGCTTTGTGCCGTTCGGCGTCGGCTGTGCGGGTTCGCTTGGCGTGCCGACGCTGCGTGCCAATCCTGGCGGCTTGCCCGCGCTCGGCGGGACGCTGTCGCTGACGGTTGGGCAGCTGCCGAGCGGTCTCGCGGTGCTGGTCGGCGGCGAAGGCAACGCGATGGTCGGCGGCTCCTTGCCGCTGCCGCTCGATCTCAGCGCGATTGGCATGACCAGCTGCATGCTCCGTGTCGATCCGGCGGCTTCGGTCGCGCTGAGCGGCAGCGGCAATGCGGCGACGTGGAACCTGCCGGTGCCCAACAACCAGGCGCTGTTCGGCTACCGGTTCTTCCTGCAGGCCTTTTCGTTTGACCCGGCGGCCAATGCGCTCGGCTTCACCGCTACGGGCGGCGTGCGGGTCGAAGTCGGCCGCTAGCAGGCAGCAGGATTTGCGAAAGACGAAACGCGAGATCGGCAAGACGTGAGGCGCCTACCGCACGCGGCCTAGGAAATCGCGCGGAAATGTCGTTCGAACGGCCGTTTGTTGGCGTAGATACGACATCATGCGGGCGGGTCTACGGGATCGAATTGTCGAGCGCTTCACGGCGGCCTCGACGGCAAGAGTGTTGGCAAGTGCAGCAGTTTTGCTGGTGTTTGTGGCCATTCTCGACTGGCTGAGCCAGGCGGAGATCGCCGCCAGCCTCGGCTACCTGCTGCCCATTTCGCTCGCAGCCTTTGGTGGCGGCAGGGTCGCTGCGGCCGTGTTTGGCGTGCTCTGCGCCGGCATCTGGCTGTGGATGGATGTGGCAGCGCACAGCGGGCCCGTCCAGACCGAGGTCCAGGTCGTAAACCTGATCGTGCTGACGGTCATCTATCAGCTGTTCGGTTTGCTGCTCGCCACGCTGTGTGAGCTGCTCGACCACGAGCGGCGGCTGGCGCGCACCGATGCGCTGACCTCGCTGCACAACCGGCGCGCGCTGTGGAGCGCCGTGTCGCGTGAGGCGTCCCGCGGCCGTCGCCACGGCGTACCGTTTTCGGTTGCCTACCTCGACGTCGATGGCTTCAAGGGCGTCAACGACAGCCTTGGCCACCACGCCGGCGACGCGCTGCTGCAGCGCATCGCGCTGGTGCTTAAAGAGGACCTGCGCGAACTCGATATGGTGGCGCGGCCAGGGGGCGACGAGTTCTGCATCCTGCTGCCGGGCACGGATGAGGCCGGTGCGGGCCGGGTCATGCAGCGTTTGCGCAAGCGATTGGCGCGCGCGGCGTGGCGCAAGGCGTTTGACATCGACTTCAGCATTGGCGTGCTGACGGTTTTGGATGCTCCCGAAAACGTCGACGAGGTGGTCGAGAAGGCGGACCAGCTGATGTATCAGGTCAAGCGAAGCGGCCGCGGGCTGCTGCTGTTCGATACGCTGCGCGCGTCGGATCAGGTCGACTCGGATCAGGTCGACTCGCAGCTGGATAGACCTGGGCAGGGCGAGCTAGGAATGCGGCGCCGCCGCCGCCCCGAGCCCCGTTCGCGACCTGCCTAGTCGAGCTCGGCGTCCGGGCTGCTGCGAATGGCTTGGCAGAAGGTCGGCCCGCCAGCACACCCGGCCCCCTGCCCGCCTCGATTGTCGGTCCGCCGGACGGCGGCGAGCAGCAGCCCGCTTGCTTGCGCGCGGGCTTTCGGCCAGCATCTGCGCCGCATGGCGCTGCTAACGATGAAGGACGTGAACCTGACCGTTGGCAAACGGCAGTTGCTCAATCAGGCTGCCCTGGTCGTCGACGAGGGCCAGCGGATCGGCCTGCTTGGCCCCAACGGCTGCGGCAAGTCGACGTTATTGCGCATCCTGGCTGGCGAGCTCGAGCCCGACGCGGGCGAACGGACCGAGCGCCGCGACCTTCGCCTCGGCTACCTGCCGCAGGAGCCGAAGCTGCCGGCCGGCGCGACGGTTCATGCCGCGGTGGTTGGCGGCATCGAGGGGCGCGCCGAGGTGCTGCGCGAACTCGATCAGGTGCACACCGCAATGGCGGAGGACATGGCGCCGGACAAACTCGAACGCCTGCTCAGCCAGCAGCAGTCCCTTGACGAAAGGCTCGAGCAGCTCGGCGGCCACGACGTCGACCACCGCGCGTCGGCGCTGCTGCAGTCCCTCGGCGTCGCCAGCGAAGCGGCGATCTGCGACGATCTGTCGGGCGGCGAGCGTCGCCGGGTCGCGATGGCGCGGCTGCTGCTGAGCGATCCGCAGCTGCTGCTGCTCGACGAGCCGACCAACCACCTCGATGCCGAAGTGACGGACTGGCTCGAGACCTACCTGCTCGACGCCGGCATCCCGTTGATCCTGGTCACGCACGACCGCTACTTCCTCGACCGGCTGTGCACGCGCATCATCGAGTTTGACCAAGGCAATCTGCACGAATACGAGGGCGGCTACCGCAGCTACCTGGTGCAGCGAGCGGACCGGCTTGAGCGCGAAGCCAAGAGCGAGAGTGCACGCCTCAACACGCTTCGTCGCGAGACGGAATGGGTCAAGCGTGGCCCGCCGGCGCGCACGACCAAGTCCAAGGCGCGCATTGGTCGCCACCAGGCGCTGGTGGATTCGGCTCCGCCGCCGAGCTCCAAGGAGCTGCTGTTCCACATTCCGGACGGTCCGCGGCTCGGTGACTTTGTGCTGCGCGTGCAGGCGGTCGGCAAGTCGTTTGACGGCCGCGTCATCCTGCGCCCGTTTTCGTTCGAGCTGGGCCCCAACCAGCGGCTCGGCATCGTCGGCCGCAATGGGGCCGGCAAGACGACGCTGCTGCGCATGATCCTCGGCCAGCTCGAGCCGGACGAAGGCAAGGTGGCGATCGGGCCGACGGTGCAGTTTGCCGATATCGACCAAAAGCGCAGCGACCTCGATCCGAGCAAAACCGTGCTCGATGAAGTCAGCAACGGCAACGACTACGTCTTTGCCGGCGGCCGCTCGCAGCGCGTCGAGACCTTCTTGGAGCAGTTCCTGTTCCCCGGCGAGATGAAGCACGCGCGCATCGACTCGCTGAGCGGCGGGGAGCGCAACCGTGTGCTGATCGCCAAGCTGCTGTGCGCCGGCGGCAACGTGCTCGTGCTCGACGAGCCGACCAACGACCTCGACCTGGTGTCGCTGCGGGCGCTCGAAGACGCGTTGCTGGCGTTTCCGGGCGCTGCGATCATCGTCAGCCACGATCGCTGGTTTCTCGACCGGGTTGCGACGCGCGTTGTGCACCTTGACGGCAGCGGCGACGCGCGCGTGCACGAAGGCGACCTGTCGCTACTGCTTGAGCGGCTGCGGCAAGAAGCGGCGGAGCGAGCCTCGGTCGCCGCAGCCCACGCCGCCAAGGCGAAGGCCAAAGCCAAGCAGGATGCGACCAGCGGCCATGGCGCTGCCGCGACGGGCGGCAGCGGCGAGCGCGCGAAAAAGCTGAGCACGCGCGAGCAGAAAGAGCTCGCGGAGCTGCCCAAGCGCATTGAGACCCTCGAAGCCGAGATCGAGGCGGTCGACCAAGAGCTGTCGGATCCGGCGGTCTACGAGGCCGGCCAGGCCGATCGCTTCAAGGAGCTCAACAGCCGACGCAAAGCGCTGCCCGATGAGCTGGCGGTTCTCTACGAGCGCTGGGAAGCGCTTGAGGCGATTGCCGAGCAGGCGCCGCAGTAGCGCCCGCGGCGGCGGCGGCGGCTAAGCGGGCGCCGCAGGCTGCTCCGGCGACCGGCCCGCGCGCTCGCGGCATGCTGCTACTTGGGGAGAACCGGGTCGGTCCAGGCGACGTCGCCGTTGAGCGCGCCGAGGAACGCGACCAGCTGGTCGATCTCCGCGTCGCTGAGTGCGCGGTCCATCAGCAGCGGATCCTTGTTGGAGTTGGCGATGCCGCCGCCGGCCATGATCGTGACGGCTTCTTTGAGCGTCGCGACGCTGCCGTCGTGGAAGTAGGGCGCCGTGCGCGCCACTTCTCGCAGCGTCGGCGTCTTGAACTTGCCGTTGTCGGAAGACTTCTTGGTCGCCTTGGCGCGGCCGAGGTCTTCGCTGTCGGTTCCCATGCCGATGCCGACGTTGTGGTAGCTATTCATCGGAGCGTTGGAGAACAGCGGCGGCGTATGGCAGACGACGCAGCCCGCCTTGCCCAAGAACAGCGCGTGGCCGTCTTGCTGCTCTTTGGTGAGCGCATCCTTGTCGCCGGCGACAAACTTGTCGTAGGCCGAGTTGCCGGTGCGCAGCGTGCGCAGGAACGAGCACAGCGCGTGCACGATCGTCTCTTCGCTGGCGTCTTTGCCAAAGGCCGCTTGGAACTCTTCCTTGTAGGCGGCGACGCCGTTGAGCTTCTCGGCAACTTCCGCTGGCTTGCCGCCGAGCTGGCCGGTCCATGCCGCGAGCACGTTCGATTCCAGGCCCACCTTGCGGCCGTCCCAGTAGAGGTGCGGGTAGTAGCCGACGTTGTACATCGTCGGCGAGTTGCGGCTGTTCATCTTGCCGCTGTCCTTCTTCGAGTGCTGCAGCCCGTCGGTGAAGGCCTTGTCCGGGTAGTGGCAGTTGACGCAGCCCATTTCGCCGCTGGCCGAGAGGCGCGGGTCAAAGAACAGCTTCTTGCCGAGCGCCGCCTTTTCGGCGGTCAGCTCGTTGTTTTCGGCAAGCACCAGTTTGCTGCCGTCCAGGCCGAGTGGGGCTTGCAGCGGGTCGGCAGATGCCGCGCCGTTGCTGCCGCCGCCGGCAGTGCCGTTGGAGCCGCCGCCATGGGGGCCGTCCGCTGGGTCGGAGCCACAGCCTGCGAGCACGCTCAGCGAGAAGGAAAGGGCGAGAACAGTCTTGGGGGTCAAAAAGCGCATCGTCGGTAGGCGGGCAGTAGGCCGTCGCGCAGAACGTCGTGTCCTGCGCGCGTCATGCTACCGTCATTCGCCTCAGGGCCGAGGGCGATGCGTGCGTTTCTCGTCTCCTTCTGCGCCCGAGCGGGTTCCGCTCGCGCCAGGGAATCAGCGCAGCCGGCGCAGGCGGCGCAGCATCTTCAGGTAGCTGCGGTCGCGGGTCATTTCCCACGCCAGCTTGGCGGCCCGCATGCGGACGAAATGGCTCGGTTCGGCGCGTGAGACGCCGAGCACCGGGTCAAAGCCGACGGCGCCCGTCTGGGCGGCGTTGGCGACGTCTTCACCGGGAAAGCGCTCGTCGAGGCGCATGCCGGCGTCCGCTGCGCGGCGGACGAGACTCCGGCGCGCGGCAGCGGCTTCGGCAACACGGATTTCGCGTTCCTTGGCGGCGGTTTTCTGGGCCAGCCGGCGCGCGTCGTTGGCCTTTTTGCCGGCCTCGGCGGCCTTGGCCTCGGCGTCGACGATGTCGTCGATGCTCAGCTCGTCCTTCTCGATTTTGAAGACGGACGCCTTGGGCAGCAGGATCTCGCCGCCTTCGATGCGCACGTGGTAGCCCTCGTCGCCTTCGGCGATCAGCACGCCGGTCACGATGTTCGGGGTAGAACCCTCCGGCGCTTTCGTTTCTGCCTTCGGATCGGAGAGCCAGAACTTGTCCGCTTTGGCGGGGGCGCAGCACAGCGCCAGCGCCAGCGTGAGGGGGAGATATCGCATACCCAAGCCTAGCACACGATGGGCCAGGTGGTGGCCGGTTGGCCGCGGCTTGCTCGAAGTGCGATGGAAAGGCTGCGTGCGCCCGGTGACACTGGTCCAACCATGCGGTTGCCGATTCGTCCTCTCGTCTGCCTCGCGCTTGCGCTGGCAGGATTCTCTTCGTTTGCCGCGGGCCAGGATGCGTCCCCGGCATCTCCCGCGGAGATCGCGCCTGGCTGGCACGGCGATCCCGCGGTCTGGCGCGTCGACGGTTCGACGTTTGTCGGCTCGACGCACAGCGTCAAGCTGCGCGCCAACACGTTCTTGATCCGCGAGGGCGAGCTGCGCGATTTCGAACTGACCTGCGAGGTTCGGCTCGAAGGAGCGAACAACGGCGGCGTTCAGTACCGCAGCCGCGTCATCGACGCCGAGCGGTTTCGCGTGCACGGCTACCAGTGCGACGTGCACCCCAAGCCGGAGTATTTCGCGATGCTCTACGACGAAGGCGGCGGCGGCATCGTCGCCCAGCATGGGCAGGTGGTGCGCTGGACCGACGCCGGCCGCAAGGTGCTCGGCAAGATCACGCAGCCCGCACCCGTGGATCTGTCGCAGTGGACCAAGCTGCGCATCATCGCGCGTGGCGATGTCGTTTGGCACGAGGTCGATGGCCGCATCGCGACGGTGCTGCAGGATCAACGCAGCAAGGCGCCGAAGTCCGGCCAGATCGCGCTGCAGGTGCACCGCGGTCCCGACATGGTGGCGCACTACCGCGCGGTCGCCGTGACGTCGCACGACGGCAAGGCCCGGGCCCAAGCGCAGCAGCCGCTGCCGGCGGCGATCGCCAAGCTGCTTGGCGAACCGGTGCGAAAGTCGGCAGCTGCGCCGATGCGCCAGCCGGCCATGTGGATTTGGGATGAGGCCGCCGGCGCCGAGGAAGAGCTGTTCCTGCGGCAACGCTTCCAGCTTGCGGCGCTGCCCAAGAAGGCACGGCTCGCGTTTAGCTGCGACAACAACTGCCGGGTCTACGTCAACGGCCAGCTGGTCGGGCGCGATGATTCGTGGGAGACGCCGACGGTCGTCGAGGTCGCGGCTGCCGATCTCCGCGTCGGCGAGAACGTGGTTGCGGTGCACGGCTGGAACGAGGGCGGCCCGGCCGGCATGGCGCTGCGCATGAGCTGGCGCATCAACCAACAAGCAACTGTGCTGCAAAGCGACGCGTCGTGGCGCTGCAGCAACGACGATCCCGACGGCTGGAGCGCGCCGGGCTTTGACGACAGCAGCTGGGCCACGGTGCGCGCATACGGTCGGCTTGGCGCCTCGAGCGCGCCGTGGACCAGCCGGCTGGCCGCCAACGCGCTCGGTTCCACGGTGGACGCGTATGCGCCGCAGACCGCGGCGCCGGCCACGGACATTTCCGGCCCGTGGGCCGAGCCCGGCAACGCGCGCGTGGTCGAACTTTTGCAGGTGCCGCGAGAACTCGGCTCATGGGTTTCGCTGTGCTGTGATCCGCAGGGCCGCCTCTACGCCAGTTCGCAGAAGGGCGGGCTGTTCCGCATCACGCCCGCGGGCAACGTCGGCGAGCCGTCCACGATCGAACGCGTTCCGGTTGCGCTCGGCGGCGCACACGGCTTGCTGTGGTGGCGTTCGTCGCTTTATGCCGTCGTCAACGGCAAGGACTCCGGCTTCTACCGGATGCGCGATTCGGACGACGACGGCATGCCGGACGACCTCGAGCTGCTGCAGGCTTTTGAAGGCCGCGGCGAGCATGGTCCGCACTCGGTCGAGGTCGCCCCGGACGGTGAGCATCTGCTGGTGCTGTGTGGCAACCACACGCTGCCGCCGACGGGTTTTGCCGACGGCATCCCGCACGAGGTGCAGGAAGACCGGCTGGTCGCGCGTCTCGAGGATCCGCACACCTACTGGGAAGGCCATTCGCCGCGCGGCGGCTGGGTTTGCCAGTGCGATGCGGACGGCAACGACTGGCAGCTGCTGTGCTGCGGCTTCCGCAATCCGTTTGACCTCGCGGTTCTGCCGGACGGCCAGGTTTGGGTCTACGACGCCGACATGGAATGGGACATGGGCATGCCTTGGTATCGCCCGACGCGGCTGCTGAAGGTTGTCGAGGGCGTGGACTACGGCTGGCGCATTGGCAGCGCCAAGTGGCCGACCGATTATCCCGACGCGCCGCTTGGCCTGCGCGACCTGGGTCCCGGTTCGCCGACCGGCATGGACGTCTGGGGCGAGCACGTGATCGCGCTGGACTGGACATTTGGCACCGTCTACGCCAACGGCGAACCCGTGCTCGTAGGCGCGCCGCTGCCGCTGGCGGATGCCGCCATCGCACCGGATGGGCGAGTTGGCTACCTGGTCACGGGCGGCCGCGGGCTGCCGTCGCGGGTGCTGATGGTGGTGCCCAACCAGCCGTTTGGCCAAGCCGGCAGCTCGGCTGGTGAACAAGCCGTGGGCCGCATGCAGCGACCCGCCGGCTTCGAACGTCGCATGCGTGCGGTGCAGGAGCGCCTCGCCGCCGAGCGCCTGCCGCGCGCGCAGTGGCGCGCTGCCGACCCCGGTCAGCCGCTGCAGACGCTGGCGATGCAGCTCGCAATCACCAGGCAGGGCGGCCCGCAGGATCTGCCGGCTGTGCTGCGCGACCTCGGCACGCTGTCGTTCGCCAAGCTCGAGCGCGACGACCAGATCGCGTGGCTGCGCGCGCACGCGCTGGCGCTGATGCGGCTTGGCCCGGCAGATGCCGCCCAGCAAAAGACGATTGCCGATCGACTGATGCCGCTGTTTCCGACCGGTGACGAGCGCTTCGATCAGGATCTGTGCGAGCTGCTGGTCGCGGTGCGCGCCGATGGCCTGCTTGAAAAGGCCGTGCCTTTGCTGGCCACGCTCAAGCCGTCCGAGCCGCAGGAATGGGCCGAGGTGGCCAGCCGCAACGAGCGCTACGGCAGCGTCATCATGCGCATGCTCGGCAGCATGCCGCCGAGTGGCCAGCTGGCGATCGTGCAGGCGCTGTGCGGCTGGGATGCGGGCGGCTGGACGATCGAGCAGCGGCGCACGCTGTTTGCGTTCCTGGAGGCGGCGCGGCAGCGCTCCGGCGGCTCAAGCTACGATGGCTTTGTGATCCGGCTGGTCGATGCGGCGTGGGCGACCTGCAGCGACGCGGAGAAGCGCGAGCTGGAGTTTGACGTCGGCCGTGCGCGCGCTCCCAAGCGCGCCTTCGCCAGCAAGCCGCCCAAGGGGCCCGGCCAAAACTGGCAGCTCGACGACATTCCTGCCCTGGTCGCGAAGGGCTTCGACAAGCGCCGCCGCCGCGCCGGCCGCAACCTGTTCTGGGCCGCGGGCTGTGCCTCGTGCCACTACTTCCAGGGCGAAGGCGGCTTCGGCGGCCCGGACCTGACGACGCTGAAGAACAAGTTCCGCGCCGAAGATTTGCTCGAGTCGATCCTGGAGCCCAGCAAGGACATCTCCGACCAATACTCCGGCAGCGTGCTGACCAAGAGGGACGGGTCGGCGCTGTTTGGCGTCGTGCACAAGACGCACTTCGGCGACGAGGAGGTCTATGAAGTGATCCCGGCCGAGCAGAACGCCAAGCCGGTGCGCGTGCTGGTGGCCGACGTCGACAAGGTCGAGCCGTCGCCGATGTCACCGATGCCCAAGGGCCTGTTGAACCGTCTCTCGGCGGACGAGGTGCGCGACCTGGTAGCGTTCTTGCTGGATCTGTCGAAGTGACGCGAGTGCGGTGACGGCGCGGCCCGGCTGCTGGTCCGGCTGACGGGTCGGCTTGCCCGACTTGGCAATGCAAAGTGGTCGTGCTAGCTTTGCAGCATGCGTTCCGCCTGGCTGCTGCTCCTGCTCGCGTTGCGCGTCCTCGCGGCGCAATCGCCGAGTCTGCCGTCGACGGAATCGCCCCCTGATCGGCCTACTGGCCCGCCTTCTGGCTCGCCTTCTGGGCCGGTGCCAGCGGCGGGGGGCGGTGCCGGCGGCGCGGAGACCGTGCTGCACGAGGATCTGCGCTACACCGAGGTCGGTGGCGCGCCGCGTCGGCATCGGCTGGACCTGATCCTGCCGGCTGCTTTTGGCTCAGGGCCTGGCGGCGCGGGGCCAATTCCAGCGGACGCTCCAGTACCCATGGTGCTGTTCGTGCACGGCGGCTCGTGGACCGGCGGCCGCAAGGAGCATCTGCGCGGGCTCGGCATCGCGTTCGCGCAGCGCGGCTACGCGATGGCGCTCGCCAACACGCGGCTGTTTCCGTTTGCGCGGCCGGCGGAGATGGCCGAGGACGTCGCGCGGGCTGTGGAATTCCTGCATCGAATCGCTCCGTCGTATGGCTGTGATCGCGAGCGCATCGTGGTGATGGGGCATTCGTCCGGTGCGCACTTGGCCAGCTGGGTGGCGTTTGATGAGCAGCTGCGCGCGGGCGCTGCGGCGCCCGGCACGTCTGCCGCCCGCATCGCTGCGGCCGTGCTGCTCTCTGGCGTCTACGAGGTGCGGCCGCGCCATTTCGCTCTCGACGCCGTCTTTGGCCAAGACGAGGCGGCGCGGCGCGCAGCCAGCACGTGGCGGCATGCGGGCGCGGGCGATCCGCCGTCGCTGGTTTTGTGGGGGCAGCGCGACATCCCGGGACTGGCGCTTTGCGCGCGCCTGGTGGGAGATCGTCTGCGCGATGCCGGTGTCGAATCGGTGTGCGAAGGCCGGCGCGAATGGGACCACGTCAACTACCTGTTTGCGGCCGCTCGCGGCCGTGGCGATCTGGTGCCGCGCGTGGTGCGCTTTCTGGACCGGGTTTTGGCCAAGGGCGCGCCGGCGGAGAGCGTGCCTTCGCGCCTTGGCGTCGCCGCCGAACCGGACGCTGTTGTTGCCCATGCACCGCGAGCTCGCCAAGTCGACGCACCGTTCGAGGCCGCTCCGTCGCCCATTCTGTGGCTTGCGCGCACCGACGCAGAGCGTGCGCAAGGCGAGCGCATGCGAGGGCTGCTCCGTGCAGCGAACGGCGAAGTGGTCGTGCGCATGCTGCCGGCACGCGCGCGTGATTCGCTGCAGGTCGGCGCGGACGAGATCGAGCGGGTGTGGCGAGAAGTCGCGCGCCAGCGCCGGGCTACTGGGTCGCCGCCGTGCCGCCAGCTGGTCGGCTCCGGCGCAACGGCCGCGTCGATCTCAGCCCTGCTCGCGGCGAAGCCAAAGCTGCTCCAGTCCCTCGACGGCTGCGTCTTCGTCTTGCCGCCCACGGTGACGCTGCAGCGCGGCCCTCAGCGAACGGCGCTCGGCAATCTGCGGCTGCTGGTTGTGATCGGTGACATGGACCTCGACAGCAAACGCCGCGCACTCGATGCGGCGATCCAGGGAATGGCGCGCAGCGGTTGCGACGCGATGCTCGTCGATCTACCTGGGACGTCGGCCGCGGCGGCGCTGAGCAGCTTGGTCGATGGTGACGATCTACTGCTGCCGATGCTGCGGGCGTTTTGGGCGCCGCGCCGGCGCGATTAGACTTCTGGCTCTTGCTTGTTCGAGGGAGTCCACCCCACCGTGAAACGGGCGGCTGGCGAGCACTGTGTGTCGATGACGAGCTCGTACCTCATCGTGCAATCAGGGAAAGACGAGGTTCTCGAATTCATCAAAGGTAGTCGTGATGGCCTGGTCGCGGTCCTCCTGATCCACAAACACGCGCCGTAGAGGTGCGAAGCCGGCTGCTGCGCTGTCTGCTGCGCTGTCTGCTGCGCTCTGCGTCCGTCAGCTGCCGCTCGGCAAGCCAACCCCATGGACCTGCAGCTGCGGGAACGGAATCGCATATCCCTGCTCGTTGCAGGCGGCAACCAGCGCGGTATGGACCGCGCGTCGCAGCGCGAAGAAGCGCGGCGCGGCCTCGCCGCTGCAGGTCACGATTGCAATCAGGTCGAGCGAGCTTGCGCCGGCGGTTTGGAACATCACGCGCACGCTGAGGATCGCGGCTGCATCCGGGTCGTCGGCTAGGTAGGACTTCACCTTTGCCTGCATCGCCGCCGGCACCGCATCGAGAACGTCCGCCTGGTGGCGGTAGTCGACGCCAAAGGTTGACGTGATTTCGAAGCCCTTGGACAGGTTCTTGGGGCTCAGCGCCAGGAACGCCGCCGTCGGAATGCTGCGTGGCGCGTCGTCGCGTCGGGTGAGCACGACGCATTCGGGGGTCTGCATCTGCACCATGCCGGTGGTGCCGTCGGACAGGCCGACCATGTCGCCTTCGCGGCACGGAAACCAAGGCTCGTCGGGGGCGACCGGACGAGAGCGCTGATGGATCAGGTCGCGGATCGGCACGCGGAGCCGGCCGCCGCTCAACTCCGGATTGCGCAGGCGTGAGTAGAAACGCAGCGACTCGACCCGGTAGGGCAGGCCGTCGACCAAGATGCGCTCGCCTTCGCGCACGGCGCCGACGTTGAGCATGAGCCGAATCTGCTCAAAAAACTGCGGGGCCGTTTTTAGAATGACCCAGCCGGCACCGACCAAAAAGATGATGCCGAGCGCGAGCAAGAACCAGTCGTCACGCACGTACGGCACCACCAGCGTTGCGACCGCCGCGAGCACAATGGTCATCGCCTGCAGCACCACTTCGAGCAGTCGGGTGGGGAAGCTGCGTTTGCCGCGTCGCATCAGCAACACGCGGGCAATCAGGCGCAGCGTGAAAAACACCGCGACGAAGACGAGCACGCTCAGCAGCAGCGTTAGCCCGCGTTCTTTTCGGAAGGTGTCGATGCCTTCACTGACGATCGTCAAGAACGGCTTTTGCTTGGCCTGTAGCTGATCGAGGTTGGCGGTCAGGATCAGGTATTCGCCGCCGAGGTCGTCGAGCAGTGGCTTCCAGAAGCTGTCGAGCTCAGCCTGCGCTGTCGCCCGAGCCGGGTTGTCGGCCGGCAGCTGGTCGATGGTCTCGCGGATTCTCTTGGTGGCGCTGAGAGCCACTTCGCGACGCGTTTCGACGGCGAGCCTGCTTGCCTTGAGGTCCGCGACCTGGCGCGGCACGGCGGTGGTTTCTTTGATGGTCTGCAGCAGGGGCCGGATCAGGTCTTCGATCTCGCTCTGCAGGTTGAACTTGCGTGCACCCGGCGCGACGAACTCCTGCATGTCGAGGTGCGCCGCCAGATACGTGAACTGGTAGCGCAGCTTGCGGACGGCCTCTTCGAGCTCCGGCAGAGCCTCGACGTTGCCGGCTTTTTGGGCGGCCGCCAGCGCGGCGCGCTTTTCGGCGAGACCGGTAGCCAGGCGCCGCAGTGCCATGCGCGTCGTGTCGTTGAGCTCGAACGGCACGTCGGGTGTTTGCGTGCCTGGTTCTTGGCCGACGGCCGTGGCGGCTGCTCTTGCCGTCGGTTCGGCCGCGGGGGCTGCTCCCGCAGCCGGAGCTTGCTCCTTTTCGCCCTGAGCTGGCAGCACCTGCAGCAACAGGCACAGCGAGCAGAAGGCCACGCAGTGGCGGATCCAGCGGTTGGTTGGCGTCGGCATCGTGGCAACGTAGCGCCGGCGCAGTTTGGTTTCGCGGGCTCGCCGGGCTACACCATGGGGGCGATGGGCCAATCGATTTCCACCAAGCCGCCGAGCGGCATGCGCGACTTCCTCGCCTCCGACGTCGTTCGCCGACGCTATGTGCTGTCGGTCGTGCAGCGCGCCTATGAGTCGTTTGGCTTCGTGCCGCTCGAGACGCCGACAATCGAAAACCTGTCGACGCTGCTCGGCAAGTATGGCCCAGAGGGCGATCAGCTGTTGTATCGGCTGCTGCACCGGCGCGACAAACTGACGCGCGCTGTCGCCAAGGGCCTCGCGGCGAGTGAGCTGTCGGAGCTGGATCTCGCCGCCGAGGGGCTGCGCTACGACTTGACCGTGCCGCTGGCGCGCGTCGTCGCCAACTACCGCGACCTGCCGAGCTACTACAAGCGCTACCAGATCCAGCCGGTGTGGCGCGCCGACCGGCCGGCGAAGGGGCGCTTTCGCGAGTTCTATCAGTGCGACGTCGACATCACGGGCACCACCAACATGGTGGCCGATGCCGAAGTCTGCGGCGCCATTGCGACGGTGCTGCGCGAGCTCGGTTTCCGTGACTTCCGCATCCTGACCAATCACCGCGAGCTGTTGCGCGGGCTGGTAGCCCGTGCCGGGATCGCCGACGAGATGGAGTCGCTGGCGCTGATCGCGCTCGACAAGCTGGACAAGATCGGCCGCGAGGCGGTTGCAGCGGAGCTGGTCGAGAAGGGCATTGGCGAACAGCAGGTCAAGGCGCTGTTTGCGTCGCTCGAAAGCATGCAGCAGGAAGGGGCGCTGCAGCGGCTCGCTGCCGGAGAAGCCGAAACAGCCGGCGGCGGCGCGGACCGCAGCCAGGCCGGAGCGCGCGAGCTGCAGCAGCTGTTCGACAACGCGGCGAGCGGGCCGGCCGCCGAGCATCTCGTTTTCGACCCGACCCTGGCGCGCGGCCTGAGCTACTACACGGGGCCGATCTTCGAAATCCAGGTCGAAGGGTTGGCGGGCTCGATGGGGGGCGGCGGCCGCTACGACAACCTGATTGGCATGTTCCAAAAGCAGCAGGTGCCGGCCGTCGGCTTTTCGCTGGGGCTCGAGCGCGTGCTGTTGGTCATGACCGAGCGCGAGATGTTCCCCGAGCTGGCCTGCGGGCCGGAGCTGCTGCTGTGCCGTATGGCCGAGGTCGAGCCGAGCCGTGCACTCGGCGTGGCCAGCGAGCTGCGCGCGGCCGGGCTGCGGGTCGAGGTCTTTGCCGATGCCGCGGCAATGAAAAAGCAGCTCAGCTACGCCAATACGCTCGGCGTAGACCACGTCGGCATCCTCGGACCCGATGAGGTGGCCAGCGGTACCCTGGCGCTGAAGGATCTTCGTTCAGGTGAGCAGCGTTCTTGCGCGCTGGGCGAGGTAATCTCAACAGTGCGCGGGTAGCTTCCGGATCCGAAACCTGACGGCGCCTCTTTGCTAGAGTAGAACGCAATCTCGAGAACCGCCGCCGCCTCGCCCGCCGCCCGATCGGTCCAAAGACACTCGTCCAACGACACGCATGCCCGAAGAGACGCCTGACAATGCCCATTCGCAGGATCCGCGCCCTAGCGCGGGCGGCGGATCGGCAGGCGGCAAACCGGCGGATCGGCGCGCGGACAACGGGCAGCGCAAACAGCCGCTGCTGCCGGAAGAACTGGATCTGGTGACGCGCATGGTCGCGGCGCTGGAAGACTGCAACAGCGAGGATGCGTTCGACTCGGTGCGACTGATCCGGCGGCAGCTCGACAACCTGTCGCTGTTTGGCGAACTGCTGTCGCGCTACCCGTCGCCGCTGCGCGAGCAGGTGCTGCACGGCCGTCGGCGCGGGCTTGAGACGCTGGTCGATGCGATGGTCCAGACCGACCAGGCGACCTTCCCGTTTCGCGCACCGACCCAGGCGCTGGTCGGACGCTCGATGAACATGGCGCAGATCAACTTTCTGCGCATGCTCTGGCACCTGACGCGCACACTGCCCGATGAGATCGAGGCCATGGAGCTGCGCGAGCTGGCGGCTCGCCGGCTGCGCGCCGCGGTGCACACGCGCCTGGTCGAAGAAGTGCTCGCGGACCTGGTCACGGACCCGGTCATCGACCGTGCGGTGCGCGCCCGCGGCGTGCGCAGCCTGGCCAACCTTTGGGGCAATCGCCTGACGTGGCGGGTGCACGAGTTCTTTCCGATTCTGGCGGAGACGTGGGAGGCGCGGCAGCGGGTGCGCGTCATCGGCGGCACGCTGCAGGGCAACTGCGAGATCTTTCAGCTGCTGACGCAAGGCGCGGACTTTGAGTTTGTCGAGCTGTTTACCGACCGCGACGATCCCGAAGAGTCCGAGCTGCAGGCGTTCCGCGAGTTCTTGTTTGGCACGTCGTCCGAAGAGCTCGATCGTCTGGCGCGCCGGATGGATTCCGAAAAGCTGTCCTCCATCGAGCTGGATAGCCGCCTCGACGTGCGGAGCACCGCACAGTCGGACCGCGACGGTGGCTCGATCCTGTTTGAGTTCTTCCGTGCGAGGCTGGTGCAGTGCAGCGCGCGCCGGGTTGCGGAATTGCCCGGGCCCAAGCACACCGCCGAAGGGTACGTCATGCTGGCGTGGCTGCGCACGCAGGACGACCCGGCCGGCGCGGATGCTGGTGAGTGACGGGTGTGGTTCGAACCGGTTCTGACGAGAAAGAGGGGCCTGGTGAGAAGACAGCGCTGCTCCGAAGTCCGCGCGGGTGAGTTGCGGCGGCGCGGAGTGGCACATGTCGTCGACCTGTGGTGCGGCAATGCCACGTTGTTTCGACAGCGCGCGCGGCTACGGTTCGCGTAAGGGGTAGGCCACTCTGCGGCCGGCCCAGTCGTCCGTCCGCTCTACCAGGAGAGTCCTCATGCGCATGCTTGCCCGCGTGCTGTGTGCCAACATCGCCGTTCTCGGCGCTCTGTCGGCGCAGTCCCCACCGCCTTCCACTCTGCCGTTTCAGGCGCGCCTGACGCTGCAGGCAAACGGCACCGACGTGAATGCGTTCTTGCCGGTGTCGTTCCAGGTCTACACGCTGCCGACGGCGGGCGTGTCGCTGTGGAGCGAGACGCATCCGCTCGTGCAGGTCAAGAACGGCCTGTTCAAGGTCGAACTTGGCAGCATCACGGCCTTCCCGGCGGATCTGTTTGAGAGCGGCGATCTGTTTTTGGGCGTCCGGGTCGGCGCGGACAACGAGATGGTGCCGCGCACGCGGATCTCGTCGCAGGCGTTCGCCCAGCTCGCCAAGAACGCGATCGATGTGCGCGATCGCGATATCAATCCAAACTCCGTGACCATCAACGGCGTCACGGTGATCGATGCGTTTGGCAACTGGGTGGGATCAAACAGCGGTTTGGTGGGGCCCGTTGGCCCGGTCGGCCCAGTTGGAGCTGCGGGGCCCGCGGGTCCCGTTGGGCCAGCAGGTCCGGTTGGCCCCGCGGGTGCGCAGGGTGATGCCGGCGTGACGGGGCCGGAAGGTCCTATGGGCCCAGAAGGTCCGACCGGCCCCGCAGGAGCCGATGGTGCCGTCGGCGCGATCGGTCCAGAAGGACCAGCTGGCGCTGCCGGCGCCGTCGGCCCGGAAGGTCCGGCGGGCCCGGCAGGCCCGACCGGCCCCGCAGGAGCCGATGGTGCGGTGGGCGCGATCGGTCCAGAAGGACCAGCGGGCGCTGCCGGCGCCGTCGGCCCAGAAGGTCCGGCGGGCCCGACCGGTCCAACC
>JBGCDH010000067.1:0-18205 GCA_045105235.1 Planctomycetota bacterium | reverse complement strand
TAGGTCGCCGCGTTGCTCATGAGCAGGCCGTTGGCCGCGTCGAGCGAAACGCCCTGCCAACTGACGACCAGACCTAGCGCAGCGGGCAGCGAGGGCACCGCGTAGCTCGCGGCCAACGGCGTCGACATCGGACCGGCTGCTAGCAAGAATGTGTTGCCGGGTAGCAGCATGGCGGCGCCCGAGCCTGCGATGGGGGTGAGCGGCCCGGCGAGCCCTGCGAACAGCCAGCCAAATGCTTGCGCATCGCCGACCATCGTCGCCGAAGCGGTGCCGCCTGGCGCTCCTGCTACGGCCGTGACGGCGGGGAGCGGCAAGGGCTGTGGCGTGACGGTGCTGGTGAACGGCGGCGCGGTGCCGGAGAGGAAGCTCACGGTTGGCGCGAACGTGATGATGCCGGGGCCGTCGAACACCGATTGGTCGTAGCTTTGAAATCCCGTGTTTCCGCGCAGCCTCACCGCGGTGTTCTGCAGCGTGAAGCCGGCGGCAAAGATGCTGCACTGAGCCGAGCAATCGGTCAGGTCGACCGCGGATGCGCTGAAGGAGTTGCCGAACGAAAACGGCAGTGCGTCGAACGTGCTCTCCGTCGCTGTCAGATGGCTGCTATCGACGGCCAGCGGTCCGTTCGTAGAGCCTGAAAACTCACAGTTGTGCAGGCGAACGTCGGCGCACTGAGAGACGGTCAGCCCGCAGCCGAGCACGCCGCCCGGGGTTCGGCCGACACGGTCGAGCACCACCTGTCCGGCGCAGCTGTTGAGCCGCAGGATGCAGTCTGCGAGCAGCGTGTGCAGCCGCAGCCGCAGCCCACGCAGCACGACGCGCTGGGCCGTCCGCTGGCGATGCATGCATGGGATCCAGATGGGCCGGGGCCGCTTGGCCAACATCTCGTCGTGGCCGGTCAGTTTGGCGAGGCGGGAACGCTCTCGGCGGACAATGTTGCGGTGTTCGACCCCATCGGGCAGACCTGGTCGCCCGTTGCGCCGGGAGGCGTTGGCTGCAATGGCAAGGTCCATGCGGTCGAAGTCTTGTCGAACGGAAATCTGGTGATTGGCGGTGAGTTTACAGAGGTCGACGGTGTGCCAGCCACGGGCCTCGCGCTTTGGGACGGCGTGGCGTGGAGCGAACTCGGGCCCGTGGCCGGCAAGATCCGCGCGATCCGCGAACTGCAGTCCGGCGGCCTGCTGGTTGGCGGTGAGTTCGGATCGATCGACGGTGTGCCGGCCTCGAACGTCGCGCAGTGGGATGGCGCTGCCTGGAGCGGCATGGGCAGCGGTGTCGTGGGCGTGCCGAACTTTCCGATCATTGCCGCGGATGGACCGGGCGTCTACAGCGTGGAGGAGTTGCCCAGCGGACAGATCTTCGCGGTTGGGAGCATCGCAGGCAACGTACGCGAATGGGACGGCTCCGTGTGGACACACATTCCCGGCGGCGCGATCACACTCGCGCGGACGACGGCGGTCTCTCCCAGCGGCTTGCTGCTCGTAGGTGGGGTCGTTACCGGTTCCGGACTGCTTCGCTGGAACGGCTCATCGTGGATTGCTGTCGGCAATTCACCCGGCGACGTCCAAGACGTCAAGGTGACGCCCAACGGCGATATCTACACGGTGGCGACCGGCTTGTCGGGAGTCTACCGGCGCCAGAACAACGGTGCATGGCAGACGCTGGCGGCGACGTCGGCCTTTGAGGGCGTCTATGCCATCGAGCCGATGAACCTCGGTACCAGCACCAGGGTCTACTTCGGCGGTCGTGTAAGTTCGGCGAATGGCGTGCGCGTTTGGGGATGTTTGCGTACGAGAATGGCGTGATCACTGGCGCCACAGCCGCTCGCGAGCCTGCTGCCGATCGGCCAGCCGGGATGCTTGCTAGCGGTGGATCCCATTCAGGTCGACGCCCTGGTGGCTTCGGGCACCGCGGCAAGCTTGTTTGCGATCCCGCTTCAGCCGGTCTTGGCGGGCTTCACGTTCCGCCACCAGATGCTGGTGCTGGAGGTTGGGACGCAATCCAACTTTGTCGCGGCAACGGCGACAAACTCGCTCGAGTTGACCGTCGGCAGCGGTTTCTGAGCGGGCCTTCCGGGCCGCAACACAGGCCCGTCCATCGTGCTAGCATGCACCCTTGGAAGAAGGCCGAAAAAGGGTCCATGCAAAGATGAAGGGTATTCAAACGACGTTCTTGGCTTTGGCTGCCTGCCACGCCACATCGGCCATGCTCTCCGCCCAGTGCGAAACTAGCTGGGCTACGCAAACCGGCGAGCTGGCGGTGTTCGGCATGGTGCTGGAGATGCACCCGTGGGACCCGGACGGGCCCGGGCCGCTTGGGCCGCAGATGGTGGTCGCGGGCGACTTTCGCCAAGCGGGGTCGCTGCAGATCGACCACCTGGCGCGCTACGACGCGGCGACGCAGACCTGGTCGCCGATTGCCCCCGGAGGCGTGGGCTGCGACGCCAAGGTGCAGGCGATCGAAGTGCTGCCGAGCGGCGAGCTGGTGATTGGTGGCGACTTCACCGAGGTCGACGGCGTGCCGGCGGCTGGCCTGGCGCTGTGGAACGGCGTCAACTGGATCGGACTCGGGCCCGTGGACGGCAAGATCCGCACGATCCGCACCACGCAGTCCGGTGGCCTGTTGGTCGGCGGCGAGTTCTCCTCGATCGGTGGCGTGCCGGCGAGCCACGTCGCGATGTGGGACGGTGTCTCGTGGAGCAACATGGGCGGCGGACTCGTCGGCGAGGTGCTGTCCCCTGGTCTGCAGCCAGATGGCCCTGGTGTCTACAGCGTCGAAGAACTGCCCAGCGGGCAGATCTTTGCCGTCGGCCAGATCCAGCCGCGCGTTTCCGAATGGGACGGGGTGGCGTGGACAGCTGTGCCCGTGCCGACGCAGTTCGTTTTCGGGGAGGCGACAGCCATCGCTTCGAACGGCCTGCTGCTCGTTGGTGGATTGACGTATGGAGCATCGGTCCTGCGCTGGAACGGCACTGCCTGGATTGCGGCCGGCGTCCTCACCGGTACGGTGCGCGACCTGAAAGTCACGGCGAGCGGTGACCTTTATGCCGTGACCGACGGAGCTGTGGCCGGCGTGCATCGCCGGTTGGGCAACGGCCCGTGGGAGCAACTGACGCCGTTCGAACCGAACACGAACGCCGGCGCGATCGAGCCCATGGAGCTAAGCGGCGGCGCGACGAGAGTCTTCTTCGGTGGCGACATGGCGCAGGCGAACGGCGTGCGCGGCATCGGGCTGTTCTCCTACGAAGGCGGCGTCGTAAGCGGCGATCCAGGTGGCGCGAACGACGGCGTGCTCGGCGTCAAGGCAATGCCTTCGGGGGTCTACGCCTATGGCTACTTCGCCGAGATCGGCGGTGCGTCGGTGGCGAACCTCGCACGGTGGAACGGCGCGACGTGGGCGGGCGTGGGGCCGGGCGCTGGGGTCACGGTTCGAAGCGTCGCCGAAGGCGTCGATGGAACGCTATATGCCGCAGTCGTGGGTGGCCTCGACATGCTGGCCAACGGCGCGTGGGCACCCGTCCCGGGGGCGCCCGGCAATATCAGAGCGATGGACGTGCGGCCCAATGGCGACCTCGTGACCGTGGGCGATGCGCTTTCTATCTACGACGGCGTGACTTGGACAGACCTTCAAATCGGCAGCGTCGGCGACATGGTGGTTCTGCCGGACGGCGACGTTGTCGTTTCGGGGGCCGCGCTGTCACTGCCGGTTCCTGGCTACATCGCGCGCTGGGACGGCAGCTCCTGGACGTCGCTCGATCCGAGCGGTTTGTTCGCCTTCGACCGTTTCGCCGCGCTCGCCAATGGGGATCTGGTTGCGTTCGAATACGGCACATTGAGCAGTTCGGTGGCCCATCGGTTCGACGGGACGAACTGGACGCCCATGGGATCGTTCAACAGCTACGTGACGGCGATCGAGTCGGACCCCGCTGGCCAGATCTACGTTGCCGGTGCGTTCACGATGGTGGACGGAGCGCCGTGCCGGTCGATTGCTCGGTGGGATGGCGCTGCCTGGCGTCAGGTCGCCGATGGCGTTGTGCACGTGCCATACTCCGTGGCTGCCGCAGCCAACGGCGACGTCTTTCTGCGGACGGCCGAACAGGGCGACCTCAACTACCTCGCCGTGCACGAGACGGCTTGCCCTGCGTCAGCCGTGCCGGCGACGCCCGCTTGCGCAAGCAGCGGCGGCGCCAATGAGCTGGTGGCGCGTGTTCTACCGCTGATCGGAACCGAATACGTCGCGGAGGCAACCGGCCTGCCTGCTGCTGCCGTCGCGTTCGACGTCTTTGGCTCGCCGCTGCCGCCGCTGCCGCTCGCCGGACTGTTGCCGATTGGTCAGCCGGGCTGCGTCTTGGCCGTGGACCCGATCCTGACGAATGCGGTGGTGGTCTCGGGCGTCGCGGATAGCTCGTTCCCGATCCCGCTGCTGCCGCAGCTGGCGGGCTACACGCTGCGCCACCAGATGCTGCTGCTCGAGGTTGGGGCGCAGAGCACGTTTGTTGCTGCTACCTCGACCAACTCGCTCGACCTGACGGTTGGCAGTGGCTTCTAGCTAGCGGTGGCGCTTGCCGACCCGCTCGACGCTGGCAAAGTAGGCGCCCTGCTGTTTGCCGTCGGTTCGCTGCAGGGTGGATTGCAGCATCGCGTGGCCGGCTTCGAGCAGCACTTCGAACGTCACGTGGGTGGCGTCCGCTTCGAGCTCTTGGCTCTCGGTGAGCCCGCCGATCTCGAGCTTGGCGCGCACGCACTTCATGGCGCGGTCGAGCTGCTTGGGCCAGCAGCGCAGCGTGATGCGATACGTGCCGGCCTGCACGATGTTGACGGCCCACGGCCCGTTGAGGGCGGCACGGTTGCGCACGTGGTTCTGGTGCCAAGGGGTGCCCTTGTCGTTGGTGTGCCAGTCGTGCGACATCAATTCGGCGGGGCTTTGCGCGCCGCCGAGGTCGATGCGTACACAGTCGTCAAAGCGCGGCTCGAGCGACTGCCACCAGCCGTTGTACGCCTCGCGCAGCTTGGCTAGAACCTTCGGGTGCTCTGCGGCGACGTCGTTTTGCTGGCCGGGATCGGCGGCCATGTCGAACAGCAGCTTGCCGTTGATGAGCCGCCAGCGATCCGTCATGACCGCCGACTTTCGCCACTTCTTGGGGTGCTCGACGCGCTGCGAATGCACAAACAGCGTCCGCTCGGATGGCGCGGGGCCGACACCGCGCAATGCCGCCGCAAACGAAGCGCCGTCGCGCTGGATGGTGTCGTCGAGCCTTACATCGCACAGCTCGGCCAGCGTCGGCAGCACGTCGACGTGCGCAGCGAGTGCGGCAATGTCGCGGCCGGTGCGGTTCGATTCGCCGCCGCCGCCGCCGCCGCCGATCTCGCCGTTGGGCCAGTAGACAAACATCGGCACCCGGTGGCCGCCGTCATATTCCGAGCCCTTGCTGCCGCGCATGCCGGCGTTGTAGCCCGGCCACGTGCCGGTCTCCTGCCTGCGTTTGCCGCTGCCGGCGGCCGTACCGTTGTCGGTGGTGAAAACGAAGATTGTGTTGTCGGCGAGCCCGGTCTCGGACAGCAGCTTGCGCAGCTTGCCAACGTTCTCGTCGATGTTGGTGATCATGCCGTAGAAGTTCGCCATCGTCTTGGCGACGCCGGCGTCTCGGTAGGGCTTCGAATACTCGTCGGCGACCAGATACGGACCGTGCGGCGCGTTGGTCGCCAGGTAGACGAAAAACGGGCGGGCGTCTTCGCGCTGCACAAACTCGCTGGCCTGCTCAAACCAGACGTCGGTGCAGTAGCCCTCGAACGCGCGCCAGTTGCCGTCGACTTCGTAGGTGTCGTCGAAGTAGTCGTTGCCCCAGAAGTCGGGGCCTTGGCCGACGCCGCCGCCGTGGTGCCAGACAACCCGCTCAAAGCCCTGGTCCTGCGGTCGGCATGGCGCGTTGTCGCCAAGGTGCCACTTGCCAAACATGCCGGTGCGATAGCCAGCGCCCTGGAATGCCTCGGCGATCGTGCGTTCGCCGCCAGCCATCAGCGAGCGGCCCATGATCGTGTGCCAGACGCCGGTGCGGGTTGAGTAGCGGCCGGAGAGGAGCGCGCTGCGCGTAGGCGAGCAGGTTGGGTCGACGTGGTAGTTGCTCAATCGCACCGACTCTCGGTGCAGCGCGTCGAGGTGGGGCGTTTGGATCTTGCTGTTGCCGTGGGCGCCGAGGTCGCCGTAGCCCTGGTCGTCGGTGACGATCAGCACGACGTTGGGGCGCTGCGACTGCGCTGTGGCGGCCAGCGGCGGCATCAGCAGCGATGCGGCGAGAGCGAGGCGGCGAAGGCGAAGGTGCGTGGTGCGGCTCATGAGGGATGCGCGGGGTGCGACGATTTCGCAGCCTTCAGTCTCCTCGCGAGCATCTGAAGATCCATCCTTCATTGGGCTTTCGTGCGCCTTGCCCCGGCCGGCCATCTCTCGCCCTGCGCCGCGACGTTAGAAGCTGTTGATCTGCGTGATGAGCGCGTTCGAGGTCAGCAAACCGGCGGGGTTGCTCGCCGTGGGGCTCACAACGGCCGCAGCCTGCTCAAAGATCTGCGTGCCGGGAGGGATGCCGGGCGGCAAACTGAAGGATACCGAGGCGCTGTTGGTGCCGGACGCCACATAGGTCGTGACGACGTCGAGCGTGCTGACATAGGCGCTGCAGTTTGGGTCTGCACCAATGATCGAAAGGTTGATGCCGGGCGGCGGCGCTTGCGTGACGCTGATGACGACGACGCCGACGTAGGTGCCCGTGCCGGTTGCAAACTCCGGCGCGTCGGTCACGTCAAACGTCAGCGTGGCGTTGTTGAGCGGCAGCGTCTGAGAAGACACGGCAAACGGATCGGCGCAGCCATCGCCAAACGACAGGTGGCATGCCGGCGAAAACGGGCCGATTCCGAGCGTGCCGTCGATCAGCTTGAAGACTTCGCCCGCCAGGTCCACGGCATACAGGTTGCCGTCCAAGTCGTCGCCAAAGCAGACGGCGTTCGCAAACGAGCCCGCGCTGTAGGTTGCATTGCCGTTCCAGCGGACCACCGGAGTGTGGTTGGTGCCGTTGAACGCGGCAGGGGCGGAACCGTCAAAATGAAACGACCAGAAGTTGTCGCTGACGTAGTCGGCGAAGAAGTAGGCGCCGTTCAGACACGCGAGCGGGCCGCGGTAGACCATGCCCCCGGTGACGCTCCGGCCGCCGAACAGGCCGCTGCGCGGGTAGTCATAGATGGGCTCGAGGTTGTCGGTCGGCTGTGCTCCGCCAACGGACGGCGTTTGGATGGTGCCTTCGCGCAGCCGCCAACCCATGTTGCGGTTGGGGGACCCGCCCGCGGGGTAGAGGCTGATTTCTTCGCGAGCGTTTTGGCCGACGTCACCGATGTAGAGATCGCCGGTGTCGCGGTCAAAGCTGCAGCGAAACGGGTTGCGCAGACCGTAGAGCAGGATCTCGTCGTCGCCCGTTGTGCCGACGAACGTGTTGCTCGGCGGGATCGCGTAGTTGCGGTTGGGGTCGGCCGGGAAGTCGTCGCCGTCGACGTCGATGCGCAGCATCTTACCGAGCAGGTTGTTGGTGATGTCCTGTGAGTTGCCGATGTTCGGCGTGTGGCCGGTGCCGGTGTCATTGGCGCCGCCGCCGTCGCCGGTCGCTACGTAGAGCAGGTTGTCGATGGGGCTGAAGCCAATCCAGCCGGCGTTGTGGTTGATCTGCGGCTGGCCGATCTCCAGCAGGATCAGGCGCGAGTTTGGATCCGCCGTCGTGCTCGAGGTCGCGGTGAAGCGTGCGATCACGGTGCGGTCGGGACCCGTCCAATCCGAGTAGCAGACGTAGAAGAAGCCGTTCTGCTGGTAGTCGGGGTGAAACGCCAGCCCGAGCAGGCCGCCTTCGCCGCTGCTTTCAACGCCGGGCACGGTCATGAACGTGGCCGCGGCCGAGCCCGGATTCGTCAGGTCCAGGATCCGAATGGTGCCGGCTCGTTGCGCGATGAACAGCTGGTCGCCATCGTCGGGCGCGTGGGTCACGAACATCGGGCTGTTGAGTCCGGATGCGACGCGTTCGAACTGCAGGTTCTGTGCGTGCAGGAGAGTGGGCAGCAAGAGCGATGCGAGCAGGGAGATGCGACGCGTTGGACAGAGGTGTTTCATGGGCGAGATCGAGGTAGGGAAGCTCCGGCAGCATAGCCATTCGGGGCGGGGCAACTGCCATAGGTCGCCGCATCGGCAATCGGCCCGGCGGGAGGCTTGCCGATGCGGCTTGGCCGAGCGCTTCTACGGCTGTCGTAGGGCGATGGTTGCAGCTGCGACGCGACGTTGCGCTTCGAGATGTCGGCGCTCGGCCAGCCGACGGATGCGCGTCGTCTTGACGGCTGTGGCAATGGCGACGTTGTTCACGTTGTTGTCGATTTCCTTTCGAGCACGGCCGATGCGTGTGTGTGCATGCTCGACAGACTCGAGCCACCGCTGCACCATCACGTGGGCAAGATTTGGGCGCTGTTTCGGGACATCGCGGAAGTGCCAAGCTTCGAGCGCTTCGCGCCAACGTTCGTGATAGGTGCGCAGCACGTCAATCTGTTTGGCTGTTTCGGTCCCCGCCGCCATGTTGTGCTCTGAGGGAATCGGAAAGCGAGTGGCGGGCGCCATCGTCGTTGCTCTTGTGGTTTCGGCGGGGATGCCGGCCAAGATCTTCTTCACTCGGTCACGCTCGATCTCAAGTTCCACCAGAGTCGCGCGGAGCAGGTCCGCTCGAAGTCCGTCGATCCATGATCCTGCGACCAACTCGGATAGGTCTTTCGCGGCCGCTTTCGGATGTAGCGCAGATCGCGCTGCGTCTAACTCCTTGCGCGCCGCCTGAAGCTCTGGCGGCGATGCTCGCCACAGAGCGTCCAGTCGCGCGTCGAGCACGGTGCTGGCAATGGCCTCGTCGTCTTGGTGCGCGAGTAGAGCCTCGGGCGCAGCCGTGATCTTGGCGGTGGCGAGCGTCGCATCAAACCTCTTGCGCACGCGTTCAAGCAGCAGGCCGGTGAGCTGCTGCTGCATCGATGCGTGGGACTGTTGACTGGATGGTGTTTCGTTGCTTCGCAGCAGTTCTTCCGGGATCGAGGGAGGTGGATCCTCGCCGCGCGGCTGGGTCGGTCGCATGCCGCGCAAGCGCGCTCCGATCTGCGAGAGGGCTCTTGCGCTCGTTTTCCAACCGGCGAGAGCTTGCGCGTCCGGGGTGCGTTGCCGAAGTGATCGCGCGACTGCGACCTGATCGCGAGCCTTGTCGATCTGCGCCGCGAACTCGGGGGCCGGTTCCTGTGGCGCGTGTGGCGGCTGTTGCTCTGAGTCTTCATAGATCAAGAGCTCGGCTTGCCCTTCCACGTGCGCGCGTTGCAGGTAGGTCTGCATCGTGAGGTCGTGAGTCGAGCGCAGAATCGCGAGTACGGCTTCTGCCTCGGGACCTTCGAGTGTCGTGCTGCGTGAGGTTGCTTCGAGACGAGCATCGAGGGCGTCGAGGTATGCTGCGCGAGCCATCGCCACCGATTCGGCTGCTGTTTTCGAACCTGGCGTTGCTGTGCTCGGTGCCGTGCTGGTGCTCTTGCAGCCGGCCGCGAGTAGAGCTAGCGCGAGGCTTGCAGTTGAGTGGCGCACTGTCGCCTTCTTACATGTCTGCGGCGGAACGCGTGGAGTCTTCATCTCGGGTATTTGATGGGATGACGGCTGCTTCGTCCACTGGCCGTTCGGGGCCATTCAAGCGGCCGGGGCGTCGAGATCGGCAGCGTTGTTTCGGGTGAGAGACGCCGAGTATCTCCGCACTGTGGAACACAGATATAGACTCGCACGCGCCGGGCCTTCTGCCCGGCGGGTGTGGATCTCTGCCGCGTGCTAGCCGCGAGATTCGCGATAAGGTCGACCGCCAAGGAAGATCCGTGATGCAACTCATGTTTCGCTTCTCACTCTTGTCATGTCTCGCGGTGGCGAGTGCATCGGCTCAGACGCTCTTGCGGGACTTCAATACGACGCCACCCGCGACCGCCGCCAGTTCGACGCCGGCGGAGTTTCGGCCGCTCGCGTCGGGGCGACTCTTGTTCGTTGCGACGACGCCAGACTGCGGCCGCGAGCTGTGGGCGAGTGACGGCGCGGCTGGCGGCACGTTTGCGGTGCTGGACATGGTGCTCGGCGACGCGTTCCCCGCGGGATGAGCCGGGCGGGTTCACGCGTGGTCTATGTTGCCGACGACGGCATCCATGGCCGGGAGCTGTTTTCGATTCCGCTGACGCAGACGGACGACTGGGCCGTCGAAGTCTTTGGCTCGGGTTGTCCGGGCACGGCCGGCGTGACCCCGGCGATCGGCCTAGACGGTACGGCGCGCGCCAGCGCCTATTTTCGGCGGCGACACCCGCGCTCGAGTTTGTCGTCGGGCCGTGAGCGCGGCGGCGCGCTAGTGCTAGTAGACGCGCATCGTCCGGCCATGCGTTGCCGACAGCGGCGTGCCGTTGATGATCACGCCGGCCGGGTCGAGCGCCGCAGCCTGCAGGTAGTAAGGGCCCTCTGGCAAACCCGCCGGCAGCGGCAGCGCCCACATCGCGGTTCCGGCCGCATTCGTGGTTGCCGTCAGGCCAGCGCCGAGCAGCTGGTTGAAGTCGATCTGAGGTCCGCAGGGAGCGGGCTGGCCGGCAAGCGAAACGAACAGCAGGGCGAGCGTGTTCGGCTGAACTTGCGTCATCGAGACATCGAACGCGGCGTTGCCGGGGATCGCGCTGCCGATATCGAGCAGGGGATCGCCGGCGGCGCCGCTGCAGCTTTCGCCATAGATCGCGAGGTTTTCAAACCGGTCGTAGCCGCCGAACGCTGTGTTCGGAACGATCTGGTCGAGGTCGCCATCGCCATCGAGATCGATCAGGCCGCCCGTCAGCGTGGTCTGGTACGGCTGCGGCGAAAAGCCACGCGCACCGTCGTGGCGGATCAAGGTGTAGCCGGGGGTGTTGCGAACGGCCGCTAGCAGCTCGTCGGTGCCGTCGCCGTCGACGTCAAACGGACCAAGGAAATCGCTGCCGTTGGGGCCGCCGCCCGGGATCACATCGATGGGCGCCTCGAGCGTCGTGGTGGGGTTGCCGGAGAATACGCGCACGATCCACGGCGGCGACGAGGCGGACTGCAGCACGAGGTCTTCGAAGCCATCATTGTCGAGGTCCTGGCCGTAGCCCAGATCGAGCTCGGGGTCGACGGGGAAGGTTGCGACGGGGCCGAGCGTTGTGCCGCCGATCAGCACTTCCAGTGTTCCTTGGAAGTTGAGCGCGAGCTCGTCGTCGCCATCTCCGTCGAAGTCCCCGGTGGCGAGTGCGTTGGGGAAGGCAGTCTTGGACCATGCAAGGCTGAAGGTGCCGCTGTTCTGGAGATAGACCTGTGTGACCGATGGTGCGAGTCCGGTGACCACGATGGCGAAGTCTTGCTCGCCGTTGCCGTCAAAGTCGCCGAGCGCGGTCGACGTAAAGTTGCCCGAACTTGCGAGCAGGACGGCCGAGCCGAAACCACCCATTCCGTCACCGGGAATGTAGTAGACGCCAATGGGGGCGCCGAACGATTCAAACTCCATCACGATGTCATCGAGCCCATCGGCGTTCATGTCGGCGAAGCCCATGATCTGCGGCTGGCCGCCGAAGAGCGACAGCTGGGACGCCAAGAACCCGCTTGATACGTTCGCATTCGGCGACGTCAGGTCAGGGTCCAGCATGAGGTAGATGCCCTCATTGAAGCCAAAGCTGACTTCGATGATCAGGTCGTCGATGCCGTTGCCGTTGAAATCATGGCGGTAGTACGAGGCGCCGGCGAAGCTCTGGTTCGTGCTCAGGAACGGAGCCGGAACGAAGTCTTGGGCGGCGATGGCGGCGCTGAGAAGGGCGCCGCACGCGATGTGTAGTCCGTTGGGTCTGGTCATAGTGGAGTGTTGCTGCGGAGACTGGGTGGGAGGCCGTGCGGTTGCGCGACAGGGAGTTCGGCGGTATTGCGGACCGGGCGTCACTCAAAATCTCTCCGCGGCTTCCGCTTGGCGTTGGAGTCCGTTGGTGCCGCCAGCGCATGCGGTCCGCGCCGGCAAGTGCCGGCTGTTTGGCGAGCGGTAGCGAGTTTTGCGAACCCGGACCCGTCCACCCGCCGAGGGTTTCGCCGTCGTGGGGGGGCTTCCTTCAGGCGCCTTTGTGCACCAGCACCGGACGCAGCCAGCGACGCACGCCGATGAGATCTCGCTGCGCCCGCAAGACGGCGCGCAGGTCCTTGTAGGCGCTTGGCGCTTCGTCGCGGATGCGCGCGGCCAAACGACGGTCGTAGTGCACGCCCCTGAGTTCGCGTGCCATACGTTCGGGCGAGATGCGGCGCTTGGCCTCGCCGCGGGCAAGCCGTCGACCGGCGCCGTGGGAGCAGGACGACAGCGAGGCGGCAACACCGCGTCCCACCGTGTGAACGGTCGCCGTGCCCATCGAGCCAGGCACGATGCCTGGTTCGCCTAGGGCTGCGGATGCCGCCCCTTTGCGATGCACCCACAGCTCTTCGCTGCCGTGTCGCTCCCGCCGGACGAAGTTGTGCACGACATCGACGAACGTCGATGGATCGGGCGCGCAGTCGATTCCCAGCTGTTGCTGCAGGACGCCGAGCACGCCGTCGATGCAGGCGCGACGATTGGCTGCTGCAAAGGCGATCGCCGTATCGTGATCCCGCAGGTAGCGCGCAGCGTCGCCGTCTCCGCCGTCGCCGCCTGCGACAGGCAACGCCACCAGGCCGGGGGTCGCACCGATCCAGCGTGCGCGTACGGCCGGGCCCAGGGCGCGCGAGCCGGTATGCACCAGCAGCCAGATGCAGTCCTCTTCGTCGTCGTCGGATCTCTGTAGCTCCACGAAGTGGTTGCCGCGGCCTACGGTGCCAAATTCGACGGCCAGATCGCGCAGCAGCCGGCGCGTGGCGACGCGGGGCGACAGCGTCGCAAGCGCCGCTGTGAGTGCTTCCGGCATCGGGCGCGGATCTGCGTGTCGCAGCACCGGCACTCGATGCCGCAGCGCGCCGAGCACCCTGGCGGCCGCCGCATCCGAACGTGCGTCGAGCGACAGCCCGCGCAGGCGCACCGTGGCCATGCCGCAGCCGATGTCGCCGCCGACCGCCTGCGGGTAGATCGTGGCGCTTGTGCCGAGGACCGTGCCGATGCAGACGTCGCGGGCAAGGTGCACGTCCGGCATGACGGCGAGGTGGCGCACGTCCGGGAATCGCTGCAGCCGCGCGAGCGCGACCCGCACCTCGGCGGGTAGCGGCTCGCACAGCCATTGCCTGTAGACAGCCTTACTCATGGAGATCTCCATGCGAAGGCAGCAGCGAAAACGACAGCTGCGGCACGCGGCTCCGACGAACCTCGGCGGCTACTTCGGTACGGAGGTAGCCACGGGCGCGTTCGAGAGCTGCAAGAACAAGCGACGCATCGCGTCGCAGCGGGTCGACGATCAGCACAACAAGCTGGCCCACGCCAACGCCTTGGGGGCGGACGGCGGCCACTTCTAGGTCCATCAGGACCGGGTCGATGGCATCGCTCAGCGCGAAGGTGAGCGCGTCCTCGATTTGGGAACAGAGTTGGAGGGCCTTGGCATCAGGCTGCCCTCCGTGGTCGGCCGCGTCGCGACCGGAACCGAATGAAGATGACATCTGCACAGAGACGTGCCGAACGGGGCACGCCCAAAGGGTCTCGGTGCACGACCTCGGCCGCCGAGATGCTCGGCAGGAGTCGTGCATGCGAGAAAGAAGCTAGGAAACGAACGTCGGGTTCGGCCCCGGCTGGAGCTCAGCCTAGATCCGGCCAGAGGCCGGTGATCACGCGCAGCGCCCCCTCCGGGGCCTGCGAACAATTGTGCAGATGGCGATCATGTTGTGCTCCGAGGTCGGGCACCCTAGCAATCCGTGCCGTGCGTGCAAGCCCCTCACGCCATCCGCTTGTGCCATCCTGGCGGGGGCGTTCGCGACGACCGGTTCGAGCCGGTGCGAGTATCGGGAGCACGCGCTGCTACACTCTGCAGATCAGACCATCATGAAGGAACGCTTCGAACGACACCGGCAGGCGTGGACCGCCAGCGAGATCGCCAAACTCCACCAGCTCATCGCCAAAGGCATGGGCCTACGGGCCATCAGCAAGAACCTGACGCGCAGCGAAGAGTCGATCAAGACGCGCGCCAAGCTCGACAAGCTGAAGATCGCGAAGAAGAGGTAGCGGCGACGGTCCGCGGCTTGTGCGGGCGCCGATGGCGGATTTGGTCGCCTATCTTCTCCGCCCCGCAATCGTCGCCAGAGCCTGTTTGAGGTCGGCTTCGGAGATCCGCAGCGTCACGGCATTGGTGCCGGGTTCGATCCACTTCGGCTGGGCCGCCAGTTCAACGCGGTTCTGGCTTGGCCGCGGCAGCGACAGGTTTCCTATCCGGCGCTGAAGGAAGAGTCGAAGCGTGCTGCGGCCTTTCAGCGGCAGCGTCGCAAGGCCGTCCGCGACCCTGGCGGTCCAGGAACGGTGGAGAACGTCTCCGACCGCGATGCGTCGTTCCAGCGTTTGGTAGTGGCCGCGCTCCCGCTCGCTGGGAGCAATCGCTACGGCAAATTGCAGGTCGCTTGGCACGTCTGCTGGCGAGGACACGCGCACCGCCACGGTGGGCCAGTCGTGCAGGCGCACCGTGATGGGCTGGCTGCGTCCACGGTCTGGCTCGATCCGTATGGGAGTGGGGGGATGGCCTTGGATCAACGCCCGCAGCTGACGCAGGCCGCGCGGCACCGGTAGGCAAACACTCGGGCCATGCACCACGTACGCAAGCGAGAGGTCGCTTTGGCTGGGTTGCTCGTATGCCAATAGCCCTTTCACCGGCAGCGGCTTGCCGAGCGCGTCGGCGAACCGAACCGTGATGCACTGCACCTCGTCGCGAAGGTCGATATCGGCGAGGCGCGGATCGCCGCCGCGCGGCGCCGGCGCCGGCACAACCACGTTTTCGATCACGCGCAGCGGCTGCTGTCGTCCCCAGAGCTCGAGCGAGACGTGGTAGCGACCGGCGGGAGCTGCCGGCCAGCGCGCTTCGTACCGTTCGCCGGCAATGTGAACGGGATGGGTGAGCAGTGTCTCTGGAGGCGGAGCGTTGCTCGTGGCGTTTGCGGCGGTCGGCGTCGCGGGCAGCAAGCGGCACCTGAGATAGCGGTAGTCGGCGCCATACGGCAGCCACAGGCTCGCGGTCGCCGGATGGCCTCGGGGTATGCGGACGACGATGTCGTCGCTGCCGGGCGTGATCTCGACGAGCTGTGCTTGCGGCACGTTTGGGCCATCCACGCGAAGTCGATAGCGAGCGCCTTTGATCGCGCGTGCCAGCACACGAAAGTCGCCGTCGTCGGTCACCGTGCTCGTGTGGGCAGAGCAGGCATGCCAGCGGCCCCGGCCTCTTTCGTCACGTCGCTCCAGATGGACCCAAATGGGCGGTTGAGCGGGCTGGATCGCGCCATCCGCACGCTCGTCCATCATGCGTCCGGCCGCCATCAGGGGCCGATCGCCAAACACGACCTCGCCGAGGTCGTTGCAGCCGGCGTGCAGCGCGCGTGGTGGCAGCGTGGCGAAGCCGCGCGTGCTCGTGCTGTCGATGCAGAATAGTTCTCCTGACTGCAGCGATGGCGCCGCAGTCGTGCGACCGATTCGGCCGGCTGCGAACCATGCGTATCCCGAGCTGTCGGTCTGGATGGTTTGCGCGCACCGCAGGCCGTCGCCACGCGCTTCCAGCCGGATCGACTCCCTCGCGATCGGCTGTCCATGCTCGTCCACCAGGCGCATCCGCATCGTGATCTCTTCGGGATCCGCAGGCAGCACGGCGTCGACGGTTTGCCCGGCTTGCGTCGGGCCGAAGAAGGTGATGCGTCGCCCCAGACCAGCTGCGACCAGTTCCTGCCCGATTGGCACTTGCTCAAAAACGACCCAGCCGTCCGGCCGTGGATGCGAGCGCGCACCTCCGTCGTGATGGGAACCATGCAGGTCGATAGCGATGGCAGCGGCGGCGGCCGCGAAGCCCGCAGGCACGTCGGCAAGGCGGATCCGCACGCGACCCGTCGCCGGCATCCGCAGGATGACCGGCTCGGTCGGCGGGGCGCGCAGGGACGGAACGCGGACCGCCGGAGCCGCGTATCCGGGCAGCTGGATGTGGACGAAGTAGCGGATGCCGAGTGCCGTGTTCTCTTGATCCGCTTCGACAAGTTCGCGCACCCGCGACAGGTTTCGAAGGATGGCGAAGCCCTGGGCATTGGTGTGCGCAACCGGCTGATCTTCTCCCACGTCGAGATCCACGTTGGGCTCGACGCGTGCCGCGAGAACCACGGCAACATCCGGGCAGCCGCGCCCGGCGGGATCCAGCACTTGGACCCGCAGAACGGGATCGCGCGTCAGCAGCAGTCGATAGCCGTAGCCGGCTGCCGCAGGCGTGTCGTTCCGTAGCTCTAGCTGACCGCGGAGCCCTTTCGCTTTGCCTAGGAGCCAAGTGCTCTGTGCCAGTGTGACCGTAGCGCGCCCGTCCGCGTCTGCCGTCGTGCGGTAGCCGTATTGCTCGGCTATGGCTTCCGGCGTGAGCGGCAGCTCCCGTTGCTGGCGTGGCCTGACCTGCGATTTGCCTAGCCCGCGTTCGTCGTACCACATCACCGTGGCCCCGGGCACGGTGGCACCCTGCTCATCGACAACCTGCACGTCGACCCATGCAGATCCCTTTGCTCGATGGCGCTGGCTGGTCGCGGGCCCTGTCGCCGCGGTTTCGGGTGCGGCGGACGGGGCGGAGTTGCGATCCAGGCCGCCTGCATCGGAGGGCGGCGCGATCCGCTTTGCATCGGCGGAGCGCATAGACGGAGTGTCGGTCGGCACCGTCGCAAACAGCAGCGCGAGCAAGGTGAGGACGGCAAGCCCTACCAAGACAATCAGTGCGCGCATGCGCACGAGCATACACAGAACTCATAAGTCGTGACCTGCTGGCGTAGACTGCCAGCATGGCCTTTCACACAACTCGCTGGAGCCTGGTTGCACGTGCGCGCGGTGCGGCGGCGGGCCATGGGGAGGCCGCCAAGGCGTTGGACGAACTGTGTCGCATCTATTGGCCGGCGGTCTACGCGCTCTACCGCGCCGAAGGGCACGAGCCGGAGCGCGCTGGCGATTTGACGCAGGGGCTGTTTGCCGCGCTGCTGGAGCGCGGTGATTTTGATCGGCCGGATCGTGAGCGTGGCCGCTTTCGTTCGTGGCTGCGAAGCTGCGCCCGCAACTGGCTGCACAACGAACGCGATCGTGAGCGCGCGAAAAAGCGCGGCGGGGGCCGTCAGGTTGTTTCGCTCGATGCGGGAAGCTTGGATACCGACCGCGAAGAGCAGCGTCGCATCGTCGAACCTGTGGATCGTCTCGATGCCGATGCGCTGTTCGAGCGCCGTTGGGCCCAAGCGACCATTGAGAGTGCCTTGGACCAACTTCGTAGCGAAGAGCAGGCCGCCGGTCGCGGCGTCATCTTTGCGCTGGTGGAGCCGGTGCTATCCGGCGAAAACCCCGCGCGGAGCTGGGCCGAAGCGGCGGCGGAAATCGGCACCAGCGAGGGGGCGCTGCGCGTTGCGGCGCATCGGTTGCGCCGCCGCTTCCGCGATCGGCTGATACGCGAAGTTCGCGATACCTTGGCGGATCCGGTTGGCGGCAGCGGCAGCGGCACCGCAGCACCGGGGCTACCCGCAGAAAGCGAACAAGCCGAACTCGCGGAGCTGCTGCGGGCCCTGCGGGCCTAGGTTTGTGGCTCCCTGCTCGCGGAGCGCTGCGACGAAAAATCGATTCGTCGCGTAACGTCGCGAGCGCGCTGCTTCATCCGCGCCATGCACGATCCCAAACGAGACCTCCCGGACCACCAGGGCCTGCTGCGCCAGGCCATGGCCGACAGCTCCAGCCAGAGCTCTGGCAATGGCGCGCCGGCGGAGCCGATCGGCGTCGAACAGCTGGCGGCTCGTTTTCCCGGCTACGAAATCCACGAGCTGATCGGCCGCGGCGGCATGGGGGCCGTCTACCGGGCCACGCAGGTGTCGCTGCAGCGCCCGGTCGCCATCAAGGTGCTGGCGCCGGAGCTGGTCCGCGAACCCGAGTTCGGCGAGCGCTTTCTCCGCGAGGCGCGGGCGCTCGCATCGCTGACGCATCCGAGCATTCTGGTGGTTCACGAGTTTGGTGAGCGCGACGGTG